>NZ_LAVA02000042.1 GCF_000974985.2 Streptomyces mangrovisoli | reverse complement strand
CCCGCCCCGGGCCGACCCGAAGACCCCGCCGACCCGGCCCGCGGAACCCCGCCGGTCCCACCCGCGGAACCCCGCCGAGCTGAGAACAAGGCAAGAAAACACCGGGACGCCAGGCGGCGTCCCGGCCCTCGCCGTACCCTGACAAAGTCGACATACTGGCCGGTCGGTACGGCGGAATTCCCTACCCCCTCCGCCGCCCGGCTGACCAGCGCTTCCATGGCCGCACCGACGACTCACAGCCATCGATAACGATCGGAATTTCGCCAACGAGAGTCTTGACGCACGTGTGACGTCGGGAAAGACTCCCGTCCATCGGTCGGCAATGTCGAACACCTACCGGCAATACACGCTAGGGTGTGCCGATGCCGGCGGCCGACAAACAGCTCTCACTCCCTGAGGGCGCCGCAATCCCGGTGGGACCCGGGGTTCGGCTTCCCTGGACGAAGGACAAAGGAGTCGCGGGTGTCCAGCTCCGACATCTTCATCGGCGAGACCATCGGTACCGCCATACTCATCCTCCTCGGCGGCGGCGTCTGCGCCGCCGTCACGCTGAAGGCCTCCAAGGCGCGCAACGCCGGGTGGCTCGCCATCACCTTCGGGTGGGGTTTTGCCGTCCTGACGGCCGTCTACACCTCCGCGCCGCTGTCCGGCGCCCACCTGAACCCGGCCGTGACCCTCGCACTCGCCATCAAGAGCGGCGACTGGAGCAACGTCCCGGAGTACTGGGGCGGTCAGCTGCTCGGCGCCATGATCGGCGCGGCGCTGGTCTGGGTCGCCTACTACGGCCAGTTCCACGCGCACCTCACCGACAAGGAGATCGTCGGCGGTCCGGGTGCGCAGGCCACGGCGGCCAAGGCGGTGGAGGCCGAGGAGCAGGGCGCGGGCCCGGTCCTGGGCGTCTTCTCCACGGGCCCCGAGATACGCAACGTGTGGCAGAACCTCGCGACGGAGATCATCGGCACGACCGTCCTCGTCCTCGCCGTCCTCACCCAGGGTCTGAACGCGAACGGCAACGGCCTCGGCACCCTCGGCGCGCTCATCACGGCGCTGGTCGTGGTCTCCATCGGCCTCTCGCTCGGCGGCCCGACCGGCTACGCGATCAACCCGGCCCGTGACCTGGGCCCGCGCATCGTGCACGCCCTTCTCCCGCTGCCCAACAAGGGCGGCTCCGACTGGGGCTACGCCTGGATCCCGGTGGCCGGTCCGCTGATCGGCGGCGCCATCGCTGCGGGCATCTACAACGTCGCTTTTGCTTAGAGCACCGGTAGGTCAGTCCCCTTCCCTCACGGAACCCCAGGAGCACACAGTGACCGACGCGCACACCGCCGGCCCCTTCATCGCGGCGATCGACCAGGGCACCACCTCGTCCCGCTGCATCGTCTTCGACCGCGACGGACGCATCGTCTCGGTCGACCAGAAGGAGCACGAGCAGATCTTCCCGAAGCCGGGCTGGGTCGAGCACGACGCCTCGGAGATCTGGACCAACGTCCAGGAAGTCGTCGCCGGGGCCATCTCGAAGGCCGGCATCACCCGCGACGACATCAAGGCCATCGGCATCACCAACCAGCGCGAGACGACCGTGCTGTGGGACAAGAACACCGGTGAGCCGGTCCACAACGCCATCGTCTGGCAGGACACCCGCACCGACGCCCTGTGCAAGGAACTCGGCCGCAACGTCGGCCAGGACCGCTTCCGCCGGGAGACGGGCCTGCCGCTCGCCTCCTACTTCGCCGGCCCCAAGGCCCGCTGGCTGCTCGACAACGTCGAGGGCCTCGCGGCCCGCGCCGAGGCGGGCGACATCCTCTTCGGCACCATGGACAGCTGGGTCATCTGGAACCTGACCGGCGGTGTCGACGGCGGCAAGCACGTCACGGACGTCACCAACGCCTCCCGCACCATGCTCATGAACCTGCACACCATGGCGTGGGACGAGAAGATCTGCGAGTCGATCGGCGTGCCGCTGCAGATCCTGCCCGAGATCCGCTCCTCCGCCGAGGTCTACGGCGAGATCACCGGCGGCCCCCTCGGCGACCTGCTCGGCGGCATCCCCGTCGCCTCCGCGCTCGGCGACCAGCAGGCGGCCCTGTTCGGCCAGACCTGTTTCTCCGAGGGCGAGACCAAGTCGACGTACGGCACCGGCACGTTCATGGTGATGAACACCGGCGACAAGATCATCAACTCGTACGCGGGCCTGCTGACCACGGTCGGCTACAAGATCGGCGACCAGAAGACGGTCTACGCCCTGGAGGGCTCGATCGCCGTCACCGGCTCGCTCGTGCAGTGGATGCGCGACCAGATGGGCCTGATCTCCACCGCCGCCGAGATCGAGACGCTCGCGCTGTCGGTCGAGGACAACGGCGGCGCCTACTTCGTGCCGGCCTTCTCCGGCCTGTTCGCCCCGCACTGGCGCTCCGACGCCCGCGGTGTGATCGCCGGTCTGACCCGGTACGTCACCAAGGCGCACCTGGCCCGCGCCGTGCTGGAGGCCACGGCCTGGCAGACCCGCGAGATCGCCGACGCCATGACCAAGGACTCCGGCGTCGAGCTGTCGACACTCAAGGTCGACGGCGGCATGACCGCGAACAATCTGCTGATGCAGACGCTCTCGGACGTCCTGGACGCGCCCGTGGTGCGCCCCATGGTCGCCGAGACCACCTGCCTCGGCGCCGCCTACGCCGCCGGTCTCGCTGTCGGCTTCTGGACCAACACCGAGGACCTGCGCGCCAACTGGCGCCGGGCCGCGGAGTGGACCCCCCGCATGGACGCGGAGACCCGCGACCGTGAGTACAAGAGCTGGCTCAAGGCCGTCGAGCGGACCATGGGCTGGCTCGAGGACGAGAACTGACGAGGAGCAAGAACCCCACATGACCAGTCAGTCCACCCTGCAGACCGTGCCTGCCCTCGGTACGCACCCGGCCTCCGGCTCGAACCCGAGCCGGGCCGAGACCCGGGAGCAGCTCTCCAAGGCGACGTACGACCTCCTCGTGATCGGCGGCGGCATCCTGGGCATCTCCACCGCCTGGCACGCCGCGCAGTCCGGGCTCAGGGTGGCACTGGTCGACGCCGGCGACTTCGCGGGCGCCACCTCCTCCGCCTCCTCCAAGCTGCTCCACGGCGGTCTGCGCTATCTGCAGACCGGCGCGGTGAAGCTGGTCGCGGAGAACCACTTCGAGCGCCGTGCGGTCTCCCGCCAGGTGGCCCCCCACCTGGCGAACCCGCTCACCTTCTACCTCCCCGTGTACAAGGGCGGGCCGCACGGCGCGGCGAAGCTCGGGGCGGGCGTGTTCGCCTACTCCGCGCTCTCCGCGTTCGGTGACGGCGTGGGCCATCTGCTCTCGCCGGCCAAGGCCGCGCAGGACGTGCCCGAGCTGCGCACCGACAACCTCAAGGCCGTGGCCGTGTACGGCGACGACCAGATGAACGACGCGCGGATGGCCCTGATGACGGTCCGCGCGGCGGTCGAGTCGGGCGCGGTCGTGCTCAACCACGCCGAGGTCACCGGCCTGCGCTTCACCCGGGGCAGGGTCACCGGCGCCGAGCTGCGCGACCGGCTGTCGGGCGAGGAGTTCGGCGTGGACGCCCGGCTCGTGCTGAACGCGACCGGCCCGTGGGTCGACCACCTGCGCCGCATGGAGGACCCGAAGGCCGCCCCCTCGATCCGGCTGTCGAAGGGCGCGCACCTGGTCCTGAAGCGGACCGCGCCGTGGAAGGCCGCGCTGGCCACGCCGATCGACAAGTACCGCATCACCTTCGCCCTCCCCTGGGAGGACATGCTGCTGCTCGGCACGACCGACGAGACCTACGAGGGCGAGCCGGGCGATGTCGCCGTCAACGACAAGGACATCGCGCAGATACTCGACGAGGCCGCGTTCTCCATACGCGACCAGCAGCTCGACCGCGACCTCATCACCTACGCGTTCGCGGGTCTGCGGGTGCTGCCCGGCGGCCCCGGCGACACCGCGAAGGCCAAGCGCGAGACCGTCGTGACCGAGGGCAGGGGCGGGATGCTGTCCGTCGCGGGCGGCAAGTGGACCACCTTCCGGCACATCGGCCGTACGGTCATGAAGAAGCTGGAGGCGCTGCCCGGCCGGCCGCTGGGCGAGGACTTCGAGCCGATCTCGTCGCTGCCGAAGCGGCTGCCGCTGCCCGGGGTCGCCAACCCGCGCGCGGTCGCGCACCGGCTGCTGGTGGACCGGCCGGCGCCGGGCCCGCGCATGGCGGCGGACACGGCGCGGCACCTGGCCACCCACTACGGCTCGCTCGCCTTCGACATCGCCCGGCTCGCCAACGAGGACCCGGCGCTGGGCGAGCGGGTGCACCCCGACGCGCCCGAGATCTGGGCGCAGGTGGTGTGGGCCCGGGACAACGAGTGGGCCGAGACGCCCGAGGACGTGCTGCGCCGCCGTACGACGCTGACGATCCGCGGTCTGGACACGGAGGACGTGCGCGGGAAGGTGCGGAACCTGCTCGACGAGAAGTGACCACCTCGTGGCCGCCCCCACTCCCCTGACCGAGGGGCGGCCGCGGCGGGGACGGCCCCTTCCGTACCGGGGCCGTGGTGGACAGGGGGGCGGCTCCCGGCCGGACGGAGCCGCCCCCTCCGGCCTGTTCGGCCGCATCCGGCGAGCGCGTTTCGCGTCGTCCCCGGGCCGTGGCGCCGGGACTGCGTACGGTCGGGGTGTCCGCCGCCGTACCGGAGAGGCTTCATGACCACGGAACTGCTGCCCGTCACCCGTGTCCCGCGCGCCGGGCTGCCCCCGCACGCGCTGGTCGTCGGGGACCCGCTGCGCGCCGCGCTCGTCGGCGCGAAGCTCGACGGCGCCCGCGAGGTGTCGTACCACCGCGAGTACCGCGTCCTCACCGGGGAGTGGAAGGGGTTGCCGGTCCTCGTGGCCTCCCACGGGGTGGGCGCGCCGGGGGCGATCCTGCTGTTCCAGGAGCTGGCCGACGCCGGCGTGCGCACCTTTGTGCGGTTCGGTACGGCGGGCGCGATGCGGCCGGGGATCGCCGACGGCGACCTGGTGATCGCGGAGGCCGCGGTACGCGACGACGGGGTGACCCAGCAGCTGCTGCCGCCGGAGTACCCGGCGTACGCCGCGCCGGAGGCGGTGTTCGCGTTGCAGCGGGCCGCGCGCGAGGCGGGCGTGCCGCACCACCGGGGTGTGGTGTGGACGCGGGCGGCCTTCCAGCCGGGGCTGATCCCGCTGACGTCGTACACCGGTGCCGGGCTCGCGGCGATCGAGATGGAGCTGTCGGCGCTGCTGGTGACGGCGTCGCTGCGGGGTCTGGTCGCGGGCGGGATCGTCGTCGTGGACGGTGCCAACGCCGACGACCTGGTCGACGAGGAGGCCACCGGCGGCTACGACCCGCACCGGGAGGTGGTCGCGGCGGGCGTGGAGCGCGGCGCGGTGGTGGCGCTGGAGGCGCTGCGTCTGCTGGCGGCCGGGGAGGGGCCCGGCGCGCCGGGTGAGCCCGCATAATGTGACCTGAGACATCGGATGTCTGATGTCCGGAGCTGGACATCGGCACCGTGGGAGGTCGGCATGGCAGTCACCGACGAGGCGATCGGCCGGATCAAGGACATGATCGTCACGGGCGCGCTGCGGCCCGGCGACCGGCTGCCGAAGGAGAGCGAACTCGCCGCGGAACTGGGCCTGTCGCGCAACTCGCTGCGCGAGGCGGTGCGCGCGCTGTCGCTGCTGCGGGTGCTGGACGTGCGGCAGGGCGACGGCACGTACGTGACCAGTCTGGATCCTCGACTGCTGCTCGAACCACTGGGGTTCGCCGCGGACCTGCACCGGGGCGACACGGTCCTGGAGCTCCTCCAGGTGCGCCGCATCCTGGAGCCGGCCGCCACCGCGATGGCGGCGACCCGGCTCGACGACGGACAACTCGACGTGCTGTCCGCGCAGTTGGACGCGCTGGGCAAGGAGTCGTCGGTGGCCGAACTGGTCGCCTGCGACCTGGAGTTCCACCGGGTCGTCGCGGCCGGTTCGGGCAACGCGGTGCTCTGCTCCCTGCTCGACGGGCTGACCGGGCCCACCCTCCGCGCGCGGATCTGGGACGGCCTGGCCCGGGACGAGGCCGTGGACCGCACCCTGCGCGAACACCGGGCCATCGTCCGGGCGTTGCGCGACCGGGACGCGGAGGCGGCGAGGTCCTGGGCCACGGTGCACATCGCGAGCGTGGAGCGGTGGCTGCGCGCCGCACCGTGAGACCGCCGCGCCGCCCGGTGAGACCGCCACGCGGGGCTCACGCATGGGGCCGCCGTGACAGCTCGGACGACTGACGGGGTGTCCGGGACCCCCTCGCGGGGCAGTGATCCGTTCACTCCCCCGTGCAAGGGGGCTGCGGGCGTCGCTCCCGAACGCCGTAAGGTTGGGACGTACGCGAGGGCACGTCGGAAGGAGGCACTGGGTGATCGAGCTCGAGGGGGTTCCCGAGCTGATCGACCCGGTCATGGTGGCCGCGTTCGAGGGCTGGAACGATGCCGGCGACGCCGCCTCCACCGCGGTCGGGCATCTGGAGACCGAGTGGAAGGGCGAGGTGTTCGCGGCGCTCGACGCCGAGGACTACTACGACTTCCAGGTGAACCGCCCCACGGTGTGGATGGACGGCGGCGTACGGAAGATCACCTGGCCGACGACGAGACTGTCGGTGGTCAGGATCGGCGGCGACAAGCCGCGCGACCTCGTGCTGGTCCGCGGCATCGAACCGTCCATGCGCTGGCGCTCGTTCTGCAACGAGCTGCTCGGCTTCGCGCACGAGCTGGGCGTGGAACTGGTGGTCATCCTGGGCGCCCTGCTCGGTGACACCCCGCACACCCGTCCGGTCCCGATCAGCGGGACCACGTCCGATCCGGACCTGGCCCAGCGGATGGACCTGGAGGAGACCAAGTACGAGGGCCCCACGGGCATCGTCGGCGTCCTCCAGGAGGCGTGCACGCACGCGGGCGTCCCGGCGGTCAGCCTGTGGGCCGCGGTGCCGCACTACGTGTCGCAGCCGCCCAACCCCAAGGCGACGCTGGCGCTCCTGAACCGTCTGGAGGACCTGCTGGATCTGCGCATCCCGCTCGGCGAGCTGCCGGAGGACGCGCGCGCCTGGCAGGTGGGCGTGGACCAGCTGGCCGCGGAGGACAGCGAGGTCGCGGAGTACGTGCAGACGCTGGAGGAGGCCCGCGACACCGCGGAGCTGCCGGAGGCGTCGGGCGAGGCGATCGCCCGCGAGTTCGAGCGGTATCTGCGGCGCCGTGACGTGAACCCGCCGGGCGGTCACGCGACGGCCGACGGCGGCGACAACCCGCCCTACCGGCGGGACAACCCGGGCGGCAGATCCCGGCCGCCGAAGCCGCCGAAGACGGGCGGCGGACCGGACGACGAGGAGTCGTCGGAGGACTGAACTCCGACGGGGAAGGGGCGGCGCGCCATCGGCGCGCCGCCCCCTTCCTGTGCGATCGGTCAGAGCGCCACGCCGAGCAGCGCGTCCACCGCGCGGGACACGACGCCGGGCGCGCCGGTGTCGTCGCCGCCGGACTCCTCCTGCGCGGCGGCCCAGCGGTCCACCGCGGCGAGCGCGGCCGGGGCGTCCAGGTCGGTGGCGAGGGCGTCGCGGATCTCCTCGACCAGGGCGTCCGCGGAGGGGCCGTCGGGCCGGGAGACGGCGGCGCGCCAGCGGTCGAGGCGGGCCACCGCGTCGGCGAGCACCTGGTCGGTCCACTCCCAGTCGCTGCGGTAGTGGTGGGCGAGCAGGGTGAGCCGGATCGCCGCCGGGTCGACGCCGTCGTGGCGCAGCCGGGAGACGAAGACGAGGTTGCCCTTGGACTTCGACATCTTCTCGCCGTCGAGGGCGACCATGCCGGCGTGGACGTAGGCCTTGGCCATCGGGAACTCGCCGGTCAGCACCTGGGCGTGGGAGGCGCCCATCTCGTGGTGCGGGAAGGCGAGGTCGGAGCCGCCGCCCTGCACGTCGAAGCCCATGCCGAGGTGGTCGAGGGCGATGGCGACGCACTCGATGTGCCAGCCGGGCCGGCCGCGGCCGAGGGTGGCGCCGTCCCAGCTGGGCTCGCCCTCGCGGGCGGCCATCCACAGCATCGGGTCGAGCGGGTTCTTCTTGCCGGGGCGGTCCGGGTCGCCGCCGCGTTCGGCGGACAGCAGCCGCATGGCGGCGGCGTCGAGGTTCGAGACCCCGCCGAAGTGCGGGTCGGACTCGACGGAGAAGTAGATGTCGCCGTCGAGCTCGTAGGCGGCGCCGAGTTCGCGCAGTCGTTCCACCAGCGGCACGATGCCGGGTATGGCCTCGACGGCGCCTATGTAGTGGCGCGGGGGCAGCATCCGCAGGGCGGTCATGTCCTCGCGGAAGAGGGTCGTCTCCTGCTCGGCGAGGGCGGCCCAGTCGATGCCGTCGCGCTCGGCCCGCTCCAGGAGCGGGTCGTCGACGTCGGTCACGTTCTGGACGTAGTGCACCTGGCGCTTGGTGTCCAGCCACACGCGCTGGACGAGGTCGAACGCGTTGTAGGTCGCCGCGTGCCCCATGTGGGTGGCGTCGTACGGCGTGATGCCGCAGACGTAGATACGGGCGACGGGACCGGGCTGGAGGGTGACCAGATCACCGGTCGCGGTGTCGTGGATCCTCAGGTCGCGGCCCTGACCAGGCAGGGCGGGGACCTCGGAAGCGGGCCAGGCATGCATGTCATGAGCGTAACCGGCCGGGAGTTCGGTATACGAACCGGACCGGCCCGGATGACCGAAGAGGCGCTCTTGCGCCGGGGGACCGCGCCGTGCAAAAAGCACCCGGCGCCCCGGTCCGCGGGAAGTGGCCGGAAATCGTCGCCGTGTCGGGACTCACACCGGGGGCCACGGGATCGCCGGCCACTCCCCGCTCGGCTCGGGGTGCACGCCCAAGGCGAGGAGCGCGGCGACCCGGGCGCGGGTGGCGTCCAGCTCGGCGGGGGTGATGAGCGCGGCCAGCCGCTCGGCGAGCGGGGCGGAGGGCGCCAGCGCCTCCTGGAGGCCCTTCAGGACCTCGACCGCCTCCTCGGTCAGCGGCTCCCCCGCCCAGCCCCACAGCAGCGTGCGCAGCTTGTTCTCAGCGTTGAAGGTGACGCCGTGGTCGATGGCGTAGAGCCGGTCGCCCTCGGCGGGCAGCAGATGGCCGCCCTTGCGGTCGGCGTTGTTGAGCACGGCGTCGAGCACGGCGAGCCGCCGCAGGCGTACGTCGTCGGCGTGCACGAGCAGCGCGGTGCGGCCCTCGCCGACCTCGGCGAGGCCGATGGCCTTCCAGCCGTCCTCGGGTTCCTCGCCGTCGACGAGGGCCAGCAGCTCGCTGCCGGGCGCGCCCTCGATCCACAGCTGGCACATGCCCTCGCCGAACGGGCCGTCGCGCAGCACGGTGGGCGGCACCAGGCCCCAGCCGGTGGCCTCGGACACCTCGTACGCGGCGACCTCGCGCTGGGCGAGGGTGCCGTCGGGGAAGTCCCACAGGGGGCGCTCGCCGCGGACCGGCTTGTAGACGCAGAACGTCTCCTCGCCGTCGTGGGCGACCGAGCAGTACAGGACCGCGTTGGAGGCGTCCCGGATCTGCCCGCGCACGGTGAGCTCGCCCCGGGTGAGCAGCTCGGTGGTGGTCACGCCCCGCGGCGGTATCCGTTCTGGCGCGGACATACGTGTCCTTCCGGGTCGAGCGGGAGGCTGCACAGCGGGCACGGCGGCCGCCCGGCGTTGACGACGTCGAGGGCGCGTTTGGCGAAGGCACGCGCCTGGACGCCGGTGAGCCGGACCCGCAGCATCGGGGGCCCGTTCTCCTCGTCCTGGAGGAGCTTCTCCTCGGCCTCGGCGAGATCCTCCTCGGACTCGGCGTCGAGTTCCACGAGGGCCTGCGCCTCGACGATCATGCGCTGCTCGTCGCCGTCCCAGGCGAGAGCCATGGTGCCGACGCGGAACTCCTCCTCGATGGGGGTGTCCAGCGGGGCGGTGTCGGAGACCTCGGTGGGCGCCATCGCGGGCACGGAGGCGTTGCCGCCGCTACGCCGTACGACCTCGTCGAGCAGTTCGTCCATGCGCTCGGCGAGCGCGGCCACCTGCGTCTTCTCCAGGGCCACGCTGGTCACCCGGGGGCCCGCGGTGGCCTGCAGGAAGAACGTACGGCGTCCGGGCAGTCCGACCGTGCCGGCCACGAAGCGGTCCGGCGGGTCGTAGAGGAACACCTGACGGGACACGTCCTGTCTCCATGGGATTCGAGTGTGCGTGAGGGTCCGTGCGTGAACGTGACGGTGCGGACCGCTTCACCCTACTGCGGCCGACGATCACGGTGCGCCCGCATCGCCTCCGACTTGGGCGTCTTCGCTCCGGGGCGCCTCCCGCGGGGCCAGGGAGGCGAAGTCGCCGGTGTCGCCGAGGCGCACCAGGAACGGCCGCAGCCGGGTGTAGCGGATCGCGGTGACGGAACACGGTTCGACGGAGATCCGCTGGAAGAGGTCGAGATGAAGTCCGAGCGCGTCGGCGATCAGGGACTTGATGATGTCTCCGTGGGAGCACATCAGGTAGACGGCGTCGGGCCCGTGGTCGCGCTCCACGCGCGCGTTCCACTCGCGTACGGCCTCGGCGGCGCGGGTCGCCATCGCGCGCATGGACTCGCCGCCGGGGAACGCGGCCGCGGACGGGTGCGCCTGGACGACCTCCATGAGCGGTTCGTCCTTGAGTTCGGCGAGCTTGCGGCCGGACCAGTCGCCGTAGTGGCACTCGCCGATCCGGTCGTCGGTGTGCGCGGTGAGATCGGGGCGGGCGTCGAGGAGCGGGCGTACCGTCTCCTGGCAGCGCTGGAGCGGGCTGGTGACGACCTCGGCGAGCGGGAGGCCGGCGAGCCGGGCGGGCAGGGCCGCGGCCTGTGCGGTGCCGCGTTCGTCGAGGGCGACGCCGGGCGTCCAGCCGGCGAGCACACCCTCGGTGTTGGCGGTCGACCGTCCGTGCCTGACGAGGATCAGCGTGGGCATGCGGCCCAGCGTAAACGCACGCGTGCGTGCGGCGTTCGGAGGAAGACGGGAGAATACGCTCCGTGATCGTCGACTGTGCCATCTACCGGGACGGGCAGCGCGTCGAGGGGCCGGAGGACTTCTCCGACGCCCTGGACGAGGCGCGTGCCCAGGGCGGCTTCGTGTGGATCGGGCTGCACGAGCCGTCGGAGAACGAGTTCGACCTCGTCACCGAGGAGTTCGGGCTGCACCGGCTGGCCGTGGAGGACGCCCTGAAGGCCCATCAGCGGCCCAAGCTGGAGGTCTACGACGACTCGCTGTTCGTGGTCCTCAAGCCGGCCGTGTACGAGCCGGAGAGCGACCGGGTGTCCACGGGTGAGCTGATGGTGTTCCTCGGGGACGCGTTCGTCGTCACCGTCCGTCATGGCGAGGGGTCGCCGCTGAGCGCGGTGCGCAAGCGGCTGGAGCACGAGCCGGAGATGCTCGCGAAGGGCCCCACGTCGGCGCTGTACGCGATCGCCGACGCGACCGTGGACCACTACATGGAAGTGGCGACGGAGTTGCAGAACGACCTGGAGGAGCTGGAGGCGGAGGTGTTCTCGCCGGACGTCGGCGGGGGCCGGAACACGGCGTCCAGGATCTACACGTTCAAGCGGCAGATCCTGGAGTTCCGGCGGGCGACCGGGCCGCTGGCGCTGCCGCTGATGCGGCTGTCGGGCGTGGCCCAGTTCGGCAGCGGGGTGCCGTTCGTGGACGACAAGGCGCGGCCGTTCTTCCGGGACGTGCACGACCACCTCACGCGCGTGAACGAGTCGGTGGAGGGGCTGGACCGGCTGGTGTCGGACGTGCTGAACGCGCATCTGGCGCAGATGAGCGTGCGGCAGAACGACGACATGCGGAAGATCTCCGCGTGGGCGGCCATGGCGGCGGTCCCGACGCTGATCGCGGGCGTCTACGGCATGAACTTCGACCACATGCCGGAGCTGCACTGGGTGGTGTCGTACCCGGTGGTCATCGCGGTGATGGTGGGCCTGGAGGTCTTTCTGTACCGGACCTTCAAGCGGCGCGGCTGGATGTAGTGCGGCGGGGCGGGTCCGCCGGACGCGGGCTCAGGCGAACTCGGGGGCGGCCGTGGCCGGGCCGCCGAGGGCGTCGCGGCGTTCGGGCATGGTCAGGGAGACCATGCGCCGCCAGCCCGCGACACGCTCCCAGGCGTACACGGCGTGGATGCCGGCGGCGAGCACGGCCGCCTTGGGCCGGGACCAGCCGAGGATGCGGCCCATGCGGGCCATGACGGCGAGGCTGACGCCGCGGTAGACGCGGATCTCCGCGAGCGCGCACTCGCGCAGGGTCCGCTGGATGGCCCGGCCGTGCCCGGCGGCGGCCAGGCGCAGCAGTTCCTCGTGGCAGTAGGCGAGGTGGTTGTCCTCGTCGCCCGAGATCATGCGGACGGCGCGGCCGAGGTCGGGGTGGTCGCCGAAGTGCTTGCGCAGGAGCCGCATCTGTTCGGAGGCGCGCTGTTCGGTGACCCGGCTGTGGGCGAGGTAGGTGACGATGTCCTGGACGGTGAGCGGCTGGTCGCCGTTGAGCCTGTCGTGGGCGAGACCGATGCCGTGCCGCTCCAGGAGCATCGTGTAGTCGGTGTCCTCGGGTACGGCGACGCGTTCGAGGCCGCGTTTCCTGAGCAGCGCGTCGAAGATCCGGCCGTGCTTGTCCTCGTCGGCGCCGTGCCGGGCGATCTTGGGGGCGAGGGGGCGTTCGGCGGCGGGCACGAGGGCGGCGATCCGGGCGTTCTCCCAGCCGCCCTGGGACTCCCCGCTGGCCGCGATGGAGCAGAACAGCCGGTAGGACTCGTCGTGGTCGAGGATCTCCTGGAACAGACTCTTCGCCGACAGCATGGGCCACCTCTCCGACTCTCCGCCGCTCGCACAACCCTGCGAGAAAAGAGTCAAAGGCGGTCGGAGTGGGGCCGCAACAGCTGTGTCGGACAACTCCGCCAAAAGGAGGACGGTCCGTATCGCCCGTGGTGCGTAACCGCACGGGTTCTGGCGCGTTGTTCTGCATGACGGCCGTGGCGGGGAAGACCCCCGAGCCCCCACCACGGCCGCAGAAACTTCCTGGTCCGCGCGAGGGCCGCGCGGATCGGTGCGGCTACGCGAGGCCGGCCAGCTCCAGCGCCTCGACTCCGGCGCGGAGATTGGCGATGCGCTCGTCGAGGGTGAAGCCCGCCGGGGCGAGTGTGAGGGTGGTGACCCCCGCGGCGGCGTAGCCCTTCATCCGGTCGGCGATCCGCTCCACCGAGCCGAGCAGCGTGGTCTGGTCGATCAGCTGCTGGGGTACGGCGGCCGCGGCGCCCTGCTTGTCGCCGGAGAGGTACTTGGCCTGGATGTCGGCGGCCTCCTTCTCGTACCCCATGCGCTGCGCGAGCTGGTTGTAGAAGTTCTGCTTGAAGCTGCCCATGCCGCCCACGTACAGCGCGGTGTAGGGGCGGAAGACGTCGGCGAGCGCGGCCACGTCCGCGTCGGCGCCGAGGGCGAGCGGCAGGGTCGGGCAGACGTCGAAGCCGTCCATCGTCAGGCCGGCCTTCTCCCGGCCCGCCCGCAGGTGGCGCAGGGCGGTGTCCTCCAGGTGCTCGGCGGACGGGAAGATCAGCAGGGCGCCGTCGGCGATCTCGCCGGTCTGCTCCAGGTTCTTCGGCCCGATGGCGGCGATGTAGAGCGGGATGTGCTCGCGCTCGGGGTGCACGGTCAGCTTGATCGGCTTGCCGGGTCCGCCGGGCAGCGGCAGGGTCCAGTGCTCTCCGTCGTACGACAGCCGCTCGCGCGTCATCGCCTTGCGCACGATCTCCACGTACTCGCGGGTGCGGGCGAGCGGCTTGTCGAAGCGGACGCCGTACCAGCCCTCGGAGACCTGCGGTCCGGAGACGCCGAGGCCGAGCCGGAAGCGGCCACCGGACAGCGAGTCCAGGGTGGCCGCGGTCATCGCGGTCATGGCGGGCTGCCGCGCCGGGATCTGCATGATCGCGGAGCCGACGTCGATGCGCTCGGTCCGCGCGGCCACGTACGACAGCACCGTCGGCGCGTCCGAGCCATAGGCCTCCGCGGCCCAGCACACGGCGTATCCGAGCCGGTCGGCCTCCTGGGCCACGGCGAGGTTGTCCGCGTCCATTCCGGCACCCCAGTAGCCGAGGTTGATCCCGAGTTGCATGGCCGCTTCCCCTTACTGATCAGTAATGTCCCTGTGCCGGAGACACTAGCGCGGGCCGCCCGCGGTCGGCAGGGGGTGCCCGGCCGTCCGGGTCGTCTCCCGCGCTCCGCACGGGGGTCCGCGAACAGGGGCGGGTGCAGGGGAAATCGGTTATCCACAGGCAACCCAATTCATCAGTTCTGGCCAGTAATCTCGGCGTTCATGGAGCAGAGGCATCTCGGCCGTACCGGCCTGCGCGTGTCCCGGATCGGGCTCGGCACCCTCACCTGGGGCCGGGACACCGACGAACACGACGCCGCGGACATGCTGAAGGCGTTCTGGGAGGCCGGCGGCACCCTCGTCGACACCGCGGACGTGTACGGCGACGGGGAGTCCGAGTACCTGCTCGGCCGGCTCATGGAGGGCCTGGTCCCCCGCCGGGACCTGATCATCTCCACCAAGGCGGGCAGCGTCCCGGACCCCGAGCGCAGGGTCGACGGCTCGCGCGCCCATCTGCTCGCCGCGCTCGACGCCTCGCTCGCCCGGCTCGGCACCGACCACGTCGACGTCTGGCACCTGCACGCCTTCGACCCGGACACCCCGCTGGAGGAGTCCCTCCAGGCCCTCGACCTGGCGGTCAGCAGCGGCCGCGCGCGCTACGCGGCCGTCTCCAACTTCTGCGGCTGGCAGCTCGCCAAGGCCGCGACCTGGCAGATCGCGACACCGGGCATACGTACCCGGCTCGCCGCCACCCAGCTCGAGTACTCACTGCTCCAGCGCGGGGTGGAGCGCGAGGTGCTGCCCGCCGCGCTCGACCTCGGCATCGGCCTGCTGCCCTCCTCGCCGCTGGGCCGCGGGGTGCTCACCGCCAAGTACCGCACCGCCACGCCCGCCGACTCCCGGGGCGCCTCCGAGCATCTCGCGCCGTTCGTCGAGCCCTATCTGGACGACACCGCGAGCCGGATCGTCGACGCCGTGCGGACGGCCGCCGACGGACTCGCCGTCACCCCGCTCCAGGTGGCCCTCGCCTGGGTGCGCGACCGGCCGGGCGTCGTCGCCCCGATCGTCGGCCCGCGCAACGCGCAGCAGCTCACGGCGGCACTGTCAGTGGAGGCGCTTACTCTTCCTGACGAGATCTGCCGGGCTCTCGACGACGTGTCGGCGCCCGTGCACCGCTATCCCGATCACGACTGGAGCACGCTGTGAGCACGGAGCCGGAGTCCACGGAACCGCGGGCCGCGGAGAACACCGGACCGGAGAGCGAAGCCGGGTCCCGGGCCGGCTCCGAGGCCGGGACCGGGAGTGGGAGTGGGGCCGAGTCGGCCGAGGACGGAAACACCGCGTCCGAGGCCGAGGGCGTGCAGGCGGAGGGCGAGAGCGCCGGGGGCAGCGGAGCGGAGGCGGGCGCGGCCGACGGGTCGGGGGAGACGGCCGGCGACGGGGCCGGTGACGCCGCCGGACAGTCCGAGGCGGCGGCCGAGCTGGCCGCGCAGCGCCTCGAGAGGGAGCGGATCGAGCGCCGCAAGGCCGAGAAGCAGGGGCCCATCGACGCCGGGGCCAAGCTCAGCGGGAAGGCCGCCGACCTGCTCGCGGCCGTACGGGCGGTGGAGAGCGGCGCCAAGCCGGTCACCACGGCCTTCACCGACCCGGCCCCAGCACCCCGCCGCCCGGCCCCGGAACCGGCCCGGCGGACCGAACCGGCGCCCACCGCGTCCCAGGCGCCCCCGGCACCCGCCGCGGACACCGTCGACGCCGTGCGCGGCGTGCTCGCCGAGGGCGGCGCGCCCGAGGCGCTCGCCGCCCAGGCCGCCGGCGCGCTCGGGGACGGCGCGGCCGACGAGCTGCGCGCCGACCCCTGGCAGCTGCTGCGCGTCCCCGGCGTCCGGCCCGAGCAGGCCGACGGCTTCGCCCGGGCCCTGCTGGGCGCCGAGTGCCGCCCCGACGACCCGCGCCGCGGACGGTCGGTCACCGTCTGGCTCCTCGAACAGGCCGCCCTGGCCGGGCACACCGCGCTGGACGCGCCCGCGCTCACCGCCGAGCTCGGCCGCCGGGGCGTCCCGGACCCGGAGGAGTCGCTCCAGGACGCGATCGCCGAGGGCGACGTCCTGGTGTTCCAGGACGCCGTCGAGGAAGCGCCGGGCACGGCCCCGGCCCCGCGGCACCCGAGCGACGACACCGCCCCGGACGGCGAGGGCGACGACGCGGAGGACGAGCGCCCCGTGCGGGTCCTCGTCGGCCTCGAGCGGTACGCGCTGGCCGAGGAGAGCCTCGCCGACGGACTGGCCCGGCTGGTGAACTCGGTACCGAAGGAGGACGGTACGGCGCAGGACTGGGAGGGCGCGGCCGCCGCGGCCGGGGGCTCGGCCGCGGAGCTGATCCGCGCTGCCGCCGGGCACGGCCTGGTGCTGCACACCGGCGGTGTCGCGTCCGTCGTCGAGCCCGCGCGGCTGGTGCACGCGGCGCGCCGGCTCGGGCTGCGCGCGCTGGCCGCCGCCCACACCCCGAGCGGCCGGGCCCACTGCGCGGCCGCCCTCGCCCGTCTCTCCCCGGCGGAGGAACCCGCGGAGGAGGCAGCCGTGGTGACGGTCGCGGGGCTGCTGTCCGGGGCCGAGGGGCCCGGCCGGGACGCGGACGGGGCGCTGGCCCTGGACCTGCTCGTGGTGTTGGACACGCCCGCGCTCGACGTGGAGACGGCGGCCCTGCTCGCCGAGTCGCTGGCGGACGGCGCGCGGCTGGTGCTCTCGGGAGACCCCGCGACGCTCTGGTCGGCGGGTCCCGGGCGGGTGTTCGCGGACCTGCTCACGGCCCGCGCCTGCCCGCAGATCGCCTCCCGGACCCCCGACCCGGGCCCGATCGGGGAGCTGGTCTCCGGCATCGGCGCCGGTGAGCTGACCCAGGTCGCGGCCCCCGGCAAGGAGGTCGTGATCGTGCCGGTGCGGGACGCGGGCGAGGCGGTGCACCGCACCGTGCAGCTGGTCGCGGACTCGGTGCCGCGGGCGATCGGCGTGCCGGTCGCGGAGACGGTGGTCGTCACGCCGGGACACGGCGGCGCGGCGGGCACGCGGGTCCTCAACGCGGCGCTGAAGGAGCGCCTCAACCCCGGCCCCGGCCGCTTCGGCGGCTTCGACCCGGGCGACCGGATCGCCTACTCCCCCGCCCCCGGCCGCACCCTGCCCGGCACGGTGGTGACCGCCGACACCGACGGGCTGCACCTCGACTGCGCGGGCGCCCGGGTGGTCGTGGCGAGGGAGCGGGTGGAGCAGTCCGTGCGCCACGGCTGGGCGCTTACCGCGCACCAGGCGACCGGCGGGCAGTGGCCCGCGGTCGTGGTCGTGCTGCCCGGCGACGCGGCGCGGGCGCTGAGCCGGCCGTGGGTGTACACGGCGTTCAGCAGGGCGAGCCGCCACCTGTCCGTGGTGCACGGCGTGGACCAGGCCCTGGCGCACGCGGTCGCCGAGGTCCCGGCCAAGCCCCGCACCACGCGGCTGACCGCGCTGCTGCTGCCGCAGCTGCCGACGGCCGGATGACGCCGTAGGCGCGGGGCCGGCCGCGGCGCACGGACGGCGGCGGCCCCGGAGGGTCGAGCTCCGGGGCCGCCGCACTCGGCCTGACGAGACCCGCCTGACCGGCCGGGGCGGGTGCCCGCCGGGCCGGCCGGTCAGCGGTCGGCGTCGAGGCGTTCCAGGTCCTCGTCGCCGTCGAGGTCCAGCTCGTCGCCGTCGTCGGAGTCCTCCGGGTCCTCGGAGTCCTCGGGATCCTCGGGATCTTCCGAATCCTCGGCGTCCTCGAGCTCGTCGATCTCGTCGATGTCGTCGATCTCTTCGTCGTCCTCGGTCTCGTCGTCGAAGACCGCGCTGACGTCGAAGCGGCACACCACCTGCTGCGGGTCGGCCTGCTCGAACGGCGCGTCCAGCCATTCGCCCGGCTCGGCCGCCTCGTCCGAGGCGATCACCCAGAGCGTGGAGTCGCCCTCCTCCAGCCCGAACTCCTTGTGCCGCGTGGCGATCTCGTCCGGCTCGAACTCGCCGAACAGGATGCCCAGGGCACCGTGCACGGTGCCTGCGGTGTCGTCGTCCGCGTTCGCCCCGTTCGCGAACTCCACGGCCTCGATCCGCTGCGCCTGCGCGCGCAGCCGCTGGGGCTCCACCACCGAGTAGTCGCGGCGGATCAGCACGCTGAGCGCGTTCGGCTCCTCCGGGCCCGTGTACGGCGGCAGGGAGTCGTCCGCGCCGGGGATCTCGAAGGGCGTGACCTCGTCATAGCGTTCGTAGAGCAGCTCGTCGTACGTCTCGGCCGCCGCGGCCAGCTGGTTGAACGCCTCGTAGACGGCGGGGTCGTCCTCCCCCGCCCTGCGTTCGACCGCCGCCAGGTGGCGGTCGAGCGCGGTCTTGACCGCCTCGGCGGCGGCGCGTACCTCGGCAGCGGTGGGCTGCGCAGCATCAGACATAGTGCAGACGCTATCCGTACCGGACCCCAGCCCGCACAATAGATGCGATGCCGGAATACGAATTTGTCGACGTGTACGTACCGCGCGGGGTCTCCCGCAAGGACGCGACGCGTCTGCTGACCGACCATGCCGAGTACGGACACTGGGAGTTGGACCGCCTGAGCCTCATGCGGGACGGCAGTCGCAGGGTGCGGCTGCGCCGGCGGATCATCCGCCAGGTGCGGGCCACGTGGTGAGGTAGCGCGACGGAGCGGGTCCCGCATCGACGCGGGACCCTTCCGTCATCGGGTGCCGTACGGCGCTGACGGCTGCCCTGTCACGCCGCGGCCCGCGCCTTGCGGTAGAGCACGGCTCCGGCCAGCAGCGCGCCGGCCCCCACGGGGAGGACGACGCCGAGGGGCAGGTCGCCGCCGGTGTGCGCGAGTTCCGCGCCCGCGGCGGGCGTGGTGACGGAGGAACCCACCTGGGTCAGGGGCGAGGTGGTGCCGGAGGTGCCGGCCACGCCCGAGGTGCCGGTGTGCCCGGCCTGCGTGGGCTGCTGCGAACCACCGGAGTGGCCGGAGCCGCCGGAGTTGCCCGTACCGCCGGTACCGCCCGATCCGCCGGGGTGACCCGGGTGGCTGGGGTGACCCGGGTGGCTGGGATGACCGGGGTGGCTCGGGTGACCCGGGTGAGTGGGGTGGCCCGGCGTCCCCGGGTGACCCGGGTGACCCGGGTGACCCGGGTGGTCGCAGTCCGACCCGCCGGGGTGCCCCGGCTTCCCCGGATGACCGGGCTTCGCCGGGTGACCCGGCGTCCCAGGGTGGCCGGGGTGACCCGGCGTCCCGGGGTGGCCGGGATGTCCCGGCGTCCCCGGCGAGGGCGTGCCGTGGCCGCCGCCCGTCGCCCCGCCCCCGTTCGCGCAGTCGTCACCCGTCGCCGGGTTGATCAGACCGATCACGTTGACGCTGTTGCCGCAGACGTTGACCGGCACGTCGACCGGCACCTGCACCTGGTTGCCGGAACCCACCCCGGGCGAACCGGTCGCATGCCCTCCGGCCCGCGCGCCGGAGCCCGCGGAACCGGACTTCCCGGAGCCCGCGGAGCCGGAGTTCCCGTGCCCCGTGGACCCCGCGGAGCCGGACTTCCCGTGCCCCGTCGAGCCGGCGCGGTCGGCGCACGCGTTGCCCGCCGCCGGGTTGAGGAGCCCCACGACGTCCACCGTGTTGCCGCAGACCTCGACCGGCACATGGACCGGCGCCTGCACCGTGTTGCCCGACAGCACGCCGGGCGAGCCGGAGGCGGCACCGCTCGCGCCGGAGTCGGCGTGGGCGTAGCCCCCGGCGGCCGCGAGCACGCCGGTCGCGGCCGCCACGGTCATCAGACCCTTGCGGGTGACCTGTCGCATCGCTGAATTCCCCCTGCCCTCGTTCACTGCTTCGTTGCTGCTGCTGTGCGCCTCCTCGCGCGGTGACGCGCGAGGAGGCGGAAACCGGTCGGCCCCGGAGCGCACGGAGCGCGTTCCGGGGCCGACGGTGTGGACGCCCCTCAGCGGGTTCGCGTCAGTGGTTGAGGCAGGTGTTGCCGAAGGCGGGGTTCAGCAGGCCGATCACGGAGATCGTGTTGCCGCACACGTTCACCGGGACGTGCACGGGCACCTGGACGACGTTGCCGGACAGGACACCCGGGGACTGCACGGCGGCACCCTGGGCTCCGGAGTCGGCGACGGCCAGGCCCGCGCCCGCGAGAACCAGCCCACCGGTGGCAGCCGCAGCGGCGACGACCTTCTTGATCATTAGTTCCTCCTCGTTGGCAAAGCGATCACAAGTTGCTGATCGCATCACCTGTAACGAGGAGGGAGTAATGGAGCTACGAGCGTATCGTCGCATTCACCCTTCTCAGTGCGCCCCGTACGCCCGCGCGAATAACGGCAGTTGAGGCCCCGTCACGGGCCGGCCGGCCGACGGGGAGCGCGGACCCGGCGCGTCGCCGGCGCGGGCGCGGCCCTTGTCAGCAGGCGTCGATGAACCGGTCGAGCACCCGTACCCCGAACTGGAGGCCGTCCACCGGCACCCGCTCGTCCACGCCGTGGAACATGCCGGCGAAGTCGAGCTCGGGCGGCAGCTTCAGCGGCGCGAAGCCGAAGCCGCGGATGCCGAGGTCGTCGAAGGACTTGGCGTCGGTGCCGCCGGAGAGCATGTAGGGGACGGCCTTGGCGATCGGGTCCTCGGCGACCAGCGCGGACTGCATGGCCTCGACGAGCGCGCCGTCGAAGGACGTCTCCACCGCCTTGTCGGAGTGCACGTCCTCGCGCCGCACCTTCGGGCCGAGGATCCGGTCGAGGTCGGCGAGGAACTCGTCCTCGTGGCCGGGCAGGAAGCGGCCGTCGACATGCGCGGTGGCCTCGCCGGGAATCACGTTGACCTTGTAACCGGCGCCCAGCTGCGTGGGGTTGGCGGTGTTGCTCAGGGTCGCGCCGATCAGCTTGGCGATGCCGCCGAGCCGGGCGAGGGTGGATTCCATGTCCTCCGGGTCGAGCTCGGTGCCGAGGGCGTCGCCGAGCTCGTCGAGGAAGGCGCGGGTGGTCTTGGTGACGCGGACCGGGAACGTGTGGCGGCCGAGCCGGGCGACGGCCTCCGACAGTTCGGTGATGGCGTTGTCGCGGTGGATCATCGAGCCGTGGCCCGCGGTGCCGGCCACGGTCAGCTTCATCCAGTGCATGCCCTTCTCGGCGGTCTGGATGAGGTACAGCCGGCGCTGCTCGCTGACCGTGAAGGAGAACCCGCCGACCTCGCTGATCGCCTCGGTGACGCCGTCGAACAGGTCGCGGTGGTGGTCGACCAGGTACCGCGCCCCGTAGGTGCCGCCGGCCTCCTCGTCGGCCAGGAAGGCGAGCACGATGTCGCGCGGGGGCCTGCGCCCGCTGCGCAGCCGGTCACGGACGACCGCGAGGGTCATCGCGTCCATGTCCTTCATGTCGACGGCGCCGCGGCCCCACACGCAGCCGTCCGCGATCTCCCCGGAGAACGGGTCGTGGGTCCAGTCGGCGGCGTTGGCCGGTACGACGTCGGTGTGGCCGTGGATGAGCAGCGCGGGCCGGGACGGGTCCTCGCCCTGGATGCGGGCGACCGTGGAGGCGCGTCCCGGGTGCGACTCGAAGATCCGGGGTTCGAGCCCCACCTCGGCGAGCTTCTCGGCGACGTACTCGGCCGCCTTGCGCTCGCCCGGCCCGGAGTGGTCGCCGTAGTTGCTGGTGTCGATCCGGATCAGTTCACGGCAGAGGTCCACGACCTCGTCCTCGCCGGTGACGCCCTTGGCCGTGTCCGTGTCGCTCACTGAGGTTCCTCCCGCTGGCACTGCTGGTGGTTGCCCTCATCCTCCCTCCGCGGCCCGTCCCGCCCCAAGAGCGGTCCCGGTCCGTCACACTCCGTTCACGCGGCGGGGCGGCCGGGACGGGGGGTGATCGGACACCCTCGAAAGCCTGGTAATGTTTCCTTCGTCGCCACGGGGGAAACCCCGCACGACAGACACCTTGTCCGGGTGGCGGAATGGCAGACGCGCTAGCTTGAGGTGCTAGTGCCCTTTATCGGGCGTGGGGGTTCAAGTCCCCCCTCGGACACAGAGCAGAGAGGGCCGCAGCCGTGAGGTTGCGGCCCTCTTTCGTCGCGGTGCTTCGTCGCGGTGTGCCACCGTGCGGTTCCGCCGGGTCGCCGTCCTCCGGTCGCCGTACGGCCATCTGTGGCCCATCTCTCGTCTCCCGCAGCCGTGCCGAGGTCAGCGCGGCCCGCCCCCTCGTCCGGCGGTCCCCCGGACGGGTTCCTCGCATCGCCGACAGAAGGGGCCGAGGCTAGCGTCGTATAAAATTTCCGGCTTGTTACGGAGCTGACGCCGGACAACCCCAGGCAGACCTGCGGGCCCGCCAGCGCCCCGGGGCACCGGGAACGAGACGCGAGGACCTGATGGCAGCCATTCAGGAGAGCGGTGCTCTCGGCCTGCTCGACGACGAGTTCGCTACCCAGCCCATTGCGCAGTCCGCCCTTTCCGCCTGCTTCCGCGCGGGTCCCGCGGCCTCGCCGCGCACCCTCGTCGACGTCTTCGACGCGACCGTACGGTCGTACCCGAACGAACTGGCCCTCGACGACGGCACCACCCGCCTGACCTACCGGGCGCTGGCCGCGGAGGTCGAGCGGCTGCGGCGGCGGCTGGCCGGCGCGGGCGTGGGCCTCGGCGACCGGGTCGGGGTGCGCGTGCCGTCCGGGACCACCGACCTCTATGTCGCGATCCTCGCGGTGCTCGCCGCGGGCGCGGCCTATGTCCCCGTCGACGCCGAGGACCCCGACGAGCGGGCCGCCCTGGTGTTCGGGGAGGCCCGGGTCCGCGCGGTCATCGGCGCGGAGCACGCGCTCACCGTCGAGGAGCCCTCGACGGTGCCCGCCGGGCGCCCCGGCGTCGAGCACGACGCGTGGATCATCTTCACCTCCGGTTCCACCGGCAGGCCCAAGGGTGTGGCGGTCAGCCACCGCAGCGCCGCCGCGTTCGTGGACGCGGAGGCCGCGCTGTTCCTGACCGAGGACCCGATCGGGCCCGGCGACCGGGTGATGGCGGGTCTCTCGGTCGCCTTCGACGCGTCCTGCGAGGAGATGTGGCTGGCCTGGCGGTACGGCGCCTGTCTGGTGCCGGTGCCGCGCTCGCGGGTGCGCAGCGGCGCCGACCTCGGGCCCTGGCTGGTCGAGCAGGAGATCACCGTGGTGTCGACGGTGCCGACGCTGGCGGCGCTGTGGGAGCCGGAGACGCTCGCCGAGGTGCGGCTGCTGATCTTCGGCGGTGAGGCGTGCCCGCCGGAGCTGACGCAGCGCCTGGTCACCGAGGGCCGCGAGGTGTGGAACACCTACGGGCCGACCGAGGCGACCGTGGTGGCCTGCGCGGCGCTGCTGACCGGGGCGGAGCCGATCCGGATCGGGCTGCCGCTGAACGGCTGGGAGCTGGCCGTCGTCGACGAGGCCGGCGAGCCCGTGCCGATGGGCGAGAGCGGGCAGCTGGTGATCGGGGGCGTCGGGCTCGCCCGGTATCTCGACGCCGAGAAGGACGCGGAGAAGTACGCGCCGCTGCCCTCGCTGGGCTGGGAGCGGGCCTATCGCAGCGGTGACCTGGTCCGCGCGGAGCCCGAGGGGCTGATCTTCCTCGGCCGGGCGGACGAGCAGATCAAGCTGGGCGGCCGGCGGATCGAGCTGGGCGAGGTGGACGCGGCGCTCCAGGCGCTGCCGGGCGTCGCGGGCGCGGCGGCCGCGGTGCGCACCGCGCGCAGCGGCAACCAGCTGCTGGTCGGCTATGTGGTCGTGCAGGAGGACTGGGACCGGGCGGCGGCCGTGGAGCGGCTGCGCGCGGAGCTGCCGGCCGCCCTGGTGCCGCTGCTCGCGCCGGTGGCCGACCTGCCGACGCGGACGTCCGGCAAGGTGGACCGGAACGCGCTGCCGTGGCCGCTGGAGGGTGTGGAGGGCCCCGCGGCCGTGCTGTACGGCACGGAGGCGTGGCTGGCCGAGCAGTGGGCGGAGGTGCTGGGCACCCCCGTCGGTTCGGCGACGGACGACTTCTTCGCGATCGGCGGCAACAGCCTGGCCGCGGCCCAGCTGACCTCGCGGCTGCGCACCCGCTATCCGAGCGCGGCCGTACTGGACGTGTATCAGCAGCCGACGCTGCGCAAGCTGGCGCGCCGCCTGGAGGAGTCGGCGCAGGACGACGGCGCGCGCCGCACGGTGGCGCCGGTGCCGCGGCGGGCGCAGCTGGTGCAGCTGCTGGTGCTGGTGCCGCTGTTCGCGCTGCTCGGGCTGCGCTGGAGCGTCGTGCTCGCGGCGGCGGGGAACCTGCTGCCGGGGTACGGCTGGCTTCCCACGGCGCCCTGGTGGCTGGTCGGCGCGGGTGCGCTGGTGTTCTTCTCGCCGCCGGGGCGGCTCGCGCTCGCCGCGGGCGGGGCGCGGCTGCTGCTGCGCGGGGTGCGACCGGGCCGCCATCCGCGGGGCGGGAGCGTGCATCTGCGGCTGTGGACGGCGGAGCGGCTCGCGGAGTTCAGCGGAGCGACCTCGCTGACCGGGTCGTGGCTGGAGCGGTACGCGCGGGCGCTGGGCGCCAAGGTGGGCGCGGACGTGGATCTGCACTCGCTGCCGCCGGTGACCGGCCTGCTGAAGATCGGGCGGGGCGCGGCCGTGGAGTCGGAGGTGGACCTGTCCGGGTACTGGCTGGACGGTGACCGGCTGGAGATCGGCGCGGTGAAGGTGGGCGCCCGTGCCGTGGTCGGCACGCGCAGCACCCTGCTGCCGGGGGCGCGGGTCGGCAAGCGGGCCGAGGTGGCGCCGGGCTCGGCGGTGACCGGGACGGTCCCGACCGGCCAGCGCTGGGCGGGCGCGCCCGCGGTGAAGCTGGGCCGGGCCAAGCGGAACTGGCCGGGGCGGCGGCCGCGGCGGAGCGCGTTCTGGCGCGGGATGTACGGGACGAGCGGGCTCGGCCTGAGTCTGCTGCCGGTGCTCGCGGGCGCGGCGGCGCTGCTGGTGGCCGGGCGGTTCGTGCGGCCCGGGGACGGGCTCGGCGCCGCGGTGTCGGGTGCGGCGGTCGCGCTGGTGCCGGCGGCGCTGGCGTACGGGCTGGTGTACGCGCTGCTGATCGTGGTGGCGGTGCGGCTGCTGAGCGTCGGGCTGCGCGAGGGTGTGCATCCCACGCACGGGCGGGTCGGCTGGCAGGCGTGGACGGTCACGCAGCTGATGGACCGCTCCCGCGAGACGCTGTTCCCGCTGTACGCCGGACTGGTGACGCCGGTGTGGCTGCGGCTGCTCGGGATGCGGATCGGGCGGGGCGCGGAGGTGTCGACGGTGCTGGCGCTGCCCAGCCTGACGACGGTGGGCGAGGGCGCGTTCCTCGCGGACGACACGCTGACGGCGCCGTACGAGCTGGGTGGCGGCTGGCTGCGGATCGGGAAGGCGCAGATCGGGCGGCGGGCGTTCCTCGGGAACTCGGGGATGACCGCGCCGGGGCGCCGGGTGCCGGACGGCGGTCTGGTCGGCGTGTTGTCGGCGACGCCGAAGAAGGCGAAGAAGGGCACGTCGTACCTGGGGCTGCCGCCGGTGAAGCTGCCGCGCAGCGCCTCGGACGGGGACGGCAGCCGGACGTACGATCCGCCGGCGCGGCTCAAGGTGGCGCGCGGTCTGGTGGAGTTCGCCCGGCTGGTGCCGGTGGTGTGCTCGGCGGCGCTGGCGGGCGGTGTGGTGGCGGTGCTGTGCGCGGCCGGCCCGTGGGCCCCGCTGCTGGGCGGTCCGGTGCTGCTGGCGGCGGGCGTGCTGGCGGGTGCGGTGTCGGTGGCCGCGAAGTGGCTGCTGGTGGGAAGGCATCACCGGGGCGAGCACCCGCTGTGGTGCGGGTACGTGTGGCGCAACGAGCTGGCGGACACCTTCGTGGAGGTGCTCGCGGTGCCGTGGCTGGTGGGCTCGGTGCCGGGCACTCCGGTCCTGACGGCGTGGCTGCGCGGGCTGGGCGCGCGGATCGGCCGGGGTGTGTGGGTGGAAAGCTACTGGCTGCCGGAGACGGATCTGGTGACACTGGAGGACGGGGCCACCGTCAACCGGGGGTGCGTCCTGCAGACCCACCTCTTCCACGACCGGATCTTGCGGACAGATACTGTGGTCCTCCGTGAGGGCGCCACCCTGGGTCCTGGCGGGATCGTCCTTCCCGGCAGCACGGTCGGGGCGCGTGCGACCCTGGGTCCCGCGTCGCTCGTCATGGCGGCGGAGTCCGTCCCCGACGACACCCGCTGGCTGGGCAACCCGATCGAGGCGTGGCGCCGCTGAACGCGGGGCAGCCGGTGCGGGAGGGCGGTGTGGCACCCGTACGAGCCCAGCGCAGGGAGCAGACGCAGCAGTGACCGTTCAGCAGTCGGCGGGGCTGGACCCGTACTTCCCGGCCAACGGCGACACCCGCTACCGGGTGCACCGCTATGAGCTCGCGCTGGACTACCGCCCCGGTCCCAACCGGCTGTCGGGGACGGCACGGATCTTCGCCATAGCGGGGCGGGCGGCGCTGACGGAGTTCCAGCTGAACCTGGCCGACTTCAAGATCGGCCGGGTGCGGGTGGACGGCCGTCAGCCGCGCTACACGCATCGCGGGGGCCGGCTGCGCATCACCCCGGCGAAGGCGCTGCGGGCGGGGGCGGCGTTCACGGTGGAGGTGCACTGGTCGGGCAATCCCAAACCGGTGGCGAGCCCCTGGGGCGGCCTCGGCTGGGAGGAGCTGGCGGACGGGGCGCTGGTGGCGAGCCAGCCGGTCGGTGCGCCGTCGTGGTACCCGTGCAACGACCGCCCGTCGGACAAGGCGGCGTATCTGCTGTCGGTGACGACGCCGTCGGCGTACCAGGTGGTGGCGGGCGGCAGGCTGCTGACCCGGACCACGAAGGCGTCGACGACGACGTACGTGTACGAGCAGTCGGCGCCGACGTCGAGCTATCTGGTGGGGCTGTCGGTCGGCAAGTACCAGACGGTGCTGCTGGGCGATCCGGGTCCGGGCGGGGTGGTGCAGCACGGGCACATCCCGGCGCATCTGCTGCCGCGGTTCTCGGCGGACTTCGCGCGTCAGCCGGCGATGATGGACCTGTTCCAGGAGCTGTTCGGGCCCTATCCGTTCGACGAGTACGCGGTGCTCGTGACGGAGGAGGAGCTCGATGTGCCGGTGGAGGCACAGGGGTTGTCGGTGTTCGGCGCCAACCACGTGGACGGGGTGCGGGGTTCGGAGCGGCTGGTGGCGCACGAGCTGGCGCACCAGTGGTTCGGCAACAGCGTGTCGGTGGCGGACTGGCGGCACATCTGGCTGAACGAGGGGCTGGCGAAGTACGCCGAGTGGCTGTGGTCGGAGCGGTCCGGCGGCGCCACGGCGCAGCAGCGCGCGGCGCTGGCGCACCGGAAGCTGTCGTCGCAGCCGCAGGATCTGCGCCTCGCGGACCCGGGCCGCAAGTCGATGTTCGACGACCGGCTCTACGAGCGCGGCGGGGTGACGGTCCACGCGATCCGCTGCGCGCTGGGCGACGAGGCGTTCTTCCGCATGCTGCAGAGCTGGACCCGGCTGCACCGGGGCGGCACGGTCACCACCCCGACGTTCGTCTCCCATGTGGCCCGCTTCGCGAACGACTCGGTGGAGGACCTGTTCGCGGCGTGGGTGTACTCCGCGGCCCTGCCTCCGCTGCCCACTCCTGCCCCTGCCCCTGCTCCTGCCCCCGCTCCCGTGGCGGAGCCGGAGCCGGTGGCGCCGCCGGAGCCGCAGGCCCGGCCGGGCCTGCTGGGGCGGGCGCGGCTCGGTACCGCGCGGGGCCGGGCGCGAAGGGATCCCGGCGCCGAAGCAGAATAGGGGCATGGCTGTGACGTGTCCCTGTGGTCTTCCCGCTGCGTACGAGGCGTGCTGCGGCCGCTATCACTCCGGGGCGGCGGCCGCGCCGACCGCCGAGGCGTTGATGCGGTCGCGGTACAGCGCGTTCGTGAAGCGGGACGCGGGTTATCTGCTGCGGACCTGGCATCCGCGGACCCGGCCGGAGCGGCTGGAGCTGGATGCGGGCACGCGCTGGACGGGGCTCGCGATCCTCGCCGCGGAGGCGGGCTCCGCGTTCCACGACGCCGGCACGGTGACGTTCCGGGCGTCCTGGCGGGGCGGGTCGCTGCACGAGCGCAGCCGGTTCGAGCGGGTCGGCGGGGCGTGGGTGTACGTGGACGGGGACTTCCTGGACGACTGACGTCTCTTTCTTCGAGGCTCCGCCACCCCGCGAGGCTCTGCTCCCCCGCGAGGCGCCGCTTGCCCGCGAGGCGCCGTGCTCAGGGCGCCAGGATGTCCAGTTCCTGGAGGGCGCCCGCGGTGATCTCCCTGGTCAGCGCCTCGGCGCGGGCGGCGTCGCCCTCGCGGATCGCCGCCGCGAGTTCCACGTGCAGGGTGACGGCCGCGGGGTCGGGATCGGCGAACATCACCTCGTGGTGGGTACGGCCGGTCAGCACCTCCGCGACGACGTCGCCGAGGCGGGCGAACATCTCGTTGCCGGACGCCGTGAGGACGATCCGGTGGAAGGCGACGTCGTGGAACAGGTACTGCTCCAGGCGGTGACCGCGCGAGTTCTCGACCATGCCGAGGGCGCGTTCGGTGAGTTGGGAACACTGCTCCGGCGTGGCGTGGCGGGCCGCGAGTCCGGCCGCGACCGGTTCGATCGCCGAGCGCAGCACGGTCAGCGAACGGAGCTGGTGCGGGCGGTCGGCGCCGGCCAGGCGCCAGCGGATGACCTGGGGGTCGTAGACGTTCCAGGCGGCCTTGGGCAGCACGGTCACGCCGACGCGGCGGCGCGACTCCACGAGGTGCATCGACTCCAGCACCCGGACCGCCTCGCGCATGACCGAGCGTGACACCTCGAAGCGCTGCGCGAGTTCGTCCGTGCGTAGAACGCTGCCCGGCGGGTACGCGCCGGCCGTGATCGCGGGGCCGAGGGTGTCCAGTACATGGCCGTGCAGCCCTCTGCCCGGTGTGCTCATGCACTCAGCGTACCGACCGCATCACCGAGCCAAAAAGTCAGACTTATTTGTCACAGACACTTGAATTAGTCGTACCTAATCGGTTTCAGTGGCGTCTACACGAGGTGTCGAGGAAGACAGCGAGGCAGCGATGAGCACCCCCCAAGTCGTCGTCGTGATGGGCGTCGCGGGCACCGGGAAGACCACGGTGGGCGCCCTGCTCGCCGCGCGCCTCGGCGTCCCCTACGCCGAGGGCGACGGCTTCCACCCCCCGGCCAACATCGCCAAGATGACGGCCGGGACCCCGCTCGACGACGCGGACCGGTGGCCCTGGCTCGACGCCATCGGCTCCTGGGCCCACGGACGGGCCGGGCTCGGCGGGGTGGTCAGCAGCTCGGCGCTGAAGCGGTCGTACCGCGACCGGCTGCGGGCGGCCGCGCCCGGCATCGTCTTCGTGCACCTCACGGGCGACCGGCACCTCATCGAGGACCGCATGGCCCACCGCCACGGGCACTTCATGCCCACGGCGCTGCTGGACTCCCAGTTCGCCACCCTCCAGCCGCTCCAGGCGGACGAGGCGGGCGTCGCCGTGGACGTGGGCGGCAGCCCCGAGGAGATCACCGAGCGGGCCGTGCGCGCGCTCGCGCGGCTCCGCGAACCGGCCGGCTGACCCGGCCGTCCGACCCGGCCACCTGCCCCCGCCGATCCCGCTCCATCCCCCCAAGTCCCCATAACCGTAAAGGGAATCCCCCGTGACCAGACTCAGCGTCGAGTTGCTGGCAGCGGACACGCCTCCGCCGATCACGTCCGCGGGCCACGCCCAGCTGGGCATAGCCGTGCTGATCGCCTTCGCGGTGATCGTCCTGCTCATCACCAAGTTCAAGCTCCACGCCTTCCTGGCGCTGACCGTCGGCTCGCTGGCGCTGGCCGCGGTCGCCGGGGCGCCCCTCGACAAGGCCATCACCAGCTTCTCCACCGGACTCGGCACCACCGTGGCGAGCGTGGGCGTCCTGATCGCGCTCGGGGCGATCATGGGCAGGCTGCTCGCCGACTCCGGCGGCGCCGACAGAATCGTCGACACGATCCTGGCGAAGGCGGGCGGCCGGGCGATGCCCTGGGCGATGGTGCTGATCGCCTCCGTCGTCGGGCTGCCGCTGTTCTTCGAGGTCGGCATCGTGCTGCTGATCCCGGTCGTGCTGATGGTCGCCAAGCGCGGCAACTACTCGCTGATGCGCATCGGCATCCCGGCGCTGGCCGGCCTCTCCGTCATGCACGGCCTGATCCCGCCGCACCCCGGCCCGCTCGTCGCGATCGACGCGCTCCACGCCAACCTGGGCGTGACGCTCGCCTTCGGGCTGCTCGTGGCCGTCCCCACGGTGATCGTCGCGGGTCCGTTGTTCTCCCGGGTCGCCGCCCGCTGGGTGGACGTCCCGGCCCCCGACCGGATGGTGCCGCAGCGCGCCTCCGACGACCTGGAGCGGCGTCCCAGCTTCGGCGCGACGCTCGCGACCGTGCTGCTGCCGGTCGCGCTGATGCTGCTCAAGGCGCTGGTGGACATCGTCGTGGACGACACCACCGACACGACCCAGCGGGTCTTCGACGTCATCGGCACCCCGCTGATCGCGCTGCTCGCCGCCGTGCTCGTCGGCTTCTTCACGCTGGGCCGGCCCGCCGGATTCAGCAGGGAGCGCCTCCAGGAGACCGTCGACAAGGGCCTGATGCCCATCGCGGGCATCCTGCTGATCGTCGGCGCGGGCGGCGGCTTCAAGCAGACGCTGATCGACAGCGGCGTGGGCCAGATGATCCTGGACGTCTCCAAGAGCTGGTCGATCCCGGCGGTGCTGCTCGCCTGGCTGATCGCGGTCGCGATCCGGCTGGCCACCGGCTCGGCGACGGTCGCGACCGTGTCGGCGGCGGGTCTGGTGGCCCCGCTCGCGGCGGACATGTCGACCGCGCACGCCGCCCTGCTGGTCCTCGCGATCGGCGCCGGCTCACTGTTCTTCAGCCATGTCAACGACGCCGGCTTCTGGCTGGTGAAGGAGTACTTCGGGCTCAGCGTCGGCCAGACGATCAAGACCTGGTCGGTGATGGAGACCATCATCTCGGTGGTGGCCGGCGGTCTGGTGATGCTGTTGTCGCTGATCGTCTAGCGCCGGTCCGGTCTCCCGGCCGCGGACGTCGTCGCACGTCCGCGGCCGGTGTCGTACGTCCCCGGCGGACGTCGTCGCACGTCCACGGCCGGTGTAGTACGACCACGGCGGACGTCGTCGTACGACCGCGGCCGGTGTGTCAGGGCCGCCAGAGCGGGTGTTCGCGCCGCGCCCAGTCCTTGGAGACCCAGCCGGTGCGCAGCCCGCGCCGGGCCTCGGGGTCGCCGAGGGCCATCCCGATGTGGCCGGCCAGCACGATGCCGACGGTCAGCGCCAGCCAGTCGTGCACGAACGTGGCCGACGTGCGCCACACCAGCGGCGTGAGATGGGTGAACCACATCATGAGACCGGTGCCCAGCATCACCAGCGTGGCCCCGGCGATCCAGGACGCGTAGATCTTCTGCCCGGCGTTGAACTTGCCCGCCGGGCGGGAGGAGCGCCGCTTGTCGCGGGCCACGGCGGCACGCAGCCAGACCTTGTCGTGCGGCCCGAACCGGTTCAGGAAGCCGAGGTCCGCGCGGAAGGCCCGGGAGGCCAGGCCCACCAGGACCGGGACCGGCAGGGCGAGGCCCGCGCACTCGTGGATGCGTACGACCAGTTCACGCCGGCCGACCAGCACGGCGAACTCGGGGATGTAGAGGCAGGCCGCGGTCGCCACGCACACGCCCATCAGCGCGGCCGTGGTGCGGTGCACCCAACGCTGGGAGTGCCCGAAGCGGCGGACCCGGGTGCCGGCGGGGGCGGGGGCGTCAGCTCGTAGGGTCATCGTCACGTCCGTTCGAACGGCCGACCCAGGCGTCGACGTCGTAGCCGCGCTCCTCCCAGTAGCCGGGCTTCACCTCGTCGGTGACGGTGATGCCGGAGAGCCACTTGGCGGACTTGTAGAAGTACATGGGGGCGACGTACAGGCGGACCGGGCCGCCGTGGTCGTGGCCGATGTCCTTGTTCTGCATCCGCAGCGCCACCAGGACGTCGGAGCGGCGGGCCTGGTCGAGGGTGAGGCTCTCGCTGTACGCGCCGTCGAAGCAGGTGAAGCGCACGGCGCGGGCGGAGGAGCGCACCCCCGCCGCGTCCAGCAGCCGCGACAGCTGCACGCCCTCGAACGGGGTGTGCGGCACCCGCCAGCCGGTGACGCACTGGACGTCCTTGACGAGCCGGGTCTGCGGCAGGGACCGCAGGTCGGACAGCGTGTAGGTGCCCGGCTTGTCGACCAGTCCGTCGATCGTCAGACGGTAGTTCGAGGCGTTCTTGTGCGGGACGGAACCGGTCACCGAGTAGTAGCGGAAGCCGCCGCCGTTCGGCAGCAGACCGGTCAGGCCGGTCGGGTCGTCGCCGGAGGCGGCCCCGAGGAACGCCTCCAGGGCGCGTTGCAGGGTCGGCGCCGTGAAGAGACCGAGGGCGCCCAGGCCCAGCGTGCCGAGCAGCACCCGCCGGCCGACGGGAGTGCCCCCGCCGTCCGCGGAGGCCGCGCGCCGCGCCCCACGGTCTGCCCCACGGTCTGCGTCACGGTCTGCGTCACGGCCCTTGGGCGGCACCTGGTCCTGCGAAGGCACCCAGCTCTGCGAGGCCGGCCGGTCCTTCGAGGGCTCACGGTCCTCGGGTGGTTCGGAGTTCACCCATTCATTCGAACACTCGGGGCCGGGCGGGGCCAGGAATCCCGGAAGTCCGTCAGCGATCCGTAAGCACTTCTTACGTTCTCCTCAGACAACGGGGTCACGCACGCCCCGGGTGACGGCCTCCCGGGCCGCCCGGAAGGCCTGGTGGGCGTCCCGGTCCGGATACGACCAGGGACTCTCGGTGACATGCGGCCCGATGCGGTGGAAGAGGGCGGCCGCCTCGGCGGCGCGGCCCTCGCAGAAGGTCGCGTGGGCGAGATAGTTCAGGTCGACATGGCGCCGCGGATGGCCGTCCTGCTCCCATTCCAGCCACCAGTCGAACGCGCATTTGAGGATCTGCCGGGCCCGCGCCCCGGTCCAGTGGCCGGAGGCGGCCGGGTCCGCGGGCTCCCGGTCCGCCGCCGCGAGCACCCGGTAGCGCTCGGTGAGGGCGACGACCGGGAGCAGCGCCAGCGGCGAGTCCGCGGGCGCCGCGGCGGCGGCCCGCTCCGCGAACGCGTACACCTCGTGATCCGGGTCGTGCCCGGCGTCCGCGTGCCGCTCGGCGAGCCGGGCGACCATCAGGTGATGGGCGTGATGGTGGTCGGCGTGGCGGCGGCGCACCTCCTCGTAGGCGCGGACCGTGTCCTCGTCGGTGCCGAGCCCCCGCTCCAGCATGAGCAGGCCCAGCCAGGGCGTGGGGTCGGCCGGGGCGAGCGCGGCGGCGCCCAGGCAGCCGGCCCGCACGGCGTCGGGCTCCTCCTTGCCGCGCAGCGCCCGCGCGACCAGGGCGACGGCGAGCAGCACGGAGGCGTCGGCCGATCCGGGCTCGGCCAGCAGCCACTCCGAGGCCCAGGCGGTGGCGTAGGACTCCCGGGCGAGGACGGTCACCCGGTGGGCCCGCCGGTCCCAGTCGTCGCCGGTGCGGGCGAGCAGCGAGCGCAGCGCCGTCCAGCGCCCCTGGGCCGCGGCGGAGCGGGCGGCGACCAGTTCGTCGTCGTCCAGGGCGGCCTCGCAGGGCCGGGCGCGGAGCTCGCGGCCGAGGCTCGGCGAGCCCGTCCGGCGGCCTGCGGGGGACGGGGGTGGGGGCAACGCGGTCTTCCTCGTGCGACACGGCGCGTGGCCGGTTCGCGTCAGGTCGTGGTCAACTGATCACGCACAGCAAATCCCCAGCCATCAGTTCGCGTCAAGCTCCGGCCCGGAGTTGAACCCGTCAACTACCGTTTCTCCTGGGGAACTTGAACCCCGTACGATCCCCCCTGCGCCGCCCCTCACGGGGGTCCCGCAGGTCACGACTGTGGCGTACGCCATAGCGCGGTCGTACGGGGCGACGCACGATGGATGCGCGGCCGCGCCCGTCGCCCGGGGTTCACCCGGCGTCGCGGCCGCGTCCACTGCCCGGTTCCCGGCTCTCCCGGGGCGGGCCGCGCCCACAGACGCTACAGTCGGCGCCACTACGACCCGGTGGCCCGGCGGACGATGAGGTACGCGCGTGTCGGTTCTGGTTCTCACTCTCGCCGTGAGCGCGGCCTGCTGTCTCGGCTTCGGCTTCGTGCTCCAGCAGAACGCGGCGGCGCACGCCCCGCTGGGCGACTTCCTGTCCCCGCGCCTGCTGCTCGACCTCATGCGGGTGCCGCGCTGGCTCGGCGGCATCGCCCTGATGGTGGCGGGCATGGTGCTCGGCGCGATCGCGCTGAGCAACGGCGAGATCTCCCTGGTGGAGCCGCTGCTCGCGACGAACCTGCTGTTCGCGCTGGCCCTCTCGCGCAGACAGACCGGAAACCGCCTCGGCCGCCAGGGCTGGACCGGGCTCGGGCTGCTCGCGGGCGGCGTGACCGCCTTCATCGTCGCCGGTCAGCCGCGCGGCGGCAGCGCGGTCGCGGACCCGGTGCGGCACTGGCTGATCATCGGCCTCGTCGCCGGCGTCGCGGTGGTGCTGGTCACGTACGCCAAGCGCTCGCGGCTCAGCGCCGCCCCCGTGCTCCTCTCGCTCGCCGCGGGCCTGCTCTACGGCGTCCAGGACGCCCTGACCAGGGTCAGCGGCCAGCGCTTCTCCGCGGGCGGCCTCGGCGAGCTGCTGACCGGCTGGCAGCCGTACGGTGTGCTGGTGATCGGCGTGACCGGGCTGATCCTGGTGCAGAGCGCCTTCGAGACGGCGCCGCTGCGCATGTCCCTGCCCGCCCTGACCGCGGCCCAGCCGCTCGCCGGGATCCTCTGCGGTGTGGGCTTCCTCGGCGACCGGCTGCGCGCCGACACCGGAGCGCTGGCCTGGGAGGCGGCGGGGCTCGCGGCGATCGTGCTGGGCATCGTGCTGCTGGGCCTGCACCCGGCGATGCCGGCCGGCCTGGTCAGGCCGCGCCCGGCGCGGGACCTCCAGCCCAGCTGACCCGGGCCCCCTCGGGGCCACGGACCGCGGTGCTTGGATGGTCCCCATGAGCGCTGCTGACGAGATCCTCGACATCGTCGACGAGCACGACCGGGTGGTCGGCCGATCCCCCCGCGGTGAGGCCTACGCCCAGGGGCTGCGGCACCGGGCCGTCTTCGTCCAGGCCCGGGACGCGGCCGGACGGCTCTTCGTGCACCGCCGCACCCCCGTCAAGCTGGTCTTCCCCTCGCTGTACGACATGTTCGTCGGCGGTGTGGTCGGCGCGGGCGAGTCCTACGACGACGCGGCCCTGCGCGAGGCGGAGGAGGAGCTCGGCGTGAGCGGGCTGCCGCAGCCGGCCTTCCTCTTCAAGTTCCTCTACGACGACGGCGCCGGGCAGAGCTGGTGGTCGGCGGTGTACGAGGTGCGCTGCGACCTGCCGGTCAGCCCCCAGGTGGAGGAGGTCGCCTGGCACGACTTCCTGCCCGAGGAGGAGGTGGAACGCCGGCTCGGGGAGTGGGAGTGGGTGCCGGACGGTGTGGCGGCCTGGCACAGGCTCCGGGAGCACAGGTCGAACACCCCCGGGTAGGGTCCTGAGCGTGATCGAGTTCGTGCGCAACGTCCGCCTGTGGTTCGCCCCCGAGGAGGTGCGGGACGAGGGCAGCACGCCCGACTACCGGTTCTCGCTGGCGAACGAGCGCACGTTCCTGGCCTGGCTGCGCACCGCGCTCGCGCTGATCGGCGGCGGCTTCGCCGTCGACCAGTTCCTGCCCGACCTGCGCTGGGGCTGGCGGGTGGGCCTGGCGCTCGCGCTGCTGGCGTCCGGCGTGCTGTGCTCCCTGCGGGCCATCGACCACTGGGTGCGCTGCGAGCGCGCCATGCGCCGCGGCGAGGACCTGCCCGCCTCCCGGTTCCCGGCACTGCTCGGCGTGCTGGTCGCGGTCGTGGCGGTGGCCATGGTCGTCGTCGTGCTGGCCGGGTGGGAGGGGTGAGCACGGACGCCGCCGGGCCGTCGCGCGACCCGGGGCTCCAGCCGGAGCGGACCCGGCTGGCCTGGCGGCGTACGACGCTCTCGGTGACCGTGGCCGCGGTGCTCGCGGTGAAGTCGGCGCTGCACGGCGGGGCGACCGCCGACTCGATCGTGGTGGGCGCCGTGTGCTGCGCGCTGTGGCTGGGCTTCCTGCTGGTGGCCCACGGCCGCATCCGGGCCCTCGCCGCCGGCCGCCCCCCGACGCTGGCCCCGCGGCTCGCGACGGCGGCGGTGCTGTGCGCGGTGGCCATGGCGGTGTGCGCGGCGGCACTGGTGACGTAGGGCCGAAGCCTGGTGACACAGGGCCGAAGGGGCGAGGGGGACGTCGGTCACGTCGGAGCGGCGTGTCCGTCTCACGTCGGAAGCGGCGTGTCCGTCTCACGGCTCACCGTCACCACGATCTTCCCGCGGGTCCGGCCCGTCTGGCTCAGGCGATGCGCCTCCGCCGCGCGCTCCAGCGGGAAGACCTCGCTGACGTGCACCGAGAGCACGCCCTGTTCGGCCAGTTCGGTCAGGCGCAGCAGGTCGTCGGCGTCGGGGCGGACGAAGCAGTACCGGCCGCCGTACGCCACCACCTCGGGGTCCGCGATGGAGGCGAGGCGGCCGCCCTGGGTGAGCAGGTTCGCGGAGACCTTGAGGGTGTCGCCGCCGACGGTGTCGAAGGCCGCGTCCACTCCTTCGGGCGCAAGGCCGCGGACGCGTTCGGCGAGGCCCTCGCCGTACTCGACGGGCTCGCCGCCGAGGGAGCGGACGTAGTCGTGGTGCGGCGGGCTCGCCGTGCCGATGACGCGGGCGCCGGTGTGCCGGGCGAGCTGGACGGCGAACGAGCCGACGCCGCCCGCGGCCGCGTGCACGAGGACGGTCTCGCCGCGCTTGACGGCGAGCGCCCGGTTCAGGACCTGGTAGGCCGTGAGCCCGGTCAGCGGCAGTCCGGCCGCCTCCGCGAAGGAGAGGTTGCGCGGCTTGCGGGCGAGGGTGCGCACCGGGGCCGCCACGCGTTCGGCGAAGGTGCCGCGGGAGAGGAAGTCCTCGCGGACGTAGCCGATGACCTCGTCGCCGGCCGCGAACTCGGTGACGGCGGGACCGGGCCGGAGCACGACGCCGGAGACGTCCCAGCCCGGCACGACGGGGAAGACGGCGTCCAGCGCCCCCTGGAGATACCCCTGGCGGCACTTCCAGTCCACCGGGTTGACGGCCGCCGCGCGCACCTCCACCAGCACCGTGTCCGGCCCCACCGTGGGCTCGCGGACCTCGCCGTACTCCAGCACCTCGGGTCCGCCGTACCGGCTGTAGCTGATGGCCTTCATGCGTCCGACCCTCGGGGGAAGCCCGGCGCCACGCAAGCGGTATGCCCGGATATGCGGCGTTCGCGTGGCGCGCGGAACGGCCGAGTCGCGCCGCCGGAAGAGCCGCGCCACAGGACAGCGGCCTATCGTGGCACCGATCACGTTCGGCCGACCCACTGGACGACATACCGACCGGTCGGCATCATGAGTCGCGTCCTGTTCACCCGTACGTAGGAGCGACGTATGAGCCCCGACCACCCGCCCGGACTCGATCTCGACCGGCTGCGCGGACTGCTCGACCGCGAGCGGCCCGGTCTGGTGAGCGGTCCGCTGACCGGCCGGCTGATCGAGGGCGGACGCTCCAACCTCACCTACGCCGTCGGCGACGGCACGTCCCGCTGGGTCGTGCGCCGGCCCCCGCTCGGGCATGTGCTCGCCACCGCGCACGACATGAAGCGCGAGCACCGGGTGATCAGCGCGCTGCACCCGACCGACGTGCCGGTCCCGCGCCCGGTCCTGCTGTGCGAGGACGAGGAGGTGCTCGGGGCGCCGTTCTACGTGATGGAGTTCGTCGAGGGCACGCCGTACCGCACCGCGGACCAGCTGCTCCCGCTCGGCCCCGAGCGCACCCGCAGCGCGGTGCTGTCCCTGGTCGACACCCTCGTCGAGCTGCACGCGGTGGACCCCGCGGAGGTCGGCCTCGCCGACTTCGGCCGCCCCGAGGGCTTCCTCGACCGGCAGCTGCGCCGCTGGGGCAAGCAGCTGGACGCCTCCCGCAACCGCGAGCTGGCCGGCATCGAGGAGCTGCACGCGGCGCTCGGGCGCAGGCTGCCCGTCTCGCCCGCCGCGACCGTCGTGCACGGCGACTACCGCCTGGACAACGTCCTCATCGGCGCGGACGACCGGATCAACGCGATCCTCGACTGGGAGATGTCGACGCTCGGCGACCCGCTGACCGACCTCGGCCTGCTGGTCATGTACTCCATGCCGCTCGGCATGGCCGACTCCCCCGTCTCGACCACCGCCGAGGCCCCCGGCCACCCCTCCCCCGCCGAGTTGATCGAGCGCTACGCCGAGCGCTCCGGCCGGGACGTCTCCGCGGTCTCCTGGTACACCGCGTTCGCCTGGTTCAAGCTCGCGGTGATCCTGGAGGGCATCCACTACCGCTACACCCTGGGCCAGACCGTCGGACGCGGCTTCGACCGCATCGGCGACCTCGTGCCCGTCTTCATCGACCACGGACTCACCACCCTCCAGGAAGGCTGACCGCCATGGACTTCGCGTTCGACGCGCGCACCGAGGAACTGCGGGCCCGGCTCCTCGCCTTCATGGACGAGTACGTCTACCCGGCCGAGGCGGTCGCCGAGGAGCAGCGGGCGCTGCTCGCCTCGCCCTGGGACCAGCCCGCCGTGGTGGAGGAGCTGAAGGCGGAGGCGCGCAGGCAGGGCCTGTGGAACCTCTTCCTGCCGGACGCCGAGTACGGCGCCGGTCTGACCAACCTCCAGTACGCGCCGCTGGCCGAGATCACCGGCCGCTCCCCGCACCTCGCGCCCACCGCGCTGAACTGCGCGGCGCCCGACACCGGCAACATGGAGGTGCTCGCGCAGTTCGCCGACGAGCACCAGCGCAAGCAGTGGCTGGAGCCGCTGCTCGCGGGCGAGATCCGCTCCGCCTTCGCGATGACCGAGCCGGACGTGGCCTCCTCCGACGCCACCAACATCACCACGCTGATCGAGCGTGACGGTGGGGGCACCTCCCGCTCGAGCGGAGCCGAGAGTGGGGGAGAGTACGTCATCACGGGTCGCAAGTGGTACATCTCCGGGGCGATGAACCCGGACTGCAAGATCTTCATCGTGATGGGCAAGACCGACCCGGACGGCGCGGACATCCGCCGCCAGCAGTCCATGGTGCTGGTCCCGCGCGACACCCCGGGCGTCACCGTGAAGCGCGCCATGCAGGTCTTCGGCTACGAGGACCACTCGCACGGCGGCCACGCCGAGGTGGTCTTCGACCACGCGCGCGTGCCGGTCGCGAACCTGATCGGCGAGGAGGGCGGCGGCTTCGCCATCGCGCAGGCGCGGCTCGGTCCGGGCCGTATCCACCACTGCATGCGGCTGATCGGCATGGCCGAGCGGGCGATCGAGCTGATGTGCCGCCGGGCGGTCGCCCGGAACGCGTTCGGCAAGGCGCTGGCCCAGCAGGGCGTGGTCCACAACTGGATCGCGGACGCCCGGGTGACGGTCGAGTCGCTGCGGCTGCTGGTGCTGAAGACGGCCTGGCTGATGGACACGGTCGGCAACAAGGGCGCCCACACCGAGATCCAGGCGATCAAGATCGCCACCCCGCGCGCGGTCGTGGACATCATCGACCGGGCGATCCAGCTGCACGGCGCGGGCGGCGTCAGCCAGGACTTCCCGCTGGCGGAGCTGTACGCGAGCGCGCGTACGCTGATGATCGCGGACGGGCCGGACGAGGTCCACCAGCGGTCGCTGGCGCGGCGGGAGCTGAAGAAGTACCTGTGAGCACGGGAAGGGGCCCGGAGGCGATCGCCTCCGGGCCCCTTCCGCTGCCGGGTGTCAGGGCCGCAGCGCCCGCAGCAGCAGGTCCGCCAGATGGTCGGCGACCTGCTGCGGGGTCATCGGCCCGTCGGGCCGGTACCACGTCGACAGGTGGTGCACCGAGCCGAAGTGGTAGTCGACCACGAGGTCGGCGGGGGTCGCCGTGGAGAACACGCCCGCCCGCTGGCCCTCCTCGACCAGCGCGCGGAAGCGTTCGTGGTAGCGCCGGCGCTCGGCGCGCACCTGCTTGTTCTTCTCCGGGCTGAGATGCTGCATCGACCGGAAGAAGATCGACGCGTCGTCGAGGTTCTCGATCGTCGTGACGACCACGTCCGCCGCCGCGCCGCGCAGCCGCTTCTCGATCGGCTCGTCGGCGTCCGCGAAGGCGTCGAGGCGCTCCTGCTGGACCCGCAGCACGCGCGCGTACACCTCGTGCAGCAGGTCGTCCTTGGAGCCGAAGTAGTGGTAGAGCGCCCCCTTGGTGACGCCCGCCGCCTCGACGATCTCCTGCACCGACGTGCGGTCGTAACCCTGCTCGGCGAAGAGCCGGGTGGCGGCGGCCAGCAGCCGTTGCGGGACGGGGGTCCCGTCGCCGTCCGTCGTCCTGGGCACTGCCGCCACCTGCCTTTCCCTGATGTCTACTCGCTGTTCGCGGTACGGGAACGCAGTTCCCGTCGGAGGATCTTCCCACTCGCCGTCTTCGGCAGGTCCGGCAGGATCTCCACCAGCCGCGGGTATTTGTAGGCGGCCAGTCTCTCCTTGCAGTACGCGGCCAGCGCCGCCGGGTCGGTCTCCGCGTCCGGCCGCAGGCTGATGTACGCCTTGACGGTCTCGCCACGGTACCCGTCGGGGACCCCGACCACGGCCGCTTCGCGGACCGCCGGGTGGGTGTAGAGGACGTCCTCGACCTCGCGCGGCCAGACCTTGAAGCCGGACGCGTTGATCATGTCCTTCTTGCGGTCGACGACGTACAGCCAGCCCTGCTCGTCCATGAAACCGATGTCGCCGGTGCGCAGTTCACCGCCGGGGAAGGTCTCCGCGGTGGCCTCGGGCCGCCGCCAGTAGCCGGGCACGACCTGCGGTCCGCTGACCACGATCTCGCCCTGCTCGCCGAACGGCACCTCCTCGCCCCGGTCGTCGAGTATCCGTACGACCGTGTCGGGGCCCGGCACGCCGACCGCGAGGGTGCCGGATGCGGGGTCGACGGGGGCCTCCAGGGCCGGGGGCACGGAGGCGCAGGGCGCGGTGCACTCGGTGAGGCCGTAGCCGTTGCGGATGTACGGCCCGAAGCCCGCCCGGAACTTCTCCACCAGGGCGGGCGGCAGCGGCGCGCCGCCGGAGGAGATGTTCACGAAGGACGCGAAGTGGTCCGGGGTGACCGCCGGGTGGGCGGCGAGCGCCATGAACGCGGTGGAGGGGCCGACCGTGTAGTGCGGACGGTGCGCGGCGAACGCGTCGAGGACGGCGCCCGCCTCGAAGCGGTACGCCAGCACGAGCGTGCCCGCGCTGTTCAGACAGGCGCCCAACTGGCAGACCATGCCGGTGATGTGGAACAGCGGCGCCATCGCGAAGTAGACCGGCGCGTCGGGCAGGGGCATCCCGGTGCGCTGGCGTTCGGCGTTGTACATGATGTTGGCGTGCGTGTTGGTGGCGCCCTTGGGGGTGCCGCTGGTACCCGAGGTGTAGCTGATCAGGGCGATGTCGCCGGGCGCCGGGTCGCGGCCCTCGGGTGCCGTGCCGCCCTGGCGGGCGACGGTGGTGAGGTCGTCCGCGTCGGGGGCCTCGGGCAGCCGCTCGAAGGCGAGGACGCGCGGGTCGTTGCCGGTCTGGAAGTCCAGTTCGCACGCGGTGAGCGCGATGCGCACCGGCGAGTCGGCGGCCGCCTCGCGCAGATACGTCTCCCACGCGCGGTCGGAGCAGATCAGCGCGGCCACCTCGCCGTCCCGCAGGACGTGGCCGACCTCGCCCGACTTGTACATGGGGTTGACGGGGACGACGGTCGCGCCCGCCTTCCAGGCGCCGAGGACGGCGAGCACGAAGTGCGGGGAGTTCTGGAGCAGCACCGCGACCCGGTCGCCGCGTTCCAGGCCGCGGGCGGCGAGGTGGGCGGCGACCGAGTCGCTCAGCTCGTCCACCTCGCGGTAGGTGAGCCGGCCGTCGAAGTAGGCGAGGCAGGCGCGGTCCGGGGCCTCGGCGGCCGACCGGCGCAGCGCGTGCACCAGGGAGTCGGCGGGCTCGACGGGGGCGCGCTGGGCGTCGCTGAGGAGGGCCAGCCAGGGGCGGGTGGCGTAGCGGGAATCGGTCACCGGTTGGCCTCCCACTTGCGCTGGATGTGGTTCATGCCGGCCAGCCAGCGATCGGGCTGGTCGGCCCTCGCCCGGTAGTAGTCGGCGACCTCGGGGTGCGGAAGGATCAGGAAGCGGTCCTCCGCGATGCCCTTGAAGAGGGCGTCCGCGACGTCGTCGGGTTCGATCGCGGTGGGCCGCAGCACGAGGTCGCCGGCGGCGCCGGTGGCCTCAAGCATCGCGGTGCGCACACCCTGCGGACAGATCGCGTGGACCTTCACGCCGCGGTGGCGGTACGTCAGCGACAGCCACTCGGCGAAGGCGAGCGCGCCGTGCTTGGTGACGCTGTAGGAGGGCGCGCCGACCATGGTCAGCAGCCCGGCCGCGGAGACGGTCGACACGAAGCGCCCGGTGCCGCGTTCGAGCCAGTCGGGCAGCAGGGCCTGGGCGGCCCGGACGTGGGCCATGACGTTGACGTCCCAGGAGGTCGCCCAGGTCCTCTCGTCGAGGTCGGTGCCGCCGTCCTCGAAGGCGACGCCCGCGTTGGCGCACCAGATGTCGATGCCGCCGCCGAGTGCCTCGCGGGCGGCGTCCACGATCCCCGAGGCGTCGCCGGGGACGGCGGTCGCGCCGATCTCGGCGGCCACGGCCTCGGCTCTCGACGCGTCGAGGTCGTTCACCACGACCCGGGCCCCTTCGGCGGCGAAGCGGCGCGCGAGGGCGGCTCCGATCCCTCCTCCGGCCCCCGTGACGACGACTCCGGCATCCTGAACAGCTTCCACCCTCGGTCTCCTTCGACACGACGAGAACGGCTCCGCTGCGACACACTAACCGGTCGGTATGTTTCAGACCAGGGCCGCCGTCACACGTTCAAGACCACGCGCACGCTCGAGACCTCCCCCACACGAAGGGTCCCTCATGCGTCTGTCCCGACGGAGTCTGCTCGTCGACGCGACCGCCACGGCCACCGCCGCCACCGTCTCGGCCCTGTCCCCCGCCCCGGCGTCGGCCGCTCCGGGCCGGCCGCTCAGGACCGGCTTCGACCGGCTGGCCGCGGACGGGTACGCGCCGCTCGACGGCGCCCGCGTCGGCGTCGTCACCAACCCCACCGGCGTCACCCGCGACGTGCGGCACATCGTGGACGTGATGCACGCCGACCCGCGGGTGCGGCTGGTCGCGGTGTTCGGCCCGGAGCACGGCTTCCGCGGCACCGCACAGGCCGGCGGCTCCGAGGGCCGCTACGACGACCCCGCCACCGGCCTGCCCGTCTACGACACCTACCTGAAGAGCGGGCAGGCGCTCGCGGACGTGTTCACGGCCGCCGGCGTGGACACCGTCGTCTTCGACATCCAGGACGTCGGCGCCCGCTTCTACACCTACATCTGGACGCTGTACGACTGCATGGAGGCGGCCGCCCTCGCGGGCAAGCGGTTCGTGGTGCTCGACCGGCCCAACCCGGTGAGCGGACGGCGGGCCGAAGGGCCGGTGCTGCACAAGGAGTTCGCGACCTTCGTGGGCCGGCAGCCGATCGCGCAGGCGCACGGGATGACCGTCGCCGAGCTGGCCCGGCTGTTCAACGGGGAGTTCCTCACCGACCCGGTGCCGCTCACGACGGTGCGCATGTCCGGCTGGGAACGCTCGCTGTTCCACGACGCCTTTGGGCTGCCGTGGGTGCCGCCGAGCCCCAACATGCCGACCGCGGACACCGCGCTCGTGTACTCCGGCACCTGCCTGTTCGAGGGCACGAACCTGTCCGAGGGGCGGGGCACCACCCGGCCCTTCGAACTGCTCGGCGCCGACGGCGTCGACGGGCGCTGGGCCGCCGCGGCGGAGCGGCTCGCCCTGCCCGGGGTGCACTTCCGGGAGGCGTACTTCGCCCCGACCTTCTCCAAGTTCCAGGGCACGACGATCGGCGGCGTGCAGCTCCACGTGCACGACCGGGCCGCCTTCGAGCCCGTGCGCACGGGGATCGCGCTGCTGGTGACCGCGAAGCGGGTGTGGAGCGGCTTCGCGTGGCGCTCCGATCTGTGGATCGACAAGCTCACCGGATCCGACCGGGTGCGCACCCTGATCGACGCCGGGGCGGACACCGACGACGTCGTGGCGGCCTGGCAGAGCGAACTCACCGCATTCCGGAAGATCAGGAAGGAATATCTCCTGTACTGACGAGTCGTGACGTATGGCCAACCTCCGTGGCGAGCAGGACGATGCCCGCACAATCCATCACCTCGGAGGACGAAAGAGGTCTGTCATGGCGGATACGGGCATGAGTGTGACCCCGTACTGGGAGTTGACTTTCGACGCGGACGGCGACGTGGACACCGCGGAACGGGACCGGCTGCTCGCCGGGGCCGTCGCACGCGGCGTCCACGACCTGATCGTGTTCGCCCACGGCTGGAACAGCGACCGCTCCGGCGCGACCCGGCTCTACAGCCACTTCTTCGCGCCGATCCCGCGTCTGGTGCCGCGAGCCAGACTCGGCTACGCCGGGGTGGTGTGGCCGTCGATGCGGTACTCCGACGAGCCGATCCCGGACTTCCCGCGCACGGTGGCCGCCCCGGCGCCGCCACCTCCGGCACTGGACAAGGACAGCAGACAGGCGCTGCTGTCCGTCTTCCCGAACCGGGCGACCGTGATCGAGCAGATCGCCGCCCTGCTGGAGGAACGGCCGGCCGGGGAGGCGGAGCTGGAGCGGTTCGGGCAGTTGGTGCGGATCCTGGTGGACGTCGCGCCGGACGCGCCCCGGGCCGGGTGCGCGGCGGACACCGAACCGGACGGGGCCGACGCGGACGGGGCGGACGCGCACGGTGCGGACGCGGACGGTGCGGACGCGGACGGTGCGGACGGTGCGGACGCGGACTGGGCGGACGCGGTCGGGCGCGCCGCCGCCGGGCAGCCGCTGATGTTCCGGGCGCCCGTGGCCGACGTCTGCGCGGACTTCGCGCGGGCGCTGGGGCGGCTGGAGACCGGCGGGGCGCTCGCCTCGTTCACCCTGCCCGACCCGTGGGCGGGGGCCCGCGAGTTCCTGCGGCAGGCGACGTACTACGAGATGAAGCGGCGGGCGGGCGCGGTCGGCGAGCGCGGACTCGGGCCCGTGCTCGGCAGACTCGCCGAGGCGGCGCCGGGGCTGCGGGTGCACCTGGTCGGGCACAGCTTCGGCGGGCGCCTGGTGGCGTTCGCGCTGCGCGGGCTGCCCGACGGGGTGCGCACGGTGAAGTCGGTGACGCTGCTGCAGGGCGCCTTCTCGCACTACGCCTTCGCGGCGAGTCTGCCGCACGACCCGCACGCGGCGGGCGCGCTGCGGGACCGGCACAAGCGGATCGACGGGCCGCTGGTGTGCTGCTACTCCCACTTCGACTCGGCGCTCGGGACGCTGTACCCGCTGGCCTCGCGGATGGCGGACGACGCCGCCTCGCTGACCGCCCCGGCCGGGGCGGCCGCGGAGGCGCTCGGGGATCTGCTCGGGGCCGAGTGGGGCGCGATGGGGCACGACGGGGTGCAGGCGGTGCCCGGCACGCGGGCGCTGACCCTCGCCCGCGCGCTGGCCGCCCCGCTGCCCACGACGGGCTGCGTGAACGTGGACGCCGCCGAGGTGGTGCGCCGGGGCGGCCCGCCGACCGGCGCGCACAGCGACATCGTCCACCCCGAGCTGGCCCGGGTGGTGCTGGCGGCGGGCCGGATCACCTGACCCGCCGCCGGCACCTGGTGCGCCCTAGCGGTGCGAGGTGTACTCGACGACCTGCTGGAAGGTCGGGCGGTTCTGCCAGCTGATGTTGCCGTGCTTGATGCCGCCCAGCGTGCGCTGGACGATCGAGTCGGCACACCACTGGTCGCCGGCCGAGCAGAGATCGTCACCCGGGTAGACGGTCGACGCGGACTCGCCCGCCGCCGTCTTCAGGGTGCTGATCAGGATGTCCCGGCAGGAGCTGAGGCTGCCGCCGCCGCAGTACGTCTGGGCGAGGCCGCCCTTGACGGACTCGCCCAGCACGGACCGGATGTCCTTGTCGACATAACTCCACCAGCCGAACTGGAAGGAGCTGCCGGCATGGGAACCGGTCGGGCCGTGCGCCGCCGACGGGGACTCGTCGATGGTCAGGTTGGCGGTGAAGGCGTTGTAGAGGTCGGTGCCGAGCCCGGGTTCGAACTCGGCCTTCACCAGCAGCGGCCACCAGGCGTCGAGGATGCGGATCGCGTCGGCGTTGGCGTACGTCTTGGAACCCGACGAGGTCTCTGTGCGTTTGGCGCCCGCGGTCACCCAGGCCTGGAGCTTGGTGACGGCCGCCGCGGCCGTGGAGTCGGTCACCGTGGAACTGTTGACGACCTTCAGCAGCTTCGGCAGCACGTCCTCGGCCCGCAGGTCCGCGAGCGACGCGTCGGACATCGCCTTCACCAGCGACGACCGGGTCACGCCGCCGGCCGCGACCAGCTTCTTCACCCGGTCCTCCAGCAGGTTGCCGCGGTGCACCGAGCCGTCGCCCCAGGACGCGGTGGTGTAGTCGGCCGCCTGTTTGTTGTTCCAGGAGATGTAGTAGTCCTGGTCGGTGGAGTGGGGGTGGGCGGAGGCCGGGGTGTAGGTGGCCGTGTTGGTGTCCGGGTTCCAGCCCTGCCACTCGTAGGCCGCCTGCGCCCACACCGGGAACTCGGCGTCGACGCCGCTCGCGCGCACCGGGTTGTCGCCGCTGTTGTAGTACGCCGTGTGCTGGGAGTCGGCGTAGAACCAGTTGAAGGTGTAGTTGATGTGCTGGGCCGCGCTCTGGAAGTCGGACGGGCCCTTGATGTAGTCGGGGTCGTTCAGCATCTGGAAGCCGATGATCGAGTCGGCCTCGTGCATGTAGGACGAGCGCAGGGTGGTGTAGGCGACCTTCTTGCCGCCGACGGTCGCCCGGTACTCGACGGGACCGTACTTGGTGCGCCAGACCTTCATGGTGTACGACCCCGCCGCCGTGCCGTCGGCGGTCGTCGGCTTCCAGGAGTTGGCCTGCTGGACCTCGTCCATGGCCGTGCAGGTGCCGTGGTAGAGGTAGTGGTAGTCGTCCTGGCACAGTTCGACGGCGTACGTGTCGATGATGTCCTGGCCGGAGGTGGTGGCGCTCCAGGAGTAGTCCTGGCCGCGGCCCAGTTCGACGTACATGCTCAGGCCCGCGAAGGAGGCGCCGCGGGCGCTGATGCCGGGTCCCTGGATCTCCTGGAGCATCAGCAGCTGGGGCGCGAAGTACCCGGTCTGCGGTCCGAACACGGCGACCGGGTGGCCGCTGGCGGTGTACTTGCCGCTGACCACGAGGGCGTTGGACATGCCGCGCTTGGCGGAGCTGAGCGTGGTCGCGGCCGCGGTGGCGCTGGCCTTGGTGGCGGTCGCGGTGGCCGCGCTGCCGGTGCGGTCGTAGACAAGCGGTTCCTGGGTCACCGAGCCGGCGTCCGGCAGCGCCTCGCCCTGCGGGTCGTCGGGCTTGGTGGCGTACGGGAAGCTCGTGCCGTCGTGGACCGTGGTGACGGCCTCGGCGTCGTTGCGCTCGCGGAAGGACTCCCAGACCTCGGTGCCCTGCTCGACGCCGTACTTGGACTGCGCCGCGATCAGGGAGAGGGCGTTGTTGACCTCGCCGCCGCCGCCCGAGCCGAACAGCGAGCCGATCACGGAGGCGAGCGCGACCAGGTCGGTGATCTTGAAGTGGTCGATGGTGCCGGCGTTGGTGATGGAGTCCTTGTGGCCGGTCAGGACGTACTCGCCGGGGAAGTAACGGCCGCTGTCGGAGGCGTCGATGTAGGCGTTGATGCCGTCGAGGTAGGCGTTGGCGTCGGCGAGGGCCTGCTGCCCGCGGGCGCCGTTGTTCGCGACGGCGCGGTCGATCTGCGCCTGGAGGTCGGCCTCGGTGTAGGGGGCGTTGCGGTAGAACTCCTGCTCCAGGCCCTGGTTGGAGGCGGCGCCGCCGGCGAAGGAGGTCAGCTCGCCGCGGCCGACGTGCCGGAACACGTCCATGAGCCACAGCCGGTCCTCGCCGGCCGCGTAGCCCGCGCCGTACTCGGTGCCGTAGCGGGTGGTGCCGGTGATGTGCGGCACGCCCGTCTTCTTGTCGCGGACGATCGTGACGTCCGTGCGGCCGCCGGGCTTCTCGGTGGACGCGACCTGGTCGGACGCGACGCCGAACGACGCGTCGTTGAAGAAGGTGTTTATCTTCGCGTCCGTGAGGCTCGAGGAGCCGGTCGCGAGGTTGGCGTACGGCCCGAGCTGGTCCTCGGCGTGCGAGGGCTGGGTGCCGAAGGCCTGGTTGAGCAGGATCTGCGCGAGGGTGGCGTTGCCGTTCTCACCCGGCGGCAGAATGTCCGAGCACTGGCCGCCGCAGTAGTCGTTCGAGGTCGCGGCGGTGGCGACACCCGTCTGCGTGAGCGGCGAGAGAAGAGCGGCGATCAGTACGCATACGGATGCCGTCTTCAGGAACCCGAAGAACCTGCGGGGAGTTCTCAGTCTGTCAAGAGTGCTTCGTGGGGTGCGCCGTGGCATGGCAGCTCCTCCCGACGGGGTGTGGGGGCGGGACGTTACCGCCGGTATCCCCGAGATTGAAGATGAACATGCGTCACTTTTCGAAGTCGCCGCAACGGGTCAGGAGGTCAACAGGGGCCGTCTTATGGACGGCATCACACATCGGATGGAGCCGATTCGTCTGTCGATACGTCTATTCGGCGACGTCCGAACGACGACGCCGAAGTGACCGAAGTACAGGTGCAGGTGTGACGGAGGTGCAGGGCGATGGCCGGTTTCCGGAGTCTGGCGAGACAGGTGCGAGATCCTCGGTGCGATCTCGCGCTGCGGCGGTACTCGCTGCGCAAGTGCCTTGAGCGGTTCGCCCCCTATGGGCATCGGGCGACCTGGGACCATCTCTGCTCGCGGGCCGGGTTCGGCCCCGAGGACCGGTCCCCCGACCCGGCGCGGCTCGTGGCCGCACTGGAGGAGCTGGAGGAGGCGCGGGCCGTCTGGCTCGCCTACGAGGACGGGTTCGCCGAGCGCCGCAGGAAGGAGAAGCACGACGGGCTGCGCCGTCCGGGAAGCGTGGACGACTGGCACCGGCTGACCTGGGGCGGCTTCGGAGTGGCCTGGTGCGACGACCCGGCGGTCCATCCCCGTGAACCGCTGGCCGAGGTGCTGCGCCGGCTGATCGCCGCGCTGGAGCGGGCGCCGGGCTCGGACTGCCCGGTGTGCGGCAGGCACCGTCTCGTGTGGAGGTACGACCTGGACCACGAGCCGTCCTCGGGTCCGGTCTGCACGGACTGCGGCATCCTGGTCCCGCGGCCCGTGCTCACACCGGAGGCGCTGGCGCAGGCCCGGCGCGTGCGGCTGCTGGTGTCGGCGTGAGACAGGGGGCTGCGCCCGCAGGGTGTCCGCGGCCGAGTGGGACTCCTTCGCGCAGTTCCCCGCGCCCCTGTCGGTGCACGGTCGCGAAGAGTCCCTGAAAGGGGCGCGGGGAACTGCGCGACCAGCCCCCGCGGGTCGGGCGGTGACGGTAGCAGGACGTATTCCGGTGGCTCAATCTCTATTCGGGCGCGGACAGTTGGGGCGATGAAACCCGACCGTGCACCCTGAGGAGCCCCGATGTCGACGCTGCGCGTCACCGCCGAAGTGCTGACCGTCCACGACCACCCCGATGCCGACGCGCTGGAACTGGCCCAGGTCGGCCTGTACCGCGCCGTCGTCGCCAAGGGCGCCTACCGCACCGGTGAGGCGGCGCTCTACATCCCGGAGCAGTCCGTGCTCCCCGCCGGCCTCATCGAGGAGCTGGGGCTGACCGGACGGCTGGCCGGGCCGGAGCACGACCGGGTCAGGGCGGTCCGGCTGCGGGGCGAGCTGTCGCAGGGCATCGTGTGCCGGCCGGCCGCGCTCGACGGCGTCGACCTGGCGCGGGCCGCGGCGGACGGGACCGACTTCGCGGAGCGGCTGGGCATCGTCAAATGGGTGCCGCCGGTACCGCCCACGATGAGCGGCGACGTGGAGTCGGCGCCCGAGCTGCTGCCGTGGGTCGACATCGAGAACATCCAGCGCTACCCGGACATCTTCACCGCCGGTGAGCCCGTGGTGCTGACCGAGAAGCTGCACGGGTCCGCCTGCCTGCTCACGTATGTCGCGGACCAGGAGCGCGTGTTCGTCTCCTCCAAGGGCTTCGGCGCGAGGTCGCTCGCGCTGCGCGAGGATCCGCGCAACCTGTACTGGCGCGCGGTGCGCGGGCACGGTGTGGCCGAGGCCGCGGCCCGGCTCGCCGAACGGCTCGGCGCGCGCCGGGTCGGCGTCGTCGGCGAGGTGTACGGCGCGGGCGTGCAGGATCTGGCCTACGGCGCGGACGGGCGCCGGGAGAGCCTCGGATACGCCGTCTTCGACGTGTCGGCGGAGATCGACGGCACCGTCCACTGGCTGGACGCGGCCGAACTGCTCACCGGGGAGCTGCCGTTGGTCCCCCGCCTGTACGAGGGGCCGTACGACATCGACACGGTGCTGGAGGTCGCGCAGGGCCGCGAGACGGTCTCCGGCCGCGCCCTGCACCTGCGCGAGGGCGTCGTGATCCGCCCGGCCCCGGAACGCCACAGCCCGGTGCTGGGCGGCCGAGCGATAGCCAAGGCCATCAGCCCGTCCTACCTGACCCGCAAGGGCGGAACGGAATACGAGTAACCCCGGCCCCGAAAGGGGCGCGGGGAACTGCGCGAGCAACCACGACACACCCGCACGGACAAACGCACCCGCAGAGGAGGCAGCCCCGACAGGGGCGCGGGGAACTGCGCGAGCAACCACGACACACCCGCACCTTCCCCCGCGCCCCCGCCCGGAGGGCCACCGCGTCAGCCTGATTCCGGGTCGGGGCCGGCGGCCCCGGGTCGGGGTCGGGGTCCGCGTCCGGGTCCGGGTCCGGGTCGCTCGACCATGAGACTCGACCCGGCCCGCCGCTCCCCCACCGTGTCGTCCGGATTGGACAGCACGCAGCTCTCCAGCGAAAGACACCCGCACCCGATGCAGTCGGTCAGGTGATCCCGCAGCCGGTTCAGCTGCCTGATCCGCTCGTCGAGCTCGGATCGCCACGCCTCGGACAGCCGCGCCCAGTCCTCCCGCGTGGGCGTCCGCTCCTCCGGCAGCCGCGCCAGCGCCTCGCGGATCGTCGCCAGCGGAATGCCCACCCGCTGGGCGGCCCGCACGAAGGCCACCCGCCGCAGCGTGTCCCGGCTGTAGCGACGCTGGTTGCCCGGCGTACGGCGACTGCTGATCAGACCCTTGGCCTCGTAGAAGTGCAGCGCGGAGACCGCGGCCCCGCTGCGCGCGGCGAGCTGGCCGACGGTGAGCTCGTGGATCTTCCAGGGAATCTGCGGCACTCCGCGAAGCCTACCCACCCGGCACCCGCGGGTCCGTTGACAGGGACGGCCCGCCCGACCATGCTAAGCAGTTGCTTAGAGTCTGCGGGTCAGCGGCCGGCTGACCGAGGCGCGGGTGAACACGAGTGACGCGAGAGGCCGGGTAGATGGCAGAGCCGAGGATCTTCACTTCCGTCGACGAGCTCAAGGCGGCGGCGGGCGAGCAACTGGGGTACACCGACTGGCTGGAGATCGACCAGAAGCGGATCGACCTCTTCGCGGACGCCACGGGCGACCACCAGTGGATCCACGTGGATCCGGAGCGGGCCGCCACCGGACCGTTCGGGACGACCATCGCGCACGGCTATCTGACCCTGTCGCTGCTGCCGCTGTTCGGGCCGCAGCTGCTCGGGGTCGAGGGCGTGAAGATGGGCGTCAACTACGGCACCAACAAGGTCCGCTTCCCCTCCCCCGTACCGGTCGGCTCGCGGCTGCGCGCCACCGCCACGATCACGGGCGTCGAGGACGTCACGGGCGGCGTCCAGGTGACCGTGGCGTTCGTCGTGGAGCGCGAGGGCGCCGACAAGCCGGTCTGCGTGGCGGAGTCGGTGTCGCGCTACTACGTCTGACGCCGGCGGACGGGGCGGGCCGGTCCGGCCCGCCCTCGGCACCACCGGGGCGCGGGTCTACTTCGCCCCGACCATCCGCAGCACGAGGTCGGCGTAGAGCGCGCCGACCTCGTCGGGCGTGCGCGGGCCGTCGATGTTGAACCAGCGGGCCACGTCGATGCACAGGGAGAGCACCGCGAGCGTGGTGCCGTGCACGTCCAGCACGTCGAACTCGCCGCTCGCGACGCCGTCCTGGATGATCCCGCGGACCTCGGCGTCCACCTGGCGGCGCAGCCCGAGGATCTCGGCGCGGGCATCGGGACCGAGGGCGTCGAGCTCGTACTGCACGACCCGGGCGGTGGTGCGCCGACCGGCGTGCCAGCGGACGAAGGAGCCGACCGCGTCGGCGAGCCGCTCGGCGGGGCTGCCCTCGCGCCGGGCCGCGGTGCGCAGGATGTCCAGCGCCTTGTCGTGGCCGATCCGGCTGATGCGGTGGAGCAGCTCTTCCTTGGTCTTGTAGTGGATGTAGAGCGCGGCGGGGCTCATGCCGGCGCGGCTCGCGATGTCCCGGGTGGTGGTCGCGTGGTAGCCCCGCTCGGCGAAGGCCTCCACCGCGGCCACGAGCAGCCGCCGGGCCGCGTCGGGGGTCACCTCGTCCCACGGCTCCATCTCGCCGCCGGACGTCTCCTCCGCCGTACTCATCGCTCGCTCGCCCCTCTCGGTGACAGGAGCTACACCATACCGCCCAAGGTGAGCGGGCGCTTAGCGTGCGTGCCCGCACACCGCCGAGGACGAGCGGGCGCTCAGCCTGCGTGGTCGCTCAGAGCTTCTCGAAGGGGTCGTGGTCGGCCAGCAGCTTCTCCAGGCGCGCCTGGTCCACGCGGCTGACGATCTGCCCGGCCTCCTGGCGGTCCCGGACCACCTTGGCCAGGGTGAACGCGGAGGTGACGAGGTAGAGGACCGAGACGGCCAGGAAGGCACGGACCCAGGCGTCGGTGTCCAGCCGGTAGATGCCGATGGCCGTGGCCGCCATGGCGATCGCGAAGGAGGCGATGGCCTGCCCGTGGTACGCGGCCGTGGTCTGCTGCTTGACTGGTGTGTCACTCATGGCAGAAGCGTGGCCCCGCGCGGCCCGCGGGGACATCCGTCGCCGTACTCAGACGCGTACTCAGAAGTACGCCCCGGCTCCGCCGTGGTCAGAACGCGGAGACCCCCGTGAGCGCGCGGCCGATGACCAGCTTCTGGATCTGGCTGGTGCCCTCGTAGAGGGTCATCACCCGGGCGTCGCGCAGGAGCTTGCCCGCCGGGTACTCGTCGATGTAGCCGTAACCGCCGTGGACCTGGAGCGCGTTGTTCGCCGCGCGCACCGCGGCCTCGGAGGCGAACAGCTTCGCCTTGGACGACTCGACGGCGAACGGCCGCCCGCGGTCGATGAGATCGGCCACCCGCCAGGTCAGCAGCCGGGCCGCGTCCACGTCGACGGCGATGTCGCTGATCAGCTCCTGCACCAGCTGGTGGTGGGCGATGGTCTTGCCGAACTGCTCCCGCTCCCCCGCGTACCGCACCGCCGCGTCCAGCGCCGCCTGGGCTATGCCGACACAGCCCGCGGCGACCGACATCCGGCCCTTGGCGAGGGCCGACATCGCGACCGAGAAGCCCTTGCCCTCCTCGCCCAGCAGCGCGGAGGCGGGCACCCGGACGTCCTCCAGGACCAGTTCGGCGGTGGCCTGGCCGCGCAGGCCGAGCTTGCCGTGGACCGGGCGGCGGGTCAGGCCGGGGCTGTCGGCCGGCACGAGGAACGCGGAGACGCCCTTGTGGCCGGGGGCGTCGGTGGAGCGGGCGAAGAGCAGCACCACGTCGGCCCAGGTGCCGTTGGTGATGAACATCTTGGTGCCGTTGATGACGTAGTCGCCGCCGTCGCGTACGGCGCGGGTGGCCAGGCTGCCCGCGTCGGACCCGGTGCCGGGCTCGGTCAGGCCAAAGCAGCCGACGTACGCGCCCGAGGTGAGGCCGGGCAGCCAGCGCCGCTTCTGCTCGTCGTCGCCCCAGGCCGCGATCGTCTTGGCGACCAGCCCGAGGGAGACGGACACGATGCCGCGGACCGCGGAGTCGCCACGCCCCAGCTCCTCCGTGACCAGGCAGTACGCGAGATGGTCGCCGCCGCTGCCGCCGTGGGACTCGTCGATGGTCAGGCCCAGGAAGCCGACCTCGCCGAGCTTCTTCACGATCGAACGGTCGACCTCCTCGGCCCGGTCCCAGGCGGTGGCGTAGGGCGCGACCTCGCGCTCGACGAAGTCCCGGGCGAGCCGGCGGACATCGGCCTGCTCCTCGCTGAGCTCCAGGTTCACGACGGGATCACCTCACGGACGGCGTTCACGGACGGCGGGGCGGGGCTCGGTGCGGATCCGTACGGCACCGCCCTCGGCGCCGTACCTCGAAATCCGTACATTGAAATCCGTACATTTAAATTAGCACTGCTAGTTTCAGGGTGCAGCCCTACTATGTGCGCCATGGCCCGACCGCGCAAGCCCCTCCTCAGCACCGACCGGATCATCACCACGGCTAGGGAACTCGTGGACGCGGAGGGCCTCGCCGCCGTCTCCACCCGCCGGCTCGCCGCCGAGCTGGGCGTCAGCGGCCCCTCCCTCTACAACCACTTCCGCACCAAGGACGAGATCCTGGAGGCGGTCGCCGACTCGGTGAGCGCCCAGGTCGACCTGTCGATGTTCGAGGGCGGGCGGGAGTGGCGGACCGCGCTGCACGACTGGGCCGTCTCCTACCGCGCCGCGCTGCGCGACCACCCGAACATCGTCCCCGTGCTCGCCCGCGGACCCGGCCGGCGCCCGGCCGCGCTCCGGCTCGCCGACGCCGTCTACGGCGGGATGGTCCGCGCGGGCTGGCCGCCCTCGCAGGCGACCTCGATCGGCGCGCTGATGCGGTACTTCATCATGGGCTCCGCGCTCGGTTCGTTCGCCGGCGGCTTCGTCGACGACGCCACTGCCTACGACCCTGCCGACTACCCCCATCTCGGGCAGGCGCACCTCCTCGCCGAGCAGCAGGAGAAGATCGACGAGCGCGCCTTCGAGACCGGCCTGACCGCCCTGCTGGACGGGCTCTCGCAGCAGTTCACACGGGTCGCGGACGCGGACTGAGCACACTTCGGCGTCCGCCGAACCGTGCCGGGCGCATCCTGGGCGTATGACGCGCACGCCCCCCAAGGACCCCCAGGCTCCCGGTCTCGCCGCGCTCGCCGGGCTGCTCGCCGACGAGACGCGCGCGGCCTGCCTGCTGGCGCTGCTCGACGGCCGGGCGTGGACGGCGGGCGAGCTGGCCCGGCACGCGGGTGTCGCGCCGTCCACGCTCAGCGGGCATCTGGCCAAGCTGGTCGCGGGCGGACTGCTCGCCGAGGAACGCCAGGGCAGGCACCGGTACGTACGCCTCGCGGACGCACGCGTCGCCGAACTGCTGGAGGAGCTGGCCGCCCAGGCGGGGCCCGGCGCCCGCGCGCGGCCGCGCACCCTGCGCGAGTCGTCCGCCTCCGCCGCGATGGCCCGCGGCCGCACCTGCTACGACCACCTCGCCGGACGGCTCGGCATCGCGGTCACCGACGCGCTGACCGAGCGCGGGCTGCTGCGCCAGGACACGGGGTTCGCGCTGACGGACGCGGGGCTGGCGTGGTTCGGCTCGGCCGGGATCGCCCTGGAGCGCCGCGGCCGGCGCCCGCTCGCCCGCGGCTGCCTCGACTGGACCGAGCGCCGGCCGCATCTCGCGGGGACCGCGGGCGCGGCCCTGTGCCGGCACGCCCTGGACACCGGCTGGTGCGAACGCGTCGGCTCCGGGCGCGCGGTCCGGGTGACCCCGGCGGGCGAGAGCGCCCTGGCGCGCCTGCTGGGTTTGACGGCGACGGCGCTGCGCTGAGTCGGCGTTCGGCCGCGGCCCGGTGGGGCTTGATCGCGCAGTTCCCCGCGCCCCTGAGGGGCGCGGGGAACTGCGCGAGCAGCCACGACGGGGCCGCGCCCGAAGTGCTGAGCGGCACGCCACCACCCACCTGGCCTCCCGCCGTCCCGGTGTCCTGGTGTCCGAAATTCGCCGGATCCTTGTCCTTCCCACTCCTAACCTCGGGAGCATGATGAACGCCTCCTCGCCCGCCGCGGCGGCCCGCCCCGCGGCGCCGCTCGCGGCCGCCGCGGCCGCGGTGACCGTCGTGCTGTGGGCCTCGGCCTTCGTGTCGATCCGCAGCGCGGGCTCCGCGTACTCGCCGGGCGCGCTCGCGCTCGGACGGCTGCTCGCGGGCTCCCTCACGCTCGGGCTGCTCTGGCTGCTGCGGCGCGGCGGGTGGCCGCCGCGCGCGGCGTGGCGCGGCATCGCGCTGTCCGGCCTGCTCTGGTTCGGCTTCTACATGGTGGTCCTGAACTGGGGCGAGCAGCAGGTGGACGCCGGTACCGCGGCGCTCGTCGTGAACGTCGGCCCGCTCCTGATCGCCCTGCTCGGGGCCCGGCTGCTGGGCGACCCGATGCCGCCGCGGCTGCTCGCGGGGATGGCGGTGTCGTTCGCCGGGGCGGTGACCGTGGGTCTGTCGATGTCCGGCGGGGGCGGTTCTTCAGTTCTTGGGGTGGCGCTCTGCCTGCTCGCGGCGGTCGCGTACGCCTGCGGGGTCGTCGCCCAGAAGCCGGCCCTCGCGCACGGCAGCGCCTTGCAGGTGACGACGTTCGGCTGCCTCACCGGCGCGGTCGCGTGCCTGCCGTTCGCGGGGCAGCTGGCGCACGAGGCGGCCCGCGCCCCGCTGCCGGCCACCCTCAACATGGTGTACCTGGGCGTCTTCCCGACCGCGCTGGCGTTCACCACCTGGGCGTACGCCCTGGCCCGTACGACGGCCAGCCGCATGGGCGCGACGACGTACGCCGTGCCCGCGCTGGTGGTGCTGATGTCGTGGCTGGCGCTGGGCGAGGTGCCGGGGGCGCTCACGCTCGGCGGCGGTGTGCTGTGCCTGGCGGGCGTGGCGGTGTCGCGCTCCCGGCGCCGGGCCGGCGGGGGCGACGGGAACGGGTCCGCGACACCGGCCGCGCGACGGGAGCCGGAGGAGGTCGGCTGAGCGGGCCGGGGTCGGCCCGGACCCGCGGAACACGGGCCGGGGTTCGCGCGGACCCGTCAGAACACCACCAGTGCCCGTCCGCCCTTGCCCGCCTCCATGTTCGCGAACGCCGCCGGGATCCCCTCCAGACCGATCCGCTCGGTCACCAGCGCCCCGAGGTCGAGCCGGCCCGCGCGCACGTGTTCCGCGAGCACCGGCAGGTCGGCGGCCGGGTCGGAGTTGCCGTAGACGCAGCCCGCGAGGGTGCGACCCCAGTGGAAGATCTCCAGGGCGTTGAAGGTGACCTGTTCGCTCTTGCCGCCGATGCCGACCACCGTCGTACGGCCGCCCCGCCGCGTGGAGTCCCAGGCCGCGCGAATGCTGACCGCGCGGCCCACACACTCGACGGCGACGTCGACGCCCTGCTTGCCGGTGAGGCCGCGGATCGTGCGCGGGGTGTCGTCGGAGGCGACGAGGAACTCCGTCGCCCCGGCCGCGCGAGCAAGTTCCTCCTTGGCCGGGGAGACGTCGACCGCCACGATCTTCTCCGCTCCGGCGATCCGGGCGGCCTGGAGGGTCGCGAGCCCCACCCCGCCCACGCCGAACACGGCGACCGTCTCACCGGGGCGGACCTGGGCGGAGTGGTGGACGGCGCCGTAGCCGGTGAGGACCGCGCAGCCGAGCAGCGCCGCGTCGGTGAGCGGCACCCCGGCGGGCAGCGGCAGGGCGCAGTGCGCGGGGACGACCGTCTCCTCGGCGAACGCGGCGACGTTCAGGCCGGGGTGCAGGTCGGTGCCGTCGGCGGTGCGGGCGTACACCTCGGCGGCGCCGTTCAGGGCGTTGGCGCACAGCCAGACCTCCCCGAGCGAGCAGGCGTGACAACGGCCGCAGGAGGGAGCCCAGTTGAGGACGACCTCGGCGCCGGGCGCCAGGTGGGTGACGCCCTCGCCGACCGCGACGACCGTGCCCGCGCCCTCGTGGCCGAGGACCGCCGGGACCGGCACCCGCATGGTGCCGTTCGTCAGGGACAGGTCGGAGTGGCAGACCCCCGCGGCGGCGAGGCGCACCCGGACCTGGCCGGGGCCGGGTGCGGGCAGCTCGATCGCGGTGATCTCCAGCGGGGCACCGACGGCGGGCAGGACGGCGGCACGTACGGTCATGGGGCGCGACTCCAACCTGGATCAGGAACGGGGATCAGAACTGGAAGGACTTCGTCTGGAGGTACTCGGTGAGGCCGTGCGGGCCGAGTTCCCGGCCGACGCCCGACTGCTTGTAACCCCCGAACGGGGCAAGGGGGTTGAAGCGGCCGCCGTTGATGTCGACCTGACCGGTGTCCATCCGGCGGGCGAAGGCGACCGCCTCGGCCTCGTCGCCCGCCCACACCGCGCCCGCGAGGCCGTACACCGTGCCGTTGGCGATGCGCAGGGCGTCCTCCTCGTCGCGGTAGCGCAGCAGGCTCAGCACCGGGCCGAAGATCTCCTCCTGCGCGATCGTCATCTCGGGCGTGACGTCCGCGAACACGGTCGGGCTGACGAAGTAGCCCTTCTCGCGCGGCGGTTCGGAGCCGCCGGCGACCAGCCTGGCGCCCTCGGTGACGCCCTGGTCGATGTAACCGGCCACCCGCTCGCGCTGCTTGGCGTTGACGACCGGGCCGATGCGGTCGCCGTACTTGGCGGCGGCGGCCGCGGCCAGCGCGACGGCCTCGTCGTACTGGTCCTCGTGCACCAGCATCCGGGTCCACGCGCTGCACGTCTGACCGGAGTTGGACATCACGTTGGCGACGCCGACGTTGACCGCCTTGGCCAGGTCGGCGCTGGGCAGGATGACGTTGGCGGACTTGCCGCCGAGCTCCAGGGCGACCCGCTTGACCGCGGCGCCCGCGATCGCGCCGATACGGCGGCCCACCGCGGTGGACCCGGTGAAGGAGACCAGGTCGACGCCGGGGTGCTCCGCCAGCGCCTGCCCGGCGACCGGCCCGAGGCCGGTGACGAGGTTGAACACACCCGCGGGGACGCCGGCTTCGTGCACCGCCTCGGCGAACAGCTGCGCCACCAGCGGGGTGTCCTCGGCGGGCTTCAGCACGACGGTGCAGCCCGCGGCGAGCGCCGGGGCGACCTTGGCGACGATCTGGTGGAGCGGGTAGTTCCAGGGCGTGATGGCGCCGACCACGCCGACCGGCTCGTGGTGCACGACCGAGTTGCCGATCCGCTCCTCGAAGGCGTACGACGCGGCCAGCTCCGCGTAGGAACCGGCGACGGCGACGGGCACGGCCGCGTGCACGTTCTTCGAGAACGAGAGCGGCGAGCCGAGCTCCGCGGTGACCGTATCGGCGATCTCATCCTTGCGGGCGGCGAGGGCGTCCCGCAGGGCGGTCAGTCGGGCGGCCCGCTCGGCGGGCGGAGTCGCGGCCCAGCCGGGGAGTGCGGCGCGGGCGGCCCGTACGGCGGTGTCCACGTCCTCGGCGGTGGCGGCGGGAACCTGGCCGATGACCTGCTCGTCGGCCGGATTCACCACGTCGATCAGCTCCGGCCCCGAGGCGGGGCGCCAGGCGCCGTCCACGTACAGGGCGTCGTGTGCCTTCATCACTGTTCCTCCCGGGCGGACCGAGTCGTCCGGACACACAAACTAGCGGCGATAGTTTTCCGGCGCCAGACGTCTCCCGCCACCATAGGCACGTTCGGCCCGCCCGCCGCCCGAGCGGGGGTCCCGGGGGCGGCAGCCCCCGGCAGCACGCCACGGCCGGAGAGCCGTCACGCGTCCAGGTCCGGCAATCTGTCCGGCGACGGACAGATCCGCTCCCCATGCTGGTCGAAGACGAACAGATGCCCGATGTCCACCAGCAACGGCACCTGCATCCCGTGCCGCAACCGGATGTCCGGCGTGGTCCGCACCACGAGATCCCCCGGCAGCCGCGGCTCGGGCGAGGCCGCACCGCCCCCCTCGTCGCCGTCCGGCTGATCCAGCACCACCACCGGCCCCGCGCGGAGCGCCCCCGCCCGCCCCTTCAGCCGGTCGAGCACCCCCGCCCCCTCCCGGCGCCGCCGCCGCACCGGCCGCTCACTCGGCCGCGGCGCCTCCAGCTCCGGTACGACGGCCGGCCGCGAACCGGTGTTGAAGTGCACCAGCACCTCGTGGCCCTGGAACTCCACGTGTTCCACCAGCCCGGTGAGCACGACCTCCCCGGCGCGCGCAGCGGACGGCTTGGCGATCCGCACCGCCTCCGACCGCAGCCCGACGATCACCTCGCGCCCCTGCTGCACGCGGAGCAACTGGTGGTCCAGGGACAGCGGTTCGGGAAGCCGCAGATACTGCTTGCCCAGGCTGATGGTCATCGCCCCGTCGAGCGGCGCGCGTACCAGGCCGCGCAGCAGGTTGATCCGCGGGGTCCCGATGAAGGCGGCGACGAAGACGTTGCGGGGCAGGGCGTAGACCTCGCGGGGACTGCCGATCTGCTGGAGCAGCCCGCCGCGCAGCACGGCGACCCGGTCGCCGAGCGACATGGCCTCGGCCTGGTCGTGGGTGACGTACACCGTGGTGACACCCAACTCCTGGGTGAGCTTGGCTATTTCGGCGCGCAGCCGGTTGCGGAGCTTGGCGTCGAGGTTGGACAGCGGCTCGTCCATCAGGAACGCGGACGGGTGGCGGGCGATGGCCCGGCCCATGGCCACGCGCTGCCGTTCGCCGCCGGAGAGCTGGCTCGGGAAGCGGTCGAGGAGGTCCTCGATGCCGAGCATCCGCGCGGTCGCGTCGACCCGGTCGCGCGGATCGGCGCCGGGCGTCTCGATGCGCAGCGGGAAGCCGATGTTGTCGCGGCTGGTCATGGTCGGGTAGAGGGCGAAGTTCTGGAAGACCATCGCCATGTCGCGGCCGGACGGCGCCCAGTCGTTGGCCGGCTCCCCGTCGAGCAGGAGCTGTCCCTCGGTGATCTCCTCCAGTCCGGCGATCATGCGCAGCACGGTCGACTTGCCGCATCCGGACGGGCCGAGCAGCACGAGGAACTCGCCCGGCGCGATGTCCAGCGACAGCCGGTCCACCACGCGGGCGCCTCGCGTGTAGGTCTTGCTCACGTCGTGCAGGGAGATGGCGCGTGTCATGACCGGTGCCCCCGGGGGCTCACTGGGCGCTTGCCGCTGCGGATGCCCCGTGGACGCACGGGGCCTGTGAGTCACGGAAGCTAACGGAATGTGTGCGCTCGGGGGAAGGCCTGTGACGGGATCGGACGCGCGGTCCGCTGCGCGCGGAAACGGAGGCTCACGTTTCGGCGTCCGCCGGGGTGCGGGAGGGGTCGTCGCTCGGCTGCGGGCCGGTGGGGGCCGTTCGCGCAGTTCCCCGCGCCCCTGAAAAGCTACCGACGCAGCCCCCGAAGGGGCGCGGGGAACTGCGCGAGCGGGGGCCACCGGCCCGCAGGTGAACCTCAATGCCGGGGCACGCACGCCCTGAAGGGGCGCGGGGAACTGCGCGAACGGGCACCACCGGCCCGCAGGTGACGCTCAATGCCGTGGGCCGCGGATCGCGGTGAGGTGGGCGAAGACGACGATGTTGCCGGAGTAGCCCGTCCGACGCTCGTAGACGCCGCCGCAGGTGATCAGCCGCAACTCGGGCCGCGTGCGGGCGCCGTAGACCTCGGCGCTCGGGAAGTGCGCCTTGTCGAAGGTGCGTACGGCGTCGACGGTGTAGACGGCGGTACGACCGTCGGCGCGCCGGGCCTCGATCAGCCGGCCGGGACCCAACTGCGCGAGGGCCGCGAAGACCGCGGGCCCGGTCGTCGTGTCGCGGTGGCCGACCAGGACGACGGTGCCCGGCTCGCCGGGGCTCGGTCCGCCCGCGAACCAGCCGACGGAGTCCGGGTCGTCGTCCGGCGGCGCGGTCATCCGGTGGTGCGCGTCGAGGCCGAGGTCGATGACCGGGGCGTCGATGCCGAGGTGGGGCACGCCCAGCCGGACGGCCCGGGAGCGCGGCAGCGGGCGCGGCGGGGCGGGCGCCCGGGAGGGGGCCGCGGTGCGGCGGGGCGGGGCCTGCCGGACACCGGACCCGGCGCGCCGGGCACCCCGCCCCTCGGCGTGCGGTCCGGCCCCGGTGCGCCGGGCATGGTGCCCGTCGGCGTGCGGTCCGGCCCCGGGATGCCGGCCGTCGGACGCGGCATCCGGTGCCGTACCGGAGGCGGCGCCCGATCCCGTACGGGACCCGGTGGCCAGGGGGGCGCCCGCGGGCCGGGCGGGGCCCGGCGCGGCTGTCGCCGCGCCGGAGTCCCCGTCGTCGGCCCACCAGACGCCGCCCGCCACCAGCGAGGCGGCCAGGACGGCCGTCCTCGTCAGGCGGTAGAGCCGCGTGCGGTACCAGGGCCTGCGGCGCCTACGACGCGCCATGCGTGCGTCGGCGGAGCCGGTACCAGACCACTCCCGCGACCGTCGCGAGGCCCACGGCCGCGGCACCGGCGACCGGGCTGAACGCCTCGGAGCGGGCCAGGCCGCCACCGCCCGCCGGCGGGCCGCCGTTGGGCGCGATCACCGGGCCGGTCGGGCGGCCGGTGGGACGGCCGGTCGAGACCGGGGAGGCGCTCGGGCCCGGGGAGCCGGCCGAGCCGGACGGACTCGGCGAGGCGGAGGACGGCTGGCAGTCCACCTGGAACACCTTGTGCTTGCCCGCGCCGGTGCCGCCCACGATCTGCCAGGTCAGCTTGTACATGCCGTCGGGCAGGTCCGCGACGGGCTCGGTGTGGCCCACGCCGCCGACGAGGGTGATCCCGCCGTTCCGGGTGGGGCCGCCGGGGACCGTGGGCTGGGTCTCGATGGTCCAGGTGATCCGCTGGACGGTGTCGAAGGCGAAGGCGTCCAGATAGAAGTGACAGACCTTCGGCTGGTTCCGCTCGTCGGTGAAAGGCGTGCCCACCTCGTGGATCTTGACGTCCCCGTTGTCGCCCGGGGCGGCGACCGCGGCGGGCGCCCCGGCCAGGGCGCTGGACGCGGCGGCGGTCAGGACCGCCGCGGCCGCGATCCGCGCCCCGGCGCGGCGTGGACGGGATGGAATGAGCATGCGCTTCCCTCCGAGTCAGATGATTTTCATACAAATCTCACTTCTCTGACTCTGTGTCATGACCGTGCCGGGAAGCACGCAGGCGACGCCGTAAGATCCTCCGGTGTCCCCCGACCGGACCAACGGCGCAGCTCAGGGGCGGGACCGGGGCCGCTCCCAGGAGCGGGCCCGCCATCCCGTCAGGAACGGTTCCCCCGAAACCCGTTCAGGAGACGGCCGCGACGTCCACCGGCACCCCGTTGAGGACCGCGTTGCCCGACAGCGGGTCCAGCAGGCTGCCGTCGAGGAGTTGGTTCACGTTGACGCCCGGGTCGGTGCCGGCGTGCCGGAGCCGGGTGCCGGGCCGGTCGTGGCCCCAGCCGTGCGGGAGGCTCACCACGCCCCGGCGCACGCCGTCGGTGACCTCGGCCGGCGCGGTGACCTCTCCCCCGGCGCCCCGCACCCGCACCGGCGCGCCGTCGCTCACCCCGAGGCGCTCGGCGTCCTCCGGGTGGATGTGCAGGGTGCAACGGTTCGAACCGCCGGTCAGGGCGGGCACGTTGTGCATCCAGCTGTTGTTGGAGCGCAGATGGCGGCGGCCGACCAGGACGAGTTCGGCGGGCGGCTCGGCGAGGGCCGCGCGCAGCCGCGGCAGATCGTCGGCGATCGGCCCCGGCAGCAGTTCGATCCTGCCGCTCGGGGTCCTCAGCGGCTGCGGCAGCCGCGGGCCGAGCGGTCCCAGGTCGATGCCGTGCGGGTGGTCCAGGAGGCGGGCGAGGCTCAGTCCGTCCGGGCGGGCGCCGAAGCCGTCGCCGTAGGGGCCGAGGCGCAGCATCAGGTCGAGCCGCCGCTCGGGGCCGTTGTCGCCGGTGAGGAGCGCGGCCAGCTCGCGGGGGTCCCGGCCGTGCACGGGCGAGTGGGCCTCCTTCACCGCCTTGCCGAGGGTCTGGCCGATCACCAGGTCGTCGACGGCCGACGGGTCGGCGCCGTGCATCCCGGTCGCGGCCAGGATCAGCCGGGCGTGGATCTCCGTCTCGGCCATCCGGCCGGGCTCCAGCGGGATCGCGGGGCGGGTGTAGCGGACCTGGTTGCGCACGGCGAGGGTGTTGAACGCGAAGTCGTGGTGCGGGGACTGGGCGGGCGGGGGCGGCGGCAGTACGACGTCCGCGTGGCGCGCGGTCTCGTTCAGGTACGGGTCGACGCTGACCATGAAGTCCAGGCCGTCCAGGGCCTTGTCGAGGCGGGCGCCGTCCGGCGCGGACAGCACGGGGTTGGCGGCGATCGCGATCAGCGCGCGGACCGGTTCGCCCTCCGGCGTCGCGGTGTCGATCTCCTCGGCGAGCGCGGAGAGCGGCAACTCGCCCTTCGCCTCGGGGTGGTTGCCGACCCGCGAGTGCCAGCGGCCGAGCGTGAAGCCCCGCCCGGGTCCGGCCGGGCGGGGGGTCCGGTCGGTGGCGGCCTGCGGGAAGAGCGCGCCGCCCGGCCGGTCGAGGTTCCCGGTGAGGACGTTGAGGACGTCCACCAGCCAGCTGGCGAGGGTGCCGTGCGGGACCGTGCAGGTGCCGATGCGGGCGTAGACGGCGGCGGTGCGGGCGGCGGCCAGCTCGCGGGCGAGTGCCCGGATCGTGCCGGCGTCCACGTCGCACGCCTGCGCCACCGCTTCGGGGGTGAAGTCCCGTACGGCGTGCCGCAGTTCGTCGATTCCCTCGACGTGCGGGGTCAACTCGCCCAGGGCGACCAGCCCTTCCTCGAACAGGACCTGGGCGGTCGCCGCGAGCAGCAGCGCGTCGGCGCCGGGCCGGATCGCGATGTGCCGGTCGGCGAGCTTGGCGGTGCGGGTGCGGCGCGGGTCGATGACGGTGAGGGTGCCGCCGCGGGCGCGCAGCGCCTTGAGTCGGCCCGGGAAGTCCGGGGCGGTGCACAGACTCCCGTTGGACTCCAGGGGGTTGGCGCCGATCAGCAGCAGATGGTCGGTGCGGTCCAGGTCCGGCACGGGGATCGCGTAGGCGTCGCCGAAGAGCAGTCCGCTGGAGACGTGCTTGGGCATCTGGTCCACGGTGGAGGCGGTGAAGACCGAGCGGGTGCCGAGACCGGCGAGCAGCACGGGCGGGTAGAGGCCGCCGGCCATGGTGTGCACGGTGGGGTTGCCGAGCACGACACCCACGGCGTGCGGGCCGTGCCGCTCGACGACCGGCCGCAGTCCGGCCGCGACCGCGTCGAAGGCATCCTCCCAGGTGGCCTCGCGCAGTTCGCCGTCGCGGCGCACGAGCGGGGTGCGCAGCCGGTCGGGGTCGGCGTCGACGGCGCCGAAGGAGGCGCCCTTGGGGCAGATGAAGCCCTTGCTGAAGACGTCGTCGCGGTCGCCGCGCGCTCCGGTGACGCGGGTGCCGTCGATGGTCAGGGTCAGGCCGCAGGTGGCCTCGCACAAGGGGCAGATACGCAATGCGGTGCGGGACACGGGTCCTCCACGGTGGGCGGCGGCGGTGGCGCTCCTGGCGCGAGAGAGCATACCGACCGGTATGCAGGGAGGGGAGGTCTCCCGGGGGTGAGGTCGCGAACCTGCCGGAGGGGGATCAGTCCAGCACGCGCGCCAGATACGCCTGGAGGATCTCCCGCGTCTCCTCGATGATCTTCGGGTCGCCCTCGGGTGACATCCGGAAGGCCAGGTGGACGAGGGTGTCGGCGGTCTCCACGGCGACCAGGAACACGCGCCGCAGATCGTCGTCGGGCGTGCGGTCGAGATGCCCGGAGAGCAGGTCGGTGAGCCGGTCGGCGACGCGGGTGTTGGGCTCGCTGTCCCGGGCGCCGACGGGGATCTGGTTGCCGAAGTCGACGAGGGAGAAGCCGGGCGCGGTGCGCTTCATCGCGATGTACTCGTCGAGCACGGCGGCCATCGCGGCCCGCCAGTCGCCGGGCCGCGCCCCGCCGAGCCGCTGTACGACGCGCTCGGAGTAGCGCTCCAGGTTGCGCTGCGCGAGGGCGTCGGCCATCGCCCGCTTGTTGCCGAAGAAGCGGTAGACCGATCCGATGGGCACGCCTGCGCGCAGCGCGACCGCCCGCGTGCTCAGGGCGTCGTAGCCGACCTCGTCGAGGAGTTCGGCGCACGCGTCGAGGATGCGGGTGAGTCGTTCGGCGCTGCGCCGCTGCACGGGCGCGCGTCGGAGCGAGGTCGCATGGGACACGGGCTTCATGATGCCTTTCCGGCGCCGTCCGGTGAACTGTGCCCTTCGGTACGGGGAAGCCGGGCCGACACACTCACCGCACGGGCCGTCACGTGCGTGATACGGATGGTGTCCACCGTACCGGCGCCGGCGCCTGGACCTCTGCGGGCCGGTGGGGCTGATCGCGCAGTTCCCCGCGCCCTCAAAGGGGCGCGGGGAACTGCGCGATCAGCCACGACGTACCCGCAGCCGGACAACCGCACAGTCGTCCGAGCCCCGCCGCAGGGGAGACCGCCGGCCCCGTGAGCCCCACCGCAGGCGATTCCGTGATGTCCGCCGTGCTCTCGATCGGCCTGCCGTGCACCGCCCACACCGTGCCGTCGTCGGCGTAGAGGCGGGCGGTGACGTGGTGGGTGCCGCGCGGGACCAGCCCGGCCGGCAGCCGGTGGGCGGGCCCGCGCAGTACGTCGACCGGGGCGCCGTCGACGTAGAGGTAGGCGAGGCCGCGACCGGCGACGGCCCGCGCGGGTGTGCCCGTGGGCGAGAAGCGGAAGTTGCGCACCGCGAGCCGGACGTCCCAGCTGTCCTCCGCGTCGGGCTCCACCTCGACCCGCACCTCGGGCGCGCCCTTCGCGGCGACCTCGCGGTAGTGCCGCCCCTCCTCGTCGGTGCGGTCCAGGAGCCTGCCCACCGGCGAGGGCGAGGCACCGTCCGGCTCGTTCCTCCCGTGCGCCTCGCCGGAGCCGCAGCCCGTCGGTCCGGCCAGCAGCAGGACACAGGCGGCGAGCGCGGCGAGACCCCCACGCGTCCACGACATGCCCGGGAGCGTAGAACAACGGTCCGACAACGGGATCCCCCCGAGGCCGGGTTCCCCCACGCTCACCGCGCCCGTACCGCGTCCCGCGCCGCGCCCCGCATCGCCCTCTTGCGCCCGCGAAACCGCAATCCTACGGTGATACATAGGAATCGGATGGCAAGGGAGCGATCATGACCGGGGACGCACGGAAGACCGCCGAGGGACTGGCCTATTTGTCCGGTTTCGGCAATGAGCACGCCTCGGAGGCGGTGCCCGGAGCCCTGCCCGAGGGACGGAACGCCCCGCAGCGCGCGCCCCTCGGGCTCTACGCGGAGCAGCTGAGCGGTTCGGCGTTCACCGAGCCGCGCGCCCACAACCGCCGCTCCTGGCTGTACCGGATCCGCCCCTCGGCGGCGCACCCGGCGTTCACGCACACGCACAACGGCTGGATCCGTACGGCCCCGTTCGCCGAGTCCGTGCCGGACCCCAACCGGCTGCGCTGGAACCCGCTGCCGGAGCCCACGGACGGCACCGACTTCCTCGCCGGCCTGTGGACCCTCGGCGGCAACGGCGACGCCGCCCAGCGCAGCGGCATGGCCGTGCACCTCTACCACGCCAACGCCTCCATGGACCGGGTCTTCAGCGACGCGGACGGCGAGCTGCTGATCGTGCCCGAGCGCGGCGGGCTCCTGCTGCGCACGGAGTTCGGGCTGCTCGGCGTGGAGCCGGGCGAGGTCGCCCTGATCCCGCGCGGGGTGCGGTTCCGGGTGGAGCTGCTCGACGCCGCCCCGGACGGCACCGCCGCCCCGAGCGCCCGCGGCTACGTCTGCGAGAACTACGGCGCGCCGTTCCGCCTCCCCGACCTCGGCCCGATCGGCGCCAACGGCCTCGCGAACGCCCGCGACTTCCGCGCGCCGGTCGCCGCCTACGAGGACGTCGAGGGACCGGTCGAGGTGGTGAACAAGTTCTGCGGCAACCTCTGGACGGCGACGTACGACCACTCGCCGCTCGACGTGGTCGCCTGGCACGGCAACCACGTGCCCTACGTCTACGACCTGCGCCGCTTCAACGTCATCGGCTCGATCTCGTACGACCACCCCGACCCGTCGATCTTCACGGTGCTCACCGCGCCCTCCGACACCCCGGGCCTCGCGGGCGTCGACTTCGTGGTGTTCGCGCCGCGCTGGCTGGTGGGCGAGGACACCTTCCGGCCGCCGTACTTCCACCGGAACGTGATGAGCGAGTACATGGGCCTGATCGAGGGCGCGTACGACGCCAAGGCCGAGGGCTTCGTGCCGGGCGGCGGCTCGCTCCACAACATGATGTCGGCGCACGGGCCGGACCAGGAGACGTTCGACCGGGCCAGCGCGGCGGAGCTGAGGCCGCAGAAGATCGACGACGGCCTGGCGTTCATGTTCGAGACGCGCTGGCCGGTGACGCTCACCCAGCACGCGGCGGGCGCGGACCATCTCCAGCGCCACTACGACGACGTCTGGCGCGGCCTGGAGCGCCACTTCCGCCCGGCTCCCTGAACGGCGGCCGGCGCCCCCGCGCCGCGCCCCCGCCCCGCCCCTCTTGCACTGATGGAAGCCCGACAGGTACGGATTGCCCCGTGACCTCCTTCGCACCTGACTCGATCGTCCTGAACCGCAAGCTGCCGCTCTGGTACCAGGTCTCGCAGTCGCTGCGCGCCTCGATACTGGGCCGCTCGCCGCACGACCCGCTGCGGCTGCCGACCGAGGAGCGGCTCGCGGAGCACTACGGCGTGAGCGTGCTGACCATGCGGCAGGCGCTGAAGGAGCTGGAGGAGGAGGGGCTCATCACCCGGCACCGCCGCCGGGGCACGTTCATCGAGCCGAGCGTGCACCGGGGCACTCCGGTGCGGCTGCTGGGCTCGGTGGACGCGATCGTCGCCCAGCAGTCCGGCATGACGACCCGGCTGCTGGAGCACGGCCCGGTGCCCGTGCCGGCCGAACTCGCCGAGCACTTCCCGGACCTCGCCGAGGTCGCGGCCTACCACCGGCTGCGCAGCGACGAGAAGACCGGCGAACCCACCAACCACGCCCGCAACTTCGTACGGCCCGAGGTCGCCGAGCGGGTCGACCTCGACGACCTGGTGCGGTGGCCGATGACCAAGGTGCTGCGGGATGTCGTCGGCGTGGACATCAGCCGCATCACGGACACGGTGGAGGCCCGGCTCGCCGACCCGGAGACGGCGCGGCTGCTCGAAGTCCCGCTGCTCAGCCCGATCCTGCACTACACGGGGATCACCTACGACGAGGACGGCAGACCACTGGACGTGGCCGTCATCCACTACCGGGGCGACCGTTTCGCCTTCACGGTCACCCTCGACGCGGTCTGACCCGGGCATCGGCCCCCGGGACCCCGGGGGCCCCGTCCCGCACACGGGCGGCGAGCGCCCATGACTCCCGCGGGCCCGCCGTGGACGCTCGCGCGGTTCCCCGCGCCCCAGACGGGACACCGACCGCCACCCCCTCAAGGGGCGCGGGGAACTGCGCGGAAGCCACCCACCGGGCCGCACGCGGACGGTGCGGACCGCGCCCCGCGCGCTGTGCCGACGCGTGCGTGCGTGGCCGTCCTGTCGGCGGCAGGTCGTACGATGCCCAGCGTGACGCCCGACGACGCTCCGCCGCTGGCGGACCTCATGCCGTGGTCCGTCGCACCGCCGCGGCTCGGCCGGGGGTGGCCGACGGCGCCCGACGCCGCATCGCTCAGGGCCCGTTGGGACGCCCTGGTGAAGGCCGAGGGCCCGGACCGCGCAGCCCTGTTCGAGCCGACGCGGGCGCGCACCCTGCACTCGGCGGTGGGCCAGCTGCCCGGCCGCGCGGCCGGCACCGAGCGGCTGATCCGCGCCGACGGCCCCTGCCCGGAGCCGGTCCGGGTGCTGCACGCGCCGTTCGACGAGCAGTGGCTGATCCCGGACCAGCGGCTGATCGACGCCGCGCGGCCGGAGTTGTGGCGGGTGGCGGACGAACACCAGGTGTTCGTCGTGGAGTCGGCGGCCGCGCCCGGCACCGGCGGCCCGCCGCTGCTGGCGACCTCGCTGCCGCCCGTGCTGCGGCCCGGCCGCATCCGCCCGCTGTTCCGCCGCCCGGGCGGCGCCGAGCCCAATCTGGCGCCGGGCCTGCTCGACCACCTCGGCGCCCGGCTCGGCACCACCCCGGAGCCGCTGGACTTCCTGGCCTGGACGATGGCCGCGGTGCGCCCGGACCTGACCGTGCCGCTCACCGGGGACCCGGCCCGCTGGGCGCGGGGGGTCGAACGGGGCCGCCGCGTCCTGTGGCTGATGCGCCGCGACGGGGAGCGCCCGAAGCTGCCGGGCGGCCGCCGCCCCTACGTCCGCGCACCGCTGCCCGCCCGCCCCGTCGACGTGCGCTACGACCGCGACGAGGAGGCCCTGCATCTCGACGAGGGCCGTGTCTCGCCCGTCCCGCCCGGGGCGTGGGACTTCGAGGTGGCCGGGGTCCGGGTGCTGGAGCAGTGGTTCGCGGCCCGCACCGGCCCGGTGGAGCCGGGCACGCTGGCGGCGATCCGCCCGGCGTCCTGGCCGCAGGCGTGGACCTCGGAGCTGCTCGAACTGATCACCGTCCTCGCGCTGCTCGCGGAGGCGGGAGAGGGACACGAGGACGGGGAACCGGCGGCCCGCGCCACCGCCGCCGAGCCGCCCGACGAACCGACGGATCCCGTCACCGCCGCCGAGCTGCGGGAGGCCGGAATACTGCCGCCGCCGACCGCGAGCCGCGGGCCCGCGTCGGTCCTGGACCACCACGAGGAGGGCCCGGACGGGCAGTTCGCCCTGCTCTGAACCGCGTGGCGGGCTCGCGTCATCCGAACGTGGCGTACGGCACGGTGTCGACATGCTGACAAAGCCCTGACCCAGGGTCCATGATCCCGATCATGGACCGACTGCCGCTGCCGCTGGAGGGCATCACCGTCGTCGCCGTCGAGCAGGCGGTCGCGGCGCCCTTCGCCACCCGGCAGCTGGCCGACCTCGGCGCCCGGGTGATCAAGGTCGAGCGGCCCGACGGCGGTGACTTCGCGCGCGGTTACGACACCGCGGCGGCCGGGCTCGCCTCGCACTTCGTGTGGTGCAACCGCGGCAAGGAGTCCCTCGCCCTGGACCTGAAGGACCCGCGCGGCCTGGCCGCCGTACGGGCGCTGATCGCCGGTGCGGACGTGTTCGTGCAGAACCTCGCGCAGGGGGCGGCCGCCCGGCTCGGCCTCGACGCGGCCACGCTCTGCGCCGCGCACCCGCGCCTGATCGCGGTCGACATCTCGGGATACGGCCCGTCGGGGCCGTACGCGGACAAGCGGGCCTACGACATGCTCGTGCAGTGCGAGACGGGCCTGGTGTCGGTGACCGGGACGCAGGAACAGCCGGTCAAGGCGGGCATCCCGGCGGCGGACATCGCGGCGGCCATGTACGCCTTCTCGGGGGTGCTGGCGGCGCTGGTGCGGCGGGGCGCCACCGGGCGGGGCGGGCCGGTCGAGGTGTCGCTCCTCGACGCGCTCGCCGAGTGGATGGGCCATCCCCTGCACCATGCGATGCACGGGGGCACTCCCCCGGCGCGCACCGGTCTGGCGCACGCCGTCATCGCGCCGTACGACGCCTATCCGACGGCGGACGGCGGCCGGGTGCTGGTGTCGGTGCAGAACGACCGGGAGTGGCGCCGACTGGCCGAACAGGTCATCGGGCGGCCGGAGTTGTGCACCGATCCGGACTTCGCCACAAACCCGGCGCGGGTGGCGAACCGGGAGCGCACCGACGCGGCGGTGGCACAGGCGCTGGGCGCGCTCGGCTGCGACGAGGCGGTGGCGCTGCTGGAGGGCGCGGGCATCGCGTGCGCACGCCTGCGGGACGTACGGGAGGTGGCGGAGCACCCGCAGCTCGCGGCCCGGGAGCGGTGGCGTGAGGTGGGGTCGCCGGTGGGGCCGCTCAGGGCACTGCTGCCCCCGATCACGTTGCCGGGCGGGGACACGGCAAGGATGGGGGACGTGCCCGCGCTCGGACAGCACACCGATGCGCTGCTGCGTGCCGTGGGGATGACGGACGACGGGATCGCAGCGTTGCGCCAGGACGGTGTGGCTGCCTGAACGCGGGCCTCGGGACGGTCGGTTGCCTTGTGCCGGTGGCGGCGGTGGGTCAGTTGCCGCCGAACAGCGAGCGGCGCAGCCGGCGCAGCGGCGCGAACAGCGAGAGTCGGCGCACGCGTGCGACCCGTCCATTGCGGTCGAGCGCGGTGTCCCGAGCGGTGAGCTCCACGATCAGCGACGTCGCCTCGGCCGCTTCCCGCTGCGGCACGGCGGGGCCCGCCAGTACCGAGAGGTGGCGGTCGAGGCGCGAACTGGTCGCGCTGCTCCCGCAGGTGATGGCAGGGACCCTAGCCCTGCGCACTGCTATCTGTTCCATGTCACTCCCCACCCGTACGAGTCCACCCGGCCCCGGGCAGAGTAACCCTATCGCTACCAAGGGGCACTCGTGTATCGCGACCACAGGATTCACCTTCCCCGCAAGGGGGTTGATGATTACTCTCCGAATCCGACCGATTTCAAGGCGAGTTGGACAATCGGCTGCGTAGTGGGCTGCGCTGACCCCCCGTCGGGTTCCACCGTCACAGCGAGTGACGTGGCCGACTTCTGAAGCCCGGAGGTGACCAAGGGCGTGTCGTCGCTGAAGAGCCCCAGTGAGCGCGGTCGTGCGCCGGGGCGCATGAGCCACAACTGGCGCACCCGGCCGCTGGGCGGGGCGTCGTATCCGCTGAGCGTGACGACGGCGCGGCCCTCCGATGCGGAGGCGATCACTCCGATCGTGTGCCCCGCAGCGTCCTGTCCGGTACTGGCGCGTGCGTCCGAAGCGGCCAGAACGTGGGCGATCTCACGGGAGTGATCCCGTTCGGCGTCGAGCCGGTCCTGGGTCCGGCCGGCCTGCACGCCGAAGAGCGCGGCGACCACGAGCGCGGCCGCGGCCGTGAGGGTGGCGAACGGCGCGAACACGGGCATCCGGCGCGGGGCACGGGTGCGTGGCGGCGGCTGCGCGCCCCACACGTGCGGCGGCAGCGGGCGGGCGGGGCCGCGCGCCGGGTCGGTCCTGGCGGACTCCTGCGCGGTGGTGGCCACGGCGGCCAGCACCCGGTCGCGCAGCGCGGCCGGCGCCGGGGCGGCCGTGGACCAGGCGAGCCGTACGGCGTCCTCGGACAGCGCGCGCACCTCGGCGGCGCAGCTGTCGCAGTCCTTCAAGTGCCTCTCGAAGCGGGCGCGTTCGGCCGGCTCCAGGGCGTCGAGGGCATAGGGCGCGGCCAGCGAGTGCAGGTCCTCGCGACCGAACAGCCGGTCGAGGAGACTCATACGGCACCTCCCAGGCATTCCCGCAGCCGCGTGAGTCCGTCGCGCATCCGGGTCTTGACGGTGCCGAGCGGCAGCGAGAGCCGTTCGGCCACCTCACGGTACGTGTAGCCGTCGTAGTAGGCGAGGGTGACGGACTGCCGTTGGAGCGCGGTCAGGCGGTCCAGGCAGCGGCGCACCCACTCGCGTTCCAGACCGGCCTCGACCTCCTCGGTCACCTGGTCGAAGGCCGGGTTGTGGGCGCGCCGGGCCTCACGCTGCTCGCGCTCGCCCGCGGCCCGGACGCTGCGCACCCGGTCGACGGCGCGGCGGTGCGCGAGGGTGAGCACCCAGGACAGGGCGCTGCCCCGGCCGGGGTCGAACCTCGGTGCGGAGCGCCAGAGTTCGAGCAGTACCTCCTGCGCGACCTCCTCGGTCTGCGCGGGGTCGCGCACCACCCGCCGCACCAGCCCGAACACCGGCCCGGACACCAGTGCGTAGAGCCGTTCAAAAGCCTTCTGGTCACCGCCGGCCACGAGCACCAGCAGCTCGTCCGCCTCCACTCGGTCCCCCTCTCCGTGCCCGCATGGGCCTCGTCCCGTCACACCAGGCATTCGCAACGCACCCACCTCCGGATGGGGTTACGGATCGGAAGACCCGAAACGCGGGTCGCGAGGCCCCGGAAAGATTTTTTTCGGTCCGACCAATCCGCCCCGGCCGGCGGCTCCGAAGACCCGACCGTCAAGCAAGTTGGCTCTGAGGACGGACGGCATGACACCTCTCTTCTCCAAGGGCGGCGCGGGACGGCGCAGTCTCGTGACCCTCGTCTGTGGTGCGCTGGCCGCCGGAGGGCTCACAGCCGCCGGCGTGGCCGCGTTGCAGCCGGAGGCGGCGTCCGCCTCCAGTCACCGGGAGGCCCCGCTCATCTCGGGCACCCCGCAGTACGACAACACCGACCTGTACGCGTTCGTCAGCCCGGACAAGCCCGACACCACGACGATCGTGTCGGACTACATCCCCTTCGAGGAACCGGCCGGCGGCCCGAACTTCTACCAGTTCGCGGACGACGCCCAGTACGACATCCACGTCGACAACAACGGTGACGCGCTGGACGACCTGATCTTCCGCTACACCTTCAAGACCCAGATCAAGAACAAGAAGACGTTCCTCTACAACACGGGCGTGGTCGACAACCTGACCGACCCCGACCTGAACGTCACCCAGTCCTACAACCTCGATCTGATCAAGCTGAAGAACGGCAAGCAGCAGCACACGACGAGGATCGCCAGCGACATCCCGGCGGCCCCGTCGGACGTCGGCAAGGCATCGATGCCGGACTACGCGAAGCTGCGTTCCCAGGCCGTCTACAAGACCGCGGGCGGCAGCACCACCTTCGCCGGCCAGGCCGACGACCCGTTCTTCGCCGACCTGCGCGTCTTCGACCTGCTGTACGGCGGCAACCTCTCCGAGGTCGGCCGGGACACCCTCAAGGGCTACAACGTCAACACGATCGCCCTCCAGGTGCCCAACGACCTGATCCGGCAGTCGGCCTCGCGTCCGACCGTCGGCATCTACGCGACGACCCAGCGCAGGAACGCCCAGGGCTACTACGCGCAGGTCTCGCGCCTCGGCAACCCGCTCGTCAACGAGGTCGTCAACCCGCAGAAGGACAAGGACAAGTTCAACGCGTCCCAGCCCAAGGACGACGCACAGTTCCTGAAGAACGTCACCAACCCGGAACTGCCCAAGCTCATCGAGGCGATCTACCACATCAAGGCGCCCTCCGAGCCCCGCGACGACCTCGTCAGCGCGTTCCTCACGGGCGTCAAGGGTCTCAACACGCTGCAGCCGCAGGCGAAGCCGTCCGAGATGCTCCGTCTGAACACGTCCATCAAGCCGACGGCCAAGCCCAAGCGACTCGGTGTCCTGGACGGCGACAACGCGGGCTTCCCGAACGGGCGCCGGCTCACCGACGACGTCATCGACGAGGCGCTCCAGGTCATGGAGGGCGAGCTCGTCGGGTCGAAGAACGACCTCGGTGACGCGGTCGACAAGAACGACAAGTCGTTCGAGAAGTCCTTCCCGTACGTGTCGGAGCCGACGTCCGGCTCGCGGGGCGCGCTCGCCAAGGGCACGACCAGCGGGGCCGACGTGCGCAACCAGCTCGGCGACGCGCTCCAGCCCGCCGGGTCGGGCTCCGGCACCTCGAACACCACGCTCATCGCCGCCTCGGCGGCCTCGGGCGCGGCCGGGATCCTGCTGATCGGCGTCGCCTTCGCCTGGTGGCGCCGGCGCATGTCGCGTCCGTACTGACGGGCGCCCACCCGACTGGCGCGGCCCGCACGACCACCCCCACGGTGCGGGCCGCGCCACCCCTTCCGCACCACCCGCACGACCGTCAAGGCGACCGAGGAGAGGGCATGTCCCCGCGTACGAACGACAGCGAGCCCGAGGACGAGCGCATCGCCCCCACCCCGGCCGGGGAGGGGGCCCCCACCGACGCCCGGCCCGAGGTCGGCCCGGCCTCGGACGCCCCGACCGATCACGGCCCGGCCGCGGCCACCCCGACGGAAGACGAGCCGACGGTGGCGTCCCCGGCCGGGGGCGGACCGGCCGTCACGAGCCCGGCCGAGGACGGTTCGGTCGCCGCGACACCCGCCGAAGACGAAGCGGTGGCCGCCGTCCCGGCAGGGGACGGACCGGCCATCGCGCCCCCGGCGGAGGACCAGCCGGCCATCGCGGCCCCGGCCGAGGACCAGTCGGCCACCGCGGCCCCGGTCGAGGACGGACCGGTCGCCGCAGCCCCCGCCGACGGCGGACCGGTCGCCGCCGAGGGCGGACCGGTCGGCGCCCCCGCGGTCGGCGACGGACCTGTCGTCCCGGACCCAGCCCCAGCCCCGGCCCAAGACGAACGCGTCGTCGCCGTGCGGCGGTTCTCCGCTGCCGGGCGGCGGTGGCGGGCCGGGCGGGCCGCGCAGCTGGCCGGGTGTGCGCTGCTGCTGGCGGTCGCGCTGACCGGCGGGGCCATCGCCGTGGGGGCCGCGCAGGACCCCGGAGCCGCCACCGTCGCCGCCTCCTCCGACGCCGTCTCGCCCGGACTGCTCGCGGCCGGGAACCTCGACGCGAGCATCGCCGCGATCCAGGCCCATCTGCGCACTCAGCCCAAGGACTTCGGCAACTGGGCGACCCTCGGCCTCGCCTACGTCGAGCAGGCCCGCACCAAGGGCGACCCGTCCCGCTACCCGCAGGCCGCCAAGGCGCTGAAGCAGTCCCTGAAGCTCGCGCCGGACAACGACCAGGCGCTCGCCGGACAGGCCGCCCTCGCCGCCGCCCGGCACCAGTTCGCGGACGCCCTCGGCTACGCGGACCGGGCACTCGCGCAGGACCCGTACAGCGAGCGCGCCCTGTCCTCCCGGGTCGACGCACTCGTCGAACTCGGCCGGTACGCCGAGGCGTCGAAGGCCGCCGACCTCGCCGACACCCGGCGCCCCGGCGTCCCCGTCTTCACCCGCTACGCCTACGTCCACGAACTGAGCGGCGACGTCACCACCGCCCGCCGCGTGCTGCGCCAGGCCCTCGACAGCGCCACCTCCACCGGCGACGTCGCCTACGTCGCCGCGCAGCTCGGTCAACTCGCCTGGAACCAGGGCGACTACAAGACGGCGCTCAGCTACTACGCGCGCGCCCTCGCCGCCGACGACAACTACCTGCCCGCCCTGGAGGGCCGCGCCCGGGCCCAGTTCGCGAGCGGCGACCACGCGGCCGGGATCAAGGGCATGGAACTGGTCGTCTCCCGCTACCCGTTGCCCGGCCCGCTCGTCGAACTCGGCGAGATGTACGAGAGCCGCGACGCCTCGGGCGACCCGGCCCGCGCCCGCGACCAGTACGCCCTGGTCGACGCCTGGATCGCGCTGGCCCGGGCCAACGGCGTCAACGCCGACCTCGACACCGCGCTCGCCGCGGCCGACCACGGCGACAAGGCCGCGGCCCTGCGCGCCGCCCGCGCCGAGTGGGCCCGTCGGCACACCGTGCACACCGCGGACGCCCTCGCCTGGGCGCTGCACGTGAACGGCCACGACACCGAGGCCCTCGGCTACGCCCGCCGCGCCACCGCGACCGGCTACCACAACGCCTCATTCCTCTACCACCGCGGCATGATCGAACTGGCCACGCACCACACCGCGGAGGGCCGGGCCTCGCTCACGGCGGCCCTGAAGCTCAATCCCGGCTTCTCGCCGCTCGGCGCGAGCACCGCCCGCGCGGCCCTGAAGGACTCGAAGTGAGGCCCCGCCGCCGCCTGTTGGCGCGCTGCGCCGCCGTACTCGGCGCCCTCGGCGCGCTCACCCTGCTGCCCACCGCGGCCGCGAGCGCTCACCCGCTCGGCAACTTCACCGTCAACCGCTACGACGGCCTGGTGGCCGCCCCCGGCCGGCTGCGGGTCGACCATGTCGAGGACCTGGCCGAGATCCCGGCGACCCAGGCCGGACCCGACCTGAAGCGGCTCGGCACGGCCCGCTGGGCCGAGCGGCGCTGCGCGGCCGCCGCCGAGGGCAGCCAGGTCGCCGTGGACGGGCGGCCGGTCACCCTGACCGTCACCAGCAGCCACGCCGAGCTGCGCCCCGGCCAGGCCGGGCTGCACACCCTGCGTGTGGAGTGCGGGCTGTCGGCCCCGCTGCCCAAGGGCTCCTCGGTCGCCCTGAGCTTCCACAGCGCGGGCGTCACCACGGGCCCCGGCTGGCGCGAGATCACCGCGCGCGGCGACCGGATGACGCTGACCGGGTCGAACGTGCCGAAGACCTCCGTCTCGCACGAACTCACCAGCTACCCCAAGGCGTTGCTCTCCTCCCCCGCCGACACCGTGACCGCGTCGGTGCGCGCGCGTCCGGGCGGGCCCGCGCTCGTCGAGGACCACGCCGCCGCGCCCGCCGCGTCCGTGCTGCCGCGCGGCGCCGACCGTTGGACCCGGGCCCTGGACGGGCTGGTCTCCCGCCACCACCTCACCGTCGGCTTCGCCGCGCTCAGCCTGGTCATCGCGATCGGTCTCGGCGCGCTGCACGCGCTCGCGCCCGGCCACGGCAAGACCCTGATGGCCGCCGCGGCGGCGGCCCGGGGCGGGCGGGCCCGGCTCCGTGACGTCATGCCGCTGGCCGCCTCGGTGACGGTCACCCACACCCTGGGGGTGGTCGCCCTCGGCCTGCTGGTCAGCGCCGGCTCGGCCGCGGCGCCCTCGGTGATCGCCTGGCTGGGCATCGGCAGCGGCCTCCTGGTCACCTTCGCGGGCGCGAGCCTCGTACGCCGTGCGCTGCGCAACCGCGCACACGCGCCCACGGCGCCCGCCCCACACGCACACGCACACGCGCACCCGCACCCGCACCCGCACCCGCACGACCGTCATCACGACCACGACCACGACCACGACCACGAGCCCGCGCACGCCCGCGAACTCGAACTCGCCCACGCGGCTCACGGCCCCGCGGACGACCACGCCCACGTCCACGTCCACGCCGCCGACGACCAGGAGCACGGCCACCGCCACGCCGCCGACCACCCCCACGACCACGACCACGCGCACCCCCACAG
>NZ_LAVA02000041.1 GCF_000974985.2 Streptomyces mangrovisoli | reverse complement strand
GTGGCTGAGCGCGCAGTTCCCCGCGCCCCTAGGCGGGTGCCTCGGTCGGCGCGGGAGGCCGTGCGGGAGCGTCGTGGTCGGGCGCGCAGTTTCTCGCGCCCCTCAAGGGTGCCGGTCCGGGGCGTGCCTCAGGGGCGCGGGGAACTGCGCGATCAGCCCCCACCGGGCCGCGGCCGAGCCACCGGGCCATCGCCCCCGCCGGGCACGGACGGGTCACCGGGCCATCGACCCGCCGGGCCCGGACGGGTCAGCGGGCCATCGACCCGCCGGGCACGGACGGGTCAGCGGGCCGTTGGCTCCACGAGTACGCTGCCTGCCGTTCGGGCCACCACGTACGAGCGGCCTTTCGTCGCCAGGGCGATGCGGTGGGTGCCCGGTTCGAGGACGCCGTCGAAGACCTCCTCGCTGCGCGGGCGGGAGAGGCGGTCGAGACGGTACGTCGTGACGCGGACCCGGCACGACGACGTGACCTCGACGCCCGCCTCCCCACCCCCCGTGCTCAGCCGGGTCAGCCGCCGGCGCTCCTCCGGGCTGCGGTCCAGCGCGTGCTCGATCTGCGCGACGAGCAGCGGCACGATCGGGGCGAGGCCCTCGACGAACGCGGCGTCGACCCCGGCGCGGGCGAACGCCTCCCGGACGGCGGCCCGCTCCGGCTCGCCCACCGTCTCCCCGAAGGCGACCGCCCCGTAGCCGCGCAGCTCCTCCGCGGGTACGCCCGCCGTGTCGTGGGCGATGTCCGCGCCCACGCCGATGCCGCGCAGCGCCGCCGCCAGCTTGGCCAGCAGCGCGACCCGGGGCCCGATCAGCAGTACCCGGCGGCGGCCCGGCGCGGCGGCGCCGAGCAGCGGGGTCAGCGCCGCCCGGTACTCCTCGCCGCGGAACCGGTAGGGCCCTATGCCGTGGTAACCGTTGAGTTCGAGGTCGGCGTGGTCCTCGGTCTGCCAGGCGAAGTCCCGCCACACGTAGTCGTCGCCGTCGCGTTCGATGACCGCGGTGACCGCCCCGCAGGCGAGGTCGGCGCACTCGGGGCAGCCGTAGACGATGAACCGGCCGTCGGGCAGCGGTGGCCGGGCCTCGAGCAGCAGGGCCCGGACCTGCTCGGTGAAGACCGCGGGCGGGACGTCGGAGGCCAGCGGCGAGACGGCGTCCAGGTCGCTGAGGCGGAACAGCAGCGGGCGCCCGTCCACGACGAAGTCCACGAAGTCGCGGTGGACCTGGTAGGCGCCGCTCGCGAGGACGCCACCGGCGCGGACGGCCGGCGCCAGGCCGAAGGTCGCGTATGCGGCAGACATGCTGTGAGTATCCCCACAGGGACCGGGCGCTGACCGCGGCATGGGACATTCCGCTACGGTCCGGACGTGAACAGTGCGCAGCGGGCCGACGCGGTGATCGTCGGCGGTGGGGTCATCGGGCTGACGACGGCGGTGGTGCTCGCCGAGCGCGGCCTGCGGATACGGGTGTGGGCGCGGGAGTCCGGCGAGGCGACCACCTCGGCGGTTGCCGGCGCGCTGTGGTGGCCGTACCGGATCCGGCCTGCCGAGCTGGTCCGCGGCTGGTCGCTGCGCTCGCTCGACGCGTACGAGCGGCTGGCGAAGGACCCCGGCGCGAGCGGCGTACGGATGGTCGAAGGCGTACTCGGCGAGACCACCCTGGACGAGGCGCGGGACCTCGTGGGCGACCGGCTGCCGGACCTGCGGGCCGCGACGCCCGGCGAGTACGGCGGCGAGGGCGTGCGGGCGCGCCTGCCGCTGCTCGACATGCCGGTCCATCTGGCCTACCTGCGGCGGCGGTTGGAAGACGCGGGCGGTGTCGTGGAGGACCGCGCGGTGTCCGCGCTCGCGGAGGGCTTCGAGGCGGCGCCGGTGGTCGTCAACTGCACCGGGCTCGGCGCCCGCGAGCTGGTGCCGGACCCCCTGCTGACGCCCGTGCGCGGGCAGTTGGTCGTGGTGGAGAACCCGGGGCTGGAGACGTGGGTGGTCTCCAAGGCCGCCGACGGCACGATGGCGTACGTCTTCCCGCAGCGGGACCGGGTGCTGCTCGGCGGCACCGCGGAGGACGGGGTGTGGTCGCGGGAGCCGGACCCGGCCGAGGCGGCGGCGATCGTACGGCGCTGCACCGCGCTCAGGCCGGAACTCGCGGGGGCACGGGTGCTGGGCCACCGGGTCGGGCTGCGGCCCGCGCGGGAGGCGGTACGCCTGGAGCGCGAGGAGCCGGGAGAGGGCCGCGCCCTGGTGCACAACTACGGCCACGGCGGGGCCGGGGTGACGGTGGCATGGGGCTGCGCGGAGCAGGCTGCGGCGCTGGTGGAACCGGGCCGGTGACCCGGCCCGGTTCCACCGCGGTGTCCTGCTGACCGGCAGCCACCGGAGCCCGCGGGCCCCGGCGATGGGCGAACGCCGGGGCCAGGGACCACCGGCCCGAGAGCCGGTGCGGCCCGCAGAACGGCGCCGGGGGCCAGGACCGGGGTTCGGGACCGGGGCCCCGGACCCTGCGGCCCGCGGACCCGCCTGACGCCCAGGGGCCCGCCGCCTCGGAAACCCTGCGGCCGACAGCCCCGAGGGCCACCCCGGCGGCATCCGCCCCAAGGACGCCTACCCCAGTGGCATCCGCCCCGTCGTCGACGTCGCCCGAGGCGCCCCCGTCGCGTGCGCGGTGCGGCTCGTCGGCGTGGTCGGAGTGGTAGCCGCCGTCGCGGCCCGGAACGCCGCCGCCCCGCCGACCAGCGGGATCGACGCGGACGTGCGCGACAGGTCCAGCGTGACCGTCGGGGTGTCGGCCGGCGGGTCGATGAGGTCGCGGTCCGTGCCCGCGACGATCAGCGCCAGCCGGTGGCCCTTCGGGACGACGTGGTCGGTCGCCGCGAGGTCGAGGGTCATGGTGTACGCCTTGCCCGGGGTGAGCGGGACGCCCTTGCGGGCGGACGCGTAGTGCCCGAGGTCGGCCCAGCCGCGGCTGACCACGTTCGCCTCGACGTCGGTCGTCTTCGCCGCGGTGGTGAGGAAGCAGGCGCTGTCCCCGGCGGTGCTCGCGCCCCAGCAGGTGCGGTCGGTGAGGGTGGTGATGCCCTCGGCGGCGTCGGCGTAGTCGCGGATCGTGTCGGGGCCGAGGTCGACGAGGACGGCGGACAGATGGGCCGTCGCGGTGGTCGGGGTCGCGGTGACGGTCACCTTCGACGAACCCGACACGCGCAGGTCCCGGGCGAGCGGGGCGGTGACGAAGCTCGCCTTCTCCGCGGTGGCGGCGGTGGCGTGCGCGGCCCAGTCGGTCTCGCTCAGCTTCGGGTCGTCGGTGAAGGTCTCGGTGCCGTGGCCCGTGGTGAGCCCGAGGGTGCCGACGCCCGCCTCCGGGCCGGCCGCCGGGCGCAGCGTGGTGGCCGCGGTGGTGCGCGGCGGCCACACCGTCGAGGTGGTCCACTGGTCGGGGTGACGTTCCACGTCGGCCATCGGCTCGCGGTCGATGCCGTTGTCGTAGCCGAGGAGTTCGTGGTCGAACCAGCGGTGCAGGGTGTCGACCCAGGCGCCGCGACGGTAGTCGAACGGGTCGACATGCCCGGTCTGCGAGAGCCAGATCTTGCGGTCGACGCCGTTCTTGGCGAGCGCGTCCCACCACTGGCCGAAGTTCTTGTCGCGCACGTTGAGGTCCTGGAGGCCGTGCACGAGGAAGACGCTGGCCTTCACCTTGCTCGCGTCCTTGACGTAGTCGCGCTCGGTCCACAGACCGGTCCAGTCGCCGTCGCGGGGTGCGCCGTCGACGAGTTTCTGCTGTACGGCCGCGCAGTGGGCGCGGGCTCCGTCGCTCTCGACGGCGTCGGAGAGCCAGTCGGGGCCGGAGTCGTACAGCGGGGCGCCCTGGGCGAAGTAGTAGTCGTACCAGGAGGAGATGGCGCTGATCGGCACGATGGTCTTCAGGCCCTTGACGCCGGTGGCGGCGACGCCGTTGGCGATGGTGCCGTCCCAGCTCTTGCCGATCATGCCGGTTCTGCCGTTGGTCCAGCCGGCCTTGACGGTGGTGGTGCCGGTGCGGGAGGTGTAGGCCTTGGCGCGGCCGCCCAGCCAGTCGACGACGGCCTTCGCGGACTGGATGTCGGAGCGTCCACCGACGTCGACACAGCCGTCGGAACGGTTGGTTCCGGCCAGGTCGACGCCGACGACGGCGTAGCCGCGCGGGACGAAGTAGTTGTCGTAGAACAGCGGCATCTGTACGACGTGGCCGTTCGCGTCGTACGTCTTGACCTGGCTCTCGTTGCCACGGCCGCAACAGGAGTAGTAGGGGCTGGCGTCCATGATGACGGGGACCTTGCGGCCCTGGGCGGCGGGCTCGCTCGGGCGGACGATGTCGGCGGCGACGCGGTCGGGGTGTCCGTCGCCGTCGCCGTCGAGTCCGGTGTCGACCCAGACGGACTCGCGGATCGCGTGGGCGTAGGAGTACACGGGCCGGCTCTCGCGCGGGGCGCCGTGGGCCGCCACCGGGGTGAGGAGGGCGGCCGCCAGGGCTGCGACGAGGAGCACCGCGAGCTGTCTCCAGGTCGTGAAGAAGCGCATGCGTGTGGGCATGGCGTCGGACGCTACCCCGGTGGACTCGTGTGCAGAAGGAGGCATCTGGACGTGGGCGGGGCGGGCGTGGCCGATAACTCCCCCTGATGGCCGAGGGGTTCATGACGGCCGAATGGCGATCGTGTGACACGGGTGGCCATGGACACATCCACCGCACAGGGAGTCAATAGCCTTCGGATCGACTCCGCCCCCCTCCCCCCACACACACGACTTGGAGCTGACGTGCACCGCAGACTCATCGCGCCGGGTGCGCTCGTGGCGGCCCTGCTGTTGCCGGCGATCCCGGCGTTCGCGGCGGCCCCCTCCCCCGGCGCGCCGGGCATCGGCGACCCCTACTACCCGTACTACGGCAACGGCGGCTACGACGTCTCCCACTACGACCTGCGGCTGCGCTACCAGCCCGCGACGGACGAACTGGAGGGCACCGCCACGATCCTGGCCCGGACCACCCAGGACCTGTCCTCCTTCGACCTGGACTTCCTGCTCGACGTGGACGAGGTCCGGGTGAACGGCGTGAGCGCGTCGTTCGCGTCGTCCGGGCAGCACGAGCTGGTCGTCACCCCTCGCACACCGCTGGCCAAGGACGCGCCGATCACGGTCGTGGTGCGCTACCACGGCGTGCCGTCCACCAAGAGCGCGTACGGCTTCACCACCTGGCACCGCACCCCGGACGGCGCGGTCGCGGCCGACGAGCCCGAGTCGGCGTGGTGGTGGTACCCGAGCAACGACCACCCGCTCGACAAGGCGACCTACGACGTGTCCGTGGCGGTCCCGGACGGCACCCAGGCGATCTCCAACGGCACGCTCCAGTCGACGAGTTCGCAAGCAGGCTGGACCCGGTACGCCTGGCGCGAGAACAAGCCGCAGGCGACCTACCTCACCACGCTCGCCGTCGGCCGGTTCGACATCACGACCGGCACCTCCGAGGGCGGCGTGCCGATCGTCAACGCCTACAGCAAGGACCTCGGCGACAACGACGGCTCGGCGCGGGCGAGCGTGGAGCGCACCGGGGAGCTCGTCGACTGGCTGAGCGGCTATTTCGGGCCGTACCCGTTCTCCACGGCGGGCGGCTATGTCCCGAACACCACCACCGGGTACGCCCTGGAGACCCAGACCCGCGTCTACTACAGCCCCAAGCAGTTCGCGAACGGCGCCAACACGTCGGTGGTCGTGCACGAGCTGGCCCACCAGTGGTACGGCGACAGCGTGTCGCTGAAGGGCTGGAAGGACATCTGGATCAACGAGGGCTTCGCCCGGTACGCGCAGTGGCTGTGGTCCGAGCACGAGGGCGAGGGCACGACGCAGCAGCTCGCGGACTATGTGTACGACTCCCATCCGGCCGACGACGCGTTCTGGACGGTCGCGCCGGGCGACCCGGGGCCCGACGACCAGTTCGACCTCGCCGTCTACGACCGCGGGGCGCTGGCGATCCAGGCGCTGCGGAACGAGATCGGCGACGACGCGTTCTTCGCCGTCCTGAAGGGCTGGCCGCACGAGCACGCCTACGGAAACGCGTCGGTGGCGGACTTCGAGGCGTACGCCGAGCGGGTGTCCGGGAAGTCGCTGTCGGCGCTGTTCGACACCTGGCTGTTCCAGACCTCCAAGCCGGCCGCGCCTGCGGCCCGTACGGCGTCGATCTCGGCCGCTTCGGGCCCGGCCGCCCGGCCGAAGTCCTGGCGGAGGATCGCCGCGACGAACGACCTGCACGCGAGCGACCTGCACGCGAACTGACCGCTCGGCGACACCGGAGAGGACGGCGGATCACCCCGCCCGCCGTCCCCTTCGGCGCCCGGTCACCCCGGTTCCCCCTCCGGGTCGTACACCGTCACCGGTATCCCGCGCCGCACCAGCCGGCTTCGCGCTGGGCGCGATCCGGCTCGTCCGGGTCGAACCGGACACCTAAGTCGCCAACATGGTCGGTCAGCACGGCATACGGCGCGGCGGCAAGGGAACGCCCGTGCGGTACGAGGCCATCGACGCGGCGCTCGGCGCGCTGGCCGGCGAGCGCCACCGGGCCGACAGGGCTCGCACGAAGCCCCGCCCCCAGCCGCCGATGTCGTTGCAGACATGGGCGATCACCTTCGCGCCCGCCCCGGACGGGCGCGTGGCGTCACCCCGTACATAGGTGATCCCCGACATGACGCCACCGTAGGCGGTCCCTCTGACAACCGGTCCTGACCTGCTACTTCGTCAGATCGGCGGGCGACTCGGCAGACGTCGTGGCAGTCACGCGGTTACGGACCGTGAACCAGCCCGCGACCAGGAGCGCGCCGATCAGCGGGATCAGCAGGAGGGTCTTGCGGCCCACCTCGGGGTCGTCCCACATCAGGCCGAGCACCGCGAGCAGGAAGGCGATCGTGGCGATCTCGGTGACCGGGCTGAGCGGGAGGCGGAAGGACGGGCGGGCGAGCAGGCCCTGCCGGGCGCGGCGGACGAAGACCAGGTGGCAGACCATGATGATCACCCAGGTGCTGACCACGCCGAGCGAGGCCACGTTCAGCACGATCTCGAACGCCTGGGCCGGGACGAGGTAGTTGAGGGCGACGCCGAGCACGCAGACCGCGCAGGTCAGTAGGATGCCGCCGTAGGGGACCTGGCTGCGGTTCATGCGGGCTGTGAACCGCGGAGCGGAGCCCGCCATCGCCATCGAGCGCAGGATGCGGCCCGTGGAGTACAGGCCGGAGTTCAGCGACGACATCGCGGCCGTCAGCACGACCAGGTTCATCACGTCGCCCGCGCCCGACACGCCGATCTTCGACAGCACGGTGACGAAGGGGCTCTCGTCGGCCGAGTAGACCGACCCGGGCAGCAGCAGCGCGAGCAGCACCACCGAGCCGACGTAGAACAGGCCCACCCGCCACATGATCGAGTTCACCGCGCGCGGTACGACCTTCGCCGGCTCCGCGGTCTCGCCGGCCGCGATGCCGACCAGCTCCAGGGCGGCGTACGCGAAGATCACACCCTGCATGACGAGCACGACCGGCATCAGGCCGTGCGGGAGCAGGCCGCCGTGGTCGGCGATCACGGCGGTGCCGGGGGTGTGGCCGCCGACCTGGTGGCCCGTGGCCAGCAGGAAGATCCCGACCAGCATGAACGCGACCAGCGTCGCGACCTTGACGATCGCGAACCAGAACTCCATCTCGCCGAAGATCTTCACCGAGATCAGGTTCACGGCGAGCACGACCGCGAGCGCGGCGAGGGCCATCACCCACTGCGGAACGCTGGTGAAGGCGCTCCAGTAGTGCGTGTAGAGCGCGATCGCGGTGATGTCGGCGATCCCGGTCGTCGACCAGTTCAGGAAGTACATCCAGCCCGCGGCGTACGCGCCCTTCTCCCCCAGGAACTCGCGGGCGTACGACACGAAGGAGCCGGAGGAGGGCCGGTACAGGACCAGCTCGCCGAGCGCGCGGACGACGAAGAAGGCGAAGATCCCGCACACCAGGTAGGCGACCGCGAGCGCGGGTCCGGCGGTGTGCAGACGGCCGCCCGCGCCGAGGAAGAGGCCGGTGCCGATGGCGCCGCCGATGGCGATCATGTTGACGTGGCGGGCCTTGAGGTCCTTGCTGTAGCCGGCGTCGCCCGCGTCCGCGGGTCTCGCGGCGGCGGGGCGCCCGGCGGCCCCGGCGCGTTCGGCGGCGGCCGTCTCGGGCTGCGCGGGCCTCGCGGCGGTGGTGCGCGCGGTGTCGGTGCGCACGGTGTCGTTGCTCACGGGTCGATCCACTCTCTGGTGCTCCGCGGGCCGGTGGGCCCGGGTGTCCGTACCTGGCTCGGCCCGTGTCCCGCCGGTCGCGGTACAGGCCAAGGCAGCTGCTTCCCCCGGAGATCTCCCGCCATGCGGTGGTGCCGGTCACAGGCGCCGGGCCCGCACATGATCTCCACGGGCCGCCCCCGACCTGCCCGGATCCTCCCGCGGACCCGCTCCCGGCCCGCTCCGAGGTGTCACAGCACCGGTGTGACAGCGATACTGCTGTACATGACGACCGGCACCGGGGAGCAGACCCTGACGATCGACGAGCTGGCCGCCCGCGCGGGCGTCACGGTCCGCACGGTCCGCTTCTACGGCACCAAGGGCCTGCTGCCGCCGCCGGTGATCGGCCCGCGCCGGGTCGGGCACTACGGGCAGGACCATCTGGCCCGGCTCGCGCTGATCGAGGAGCTCCAGCACCAGGGCATGACGCTGGCCGCCATCGAGCGCTATCTGCGCCGGCTGCCGGCGGACCTGAGCGCGCACGACCTCGCGCTGCACCGGGCGGTCGTGGCGTCGTGGGCGCCGGACACGCTGGAGACGGTGACACGGGCGGAGCTGGCGCGCCGGGCCGGCCGGGAGCTGGGCGACGCGGACGTGGCGCGGCTGGTCGCGATGGACGTGGCGCAGCCCGACGGCGACGGCTTCCGCGTCGACGCCGGGCTGCTGCGGCTGGCGGTCGAACTCCTCGACGTGCCGCTGTCGCAGGAGGTGATCCTCGCCGCCCGCACCGCACTGGTCGAGCACTCGCGGGCCGCCGCCCACGCGCTGTCGCAGCTGCTGCGGGACGCGATGGCCGAACGCGACCCGCGGGACGTGAAGTCGCTGTCCGCGCACATGCAACCGCTCGTGTTGGAAGCGCTCCTGACGTCCTTTCAGCGGTCGTTGAAGGAGGAGCTGCGGCAGTGGCTCAGCGCGCGGGACGAGGAGGACGGGGTACCTCGGGGGTAGCGGCGTCCGCGCTCAACAGCGCGGCAGCGGTGGGCTGTACGCCCCCGCGGCGGGCGTCGCCACGTACTGGTCCGTGACATAGCGGCCGTCGTCCAGCCGGTCCCACACCGTGTTCGCCCGGACCTTCGCGCCGGACCGCTGGCAGGTGACCCACGCCAGCGCGCCCTGCGGCAGGCTGCCCGCGGCGGCGTATCCGGAGCCGGGGCCGGTCCGTTCGGTCAGGCCGTGTGCGGCGGTCACTTGGAAGGGCTGGGCGCAGCGGGGCAGGGGCGCGCTGTACCCGGTGGCCGACGGTGTGCTGACGTAGTGGTCGGAGACGTAGGAGCCGTCGGCGAGCCGGTCCCACACCGGTGTCGTGGCGACCGTGGAGCCGGGGGTCTGGCAGACGACCCGGAGGGCGGCGCCGGCCGCGTACGACGTCGTGACCGGGGCGTCGGCCGACGGGCCGCCGCGCGCCTGCGCCCGGTCCGTGCCGGTCGCCGTGTACGGGTACGCGACGGTGGCGACGGGCGCGTCGACCCGGTCGGAGTCGACGTTCACGGTGACGCCCCCGTGCCGTTCGTCGTGGCTGCCGCGGTACTGCTTCGCGCGCTGGTGCACCGCCCAGGCGTTGTCGGTGATGCCGGACCAGCCCGTGAGCGAACTCGCGTCGTCGTAGCGGGCGATCCACAGCGCGTCCGGGCGGGCGTACGTGGTGGAGGCGTAGGCGGCGGCGAGTTGGCGGGCGCCCAGGGTGAGGTTCATGTAGACGCCGGAGACATAGCCGGTGCGGTGCAGTTCCTTCGTCCACGCGGAGAGGTACGACAGGACGGCCGTACGGCAACCGCTGTCGGTCTGGCTGTAGTTCTCGATGTCGTTGTAGAGGGCGCTGCCGGGCAGCATGCCGAGGGTCTTGGCCTGGTCGGTCGCCTGGCGGGCGGCGGCCGTGCCCTGGGCCCGTGCCGTCGCGGGCGTTCTGCTGATCTTCGTGTCGGACGGGCGGGCGCCGCAGGGGGGTTGGAGCCCCTTGTGCACGGGCAGCAGGCGCCAGCCGAGCCGGGACACCTTGGTCACCCAGGAGGACGTCAACTCCGGCTGTCGACAGGTGCGGTTGGCGCCGGAGACGTACACGGCGAGGGCGCGGTAGGAGGACGCGCGCCACGCGTCGAGCGTGGCGGCCGGCGGGGCGGTGCAGGCGTCGAAGGCGAGGCCGGTGAAGCGGGTGGCGGTGGCGCCGGGCGGATAGGCCACCGGTGTGGCGGGTTCCGCGGCCGCTCCCGGGGCGAGCGCCAGGACGGTGCTCTTGATCAGGACGAGGGCCGAGGAGACGGCGAGGAGTCGGCGTGAGACGGCACGCGGATGCGGCAAGGCTGCCCCCCTGAGCGGCTCGGTGATGTGAGGTGCACTCACCGTGTCGCCCTGTGGGGCATTTGTCCATTATGAGCGTTATGCGTGTCGCAGGTCGTGGGTGAGCGGGGGCGGACGCGTGTCGGTGGCGAACGGCGTCGGGTCCTGTCCGGCGCCGCCCGGCGGGGCCCGGCGGCGAGGCCCGGCGGCGAGGCCCGCCCGGACGAGGTGTCCGGGCGGGCCCCCACGGCTCGGTCCCTCAGCGCGCGTCGCGGAAGGTCTCCCCCTTCTCCGCCTTCGTCACGAGCAGCGCCGGCGGCTCGAACCGCTCGCCGTAGCGCTCGGCGAGCTCCCGCGCGCGGGCCACGAAACCGGCGAGGCCGCCGTCGTAGCCGTTGATGTACTGGAGCACGCCGCCGGTCCAGCCCGGGAAGCCGATGCCGAGGATGGAGCCGATGTTGGCGTCGGCCACCGACGTCAGGACGCCCTCCTCCAGCAGCCGTACGGTGTCCAGCGCCTCCGAGAAGAGCATGCGCTCCTGCATGTCCTCGAACGGGACGGTGTGGCCCGGCTTCGTGAAGTGCTCGCGCAGGCCCGGCCACAGCCCGGCCCGCTTGCCGTCCACGTAGTCGTAGAAGCCCGCGCCGCCGCTGCGGCCGGGGCGGCCGAACTCGTCGACCATGCGGTCCACGACGGCCTCCGCGGGGTGGCCGACCCAGGTGCCGCCTGCCTCCTCCACGGCTCGCTTCGACTCATTGCGGATCTTCCGCGGCAGCGTCAGCGTCAACTCGTCCATCAGGGAGAGGACCTTGGCCGGGTAGCCGGCCTGGGCCGCGGCCTGCTCGACGGAGGCGGGCTCGACGCCCTCGCCGACCATCGCGACGCCCTCGTTGATGAAGTGCCCGATCACCCGCGAGGTGAAGAAGCCGCGCGAGTCGTTGACGACGATCGGCGTCTTGTTGATCTGGCGGACCAGGTCGAAGGCGCGGGCGAGCGCCTCGTCGCCGGTGCGCTCGCCCTTGATGATCTCGACGAGCGGCATCTTGTCGACCGGCGAGAAGAAGTGCAGGCCGATGAAGTCGTCCTGCCGCTCGACACCTTCGGCCAGCGCGGTGATCGGCAGGGTGGAGGTGTTGGAGCAGAGCAGGGCGTCCGGCTCGACGATGTGCTCGATCTCCTGGAACACCTTGTGCTTGAGCGAGGAGTCCTCGAACACGGCCTCGATGACCGCGTCGCAGCCCGCGACGTCCTGCGGGTCGGCGGTGGGCGTGATCCGGGCGAGCAGCGCGTCCGCCTTCTCCTGCGTCGTACGGCCCTTGGCCACGGCCTTGGCGCACAGCTGCTCGGAGTAGCCCTTGCCCTTGACGGCCGCGTCGAGGGCGACGTCCTTGAGGACGACGTCGATGCCGGCGCGGGCGCACGAGTACGCGATGCCCGCGCCCATCATCCCGGCGCCGAGGACCGCGACCTTGCGGACCTTGCGCGGCTCGATCCCCTTCGGGCGGTTGGCGCCGGAGTTGACGGCCTGGAGGTCGAAGAAGAACGCCTGGATCATGTTCTTCGAGGTCTGCCCGGCGGCCAGTTCGACGAAGTAGCGGGCCTCGATGACCTGGGCGGTCTCGAAGTCCACCTGGGAGCCCTCGACCGCGGCCGCGAGGATCGCGCGCGGGGCCGGGTAGGGGGCGCCGTTCGTCTGCTTGCGCAGGGTGGCCGGGAAGGCGGGCAGGTTCGCGGCGAACTTGGGGTTGGCCGGGGTGCCGCCCGGGATGCGGTAGCCGGGGCGGTCCCAGGGCTGCTGCGACTCGGGGTGGGCGTCGATGAACGCCCGTGCCTTGGCGAGGAGTTCCTCGGGGGTGGCGGCGACCTCGTCGACCAGGCCGTTCTCCAGCGCGCGGCGCGGGGTGTACTGGGTGCCCTGGAGCAGCACCTTCAGCAGGGCGTCGGCGATGCCGAGCAGCCGGACGGTGCGGGCCACGCCGCCGCCCCCGGGCAGCAGACCGAGGGTGACCTCGGGGCAGCCGATCTTCGAGCCGGGCGCGTCGAGCGCGACGCGGTGGTGGCAGGCCAGGGCGATCTCGTAACCGCCGCCCAGGGCCGCGCCGTTCATCGCGGCGACCACCGGCTTGCCGAGGGTCTCGATGCGGCGCAGGTTGCGCTTGATGGCGAGACCGCCGTCGAACAGCTCCTGGGCCGTCTCGGGGGTGACGCGGATCAGGTCGCGCAGGTCGCCGCCCGCGAAGAACGTCTTCTTCGCCGAGGTGAAGACGATGCCGCGGATCGACTCCTGCTCGGCCTCCAGACGGTCGGTGACCGCGGCGAGCGAGTCGCGGAACGCCTGGTTCATCGTGTTGGCGGACTGGTTGGGGTCGTCGAGGACGAGGGTGACGACGCCGGTGTCGTCCTGCTCCCAGCGGATGGTGGTGGGCTCAGTGCTCATGTGGATGTGCTCCGTGTGATCCGTCGGGAGGGGGGTCAGATGCGCTCGACGATGGTGGCGATGCCCATGCCGCCGCCCACGCACAGGGTGGCGAGGCCGAACCGCTTGTCCTGGCGCTCCAGTTCGTCCACGAGGGTGCCGAGGATCATCGCGCCGGTGGCGCCGAGCGGGTGGCCGAGCGCGATCGCGCCGCCGTTGACGTTGACCTTGTCGAGGGAGAGGCCCATGTCCTTCACGAAGCGCAGGACGACCGCCGCGAACGCCTCGTTGATCTCGACGAGGTCGATGTCGTCGATGGTCAGGCCCGCCTTCGCGAGAGCCTTGCGGGTGGCGGGGGCGGGGCCGGTCAGCATGATCGTCGGCTCGGAGCCGGAGACGGCCGCGGAGACGATCCGGGCGCGCGGGGTCAGGCCGTGGCGCTCGCCGACCTCCTTGGAGCCGATCGCCACCAGCGAGGCGCCGTCGACGATGCCGGAGGAGTTGCCCGCGTGGTGGACGTGGTCGATCTTCTCGACCCAGTGGTACTTCTGGAGCGCCACGGCGTCGAACCCGCCCAGCTCGCCGATGTCGGCGAACGACGGCTTCAGCTTGGCCAGGGAGTCGGCGGTGGTGCCGGGGCGCGGGAACTCGTCGTGGTCGAGGACGACCAGGCCCGCGCGGTCCTTGACGGGGACGACGGAGCGGTCGAAGCGGCCGTCCTTGATCGCGTCGGCGGCGCGCTCCTGCGAGAGGGCCGCGTACTCGTCGACGTCGCGGCGGGAGAAGCCCTCGATGGTGGCGATGAGGTCGGCGCCGATGCCCTGCGGCACGAAGTTGGTGGCGAGGTTGGTCATCGGGTCGGCGAACCAGGCGCCGCCGTCGGAGGCCATCGGCACCCGGGACATCGACTCGACGCCGCCCGCGAGGACCAGGTCCTCCCAGCCCGAACGGACCTTCATCGCGGCCATGTTGACAGCTTCGAGGCCGGAGGCGCAGAAGCGGTTCTCCTGGACGCCGGCGACGGTGTCGGGCAGGCCGGCGGCGATCGCGGCGATCCGGGCGATGTCGGAGCCCTGGTCGCCGACGGGGCCGACGACACCGAGCACGACGTCGTCGATCGCGGCCGGGTCCAGGCCCGGGAAGCGGGCGCGGATCTCGTGGATGAGGCCCACGACCAGGTCGATGGGCTTCGTGCCGTGCAGGGCGCCGTTCGCCTTGCCGCGGCCGCGCGGGGTGCGGATCGCGTCGTACACGTACGCTTCGGTGCTCACGGGAAAGCCTTTCGGGGGGAGGGTCGGTCGAGCGGTTCGGGCCCGCGGTCGGGCCCTGGTCGTCGCGGCGGTCGCCGTCTCAGGCGAGCAGGGAGCGGCCGATGATCTCCTTCATGATCTCGGTCGTTCCGCCGTAGATGGTCTGGATACGGCCGTCGGTGAACGCGCGGGCCACCGGGAATTCGCTCATGTAGCCGTATCCGCCGTGCAGTTGGAGGCAGCGGTCGGCGACCTTCTTCTGGAGTTCGGTCGCCCACCACTTGGCCATCGAGGCGTGCACGGCGTCGAGCCCGCCGTCCGCGTGCTCCTCGATGCAGCGGTCCACGAACGTCCGGGTCACCGCGCACTCGGTGGCCATCTCGGCGATCTCGAACCGTATGTGCTGCAGGCGCGCGAGCGGCCGCCCGAACGCCTCGCGCTCCTTGACGTACGCGGTGGTGAGGTCGAGCAGGTGCTCGGCGCCCGCGATCGCGGCGACGGCGATCTCCAGCCGCTCCTGGGCGAGATTCGTCATCAGGTGCAGGAAGGCGCCGTTGAGCTCGCCGAGCAGGTTCTCCTTCGGCACCCGCACGTCGGTGAAGGACAGTTCGGCGGTGTCCTGGGCCTTCTGGCCGATCTTGTCGAGGTTGCGGCCCCGCTCGAAGCCGGGCATGTCGCGCTCGACGACGAGCAGCGACAGGCCGCGCGCGCCTCCCTCGGGGGTGGTGCGGGCCACGACGATCACCAGGTCGGCGAGGATGCCGTTGGAGATGAAGGTCTTGGCGCCGTTGAGCAGCCAGTGGTCGCCCTTGTCCTCGGCGCGCGTGGTGATGCCCTGGAGGTCGGAGCCCGCGCCGGGTTCGGTCATGGCGATCGCGGTGATCAGCGAGCCGTCGCAGAACCCGGGCAGCCAGCGGCGCTTCTGCTCGGGGGTGCCGAGGCCGGTCAGGTACGGCCCGATGATGTCGTTGTGCAGGCCGATCGCGAGGCCGGAGGCGCCCGCGCGGGCGAACTCCTCGGCGAGTACGGCGCCGTAGCGGAAGTCGGGGGTGCCACCGCCGCCGTACTCCTCGGGCACGGCCATGCCGAGCAGGCCCTGGCGGCCCGCCGCGCGCCACGCCTCGCGGGAGACGATGCCGTCCTTCTCCCACTGGGCGTGGTGCGGCGCCACCTCCTTCGCGAGGAAGGTGCGCACGGTGTCGCGGAACGCGTCGTGCTCGGGGCTGAAGATCCGCCGCTGCATCCGCGGCCCTTCCGGCGTCATGCGAGGCCCTTCATGAGGTCGGGTACGTCCCAGTCGCGGGCGACGTCCGCCCGGTCGGCGTCCGGCAGTGCGGGTCCGCCGGGGACGGCGGACGGGGTGGCGGAGAAGCGGGGCGCCGGCGCGGGCTGGGTGATGCCCGCGGCGTCCGTGAAGGTGCCGCGCGCGGCGAGGTGCGGGTGGCCGGGGGCCTCGCGCAGCGACAGCACGGGTGCCACGCAGGCGTCGGAGCCCTCGAAGACGGCCGTCCACTCGTCGCGGGTACGGGACTTGAAGCGGGCCGTCACGGCGGCGCGCAGGTCGTCCCAGCGGGCCGGGTCCCGGCGGGCGTCGGCGTGCTCCGCCAGGTCCATCAGGCGCAGGAACTCGGCGTAGAACTGCGGCTCCAGCGCTCCTACGGCCATGTGGCGCCCGTCGGCGGTCTCGTAGGTGCCGTAGTACGGGCAGCCGCCGTCGAGCAGGTTGGCTCCGCGCCGGTCCTGCCAGCCGCCCGCGGCGACCATGCCGTGGATCATCGTGGACAGGTGCGCGGCGCCGTCCACGATCGCCGCGTCGACGACCTGCCCGGTGCCGGTGGCGCGGGCGTGGTGCAGGGCGGCGAGGACGCCGACGACGAGGTAGAGCGAGCCGCCCGCGTAGTCGCCGAGCAGGTTGGCCGGGGGCGGCGGCGGCTGGTCCGGCCCGCCGATCATGCCGAGGGTGCCGGTGAGGGCGAGGTAGGCGATGTCGTGCCCGGCGCGCTGGGCGAGCGGCCCGTCCTGGCCCCAGCCGGTCATCCGGCCGTAGACCAGCGCGGGGTTGCGGGCGTGGCAGTCCGCGGGCCCGACGCCGAGCCGCTCCGCGACGCCCGGCCGGAACCCCTCGACGAGCACGTCGGCGCGGGCGACGAGGTCCAGCACGCGCGCGGCCCCGTCGGCGGCCTTCAGGTCGAGCACGACCGACCGCTTGTTGCGGTTGGTGACGTCGTGCGCCGGGTCGATGCCGAGGCCCTGGCCGCCGGGCCGGTCCACGCGCACCACGTCGGCGCCGAGGTCGCCGAGCAGCATGGCGGCGAACGGCCCCGGCCCGATCCCGGCCAGCTCGACCACCCGCACGCCGGCGAGCGGCCCCTGCGGCGTCCTTGCCGTTGTCATCCGGCCCCCTGTGCTGTGACACAACCGATGTAACACCAATGATGCTAAGAACACGTTCCACCCGGCACAAGCCCCGAAAGAGCAAGCGCTTAGCCAAGTGTGCCTCGGCTCCGCGAAGACCGCCCGGACAGGAACGGGCCGTCCGGGGGGGGCGCCACGGGCCGGGAACGGCCGCAGCACCCCGCCTGCGGCCCGGTGGGGCCCTTTCGCGCAGTTCCCCGCGCCCCTGAAAAACCTGCGCCCCTACGGGGGCGCTGCCAGGCGCGGGCTTTTCAGGGGCGCGGGGAACTGCGCGACAAGCCACGGCGGGCCCGCGGAGGACCATGGTGCTCGGCGCCCGGCCGTCCGGGGGCACGGCGGCTCGGGAGCCGTGAGCCGTCCGGGGCACGGCGGGCCGGCGGGCCGGAAGGACCAGCCGTCAGCCGTCAGCCGTCAGCCGTGAGAGCACACACGGAAGGGGGCGGGCTCAGCGGGGATCCAGTTCCGCTGTCAGGCGCTTGGGGGCTATCGCCCGGTAGCTCTCCTCGACCCAGTCGCACAGGAGGTCGGCGGGCGGGGCGCCCTTCTCCGCCAGGGGGACGCGGACCCAGCCCGCCTTGCCGAGGCCGTAACCGGCCGGTTCCGCGCCGGGAGCGGTCAGCGCGTGGGCGTGGACGGCCTCGTCCGTGAGCTTCACCGTGATCGCCAAGGGGTGGTCGCCGTCCGGCGTACCGAGGAACGCGAACACCTTCTTGTTGACCTTCGCGACGGTCTCCCCCCACGGGAACTCCTCGACCGCGCCCGGCAGGCCGAGGGCGAAGTGGCGTACCTTTTCCCACTTCGTCAGGGCGTTCTTCGGTACGGCCACCGCTCACCTCCGGGCTCCTCGTCAAGCTCCGCACCCCTCACGCTAGCCTCAGCCACCGACAGCGGCGCGGGTCGCACGACCGAGGGGTGTCATGAGCAGGCTGAAGAGGACGGACCGTCCGTACGACATCGTGCTCTTCGGAGCCACCGGCTTCGTCGGGCGACTCACCGCGGAGTATCTCGCCGAACATGCCCCCGACGATCTGCGCTGGGCGATCGCGGGCCGCAGCGAGGCGAAGCTGGAGCGGCTGCGCGAGGGGCTCCCGGGCGGCGGCAAGGACGTCGGCCTGCTGCGGGCCGACGTGTCCGACGCCGCCTCGCTGCGCGCCCTCGCCGAGCAGGCCCGCGTGGTCGCCACGACCGTCGGCCCCTACGTCACCTACGGCGAGGAGCTCGTCGCCGCCTGCGCGGACACCGGCGCCGACTATCTCGACCTGACCGGCGAGCCGGAGTTCGTGGACCTGGTCTACGTCCGGCACGACGCCCGCGCCCGCGAGACCGGCGCCCGGCTGCTGCACGCCTGCGGCTTCGACTCGGTGCCGCACGACCTCGGCGCGTACTTCACCGTCCAGCAGCTGCCCGAGGACGTGCCGATCACCGTGGACGGCTACGTGCGCGCCGACGCCACGTTCTCCGGTGGGACCTTCGCCTCCGCGCTCAACCAGTTCGCCCGCGGCCGGCAGATGATCGCCGCCGCGCGGGACCGCGGGCGGCACGAGCCGCGGCTGGTCGGCCGGCGGGTGTCCGCGCCGGCCGGGGCGCCGCGGTACGCGGGCGAGATCGGCGCGTGGGCGCTGCCGCTGCCCACCATCGACGCGCAGGTCGTACGCCGCTCCGCGAAGGCGCTCGCGCGCTACGGGCCCGACTTCCGCTACCGCCACTACGCCGCCGTCCGGCACCTGCCGGTCGCCGTCGGCGGGGTCGCGGCGGTCGGCGCGCTGTTCGCCGCCGCGCAGCTGCCGGCCGCGCGCCGCTGGCTGTCGGGCCGGCTGGAGCCGGGCGACGGGCCGAGCGCGGAGAAGCGGGCGCGGAGCTGGTTCTCGGTGCGGTTCGTCGGGGAGGGGGGTGGCCGGCGGGTGTTCACGGAGGTCTCGGGCGGCGATCCGGGGTACGGCGAGACGGCGAAGATGTTCGCGGAGGCGGCGATGGCGCTCGCGCTGGACGCGGGGCTGCCGGTGACGGCGGGGCAGGTCACGCCGGTGGCGGCGATGGGCGACGCGTTGACGGCGCGCCTGCGCTCGGCGGGCATCACGTTCCGCGTGGCAGCCACGTTCTGAACCCACCCTGGCCCGTTCGCGCGGTTCCTCGCGCCCCTGAACGGCGGGTCTGCCCCCGCGGGCCGGTGGGACCCCTTCGCGCAGTTCCCCGCGCCCCTGAGGAACGCGTCCGTCTGCGGGTCGGTGGGGGCTGGTCGCGCAGTTCCCCGCGCCCCTTGCAGGCGCGCCTCGCACCCGTGCCGCGAAAGGGGCGCGGGGAACTGCGCGAAGGGGCCCCACCGGGCCGCAGAGACCCACAAACCCCAAAGGGGCGCGGGGAACTGCGCGAACAGGCCGGTTCGTGGGTGCGGGGGCGTGGGGGCTCAGGTTGTGGTTTCTCGGAGGGCTCGCCGGCACAGGGCGTCCGCCCGCCGCGTGGTCTCCGGCAACCGATACGCCGAGGCCAGCGCCAGCGTATGCGCGCAGGCCCCCGCCAGACTCACCCGGTGTCCCACCGAGACGAACACCGGCTTGACGCCCGCCCTCGTCCGCAGCGCGCGCCCCACCTCCTCGCCGTCGTCCGCCAGCAGCGGCGACCAGGAACCCCGCGCCGCCCCGGGATCGTCGTACGCGAACATGAAGGGGTTCTTCGCCACGCCGATCGTCGGCAGGCCGGTGAGGACGCCGAGGTGGCTCGCCAGGCCGAAGCGGCGCGGGTGCGCGCGGCCGTAGCCGTCGCAGACGACGAGGCCCGGGGCCACCGGGAGCCGCTCCAGGGCGGCCAGGACGGCCGGGATCTCGCGGAACGCGAGCAGGCCGGGCACGTACGGGAACGGGACCGGACCCACGGCGGTGGCCTCGGCGACCACGTCCAGCGTCGCCGCGTCCAGCACGACGGCCGCCGCCGCGACGACGTCCCGCTCGTCGTCGTAGGCGACGTCGACCCCGGTGACGTACCCCGATCCGGCCGGCGGCCCCGGCTCGTCGAGCACCACCCGCGCGCGCAGCGCGTCCTGCACCGCGCGGGCCTCTTCCTCCGTGGCGGGCGATCCCGCCGGAACACGTACGGACGTCATGGTGCCGACGAGCGTACGCCTCTCCCGTCGCCCACTTCCCCTACGCCCCGCGGCGGGCGAAGCTAGTGCACCGGACCGGCCCGCTCCACCCCGTCTCGACGCACCAACTACCGCACCCGGAAGGGACCATGGATCGAGCGAGAGCACAGATCCAGGGATCCGTGACCGGTATGCACGAACGCGGTGCGCATGAGCACGGTGTGCATGAACGCGGTGACAGAGGTCACTCGTCATCGGTGTGCACGGATCGGCCCGTTCCGACGTCTCCTTCCGTGCCCGGGTCTTGGCCCGCGCCCGGTCCCGTCCGCCCGTCCGCCCGTCCGCCCGGAAGTCCGTCCCGCAGCCCACGAGGGAGCAAGGCCTTGTCCACCGTCATCGAGCAGTCCGTAGAGGCCCGACTCGTCGCCGCCGCGCCGCGGATGCCGAGCATCCCCGCGACGCTGCACTACGACCGGAGCGATCCGTTCGCCGTCCGCATGACCTTCCCGGCCCCGGCGACCCTGGAGGGCGTCGAGGTCTGCTGGATCTTCGCCCGCGAGCTGCTCGCCGCCGGTCTGCGGACCGCCGAGGGCCAGGGCGACGTGCGCGTGCGGCCGTACGGCTACGACCGCACGGTGCTGGAGTTCCACGCCCCCGAGGGCACCGCCGTGGTGCATGTCCGCTCGGGTGAGATCCGCCGCTTCCTCGAAGCCGCGAACGCGCTGGTCCCGGTGGGTCTGGAGCACCTCCAGACGGATCTGGACGAGGCCCTCGCGGAGCTGATGCGCGACGCCTGAGCGGCGCGGCTCGTACGGAAGCCCCCGGCCGCCGCCGGGTTGCCGGCCGTCGTCCGGGTTCAATTGCGTTGACGCACCCGCCCGTCCCTCCCTACCGTGTACGACGGTTCTGTTGCCGTCGAATGGAGAAGGACGTTGCTCGTCTGAGGTCCCGGGACACCGCGTCACACCCGCGAGGTGTGTGCGTGGCGTACGACCTCGGCACTTGAGCCGTCCTCCGCAGCAGGCCTTCTCTGCTTTCTCCCTGCTGCCCCAGGACGTCCCGTCCCGCCCGCGGTGTCTCGAAACGCGTTCACCCTTCCGCTTCGAGCGACCGCGAGGCCCGCATGTCATCTTCCTCACCCTTCTCCGCCCCGTCCCTCATCTGCACGTCGCTGTCCTTCTCCTGGCCCGACGGCACCCCCGTCCTGGACGGCCTCGACATCGCCTTCGGCCCCGGCCGCACCGGGCTCGTCGGGGTGAACGGCTCAGGGAAGTCCACCCTGCTGAAGCTGATCGCCGGCGATCTCGTGCCGTCCGGCGGCACCGTGCGGGTGAGCGGCGAGATCGGCCACCTGCCGCAGAACGTCACCCTCGACACCGGCCTCCAGGTCGACGAGGTGCTCGGCATCGCCGCGCGCCGCCGCGCCCTGCACGCGATCGAGGCGGGCGACGCCGCCGAGGAGCACTTCGAGACCCTCGGCGACGACTGGGACGTCGAGGAACGCGCCCTCGCCGCCCTGGGCGAACTCGGGCTCGGCCACATCGGCCTGGACCGCACGGTCGGCGAGATCTCGGGCGGCGAGTCGGTGCTGCTGCGGCTCGCCGCGCTGCTGCTGCGCCGCCCCGACGTCCTGCTGCTCGACGAGCCCACCAACAACCTCGACCTGTACGCCCGCCGCCGGCTGTACGCGGCGGTCGCGGCCTGGCCCGGGGTGCTGGTGGTGGTCAGCCACGACCGTGAACTCCTCGACCTGGTCGACCAGATCGCCGATCTGCGGTCCGGCGAGGTGACCTGGTACGGCGGCAACTTCACCGCCTACGAAGAGGCGTTGGCCGTCGAACAGGAGGCGGCCGAGCGGATGGTGCGCGTCGCCGAGGCGGACGTACGCCGGCAGAAGCGCGAACTGAGCTACGCCCAGATGAAGTTGGCCCGCCGCAAGCGCTACGGGCAGAAGATGCACGACCAGAAGCGCGAGCCCAAGATCGTCATGGGGGCGCGCAAACGCGCGGCACAGGAGTCCGCGGGCAAGCACCGCATCCTGCACGAGGAGCGGCTCACCGAGGCCAGGGGGCGGCTCGACGAGGCGGTGGAGGCCGTACGGGACGACGACGAGATCCGCGTCGAGCTGCCGTACACCGCCGTCCCGCCGGGCCGGACCGTGCTCACCGCGCTGGACCTGGAGCTGCCCTTCGGGGCCCGGGTGGGCGGCCTCGACCTGCGCGGCCCCGAGCGGGTCGCGCTGGTCGGGCGCAACGGCGCGGGCAAGACGACGCTGCTGCGCACGATCGCCGGCGAGCTGGCCCCGGTCGCGGGCGAGGTGCGGGCGCAGGTGCCGCTGCGGTTCCTGCCGCAGCGGCTCGACGTCCTCGACGAGGAGCTGACGATCGCCGAGAACGTGGCCCGGTTCGCGCCGGACGCCACCCCGAACCGGATCCGGGCCCGGCTCGCCCGCTTCCTGTTCCGGGGCGGGCGGGCGGACCAGAAGGTGGCGGGCCTGTCCGGCGGAGAGCGGTTCCGGGCGGCGCTCGCGGCGCTGATGCTCGCCGAGCCGGCGCCCCAGCTGCTGATGCTGGACGAGCCGACGAACAACCTCGACATGGCGAGCGTACGGCGGCTGACGACCGCCCTGGAGTCGTACGAGGGCGCGCTGATCGTGGCCAGCCACGACCTGTCGTTCCTGGAGTCCCTCGGCATCACCCGCTGGCTGCTGCTGGACGGGGAGCTGCGGGAGACCTCGGCGGAGGCGGTCCGGGAGGCCGCCTGACGGACGGCCCGGTGGACGGCCTGACGGACCGCCCGGTGGACGGCCTGACGGACGGTCTGAAGCGCGGTCCGTCGGGCGGGGCGGCCGCCCGCCTCCGACATCGTGCGGCCCGCCCGGCGGGCCGCACGCTGTCCGCCGGGTGGGCGTCGGCCGCGTATCAGGAGGGGCACAGCCCGATCAAGGAGGTTTTGTCCGCACCCAGCAGTGAAGCATGATGACGGACCGGTGCCGGGTACAGGCACCGGGAAGCAGCCCGCCGATGGGGAGACCGCCCGTGCCCAGCAAGAAGGCTCTCGTCCGCCGTCCCGGCCCGCTCCTCGCCGAGGGGCTGGTCACGCACATCGAGCGGGAGAAGGTCGACGTCGAGCTCGCCCTGGAGCAGTGGGAGGCCTACGTCGCGGCGCTCGGCGAGCACGGCTGGGAGACCGTCGAGGTGGACCCGGCCGACGAGTGCGCGGACGCCGTGTTCGTCGAGGACACGGTCGTGATGTTCAGGAACGTCGCGCTGATCACCCGGCCCGGCGCCGAGTCCCGGCGGGCCGAGACCGCGGGCGTGGAGGAGGTCGTCGCGCGCCTCGGCTGCTCGGTGAACTGGATCTGGGAGCCCGGCACGCTCGACGGCGGCGATGTCCTGAAGGTCGGCGACACGGTCTACGTCGGCCGGGGCGGCCGCACCGACGCGGCGGGCGTGCAGCAGCTGCGGGCCGCCTTCGAGCCGCTCGGCGCGCGGGTGGTGGCGGTGCCGGTGAGCAAGGTGCTGCACCTGAAGTCGGCGGTGACGGCGCTGCCCGACGGGACCGTGGTCGGGCACATCCCGCACGTGGACCGGCCGGCGCTGTTCCCGCGCTTCCTGTCGGTGCCGGAGGAGTCCGGCGCCCATGTGGTGCTCCTCGGCGGCACCAAGCTGCTGATGGCCGCGAGCGCCCCGAAGTCCGCGGAACTGCTCGCCGATCTCGGCTACGACCCGGTCCTGGTGGACATCGGCGAGTTCGAGAAGCTCGAAGGCTGTGTGACGTGCCTCTCGGTACGGCTGCGGGGGCTGTACGCCTGACGGGATGACCGTTTCGCCCCACGGCCCCGGGACCTGCGCGTCCCGGGGCCGTCGCGCGCGCCCGGACGACCGCCGCGGATGTCCGGAAGATCCACTTGCGTCACCTTGGGTCTTGACGATCGGCGACCTTTACGGCGCACTTAACCTACGGCTTCGTAACCTACGGATTCGTAGCCTACGGTTTCGTAGCCTACGGTTTCGTAGCCTACGATCCCGTAAGTTCCGGCGGGCGCTCACCTGCCGGGCCGCTCCGTCTCCGCACGTCCCCATGGAGTTCCCGTGACGCTCGCCTCTCCCCACCTCGGCAGTCCGTCGACCTGGACCGACGCCCGACTGCTGTACGCGCTGGAGGAGGTCGTCGAGCAGGAGCTCAACCGGCACCTTAAGGTCGCCAAGGACTGGATGCCACACGAGTACGTGCCCTGGAGCGACGGACGCAACTTCCCCGGCCTCTTCGAGGACGGCGAGGCGTGGCAGAAGGAGCAGTCCAAGGTCACCGACCTCGGCCGGATCGCCCTGGTGGTGAACCTGCTCACCGAGGACAACCTGCCGAGCTACCACCACGAGATCGCCAGCCTGTTCGGCCGCGACGGCGCCTGGGGCACCTGGGTGCACCGGTGGACGGCCGAGGAGGGCCGGCACGGCATCGTGATGCGCGACTACCTGCTCGCCTCCCGCGCGGTCGACCCGGACGAGCTGGAGCGCTTCCGCATGGCGCACATGAGCGAGGGCTTCGAGTCGGACAACCGGCACTCGATGCTCCACTCGGTCGCGTACGTCGCCTTCCAGGAGCTCGCCACCCGCATCTCGCACCGCAACACGGGCCACCACTCCGGCGACCCCGTCTGCGACCGGATGCTGGCCCGCATCGCGACGGACGAGAACCTGCACATGATCTTCTACCGCAACCTGCTCAAGGCGGCGTTCGAGCTCGCGCCCGACCTGACCATGCAGGCGGTCCGGGACGTCGTGGTCAACTTCCGGATGCCCGGCCACGGGATGCCCGGCTTCGAGCGGGCCGCGGCGCAGATGGCGATCGGCGAGGTCTACAACCTGCGCATCCACCACGACGACGTGCTCCAGCCCGTGCTGCGCTTCCTGAAGATCATGGAGATCGACGGCCTCGGCCCCGAGGGGCTTCAGGCCCAGGACGAGCTCGGCCTCTTCATGGGCGGACTGGACTCCGAGGCGTCGAAGTTCGACGAGCGCCTGGCGGCCCGCAAGACGCGGATGGCGGCGCGAGCGGCGGGCTGAGCCCCCGGCAGCCGGGCCGGGCTCGGCTCGGCTCGGCTACGACAGGGCGCGCGAGCGGCGGATGTCGAGGCGCTCCTTCTCCGACAACCCGCCCCAGACACCGAAGCGTTCGTCGTTCGCCAGGGCGTAGTCCAGGCAGGCGGTGCGGATCGCGCACATGCCGCAGATCCGCTTCGCCTCCCGCACCGAGCTGCCCGGTTCGGGGAAGAAGAAGTCGGCCCCGGTCTGTGCGCACAACGCCTCCTGCTGCCAGGAGAGTTCGGGCGCGGTGATCGTGTCGATGTGCATGTCCCCGATCGTGCCGGGCACCGAAAAACGTTCGCTCAACGCCGCATCAACGCGGGCGCCCAGGGGCCGCCGGCCACCCGATGGTGCCCCGGCCGGGCCGGACCGCGCACGGCGGCGCGCGGAACGGGACGGAAACCCGCCGGATCCGCAGCGTCACGCACGGTGAGTCCGCGGGGCGCTCCGGCGCGGTCCGACGCGCCGGGACGGTCCGGCGGCGTTTGCCGGTGGGCGGTGCAAGACTCGGCAGAGCAGAAGAACGGGACCCCTCATGAGGAGGGCATCGCATGCTCACCACCCGTTTCGTCAACGGCGCCCCGAACTGGATCGACCTCGGCACCCCCGATCTCGACGGCGCCCGCTCGTTCTACGGCGGGCTCTTCGGCTGGCAGTGGCAGTCGGCGGGAGAGGACGCCGGCGGGTACGGCTACTTCCAGCTCGACGGGAGGACCGTGGCCGGCGCCCTGCAGAACCCCCCGGAGCAGGGCCCGCCCTCCTGGAACGTCTACTTCCGCACCGCGGACGCGGACGCCACCGCGAAGGCGGCGGAAGGGGCCCACGGCAGCGTGCTGCTCGCCCCCATGGACGTGCTGGGCGAGGGCCGCATGGCCGTCCTCGCGGACAAGGCGGGCGTGCCGTTCGGCCTGTGGCAGCCGGCCCTGACCAAGGGCATCGACGTGGCGAGCGAGCCGGGGTCGCTCACCTGGCTGGAGCTGTACACCCCGGACATCGCCGCGGCCGCCGCCTTCTACTACGCGGTCCTCGGCCTGGAGACCTCCGCCGTGTCCTTCCCCGGCGGCATCTACACCTGCGTCAACCCGGCCCATGCCGGGGAGGACGCGATGTTCGGCGGGTTCGTCCCGCTGGCCGAGGACCCGGTGGAGTCGGAGAGCGGTCCCTGCTGGCTCCCCTACTTCGAGGCGACGGACACCGCCACGGTGGTCGAGAAGGCGCAAGAGCTCGGGGGCACGGTCCGGATGCCGGCCACCGATGTCGAGGGCGTCGGCCGACTCGCCAAGCTGGCCGACCCGTACGGCGCCCGCTTCGCCGTCATCACGAGCGCACCGCCGCAGGACTGAGAGCGGGCCGCGGCGGGGCCGGGCCTCCCGGGACCGGCGCTCAGGCGGAGGCGCGTCGGACCAGCGTGGTGGGCAGGACCACGCCGGACGGCTCGCCGCCGCCCGGCGCCGCGTCGCCGCCCCGCCGGTCCAGGCCGCCCAGCAGCATCCGGGCCATCAACCGGCCCATCTCCTCTATGTCCTGACGGACCGTCGTGAGCGGCGGGTCGGTCTGCTCGGCGAGCGGGAGCATGTCGTCGAAGCCGATCACGGCGATGTCCTGCGGCACGCGCAGCCCGCGCTCGCGCAGCACCCGGAGGACGCCCGAGGCGGTGAGGTCGTTGGCGGCGAACACGGCGTCCACGTCGGGGCAGTTGTCGAGGAGTTCCCGCATGGCGCGCTCGCCGCCGGCCGGGGTGAAGTCGCTCTCCACGATCAGCCGCGGGTCGGCGTCCGGCCGTTCGTCGCGGAACCCGTCGAGCCGGTCCACCGCCGATGTCTGGTCCAGGGCACCGGTGATGTGCGCGATCCGCCTGCGGCCGAGACCGACCAGATGCCGTACGGCCGCGCGGGCGCCGCCCCGGTTGTCGCTGTCGACGAACACGGGGGCGGCCGCGCCGGCCGCGGTCTCGCTCGGCGCGCTGCCCTCGCTCCAGCCCGGCCGGCCGCCGAACACCGTGGGCACGCCGGCCCGCTGGATCAGCACCGGCAGCGGATCGTCGAGGTGCAGCGAGAACACCAGGGCGCCGTCGACATGGCCGCCCGCGAGATACCGGCCGACGCGGGCGTGGTCGTCCCGGCCCTCGGTGAGCAGCAGCACCAACTGTGAGTCGTGGGCGGTGAGTTCCTTGCTGATGCCGCGGAGCTGGAGCGCGAAGAAGGGGTCGGCGAAGACCCGGGTCTCGGGTTCGGCGATGACCACGGCGACGGCGTCGTGCCGCTTGGTGACCAGGCTGCGCGCGGCCTGGTTGGGGACGTAGCCGAGTTCGTCGACGGCCCGGCGGACCCGCTCGGCGAGGGGTTCGCGCACCCCGTCCCCGCCGTTGACGACGCGTGACACGGTGGCCCGCGACACCCCGGCCCGCGCGGCCACGGCCTCCAGCGTGGGACGCGACATTGCCTCGGTCACTTCGGAACTCCTCCTGGCCGGCTGCGGATCAGGATATCTCCGGCCAGGACCCGCCCGGGGAGCGCTCCGAGCACGACGGCGGAGCGCTCCGGCACCGGCCCGGCCCGCGGAGTCCGCCCGCAGGCTCGGCCCGCCGACTCAGTCCGCGGTCTTCCGCGCCCGGCTCGGCTGCACCCGCTTGGGCTCGCCCGGCATCTTCGGGTACTCCGGCGGATAGGGCAGATCGCCGAGCCCGTGGTCGTGCTCGTCGCGGCGCGCGAGTTCCAGCAGCGCCTCCAGGGAGAACCGGTGGTCGTCCATGTCCGCGTGCACGTCGCCGAGTTCGGCGAAGCGGGCGGGCATCGTCGCGATGTCGAAGTCGCGCGGGTGCGCCTCGCCGACCTCGTCCCAGCGCAGCGGCGCCGAGACCGGGGCGTGCGGGCGGGGCCGTACGGAATAGGCGGAGGCGATGGTGCGGTCGCGGGCGGTCTGGTTGTAGTCGACGAAGATGCGCTCGCCGCGCTCCTCCTTCCACCACTTGATGGTGACCTGCTCCGGCATCCGGCGTTCCAGCTCGCGTCCGACGGCGATCGCGGCCCGGCGCACCTGGGTGAACGTCCAGTTCGGCTCGATGGGCACGAAGACGTGCAGGCCCCGCCCGCCGGAGGTCTTCGGAAAGCCCCGCAGTCCGCCGAACTCCTCCAGCACGGCGCGCAGTTCCTGGGCGGCGCGGACCGCGTCGTCGTAGTCCGTGCCGGGCTGCGGGTCCAGGTCGATGCGCAGTTCGTCGGGCCGGTCCACGTCGTCGCGCCGTACCGGCCAGGGGTGGAAGGTGAGCGTGCCGTACTGCGCGGCCCACAGCACCGCGGCCTCCTCGGTCGGGCACATCTCGTCGGCGCTGCGGCCGCTCGGGAAGGTGATGTGCGCGGTCGGGATCCAGTCGGGCATGTTCTTCGGCGCCCGCTTCTGGAAGAAGGACTCGCCGGTCACGCCGTCCGGGTAACGCTGCAGGGTGGTGGGCCGGTTCCGCAGGGCGCGCAGGATTCCGGGGGCGACCGCCTGGTAGTAGCGGGCGAGGTCCAGCTTGGTGAAACCCCGCTCCGGGAAGAAGACCTTGTCCGGACTGGACAGCCGCACGCTCCGGCCACCCGCCTCCAGCAGCACCGCTTCACCCATGGGGCCACCGTAGGCGCGCCGTGCACGGGCCGCACACCGGAGACATGTCGATAGGCCCACCCATACCGACGTATGCCCACCATGTCGGCCTCAGGCCGATCTCACGTCGAGCGCGTCATGACATCTACGCGCAGAATCGAGACATGGATCTGCCGGTGATGCCACCCGTCAAGCCCATGCTCGCCAAGTCGGTGGCGAAGATCCCGCCGGACATGCAGTACGAGGCGAAATGGGACGGGTTCCGGGCGATCGTCTTTCGCGACGGCGCGGAGATCGAGCTCGGCAGCCGGACCGGTAAGCCGTTGACCAGGTACTTTCCCGAACTGGTGGCGGCCCTTCAGGAGCGCGTGCCGCGGCGCTGCGTGCTCGACGGCGAGATCGTGATCGCTCGCGAGGGCCGGCTGGACTTCGACGCGCTGACCGAGCGCATCCACCCGGCGGCCTCGCGGGTGCGGACGCTGGCCGAGCGGACCCCGGCCTCGTTCGTGGCGTTCGACCTGCTGGCGCTGGAGGACGAGTCGCTGCTGGACGTGGCGCTCACCGACCGGCGGGCGCTGCTCGCCCGCGCGCTCGACGGGGTGAGCGCTCCCGTTCATCTGGCGCCGGCGACGACGGACATCGAGGTGGCGCGGCGATGGTTCGAACAGTACGAGGGGGCCGGTCTGGACGGCGTCATCGCCAAACCGCCCGCCTTGCGTTACCGCCAGGACGAGCGGCTGATGTTCAAGATCAAGCACGAGCGCACCGCCGATGTCGTCGTCGCGGGCTACCGGCTGCACAAGAGCGGCCCGGTCGTCGGCTCCCTGCTCCTCGGGCTCTACGACGACCGGGGCCGGCTCCAGCATGTGGGAGTGTCGGCGGCCTTTCCGATGAAGCGGCGCGCCGAGCTGATCGACGAGCTGGAGCCGCTGCGGCTGCCCGACGCGGCGGACCATCCGTGGGCCGCCTGGGCGCAGGAGGAGGCCCACGAGTCGGCGCGGCTGCCCGGCGCGCCGAGCCGCTGGTCGGGCAAGAAGGACCTGTCGTGGGTGCCGCTGCGGCCGGACCGGGTCGCGGAGGTGGCGTACGACCACATGGAGAACGGCGCCCGCTTCCGGCACACGGCGCGCTTCCGCCGTTGGCGCCCCGACCGCACCCCGGAGAGCTGCACGTACGCGCAGTTGGACGAGCCGGTGCGCTACGACCTCGCGGAGGTCTTCGGCACCGCGGGCTGACCGGCCGCAGCGGCCGGCCCGGTGCGCGGACCTCGCCCCGGCCCGATGTGCGAACCTCGCCCCGGCCCGGTTCCCGAACCCTGCCCCCGGCCGGACCCGAAACGCCCTCCCGGCTCGTCCCCGGTCCGTCCTCCCGGCGCGCCCCCGGCCGCCCGCGACCGGCCGCGCTCACCCCCGGCGCGGCCTTCCCTGGGCCGATCGGCCCATCCGGCGCGCGCGATCGGGTTCGACCGGGTATGGCCATGCGCGAACAGATAAACGCACAATCAACTAAAAGACGGGGTGGCAACGGTGGGCATGACACGCAGGGCGCGGGCGAGACGCGCCGCGGTGACGGTGGCGCTGCTGGCGGCCACCGCGACGACGCTGGCGACGGGCTGTACGCATCAGGGTGCGCAGGACGACGGCCGCGGCCACCGGCGGAGCCAGTCGCCGACCCCGACGGAGCAGCCGAGCAGCAGCGCGAGCGCCGGGCCCCTGCTCGCCGTGAAGATCGACAATGTGGCCGCGGCCCGGCCCCAGACGGGTCTGGACGCCGCCGACATCGTGTACGCGGAGCAGGTCGAGGGCGGGCTCAGCCGGCTGATGGCGGTGTACGCCACGCGGCTGCCGAAGGCCGTCGGGCCGGTGCGCAGCGCGCGCGAGTCCGATCTGGAGCTGCTGCGCCAGTTCGACGAGCCGACGCTCGCGTTCTCCGGCGCGCAGCGCAAGCTGCTGCCGCTCATCGACAAGGCGCCGCTGGACGCCGAGCCGCCGGGCCACGCCTCCGGCGCCTACTACCGGGGCGCCGGGCGGGCCGCCCCGCACAACCTCTATCTGCACCCCGACCGTCTGGTCCCCACGGCGCCCGGCGCGGGCGCGCTGACGACCGGGTTCCGCTACGGCGCCGCGCCCGCCGGAGGCACCCCCGAGACCTCCCGCACCGTGCGCTTCCCGGCGGCCCGGTTCTCCTTCACCTGGTCGGCGAGCCGGCAGGGCTGGCTGGTCGCCATGGACGGCACGCCCGACGTCATGACCGACGGCGAGCAGCTCGCCCCGCCGACCGTCGTCGTGCAGTACGTGCCGGTGCACAGCTCGCGCTACCACGACGTGCTGGGCAACCCCACGCCGTACACGCAGACCGTGGGGTCCGGGCGCGCGGTGGTGCTGCGCGACGGCAAGGCCTACGACGTCACGTGGTCGCGTCCGTCGGCCGCCGGCGGGACCACGTTCACGGCGGCCGACGGCACACCGGTGAACTTCGCCCGGGGCCAGGTGTGGGTGGTCTTCGCGAAGGCTTCCTGAGCCGCGCGGGTCAGCCCTTGGCGGCCAGGGGTTCGCCCGGGTTCCGGAGCCCCTCGGCCGCGTCCGACACCCGCCGGATCAGGTCGAAGAAGACGTCCTGCTCCGCGGCCGACAGCGGGGCCAGGAAGACCTGGTTCATCCTGGCCGTCCGCACGGTGAGCCTGCGGTGCGCGCGCCGGCCGTCCTCGGTCAGCCGCAGCAGGAAGCGGCGGCCGTCCTGCGGGTCGCGGACCTTGTCCAGCAGCCCGCGGCGGCCGAGCCGGCTGATCACCTCGGCGATGGTCGAGCGGTCGAGCCCGACCCTGTCGCCCACGGTCCGCTGGTCGAGGCCCGGCTCGGCGACGAGCGCGTTCAGCACGGCGAACTGGGGGGAGGTGATCTCCTCGGAGACCATGGTGTTCCACAGCAGGTAGTGCGCCTGCTGGAGCCGCCGGGCCAGATGCCCGGGGTGGGTGGTCAGATCCACCGCTCCCATGTGCGCTCCCGTCGTCGTCAGTGCCGTAGCAAATCGTCGGTGCACTGAACAATACCCGGCGCACCCGCGGCTGTCTGCGGGGCGGATCCGTCGATCGATCGTCGATCGGTGCAGGTCTTGACGGTGCGGCCGTCCGGTGGCAGCGTGAGGGACACCTCACCGAAATACTCAGTGCCCTGACTAATTCCAGGACCGGGCACCCGCACGAGAGGGGGCTCCAGGGATGGACAAGGTGGTCGCCACGGCCGAGGAGGCGGTGGCCGATGTGCCGGAGGGCGCGTCGCTTGCGGTGGGGGGCTTCGGCCTGTCGGGCGTGCCGAACGTCCTGATCCAGGCCCTCTACGAGCGGGGCACGAGCGGCCTGTCGGTGGTGTCCAACAACTGCGGGGCGATGGAGTCGGGCCTCGCGGTGCTGCTCGCGGCGGGACGGATCGCCCGGGTGACGGGCTCCTACATCGGCGCCAACAAGGAGTTCGCGCGCCAGTACCTGGCCGGCGAGCTGGAGGTGGAGCTGATCCCGCAGGGCACGCTCGCCGAACGGCTGCGGGCCGGCGGCGCCGGCATCCCTGCCTTCTACACCCCGGCCGGCGTCGGCACCCAGGTCGCCGACGGCGGCCTGCCCTGGCGCTACGACGGCGAGGGCGGCGTCGCGCTCGCGTCCCCGGCCAAGGAGGTACGGGTCTTCGACGGCACCGAGTACGTGCTGGAGCGCGGCATCCGCACCGACTTCGCGCTGGTCCGGGCGGCCCGGGGCGACCGGCACGGCAACCTCGTGTTCGCCAAGTCCGCCCGCAACTTCAACCCGCTGGCCGCGATGGCCGGGCGGGTGACGATCGCCGAGGTCGAGGAGCTGGTCGAGCCCGGCGCGATCGACCCGGACGCGGTGCACGTGCCCGGCATCTTCGTGCAGCGGGTGGTGGCCCTCACTCCCGAGCAGGCGACGGACAAGAAGATCGAGAAGCGGACGGTGAGCGGCTGATGGCCTGGACACGGGAGGAGATGGCCGCGCGCGCGGCCCGCGAGCTGGAGGACGGCCAGTACGTCAACCTCGGCATCGGCCTGCCGACGCTGATCCCCAACTACCTGCCCGCCGGGGTGGAGGTGGTGCTCGAGTCGGAGAACGGCATCCTCGGGACCGGCCCCTACCCCACCGAGGACGAGGTGGACCCCGACCTGATCAACGCGGGCAAGGAGACCGTCACGGTGCTGCCGGGCGCCTCCTACTTCGACTCGGCGCTGTCGTTCTCCATGATCCGCGGCGGGCACATCGACGTCGCCGTGCTCGGCGCCATGCAGGTCTCGCAGTCGGGCGACCTCGCCAACTGGGCCATCCCCGGGAAGCTGGTGACCGGCATCGGCGGCGCGATGGACCTCGTGCACGGCGCCCGCCGGGTGATCGTGGTGATGACGCACACCGCCAAGGACGGCTCGGCGAAGATCCTCACCGAGTGCGCGCTGCCGCTGACCGGCAAGGCCTGCGTGGACCGCGTCATCACCGACCTCGGCGTCCTGGACGTCACCGCCGACGGGCTGGTCCTCGTCGAGACCGCGCCGGGCGTGACCGCCGAGGAGATCCTCGCGAAGACCGCCGCCCCGGTGCGCGTCGGCGAGGGGGTGCTCCGATGAGGAACGTGAAGGACGTCTACGTCGTCGACGCCGTGCGCACCCCCTTCGCCCGGTACAACGGCGGCCTCGCCACCGTGCGCCCGGACGATCTCGCCGCCCACGCCCTGCGCGAACTCCTGGCCCGCACCCCCGGGTTGGACCCGGCCCGGATCGACGACGTGTACCTCGGCAACGCCAACGGGGCCGGCGAGGAGAACCGCGACGTGGCCCGCATGGCCGTGCTGCTCGCGGGCCTGCCGGTCACCGTGCCCGGCGCCACCGTCAACCGGCTGTGCGCCTCCGGCCTGGAGGCCGTGATCCAGGGCTACCGCGCCATCGCCCTCGGCGACGCCGACGTGGTGGTGGCCGGCGGTGTCGAGTCGATGACCCGGGCGCCGTACGTCCTGCCCAAGTCGGACCGGCCGTTCCCCGCCGCGCACACCGAGCTCTACTCGACCACGCTCGGCTGGCGCATGGTGAACCCGCGGATGGACCCGCAGTGGACGATCCCGCTGGGCGAGTCGGCCGAACTCATCGCCGACAAGCACAAGATCAGCCGCGAACGGCAGGACGAGTTCGCGCTGCACAGTCACCGCAAAGCGGCGAGCGCCCGCCGACAGGGCCTGTTCGACGCCGAGATCGTGCCGGTGCCGGTCCCGCGGCGCAAGGGCGACCCCGTCGACTTCGCCGCCGACGAGTGCGTCCGGGAGGACGCCTCCCTCGATGCGATGGCCCGCCTGCAGCCGTCGTTCCGCGCGGACGGCGGCACGGTGACCGCGGGCAACGCCTCGCCGCTCAACGACGGCGCCGCCGCCCTGCTGCTCACCGACGAGGCCGGGCTCGCCGCCGTCGGCCGCGAACCGCTCGCCCGGATCACCGCGACCGGCGTCTCCGCGATCGAGCCGCACTACTTCGGGCTCGGCCCGGTCGAGGCCGTCGAACGGGCGCTGGCGAGGGCGGGCCGGACCTTCGAGGACCTCTCCGTCCTCGAACTCAACGAGGCGTTCGCCGCGCAGGTGCTCGGCTGCCTCGCCGAATGGCCCGAGTTCGACCCTGCGGTGCTCAACCCGCAGGGCGGCGCCATCGCGCTCGGACATCCGCTCGGCGCCTCCGGAGCCCGGCTCGCGGGCACCGTCGCCCACCAACTCGCCCGCCGGGGCGGCGGCGTGGGCGTCGCCACCCTGTGCGTCGGCGTCGGCCAGGGCCTCGCCCTCGTCCTCGAACGGTAGGAAATCGATGACCCTCACGCAGCACGACATCGACCAGGAGATCGCGGCCGAGCACGCCGCCTACGAGAAGCGGGTCGCCGACGGGGCGCCCGTGGAGCACCACCCGCGGCGCGGCTACGCCCCCTACCGCTCCTCGGTCCTGCGCCATCCGAAGCAGCCGCCGGTCGTCGTCGACGCGAGCCGGGACCCGGAACTGGTGGAGCTGCACTCCCCCGCCTTCGGCCACCGCGACGTCACCGAGATCGACAACGACCTCACCCGGCACCACCGCGGCGAGCCGGTCGGCGAGCGGATCACCGTCTCGGGCCGGCTCCTGGACCGCGACGGCCGGCCCGTCCGGGGCCAGCTGATAGAGATCTGGCAGGCCAACTCGGCCGGCCGCTACGCCCATCAGCGCGAGCAGCACGACGCCCCGCTGGACCCCAACTTCACCGGTTTCGGACGCACGTTGACCGGCGCCGACGGTACCTACCGCTTCACCACCATCCAGCCGGGCCCCTACCCGTGGCGCAACCACGACAACGCCTGGCGCCCCGCGCACATCCACTTCTCCCTGTTCGGCTCGGCGTTCACCCAGCGGCTCGTGACGCAGATGTACTTCCCGAACGACCCGCTGTTCCCCTACGACCCGATCCTCCAGTCGGTGACGGACGACGCGGCGCGGCAGCGGCTGATCGCGACGTACGACCACAACCTGTCCGTGCCGGAGTTCTCGCTCGGCTACCACTGGGACATCGTGCTGGACGGCCCGGCCGCCACCTGGATCGAAGAAGGACGCTGACCCGCCATGACGAAGATCGACACCAGCCGGCCGGAGAGCGTGCTGCCCACCCCCTCGCACACGGTCGGCCCCTTCTACGGCTACGCGCTGCCCTTCCGCGGCGGCGAGGACATAGCCCCGCTCGGCCACCCGGACACGATCACCGTGCACGGGTACGTGTACGACGGCGAGGGGGTCGGGCTGCCGGACGCCCTCGTCGAGGTGTGGGGCGCCGACCCCGAGGGCAACGTGCCCGCGGTCGACGGCTCGATCCGCCGCGACCCGGCGAGCGGCGGCTACGTCGGCCGCAACGGCGTGGAGTTCACCGGCTGGGGCCGCATCCAGACCGACGCCGACGGACACTGGTACGCCCGCACCCTGCGGCCCGGCGCCCGCGGCGACAGCGCGCCGTACCTCAGCGTGTGCGTGTTCGCGCGCGGCCTGCTGATGCACCTGTTCACCCGGGTCTACCTGCCGGGCGACCCGGCGGCGCTGGCCGCCGACCCGCTGCTCGCCGGACTCGACGACGCGCGGCGCGAGACGCTGGTCGCCCGCGAGGAGACCGCGGGCACCTACCGTTTCGACATCCGCCTTCAGGGCGAGGGCGAGACGGTCTTCCTGGAGTTCACATGACCTCTGCCGACGACGGCACCGGCCTGCTCGCCCCCGGCTGGGCGGGCTCGCCGGCCGGGCACGCCACCTCCGACACCGCCCACCTCCAGGCGCTGCTCGACGCGGAGGCGGCGCTCACCCGCGCCCAGGCCGCACAGGGACTCGCCCCGGCCGGGGCGGCGGCCGCGGTGACCGGGGCCTGCGACGCCGCCCGCTTCGACGCGCGCTCCCTCGCGGAGCGCGCCCGGGGCGGCGGCAACCCGGTCATCCCGCTGGTCGCCGACCTCACGGACGCGGTCGGCACGGAGCACGGGCCGTACGTGCACCGGGGCGCGACCAGCCAGGACATCATGGACACCGCGGCGATGCTCGTCGCGGCCCGCGTCCTGGACCCGCTCCTCGCCGACCTGGAACGCGTGCAGGCGGCGCTCGGGCGGCTCGCCGCGGGGCACCGCGACACCGTGCTGCCGGGGCGGACCCTCACCCAGCACGCCGTACCGACCACGTTCGGCCTGAAGGCCGCCGGGTGGCGCTCGCTCGTGCTCGACGCGCGCGACCGTACGGCGGCCGTGCGCGCGGGGCTGCCGGTCCAGCTCGGCGGCGCGGCGGGCACCCTCGCGGCCTTCGAGGCGTACGGCTGCACCGACCCGGCCGCCCTCACGGCCGCGTACGCCGGTGAACTCGGGCTGCGGGCACCGGTGCTGCCCTGGCACACGCTGCGCACCCCGGTCGCGGACCTGGCCGGCTGCCTCGCCTTCACCGCGGGCGCCCTCGGCAAGATCGCCGCCGATGTGCTGGTCCTGACCCGCACCGAGATCGGCGAGGTGCTGGAGGGCAGCGGCGGCGGATCGTCCGCCATGCCGCACAAGGCGAACCCCGTGCGCGCCACGCTGGTCGCCGCGGCGGCCCGGCGCGCGCCGCAGCTCGCCGCCACGCTGTACGGCTCGATGGCGGCCGAGGACGAACGCCCGGCCGGGGCCTGGCACGCCGAGTGGGAGCCCCTGCGGGACCTGCTGCGGCTGGTCGGCGGGGCCGCCCGCAGCACCGCCGAACTCGCCGAGGGCCTGCGGGTGCGCCCCGAGGTCATGCGCGAACACCTCGGCCTCACCCACGGGTTGATCGTCTCCGAGCGGCTGTCCGCCGTGCTGGCGGCGCGGCTCGGCCGGGCCCGCGCGAAGGAGCTGCTCACCGAGACCGCCCGGCGCACCTGGACCGAGGACCGCTCCCTCGCGGAACTTCTGTCCGAGGAACCGGAGTTGAAGGACGTCGACCTCGGCGAGTTGACCGACCCCGCCCGCTACACCGGCTTCGCTGGCCCCCTCACCGACCGTGCGCTGGAGCGACGTTGACCGAGAAACTGCTCAACCACCTGGCCGAGGGCCCCGCGTCCGCGCCGCCGCTGCTGCTCGGGCCCTCGCTCGGCACGTCGTACGCCCTGTGGGACCAGGTCGCCCCCGAACTGTCCGTCGGCCACCGGGTGGTGCGCTGGGACCTGCCCGGCCACGGCGGCTCCCCCGCCGCCCTGATCTCCCCAGGCGCGAGCGTGAGTGACCTCGCCGACCAGGTGATCGCCCTCGCCGACGCGCTCGGCGTCGACCGGTTCGCCTACGCCGGGGTGTCGCTCGGCGGCGCGGTCGGGCTCGACCTCGCCGTACGCCACCCGGAGCGCGTCTCCTCCCTCGCCGTGATCTGCTCCTCCGCACACTTCGGCGGCGCCGAGCCGTGGCGGGAGCGGGCCGAACGGGTACGGCGGGACGGCCTGGAGTGGCTGCTCCCGAGCGCGAACGCCCGCTGGTTCGCCGGGGACTTCACCGTGGAGCGGTTGATCCGGGACCACGCGGAGGCCGATCCGGCGGCGTACGCGGCCTGCTGCGACGCGCTGGCCGCGTTCGACCTGCGGGAGCGGCTCGGCGAGATCGGCGCGCCGACCCTGCTGATCGCGGGCCGTCAGGACCCGGCGACCCCGCCCGCCCATCTGCGGGAGATCGCGGACGCGGTGCCGGGCGCCGCGCTCGTGGAGATCCCGGGCGCCTCGCACCTCGCGCCCGCGCAGTGCCCCGAGGCCGTACTGACCGCGCTGCGCGCGCACTTCGGCCAGGGCGCCCGGCGCGGCATGGCGGTGCGGCGCGAGGTGCTCGGCGACGCCCACGTGGACCGGGCGCAGGCCCGGCAGACCCCGTTCACGGCGCGCTTCCAGGACTTCATCTCGCGCTACGCGTGGGGGGAGATCTGGACCGATCCGACGCTCAGCCGCCGCGAGCGCAGCATGATCACACTGACCGCGCTGGTCGCCCACGGGCACTACGACGAGCTGGCCATGCATGTGCGGGCGGCGCGCCGCAACGGGCTGACGCCGGAGGAGATCGGAGCCGTACTGCTGCAGGCCGCGGTGTACTGCGGGGTGCCGGCGGCCAACTCGGCGTTCGCGACGGCGCAGCGGGTGCTCGCGGAGGAGGAGGACGGCGCTCGGGAAGGGTGACCCTGGTGGTCGTAGTCTCAGCGGCATCTCGCAGCCGGCCGCCCCGCGTGCCTACGGTGGAGGCATGTCCACCCTCCTGATCACCGGCGCCACCTCCGGTCTCGGCCGGTACCTCGCCTTCGAGCTGGTCCGCTCCGGGCACACCGTGCTCGCGCACGGCCGCGACCCGGACCGCACCGAGCGGCTGGCCGCCGAGCTGTCCGCGCTGGGCGCCGAGCACGGCGGCCAGGCCCACGGCCTGGTCGCCGACCTCGCCTCCCTGGCCCAGGTGCGCGACCTCGCCACCCGGGTCGGCGAGGCGCACCCGGGTCTGGACGTGCTGGTCAACAACGCGGGGGTGGGATCGGGGCCGCCCGGCGCGGGCCGCGAGCTCAGCGTCGACGGCCACGAGCTGCGGCTCGCCGTGAACTATCTGGCGCCGGTGCTGCTGACCCGCGAACTGCTGCCGCTGCTGCGCGCGAACGCGCCGTCCCGGATCGTGAACGTCGGCTCGGTCGGGCAGGAGCCCCTCGACTTCTCCGATCCCGAACTGGCCCGCGGCTACAACGGGGTCTCCGCCTACTGCCGCAGCAAGTTCGCGCTCGCCGCGGCCACCTTCACGCTGGCCGAGGAGCTCGCGGGGACCGGGGTGGCGGTGAACGTGCTGCACCCGGCGACGTACATGGACACCGCGATGGTCCAAGAGGGCGGGATCAGCCCCTGGCACACGGTCGCCGACGGGGCGCCGGGCGTGCTGGCGCTGGCCACCGAGGACCTCGGCACCGGCCGCTTCTTCGACGGCACCGAGCCGTCCCGGGCGCACGAGGGGACGTACGACCCGGAGACCCGCAAGCGGCTGGCGGCGGTGACGGCCCAGTTGCTCGGGCTCTGACCGCTGCCTCGGCGGTACCGCCGCGGGCCCGCGGGAAGCGGCACCGCGTGCGGGAGCGTCGTGGTCGCTCGCGCGGTTCCCCGCGCCCTTTTGGGGGCGCGCCCCGTCGTCAGTTCGCCCCGCGGACCGACTTCAGCATCTGTCCGGCCCGTTCCGCCAGGCCGTCCGCTCCGCACGCGCGGGCCAGCGCGAGGCCCCGGTCGAGGTCGGCGGGCGAGCGGGCCGCGATGCCGTACTCGACACGGGCCGCCGCGTGCTCGTACTGGCAGGGCGAGGCCTCCAGGCGGGCGGCGGCCTGCGCGGCGAGCTCCACCGCGCGCGGGCCGGTCGCCAGGGCGGCGGCGCAGCGCAGGGCCTCGCCGATGGCGGTGTCCGTGCCGAAGCGCTCGGCCCGCCGGCGCGCCTCCGCGGCGAGCCGGCCCGCCCGCGCGGGGTCCTCGGCGGCCAGCGCGCGGGCGAGGTCGACGGCCCAGGGCACCATCACCGGGTTGTGGTGGCCGCGCACGGCGGCCGCCTTCCCGGCCGCCTCCAGTTCCGCGATGCCGTCCGCGGTGCGGCCGACGGCGAGCAGCAGCCGGCCGCGCACCGAACGCGGGTCGGGGAGCACGATCGTGGAGGGGTACGGCGGCGCGAAGCCGTACCGTTCGGCGACCGAGCGGGCCTCCTCGACATGGCCCCGGGCCAGCAGCGTGTCGACGAGGTTGCAGGTGGCCGACCAGTACAGCGGCAGCCCGCGGCCGACGCGCTCGGCGAGGCGCAGCGACTCCCGCAGGGCGGCCTCCGCCTCGCGCAGCTTGCCCCGCCTGCGGTGGCCGACACCGACGTAGGCGTGCGCGAGCGCCAGGTGGCCGCCGCTCCAGCCCGCCGTCTCGTAGGTCGCCAGGGCCTCCGTGTACAGGGCGCCGGCCCGGTCGAGCCGGTCGGCGAAGGCGTACGCGTTGGCGAGCATCAGCAGCAGTTCGATGCCCCACTCGGTGTCGGTCCAGCCGAGCCCGGGGGCCAGCCTGTCGTTGACCAGGGCCCGGTCGCAGAGCGCCACGACCTCGTCGGCGCTCTCGCCGTGGGCCATCGCGTCGAAGCCGCGCAGGATCAGCAGCGCGCGTTCGGAGTTGTCGCGCCCGGTGCACGTGGCGGCGAGCGCGGCGAGGCGCTCGGAGCGGCCCGGTGAGGCCGCGTCGCCGGCGTGGATGCCCTCCCACATGTACTGCACGCCCTGCAACCGCATCCGGGCGGGGCCGGGACCGAGGCGGGCGGCCTCGGCCTCCACGGTGCGGACGGCCTCCTCCAGCTGGTCGTTGTGGAGCAGCGCCTGGGAGAGGCGGAAGACCGCGTCCACACGGGTGTCCCGGTCGAGGCCGGGCAGCGCGAGCGCGGCCCTGAGGTGCCCGATGGTGGTGGCGGGCGCGGTCAGCAGGGTGGCGCAGCCCAGTTCGTAGAGGACGTACGCCTGCGCTTCGGGGCGGGGCGGTTCGCGCAGGGCGCGCTCCAGGCAGCGGCGGGCCGCGTCGGGCGCGCCGACGGCGAGGTGCTCCCCGGCGGCCGCGCGCAGTTGCTCGACGAGCCCCGCGTCGTCGTCCGGATGGACCTGGAGCAGATGGCGGGAGGCGGCGACGGCGCCGAGTCCGGACGCCGTGACGACCTGGGCGGCGATCCCGTGCATGGCGGTGCGCAGGGCGTCGGGGATGGAGTGGTAGACGGCGCTGGCGATCAGCGGGTGCACGAACTCCAGCTCGCCGTGGGCGTGTTGGCCGTCGTCCCGGTGGTGGCGACCGTCCCTGTGCTGGCCGCCGCCGTCCCCGTGTTGACCGCCGTCCCCGTGTTGACCGCCGTGGGCGCCTCGGTCGCCTTGGCCGCCCTGGCCGCCCGCCGCGTCGACCTCGGTCAGGATGCGGGCGCCGATCAGGAGTTCGGCGCAGCGCTGGGCGTCGGCCCGGCCGAGGGTGGCGAGTTGGGCGACGAGGTCGACCCGGATGCCGACGCCGAGGATCGCGGCCGCCCAGGCGAACCGGGTGGCCTCGATGCCGAGTCCCTTCAGGCGGGCGACGAGTCCGCCGCCGCGCGCGGAGCGGTTGAGCGCGCGCAGGTCGCCAGCGCGCGCCTCGACCGGTTCCATGTCGCTGTCCTGCACCTTGGCGAGGAGCTCGACGGTCTCGTACGGATTGCCGCCGGTGACGGCCCACACCTCGCGGCAGAAGGGGGCGTCGGCGAGCGCCCCCAGGGTGGCGCGGGTGAGTCCGGCGGCGGCGTCCGGGGTCAGCGCGCTGAGGTCCGCGACGGGCCGGCCGGCGGTGGCCTCCACCAGGTCGAGCAGTCGCGCGCTCTCCCCGGTGACGTCGCCGGGCCTGCGCGCCACCACGACGAGCACCGGCAGGTCGTCGAGGCGCTCGGCGAACGCGGCGAGCCAGCGCAGGGTCTCCTGGTCCGCCCAGTGCGCGTCGTCGATCAGCAGCACCAGCGGCCACTCGCGCTTGACCAGTCGGCGTACGGCGGCGACCAGGCCGTCCACCACGCCCTGCGGGTCGGCCCGGCGCCCGGCGGGTTCCGCTATGCCGAGGGCGGGACCCGCGATGTCGTACCAGTCGCCGAGGTACTCGCGGGCCTCCTCGGGCAGCAGGGACAGCAGCGCGGGCTGGAGCAGCTGCCGTACGACGGTGAAGGGCACGGAGCGCAGGGTCTCGGCGCCACGGGCGGCCCAGACCGTGCAGCCGCGCCGTTCGGCGATGCGGCGGGCCTCGGCCAGCAGGGCGGTCTTGCCGAGGCCGGCCTCGCCGCGCAGCACCAGCAGGCTGCCGGCGGTGGCCCGGTCGGCGCACAGGTCGTCGAGCGCCTCGGTGACCGCGGCGACCTCCGTGTCCCGCTCCCAGAGGGAGCCGGGGGCGGGAGCCGAGGGCCGTTCCTCGTCCATCCCGCTGCCTCCCCGAGTCGCCGGACGACGTTCAGCTCCCGAGCGTAGCCCGCTCCCGGTCCTCGTGGTGCGCGGAACGGACAGCTCTCTCCGGTACGGGTGAACGGCCGTTCCGGAGGCCGACGCACCAGGCCCGGGGCGTAACGATTCCCTTCCCGGGCAACGGAGTTCACCGCTCGGTCGGGGAACGGCGGGGCTTCGAGGGGCAGGGGTGAGCCGGGCTTCGCGAGGATGCGGTGGGCGGGTACGGTCGACGTCACGGCACACGACCTTCAGGAAGTGGGACCGGATCCTCTCATCCCGCTTTCACCCATGCCTCATACGGTGGTCTCATGACGCAGGTGACTCCTCCCGGGTGGTACCCAGACCCGGGGCAATCAGATGACTCTCCCGCCACCGAGCGCTGGTGGGACGGCAAGGCATGGACGGATCAGACCCGCCCCGCGGGTTCGACCTCCGTCTGGGGTCCCCCGACGCAGCCGCCGGCCGCCGGAGGATTTCCGGCGTACCCGGCGTATCCCGCCCAGCCGCCGGCCGGCTCGCGGCGCGGTCTGCGCACGGGCATAGCCGTCGGCGTGGCGGCCGCGGTGCTCGCCGCCATCGGGGTCGGCGCCTGGGCGCTGACCGACAACGGCGGCGGCAACGGCAACGGCAACCAGGCCGGCACCCAGCAGGGCCCCGGCGGGTTCGGCGGCGGCCAGGGCGGCCCCGAGGGCGGCTTCGGCGGCGGCCAGGGCGGTCCGTTCGGGCAGAACGGCGGCGGCGAGGACGGCGGCCAGAGCGGCGGCTCCGGCGACGGCGGCTCCGGCGGGCAGAGCCCCGACCCGGGCCAGTCCGAGGCGCCGAAGGTCAAGGGCGGCGGTACGGTCTCCGACTCGATCAACGCCATCAGCGTCCCGGTGCCGGACGGCTGGACCGGCGAGTCGATCACCGTGGGCGCCCAGGTGACGTCCGACGACTCCTACAAGTGCCCCGGCGACACGTCGCAGACCTGCACGAAGGGCGGCGCCTACTCGGCGCCCGCGGCGGCGCTGGGCACCAAGGGCGACACGGCCGAGGCGGTCGCGAAGGCGGACATCTCGGCCAACGCCGAGGAGTCGTACGGCAAGGGCTACGGCAGCATCACCTCGCACAAGGTGCTGGAGTCCAAGGCGATCACCGTGGCCGGGCAGAAGGGTTACCTGGTCCGCTGGAAGGCGGTCACCAGCAAGGGCGCGGACGGCATCGTCGAGTCGCTGGTCTTCCCCTCCCCGGCCTCCGCCTCGCAGCTGGTCGTGGTCCGCTTCGGCATCGACGCCGATCAGAAGGCCTCTGTGATCGACACCATCACGAAGGGCATCGCCGCGTCCTCGGGCGGCGGCGACGGCCAGAAGGTCTGACGCGCGCTCCGCGGCCGGGCCGGTGAACGGCCACGGCCGCGGCCGCGCTCCTTCGGGAGAACCCCGGCCGCGCGCCCTCGGGAAAGCGACGGCCGGGTGGGATGCCCCCCGCTCAAGGGGCACCCCACCCGGCCGGGGGGTGCGCGCCGCCCCCGTCCCCACGGTGCGGCGCGATCAGACCGCCGTCCAGTCATCCCGTGGACGGCGACCTGGGTCTCAGGTCAGCCCGAGGGCCGGCAGCACGGCCGCCTCCACGAACCGGACCAGGTACTCGGCGTCGGCGTACTCGCCGGTCAGGAAGGGCCTGACCCGCAGGACGCCGAACATCATGGCGGGGATGTACTCGACCGCCGGGTTGTCCGCGGCGATCTCGCCCCGCTCGACCCCCCGCCGCAGGATCTGCTGGAGCGCGGCGATCTCGGGGTCCACCAGCGCCTCGCGCAGGGCGTGCGCCAGCTCCTTGTCCTCCGTGATCGCGTGCCCGAGCGCCTGGAGCAGCCGGGTGTCCTTGCCCGACCAGTCCCCGGCCGCCCGCGCCGCCTGGCGCAGATCCTCGGCGAGCGAACCGTTGTCGATCCCGGCGAACCGCACGCGCCGGTTGGCGCGCAGCGCGGCCGCCACGAACTGCGGCTTGTTGCGCCACTGCCGGTAGAGCGTCGACTTGCTGCACCGCGTGCTGGCGGCGACCCCCTCCATGGTGACGGAGTCGTAGCCGCATGCGCGGATCTGTTCGAGGACGGCGTCGAAGAACTCCCGCTCACGCTCCGGTGTGATCTTGGAGCGGCGCGAGGCGGCGACCGATTCCGGTCCCTCCGCGGCCTGCGACGTCATCAGCTCTTCTCCTCGTCTCGGGAGTGGTGACGCTCTATCGATACGCCAGTGTACCGGTACTCAGACGTATCGGTACACTGGCGTATCGGTACGCTAGCGTTTCGGCACGCACACGTTTCGGGACGCGGCCGTATCGATGGGTCCGGGCAGCAGCCCGGGTCCCCTTCGGGTCCGGGCCACCGCCCGGACCCGCGTCCGTCGGGCACCGCCCGGCGCGATGAGTCCGGGCCCCCGCCCGGGTCATGGGGACACACCTGCACAGGGATGACGACGATCGGCGAAAGGGCCGGGGATGGATGCACGAACCGAGCCTGCTCGGGCCGAGCCGGGCGCTGCCGCCCGGCCACCACTCGTACGCGAGCTGCTGCTCGTGGTGGGGCTCTTCCTCGTCTACAAGCTCGGCAGGCAGCTGGCCACGGGCCATGTGACCGAGGCGCTGCACAACGCGGGCCGGGTCTGGCACCTGGAGCGCGTGCTGCACCTGCCCGGCGAGGGCCTGGTGCAGTCGCTGCTGCTGGACAGCCACGACCTGGTGCGGCTCGCGAACATCTACTACGCGACCGTCCACTTCCCCGCCACCGCGGCCTTCCTGGTCTGGATGTATCTGAGGCGGCCGGCGCACTACGTGTGGGCCCGCCGGGTCCTCGCCGCGGTCACCGCCGCCGCCCTGGTCCTGCCCTTCACCTTCCCGCTCGCCCCGCCGCGGATGCTCGCGCTCAGCGGTCTCGTCGACACCGGCCGCGTCTACGGCCCCTCCGTGTACGGGCCCCCGCGGACCGACCATCTCTCGAACCAGTTCGCGGCGATGCCGTCGCTGCACTTCGGCTGGGCCCTGATGGTGGCGATCGGCCTGATCGCGGCGACCCGCTCCCGCCTGCGGTGGCTGTGGCTGCTGCATCCGCTGGTGACGCTGCTGGTCATAGTCGGCACCGCGAACCACTACTGGATCGACGCGATCGTGGCCACGGCCATGCTCGGCACCGCCCTCGCCCTGATCCCGCGCCCGCGACACGAAGCCGACACGGTCGACACGGCTGACAGGGCCGACAGGGCGGGTGCGGGCGCCGGGAGCACCGATGCCGGTGCCGCAAGCGCGGGTACCGGGGTCGGGAGCGCAGGTGCCGGTGCCGCAAGCGCGGGTACCGGGGCCGGGAGCGCAGGTGCCGGAAGCGCGGGGGCCGCCGCCGGGAGCGCCGCGAGTCGCGGTCGTCCGCGGCCGCTGCCCGCCCAGGACCCGGCATCGGCCACCGCGCTGGCGGGAACGGGCCGATGAGCGCCACCGTCCTCGCCGTCGCCCTCTCGCTCGTCTCGGCGGTCGCCTACGCCGCCGCGGCGGTCGCGCAGGAACGGCTCGCCTCCCGCACCGCGGACGGCGCCGGGCCGCTGCGGATGCTGGCCTCCAGCGCCTGGTGGTGGTCGGTCCTGCTGAACGCCGGCGCCGCGCTGCTGCACGTCGTGTCCCTCAAGTACGGCCCGCTGACGCTGGTGCAGCCGCTCGGCGCGCTCACCCTGGTCGCCGCGGTCCCGATGGGGGCGCGGGTGGCCGGGCGGCGGGTCGGCCCCGCCGAGTGGCGCGGCACCGCGCTCACCCTGCTCGGACTCTCCGCGATCCTCGTCACGGCGTCCGGTCCGGCACCCCACCGGGTGCTGAGCCTCACCGAGGCGGTCGCGGTCGCGGGCGCCACGGCGGCGGTGATCGGGATGCTGTCCTGGCCCGGCGGCCGTCCCGGGCTGCGGCACGCCACGGCGTCGGGCTTCGCCTCGGGCGTGGCCTCGGCGTTGACCCAGACGGTGACGGTGGCCGCCACCGACCGGACCGGCCCGGCGCTCAGCGCCCAGGTGGTCGTGGTGGCGCTGCTGGTCGCCGCGTTCGCCGCGGGCGGGCTGCTGCTGTCGCAGACCGCCTACCGCGGCGGCCTCGGCGCTCCGCTCGCGGTGGTGACCCTGGCCAATCCGGTGGCGGCCGCGGTGATCGGGCTCGCGCTGCTGGGCCAGGGGCTGCGGGGCGGCGTGGAGGGCGTGCTGCTGGCCCTGGCCGGCGCGGCGTGCGCGGCCTGGGGCGTGCTGGAACTGTCGCGGAACACGCCGGAACCGGCGGCGGGCTCCGGCGGGGCTCCTTCCCCCGCGGGTTCTCCCGCCGGGGCGGCCGCGGCTGGTTCTCTCGCCGGGGCGGCCATGCCGACCGGAGCGGCCACCGCGATCGGGACCGCTTCCCTGGCCGGAACGGCGTCTCCCGCCGGGGCGGTCGGCGCCGCGGGCGAGGACGACGGGGAGCACCCCGTGGCCGCGGTCCTCGCGCTGGAACCGGGTACGGCGACACCCGAACCGGCGCTGCTGCCCAAGCAGCCCAGGCAGCGGCGGCGCCGGTACCGGTCCGGACGCGGACACCTCACGTCGCTGTAGACGCCGTCCGCGCGCTGTCGGCGGCGCGGGGACGGAACGCGAACGGCGGTGCGACACCACGGAGAACCGTGGCCGCACCGCCGTTCGCACTGCTGTGATGGGGCTTCCCGACGGTCAGCCGAGCCCGCGCGAGTCCTGCTTCAGCGCCGTGTCGACGGTGAGCGCGGTCGCGACGACCAGGCTCAGCAGCGGCTCGGGCAGCTGGAAGTGGATCTGGAGGACGTAGTTGTCCGCGGTCGTGAAGAGCGTCTTGGCGAGGCCCTCCCACGTCTTGGTGATCCGCGCGACCTCGTTCTCCGCGTGGTCGACGATCGCGAAGTTCCACGCCCGCCAGTTCTCCGCCTTGATCGCGCCGACCTGCTGGCCGTTCACCATCATCGCGAAGTTGATCTTGCCGATCATGTTCTTCTGGACGATCTCGCCGACGACCGTGCCGTCCGGACGGGACACGATCACCTTCGACTTGAAGATCTTCGCGGGCCGGGTCAGCGTCAACTGCGGCTGGCCGTGGGCGTCGCGGATCTCGAGCCGGTGGGTCATGAACTGGTCGAGGCTGGAGACGAAGCGAAGGATCTTCTTCAGAACGCTCTGACCGACCTCGGTGACCGAGCCGATCTGGTTGCCGCCCTGATCGAAGACCTTGTACTCGTTGGTCACCTCGATCAGCTTGGCCTTCTGGTTCACCACCAGGACCGGCTCGGTGAACAGAGTGCCGCCACCGGGGCCGCTAGGCGCGACCCCGGCCTGCTGCTGAACCTGCTGCTGCACACGCGGGTCGGGCCCGGTCGCCTGCTGCGGGATCGGCGGTACCGTCTGGCCCTGTTCGCCGGCGTGCGTGTGCTCGGTCCACTGGGAACCGTCGTAGTACCGCAGCGTCTGGGCCGCCCCTTGCGGATCCGGGTACCAACCTGCAGGAGTGTTCGAATGCGTGGTCACCGGGGCACAGTACCGTGAGCCGCCCCGAAAGCAACCGGCGGTTCGGCTTTCGTCAGACGGTGCCGATCGCCGGATCGCTCATCCCTGCACGCCCGTTCTCGACATGTCCGGCAAACCTCCGCAAGAAGGACGGGTCTTCGGCCGACGTCACGGTCAGGTCGTACCAACGGTGGCTGGCGGCAAGCCCGGCGGTGTACCGCACGGTGGCACCGGCCCGCACCCGGAAGCCGCGGGGGCGACCGCCGTAGCCGTCGGTGAGCCTCAGATTCACCGTGCCGGAGCCCTTGTTGGTGAACACGAGCTCGATGTCGTCCCCGGCGTAGCGCGCGACCGCCTCGGGCCCCGCCGCGTGTCCGGGCCCCTGGAAGACCCGCAGGAAGCCGTTGGGTCCGTGCACGGTCAGGTCGTACGAGCCGCCCGAATAGGCGGTGTTCCAGGTGTCGGCAAGGGACGCGCCGGCCGCGGTGGTGTAACTCCAGGGTCCGTCGGTGCGGTTGCCGGAGGTGACGAGGAAGCCGGCCCCCGCCTCGGCGCCGGAGACGAAGGAGAGGGTGAACTTCCCGGCCGCCGGATCCGCCGAACCATCCACGACGGGCGCGTACTTGAGCGGACGGGCGGGCCGCGTGCCGCGCTCCTGCCGGGGCAGCACCGCCGTGGTGGGCGGGGTCGGCTTGTAGTCGGGGTGCCGGTCGAGGTCCGGGGGCCGGTAGCCGTCGGTGGCCGGCAGGACGACCGGCCGGGTGTCCGTGCGGGTGAAGTCGAACGCGGAGGTGAGGTCGCCGCTGACGGCCCGCCGCCAGGGCGAGATGTTGGGCTCGTGCACGCCGAAGCGGCGCTCCATGAAACGGATGACGGAGGTGTGGTCGAGCGTCTCCGAGCAGACGTAACCGCCCTTGCTCCACGGGGAGACGACGAGCATCGGCACCCGCTGGCCGAGGCCGTAGGGGCCCGCCGCATGGCCGGCGTCGCCCTTGAACAGGTCGGGGCCCGCGTCGACGGTGGACAGGCCCTGCGCCGCGGAGCCGGGCGGGAACGGCGGCACGAGGTGGTCGAAGAAGCCGTCGTTCTCGTCGTAGGTGACGAACAGCGCCGTCTTCGCCCACACGGCGGGGTCGGCGGTGAGCGCGTCGAGGACCTGGGAGACGTACCAGGCGCCGTAGTTGGCGGGCCAGTTGGGGTGTTCGGTGAACGCCTCCGGGGCCACGATCCAGGAGATCTGCGGCAGTCGGCCGCCCTTGATGTCGGCCTTCAACTGGTCGAAGAAGCCCTCGCCCTTGCGGGCGTCGGTGCCGGTGCGGGCCTTGTCGTACAGCGGGTCGCCGGGCTGCGCGTTCTGGTACTGCTTGAAGTACAGCAGCGAGTTGTCGCCGTAGTTGCCGCGGTAGGCGTCGGGGATCCAGCCCCAGGAGCCGGCCGCGTCGAGGCCGTCGCCGACGTCCTGGTAGATCTTCCAGGAGACCCCCGCCTGTTCCAGTCGCTCCGGGTACGTCGTCCAGCCGTACCCCGCCTCGTCGTTGCCGAGGACCGGCCCGCCGCCCTGGCCGTCGTTGCCGGTGTAACCCGTCCACAGGTAGTAGCGGTTGGGGTCGGTCGAGCCGATGAAGGAGCAGTGGTAGGCGTCGCAGACGGTGAAGGCGTCGGCGAGCGCGTAGTGGAAGGGGATGTCGTCCCGGGTCAGGTACGCCATCGTCGTGGAGCCCTTGGACGGCACCCACTTGTCGTATCTGCCGCCGTCGAACGCGGCGTGGCCGTCGTTCCAGCCGTGCGGCAGGTCCTGGATGAAGGCCAGGCCCAGGTCGTCGGCGTCGGGGTGGAAGGGCAGCAGGTCCTTGGTGCCGTCCGACTGGTACCAGACCGGCTTGCCGTCGGGGCGCGCCACGGGGCGCGGGTCGCCGAAGCCCCGTACGCCTCTCAGGGTGCCGAAGTAGTGGTCGAAGGACCGGTTCTCCTGCATGAGGACGACGATGTGCTCGACGTCCTCGATCGATCCTGTGCGGTGGTTGGCGGGCAGCGCGGCGGCTCGCTCGACGCTGTTGGACAGCGCCGTGAACGCCGCCGTACCGCCCGCGAGTTGAAGGAAACGGCGCCGGTTGACTTCGGGCATGACGAAGGACCCTCTCATCCTGAGGAACGGGTGCCCGGACGGGACCGGGTGCGCGCGCAGCGAGTGTTCCAAGCGTGCCGAACGTCAGGGAAGGGTCGGGTGGCGTCCGTGTGAAGGTCGGCGGTATGTGGGGTGTGCCCCGCGCGAAGTGCCCCTGAGGCGGGCCGGGCCGGTGCCCGGAAACAGTTGCGCGCGGGCCCGGCGGGATTCCTGTGACTCATCCATTCCTTTCACTTCGGATCACTTGTGTCACACCCGTTTCCATTCTGGTCGACTTTTTCCGTGAACAGCGTGGAATTCATGGGCAGTCCCCCTCGAACCGTGCAACGGATCCGGCCCCGTGTGCCATCATGGCTTTCCGCATTGACGCGCCGGATTTCTCGGTCCGGCTCGTCCTCAGGGGGAAATGCGACGCACTCGACGAGCCGGCCGTGAGCCGACCGCGTGCGTACGGGGGGCAGGGGCACGCGATGGCCGATCAACAGCGTTTCGACAGACCGCCCGCGTCCCCGCAAGCCGCACCGGACGACCCGTCCCGCCACGAAGACCCCTACCGGCACGACGACCGGCCCCGCCACGAGGCGGCACCGCGCACGGCCGAGGGGCCCCGCGCCGACGGCTCCCCGCGCCCCGGCACCGCCTGCCCGGTGTGCGCCACCCCCGACGACGGGCAGGAGCTGTGCCCCGTCTGCTGCTGGCAGTTGTACGGCGACCCGGCCCTCGGCGAGGCCACCGAGCAGGACCACGAGGACGCGCGGGCCGCCCTCGACGCGGCCGCCCACATCTGGGACCTGGACGCCGCGCGCCGGGCCCGACCGCCCGGGGCGCCGGGCGAGGGACCGGACGGATACGGCTCGCTGCTGCGCGGCGGCCCCCTTCCCCACCCGGAGCACGCCACCGCCGCCGCGCCCGACGGGCCGGCCCCCGAGCCGCCGGCCGACCCCGCGGAATGGGCGCGGGTCCTCGGTGAATTGATCGCCGGACGCATACCGGCGCTGCTGGTGGTCGAATTCGCCGCCGACAACGCGAGCGTGGTGCACACACGCGCCGACGCCAACGGAATTCCCGCCCGCGCGAAGGAAAGCACCGCCGAATGGCGGACGATCGTGCCGGAACTCCATCCCGAGGACGACATCCGCCGGTTCCAGCTGGCCGGCGGGATCGGTTCGCCCGACCCGGTCGACCGGGAGCAGTTCGACCGCTCCGTCGCGCGCTGGCTGTCCGCCGCCCTCACCGTCACCCCCGACGACACGGTCGTCCTGGTGTGCAGCAGACCCGGCTGGACCCTGCTCGACCGGGCCGCCGAGGTGCTCCGCTCCCGCCACCGGGTGCCGGTGGTGCTGCACCGGGCCCCCTCCGCCGAACGGCCCGGCGAACGCGCCCGCGGGCTGCTCCGCTCGGCCCCGCTGCTCACCGACCACGTCCTGCTGCTCGCCCGGGTCGACCCGGGCACCGGCCGAGTGCGCCTCGACGAACGGGTGTTGTTCCGGGCGGGCACGGTCGTACCGCGCCCGGACGGGATCGCCGTCCGGGTGGCGGTCCACGGCGGCGTCACGGACAACGGCTCGGCCGCGCTGCCGCTCGTGGCCCGCGCCCGGGACACGGGGCTCGACGACGCGACCGTACTGGCCCTGCACGGCCTCGAACTCCCCGCGCACGGCACGGCATGGGTCACCTACGTGCTGCGCGGCCCCGGCGAGATCGAGGCCCTGGGCGCGGACGGCACCCCGCTGCCCCGGCGCGCCGCGCCCGCCACCGACATGGCGGCCCTGACCGCGCGGGTGAGCGGCCGGGTCGTGCCGCCGCCGCCGCTGGACCTGGTCTGCGCGGTGGAGATGGCCGGTGCGACCGAGGAGGAGACCGCGGAACGGGTCGCGTTCCTGCGGGAGTTGATAGGCCATCTGACGGAGCGCCGGCAGCAGTTGCGGGTGGGCGCCCTCGGCTACTACGACCACGTCTCCCGCAACCGCTACGCGCGCGCCGCCGACATCGTGGTGAGCGTCTCCCCCGCCGCCGCGGACCGCACGCTGGCCGCGGTGGCCCGCTGGCGGCCCGCCCCCCGGGTGCGGGACAGCGCCGCCGCGCTCGAGGACGCGCTCCAGGCCGCCGTCCCCATGACCGCGGGGCGCCCCCGCCGGGGCGGCCCGCAGAAGGTCCTGCTGGTGCTCGGCCGCAGGCCGCCGGGCCTGCCCGGCCAGGTGGGCCTGATCCCCGCCTGCACCTACGGCATCGACTGGCGGGTGCAGGTCGGCCGGCTGCGCGCCCAGGGCGTCCGGGTGGTCGCCAGGGCGGACCCGCCCACCACCCCGCCCTCCGGGGACCGCACGGGCCTCGCCCTGCAACGGCACACCGACGAGTCCTGGCGGGAGCTCGCCGCGGGCGGATCGTTCCGGCCCGGCACCGACTCCGCGCGGGACGTGGCCCGCGCGCTGGCGCCGCCCTGGCGCATGGAGGGCCCCTCCTGTCCGCTGGCCTTCGCCGAGCCCCTGACGCCACCCGCCGCCTGAGGCGCGAGAGAGGACTGCCCATGACGACCAGCGGCTTCGACCCGGAGCAGGGCGCCCAGGACGGCCCGCCGCCGCCGCGTCAGCCCGCGCCGCCGCCGTACACGGCGCCGGGCACCGGCTACGAGCAGGCGCTGTCCGCGCCGATCCCGGCCCCGCCGCAGACGCCGCCGTACGGGATTCCCTCCCCGTCCTACGGCGTCCCGGACGGGAGTCTCGACCCCCTGCCGATCCCGACCGCGGCGGGCCGGGGCGGCGCCGCCGCCGCTTCCGACTCGGTGCTCATCGGGCTGTGGGGCGCGCCCCGCGCCGGCAAGACGACCTACCTGGCCGCCCTCCCGGTGGCCGCGATGCAGCAGCAGCGGCAGGGCTCCGCCAACTGGGTCGTGGTCGGCATGTCGCAGGACGCCAACGACTTCCTGATCGAGAACGTCACCCGGCTGACCAGCGAACGCCGTTTCCCCGTCCCCACGTTGGCCCCGGTGGGCATGAGCTGGTCCTTCACCGGGACCGAACGCGGCGCCCTGCGGCCGCGCGGCCGGGACGTGAGCTTCGTGCTGGAGATCCAGGACTTCTCCGGCGAGTCGTTCTGGAAGAAGGACACCCGCAGCGTCGACCCGGCGGCCGTCGACCACCTGGCCCGCTCCCAGGGCATCATCTACCTCTTCGACCCGCTGCTCGACGCCGAGGAACACACCCGCAGCCTCGACTACTTCTACGCCACCCTCACCCAACTGGCCGCGCGCGTCCGCGACGAGGGCCGTTTCCACCGCAACCGGCTGCCGCACCACGTGTCCGTGTGCGTCACCAAGTTCGACCATCCGAGCGTCTTCCGCCCCTCGGTGGAGGCCCGCTGGGTGACCCAGGAACAGACCGGCTCGCGCATCCCGCGGATCCCCGACAACCTGGGCAACGCCTACTTCGACTGGGTCTGCGACGACTTCCGCGGCGCCACCGCCCGCCTGGTGCGCGACGGACTGCGCAACTTCTTCCACGAGGACCGCATCTCGTACTACGCCTCCTCCGCGATCGGCTTCCGCCTCAACCCGCAGAACATCTTCGACTACCGCAACTACGCCAACGTGGAGATGGTCGACGGGGAGCCCCGCATCTGCACCCCGCCGATCCCCATCAACGTGATCGAGCCCCTCGTCGACCTCGAACGCAAGATCCGCACCGACCGCCGTCGCCGGTGGCGGCGGCCATGACATCGGCCTCCGGGGGCCGACGGCTCGCCGCCGACTGGGCGGTGCTCGGCAAGCGACCGGGCGAGGTCATGGGGTACGAGGTGCTGGACGGCAGCCTGCCCCGGGACCGGGCCGCCCACTACCTGTGGGGATCGCAGACCGCGACGCCCGAGGGCGACCGCAGGGACGGCCCCGACGCCCTGCCCTGGCGGGTGTTCCTCAGCTCCGCCGAGGGCGAGCCGGCCGCCGTCGCGGGCCGGGTCGAGACCCGCTGGGACGGCGTCCGCGACGGCACCGGACAGCCCAGCCTCACGTCCTGTCTGGCCCTGCTCGACTGGGCGGCGGCGGTCGGTGCCCGCGCCACCTGGACCACCCTGGACCGGGCGGCCGCCGCGGCGCCCTGGCCGGTCCCCGGCCGTGACCCGCGCACGGCGGGCGAGTCCGGACTGACGCTCGACCTGCTCCCGGCCTCCGTGCAGGAACTCGCCGACACCGTGGACCGGTTGGGCTTCGACTGGGCCTCGGGGGTGGCCGCGCTGCTGCTGGACGGCCGGCAGGTGGTGATCACGCTGCCGGCCGGGGCCGAGCCGCCCGACGTGAGCCGCCGGGTGCTGATCCTCGACGCCGTGTGCGCGCTGCTGCCGTACGGCTGCCGGGTCTGGCTCTCCGCGGCCACCTGGGCCGGGCACCGGGCCGAGCACCGGCTCAGCCTCGTCTTCGCGCCGCGCGCCCGCGCCACCCAGCTGGAGGTCGCGCTGCACGGCGCGGTGCCGCGCGAGCCGGCCGGCGCCACCGCCCGCACCTACCTGGCGGAGCTGCGCAGGCTGCGCGCCAAGACCGGCGCGACCGCCGAACTCGTCGCCCATCTCCTGCGGTTGGCCAAGCCCCTGCCGTTCTCCGAGAGCGCGGTGGCGCTCTCCCGGCTGCGCGAGATCGATCTCATGGACGCGGTCCTCGCGGAGATCGCCGAGGGCCGCGGCGATCCCGCGCGGGCCGTCTACGTCCTGGAGCGGCAGTCCGCGGGCCAGCAGGACGCCAAGATCCGCGACCTGCTGCTGTTCCTCGCCCGCTGCGCCACCCGGACCGAGGCGCCCCAGGACGCGGCGGCGGCACGCACCTGGCTGGTCGCGAACTGGCCCCCGGGGCTGAGCGGTTGCCTCGGGGCGGAGCTCGGCACCGAGCCGCCGTCGGAGTCCTCCTTCGGCCGCGCCGTGGGATGGCTGCGGCTGGCCCGGGAGGCGGGGGGTCGCGCGACGGAGGCGTTCGCGGAACTGCTGGGCTCCGTCCTGACGGCCGAACAGCCCGCCCACGCGCGCAACTGGGCGGCCTGGCGGGCGCAGTTGATCACCAAGGCCCAGCGGGACTTCGGCGTCGAGGCCGAGGTGGCCGACCCCTTCCTCGTGAACTCCGCGGACATGGGCCTGGAGTGGGTGAGCGTCGGGGTGAAGGACAACCGGCTCGACGCCCAGGTCGTCGAACGTCTCGTGCACCGGCCTGCGGGCGCGCCCTCGGCGTCCGGGTCCTGGCCGCGGTTCGTGGCCGCGATCGCCGGTCTGCTGCCGTCCGGTGAGGCGCGGCGCGAGGACGCCGAGGCTTTCGCCGCGCTCGGCGAGCGGGCCTGGCGCACCGCCCTCGACCTCGCCGATCTGTACCACCGCGGCCAGGTGCTGGACCTGCTGTGGAACCCGTTGCTGGACGTGGCCACCGGCGCCGGCGCCGAGGACCGGGCCCAACTCGCCCGGCGGGTGCACCGGCTGGCCCCCGCGGAGGCCGACCTCGCCCCCGAACTCGCCGCCACCGCCGACCTGCTGGAGACGGGCGGCACGTCGTTGCCCCGGCTGCCGCGGACCCGGGCCAGCCGCGAGCGCTACGTCGAGGCGCTGTCGCACCGGCTCGACCATCCCCGCGCCTACGGCGAAATCGAGCACGCGGTGCTCTCGGCGCTGCTCGGCCCGCCGCAGCAGCCGCCGCCCGGCACGGCCCTGGAGACGCTGGCCGACCTCGTCGCCCGGCGGCCGGGGCTGCGCATGCCGGTGCTGGACGAGGTCGCCGAGCGGCTGCGGACGCACGACGCCTGGCTGGAGGCGGAACTCCCCGGCGACTGGACCGACGAGCTCGGCCGGCGCGCCGGGATGCAGTGGCTGCCCGCCCTCATGTCCCTGCGCGAGCTGGTGCGGACCGACCCCGCCCCGGACCGGCTGAGCGACGCGGTGCGCCGGGCCACGGCGGGCGAGTCGCTGTCCCCCCGCACCCTGCGGGAGCTCGACCCCTGGATGCGCAGCCAACGGTCCGTCATGGTGGACGCGCTCGCCGAGCGGCTGGAACGCGAGGCACCGGGCCGCTCCCTGGGCACCCAGCTCTACCTGGCGATCCGCACGGGCACCTACGGCCGCGAGGTCCAGGAGCGGATGCGGGCGTACGCCGACGCCGAGTTCGCGCGCCTGGCGCGGGCCACCGCGCTCTGGCGGGGGCCCTCCGGCGGCCGCGGGGCAACGGGCGGAGGCGGAGGCTCGGCGCGGCCCTCCGGCCACGCGGGAGCCGGCGGCCCGGCGCGGCCCGTTCCGGGACAGGGCGCGCCGCCCCCGCCCCCGCACCACCCCCGCCCGCCGGCCGTACCGCCGCCGCACGGCTCCCAGGCGCCCGCACTCCCGCAGGCGCACGCCGCCGACC
>NZ_LAVA02000040.1 GCF_000974985.2 Streptomyces mangrovisoli | reverse complement strand
CCCACATCACGCATCGCCGACCGCTCCCCCCGATGACGCCCTCACGGCGCCCCGTCGCCACTTCCCCGGCATCTGCCCCGGACGCACCGGGCGCACTCCCCAAATCCGGCAAACAAGCGGGATTCAGCACCCTCCGGCAAGGATCAAACGTCGCGAACCTGCACGCACCCTGTCAAGGCACTTCCCGATATCCACAGGGCGGAACGTGGGCTGTCACACAAACGCAAGATGCTTGCGATAGGGGCTCCGGCCGCATTAGCGTTCCGGGCGTGACCCGATACAACCTCGCCGAACTGCTGGAAGGCTCCGCCGCCCGGCACCCCGAGCGCACCGCGATCGTGCTGGGCGACACCCGGCTGTCCTACGCCCAGGTCGACGCGGCCGCCGCGCAGGTGGCGCACCTGCTGGTGGAGCGCGGTGTGCGGCCGGGCGACAAGGTCGCGCTGTCGATGCCGAACCTGCCGTACTTCACCATCGCCTACTTCGGCATCCTCAAGGCCGGCGCCACCGTCGTACCGCTGAACGTGCTGCTGAAGGCGCGGGAGGTGACGTACCACCTGGAGGACTCCGACGCCCGCGCGTACATCGCGTTCGAGGGCTCGCCGGAGCTGCCGATCGGTGACGCGGCGCGGGCCGCGGCCGCCCAGGTGCCGGGTGTGGAGCTGCTGATCGTCGACCCGGCCGCCGAGCTGCCGTGGGCGGGGCGGCCGTACTCCTTCGAGACGGTCGCGACGGACGAGGACGACACCGCGGTCATCCTGTACACGTCCGGCACCACGGGCCGTCCCAAGGGCGCCGAACTGCGGCACCGCAACATGCGCGACAACGTCCGCATCGACGAGGCCCTGTTCGGCGCGTCGGCGGACCGCCCGGACACCTATCTGTGCGTGCTGCCGCTGTTCCACTCGTTCGGCCAGACGGTCATCCAGAACGGCGCGCTCGCGTACGGCGGCACGATCGTGATGCTGCCGCGGTTCGAGCCGACGGCGGCGCTCAGGCTGATGGCAAAGGAGCGGGTGACGTTCTTCGGCGGGGTGCCCACGATGTACTGGGCGTTGCTCGGCGCGCTGGACGACTCGGTCGACGTCGCCGCGCTCGCCCGCGAGCTGCGGATCGCCGTGTCGGGCGGGTCCGCGCTGCCCCGGGAGGTGCACCGCGCGTTCCGGGAGCGGTTCGGCGTGACGATCCTGGAGGGGTACGGGCTGTCGGAGACGTCACCCGTGGCGTCGTTCGCGGTGCTCGGCGAGGAGCCGCGCGTCGGCTCGATCGGCGTGCCGGTCCCGGGTGTGGAGATGAGGCTCGTCGAGCCCGACTGGTCGGACGCGCAGGGCGGTCCCGACACGATCGGCGAGATCGCCGTGCGCGGCCACAACGTGATGAAGGGCTACTTCCGCCGCCCGGAGGCCACGGACGAGGTGATCCGCGACGGCTGGTTCCGCACCGGCGACCTCGCCCGCAAGGACGCGGACGGCTACTACTACATCGTCGACCGCGCCAAGGACATGATCATCCGCGGCGGGTTCAACGTGTACCCGCGCGAGATCGAGGAGCTCCTGATGGAGCACCCGGCCGTCTCGCTGGTCGCGGTCGTCGGCGTGGCGCACCCCTCGCACGGCGAGGAGATCAAGGCGGTGGTGGTGCGCAGGCCCGGCGCCGCGGTGACCGAGGACGAGCTCGTGGCCTGGAGCAAGGAGCGGCTCGCGGCGTACAAGTACCCGCGGGTGGTCGAGTTCGCCGACGCGCTGCCGATGACGTCCACGGGCAAGATCCTCAAGCGCGAGATCGGCTGAGGCGCGGGGCCCCGGCCCCCGGCCTCCCGCAACCGGCCCCTCACCCCCGGCCCTCGTCGCCTCAGGCGTCGGGGGCCGGCATCGGGAAGAGCAGGCAGCTGCTGGTGGCGTGGGCGAGCAGCCGGTCGTCGGCGTCCAGCAGTTCGGCCTGGGCGAGCGCGGTGCGCCGGCCGCCGTTGACCACCGTGCCGACGGCCCGCACCCGGCCGGTGTCGACAGTGATCCGGCGCAGGAACTTCACGCTCAGGTCGAGCGAGGTGTAGCCCGTCCCCGCCGGCAGGGTGGACTGCACGGCGCAGCCCGCCGCCGAGTCGAGCAGGGTGGCGTAGACCCCGCCGTGCACGCTGCCGATGGGGTTGTAGTGCTCCTCCCCCGGCACCAGCGAGAAGACCACCCGGCCGTGGCCGGTCTCCTCCAGCGTGAAGTCGAGGGTCGCGAGGATGGGCGGCCCCGGCAGCCGTCCCGCCTGCATCTCGCGCAGGAAGTCCAGGCCGGAGGCGCGTCCGACGGCCGCGGCCGAGACCGCGGGATCCTCCCACTCGTACGTACGCGTCCGTCCCATGATCCCTGTTCCTCCCTGGCTGGCTTCTTCGATCGAAGCTAGTTGTCCCGTCACCTGCCTGTCAATGGCAAAGCCAGAGGCCTACGATGGCCGCATGGAGTGGCTTGAGGCGAGCACGGAGAACTGCCCGGTCCAGCGGACGCTCGACGTGATCGGGGAGAAGTGGACCCTGTCGATCCTGCGCGACGCGGCCAACGGCGTGCGCCGGTTCGAGGACTTCCGGCGGCACATGGGCCTGTCCGAGGCGGTGCTGAGCGACCGGCTGCGCAAGCTGACCGCGGCCGGCATCCTGCGGACGGCCCCCTACCGGGACCCCGGCAGCCGCTCCCGCAACGAGTACCGGCTCACCCGCAAGGGCTGGGACCTGTGGCCCGTGCTGATCGCACTGCGGCAGTGGGGGGAGACGTACGAGGCCGACCCGGCGGGTCCGGTGCTGGACGTACGGCACAGCGATTGCGGGGCGCCGGTGCGGATCGCGGTGGAGTGCACGGGGGGTCACGAGGAGCTGACCCCGAAGGACGTCACGGCACGGCCGGGGCCGGGGGCACGCCCGCTCCGGTGACCGGCGCCGTCGGTCTTGGGATCGTGCGGTCTTGGGATCGTGCGGTCTTGGGATCGTGCGGGCTTGCGGGCTTGCGGGCTTGCGGGCTTGCGGCGGGGTGTCTCCCCGGTCGGGCGGGCGCGTGACGCGCCCGGGGGCTTAACGCAAGAATCCCGGCTTAGAATGCGCCGATGAGCGATCGTCAGGGTCGTCAGGTTCAGCGCCGTACGGGAGGGCGCTCCGCGCGGGTGCGGCGGGCGGTCCTCGACGCGGCGCTCGCGGCGCTGGCCGAGCACGGCGCCGAGAAGCTCAGCATCGCCGACGTGGCGGCCCGCGCCGAGGTGCACGAGACGTCCGTGTACCGGCGCTGGGGCACGCGCGAGGGCCTGATCGCGGCCGCGATGCTCGCGCACAGCGAGCAGGCCCAGCCGGTGCCGGACACCGGGACCCTGCGCGGCGACCTGACCGCGTACGCCGCCTCCACGGTGCGGATGGTGAACTCCCCGCTCGGCGGGCGGCTGGTCCGGGCGATGGCGGCCGCCGAGGACGGGCCCGAACTCGCCCAGTTGCGCACGGAGTTCTGGCGCACGCGGGCCGAGTCGGCAGGGGTGATGATCGACCGGGCCGTCGCCCGCGGCGAGTTGGCGGCCGCACCGGACACGCGGCTCGTCCTGGACGCCCTGATCGCGCCGGTCCACTTCCAACTGCTGCTGACCCGCAGGCCGGTGGACGAGGGCTACGCGGAGCAGGTGGTGGACCTGCTGCTGACGGGCCTGCGCCCGGCCGAGGGATGACCCGTGGACGACGAGGGCTCCCTGCCGCCGTACGCCCGGCCGGGGCGTGAAGTCGCGGCTCGGGCCGCGCGGTTCAGGGGACCAGCGCCTGACCCGATGACAGCCGGGCCATGAGCTGGGCGCGGTGGAGCGCCGCCACCGGGGCGAGGAGGTCGGGGTGGCGGAGCAGCGCCGCCGCCTGCCGGTCACGCTCGGTCGGCTGCGCCAGGCGCCGGAACTCGGCCGCCAGGCCCGCCGCGCGGCCGTCCGCGGCGACGGCGTCCACCGCCCGGTCGGCCAGCTCGGTGTCGCCCAGCAGGCAGGCCGCCCAGCTCGCCACGACCTCGTCGACCCAGGTGTGCCAGGCCGGGGCGTCGTCGAGTCCCCTCCCGGAGTGGTTCCCAGGGTCGCCCCTGGTGTCGTTCGTGGCGTCGTCGCCGATGTCGTTCCCGGCCGCACCGGTGAGCCGGTCCGGGCCGCCCGGCCCCGCCATGCCGACCAGCGCGGCGTCCATGGGGGTGGGGTAGCGCAGCCAGGCGGCGGCTCCGACCGCCAGCCGGGCCTGCGCCTCGCACAGGGCGGCGGCCATCGGGCCGCCGCAGGGCGGGTAGGCGCGCAACAGCCATTGCGAGGTCGCCGCGATCAGCGGGGAGAGGTCTGCGAGCACTGCCGGGCCGTCCCAGATGGTGCCGGAGGCTTCCGGGGCGGGTCACCGGAGGCCGAGGGGGTCGTTCAAAACGGTACATGTCACCCCACCGGCCCGATGCGGCCGAACGTCCCGACGCCGGCGTGGCGTCGGCCACACGGGAACGGGCCCGGGCCCGTGGAGCGGCCCCCTTCGGAAACCCGGCCGGTCCGGTCCGGCCCCCTGCCTCCGGCAGCGCCCGATCCACCCCGACACTGCTCGATCCACCCCCGGCACCGCCCGGTCTACCCGCGACACCGCTCGATCGCCTGCCACAGCTCGTCCCGTTCGGGTTCCGGGAGGGCGCCTCCCTGGGCGAACTTCAGGACGTCCTCGGCGACCGCGCGCAGCTTGGTGTTGGTGTGCTGGGAGACGTCGCGCAGGACGCGCCACGCGTCCTCCGGCGCGATCCGACCGAGGACCACCAGTGCGCCGATCGCCTGGTCGACCGCCGCGTGAGAGGAGACGGCCCGTCGCAGCTGGGCGTTCTCGCCCTCCAGGCGCGCGCATTCGTTCGCCAGGTCGGTGGCCGACAGCAGGCGCAGCGGATGCGTCTGCGAGAGGGCGAAGAAGGTCATCGGGCTCCCCCCGGATCGGTGCGGGCCGCCTGCGGTACGCCTTCCCCGGACGGGATGTTTCAGACCTCGGCCGATGCCGGACCCATCGGAGTTGAACGTGTTCAATTCTGGGCTATGGTGGGTGCCGTACAGGGAGGGGAGGGCTCCATGAAGATCGTCATGCCCGGGGGCACGGGACAGGTCGGCTCCGTCCTGCACCGCGCGTTCGCCGCGGCCGGACACGAGGTCGTCGTCCTGAGCAGGCACCCGGCGCGCAAGGGCGAGGTGCCGTGGGACGGCCGGACGCTCGGGCCGTGGGCGGAGGCGGTCGACGGCAGCGACGTCGTCGTCAACCTCGCCGGGCGCAGCGTCAGTTGCCGCTACACCGCGCCCAACCTGAAGGCCATGATGGAGTCCCGCGTGGACTCCGCGCGCGTCGTGGGCGAGGCCGTCGCCCGAGCCGTACGGCCGCCCCGCGTGTGGTTGCAGATGAGCACCGCCACCATCTACGCGCACCGCCACGACGCCCCCAACGACGAGGCCAACGGCGTGATCGGCGGCGCCGAGCCCGGCGTACCCGGCTACTGGTCCTACAGCGTCGACATCGCCAGGGCCTGGGAGCGCGAGCAGGAGCGGGCCGACACCCCGCACACCCGCAAGGTGGCCCTGCGCTCCGCCATGGTGATGAGCCCGGACCGGGGCGGGGTCTTCGACGTGCTGCTGGGGCTCGCCCGGCTCGGTCTCGGCGGCCCGGTCGCGGGCGGCGCCCAGTACGTGTCGTGGATCCACGACCGCGACTTCGTGCGCGCCGTCGAGTACCTGACGGCCCGCGAGGACATCGAGGGCCCGGTGAACCTGGCCGCCCCCGAACCGCTCCCCCAGCGTCTGTTCATGCACGCGCTGCGCACCGCGTGGGGCGTGCCGGTGGGGCTGCCGGCGACGCGGTGGATGGCGGAGCTGGGCGCGCTCGCCCTGCGCTCGGACACCGAACTGCTGCTCAAGAGCCGCCGGGTGGTCCCCGGCCGCCTCCTGGCCGAGGGTTTCCGCTTCGATCACCCGCGGTGGCAGGACGCGGCGGACGATCTCGTACGCCGCGTGCGGGAGCGCCGCGCGGCCTGACGCCGGCCTGCGCGCCCTGCCGGCCGGTCAGGCGGGGCGGGCGCTGGTGAAGCGGAAGGCGCCCTCACCGGTGCCGAGTGTCAGCCACACGTGGGGCCCCTCCCTGACCAGGCGCAGCGCGATGTACGCGCAGTCGGGGCAGCGGGCGGTCAGGCCCGGTTCGGGGCCGTAGACATGGAGCTGCGCGAGCGGCCCGGAGCGGGCACAGACCGGGCAGCGCCACCAGGCGGTGGTGGGCTCCACGGCGAGGATCTCCGACAGCGGTCCGGCGAGACAGTTGCCGTCGAGACGAGGGGTCGAGTCCTGCATGGGGTACTCCCGGGGCGGCGGAACGGGGTGGGGTGCCGATGCCGATGCGAGGCGGGGGCACGGGCTCGGTCTCCGGCTCGGTCTCAGGCACGGGCACGGGCACGGGCATGGGCACGGGCATGGGCACGGGCACGGGCATGGGCACGGGCATGGGCACGGGCACGGGCATGGGCACGGGCACGGGCACGGGCATGGGCACGGGCACGGGCACGGGCATGGGCACGGGCACGGGCATGGATCAGCCGAAGCGTTCGGTGCGGATGGTGGCCGGGTCCCGGCCCAGTTCGGTCAGCCGGTCCGCGACCGCCTCCACGAAGGCGGTCGGACCGCAGACGTAGATCGGACTGGCGGGTTCGAGTCCGGTCACCCCCCGGTCCAGGTCGTCGGCGGTGATCCGGCCGGGGGCGCGGCCGTCGCCGGCCGGGGCGCGCCGGGTGTAGACGATCCGTACGTCCAGCCGGGGGTCGCCGTCGGCGAGCAGGCCGCCGTACCAGACGTCCTCGGGGCTGCGCACGGAGTACAGCAGGTGGAAGCGGCTCCGCGCCGCGATCCGGCGGTGGGCGCGCACCATCGCCACCAGCGGGACGACGCCGGAGCCGCCCGCCACGAGCAGCACCGGAGCGGACTGCTCCGGCCGCCAGACGAACCAGTTGCCGAGCGGGCCGCGCAGCTCCACCTCGGCCCCGACGGGCAGCTCGGCGGCGAGGTAGGGCGAGACCTCCCCGTCGGGCACCGGCTGCACCCCGAGCTCGACCCGGTCGCCGTCGGCGGGCGCGGCCAGGGAGTAGCTGCGTACGGCCTGGTAGCCGTCGTCGGCGGTGAGCCGCACGTCGACATGCTGCCCGGCCAGGTGTCCGGGCCAGCCCGGCACGGTGAAGGCCAGGGTGCGGGCGGTGGCCGTCTCGGGGCGCCGCTCGTCGAGCCGGGCGGGGAGCCAGACCGGCGCCACGTCAGTCGCCCCAGGTGCGCTGCTCGCGCCAGGGGTCGCCGTAGGCGTGGTAGCCGACGCTCTCCCAGAAGCCCGGCTCGTCCTGGAGGGTGAGCCGCAGTCCGCGCACCCATTTCGCGGACTTCCAGAGGTAGAGGTGCGGCACGAGCAGGCGGGCCGGGCCGCCGTGCTCCGGGGAGAGCGGGAAGCCGTCGTAGGTGTGGGCCACCCAGGCCCGGCCGCCTCGGAGGTCCGCGAGCGGCAGGTTGGTGGTGTAGCCGCCGTAGCTGGTGACGACGACGTGCTCCGCCTCGGTCTCGACGCCGTCCAGGAAGGCGTCCAGGGCCACGCCGCGCCAGCGCGTGTCGAACTTCGACCAGCGGGTCACGCAGTGGATGTCGTGGACGGTCTCCTGCTGCGGCAGCGCCATCATGTCGTCCCAGGACCAGCTGCGGGTCTCACCGTGCTCCGTGGTCACGGTGAACGCCCAGCCCTCGGTGGGCACCTTCGGCGTGGGGCCCGCGGAGAGCACGGGGAACGATTCGGTGGGGTACTGCCCGGGCGGCAGCCGCTCCGCCAGCCGGCGGCCGCGCCCGTGGAATCCGGGCGAGAAGGAGGTCACGCTGTCATCCCCTCAGCCGTTGGGGGCTCAGCCTTCAGTGTGGGAGGCCGGGGGTGACTTCTCCACTCGGCGGGGACGCGCCACGTCACCGGGGTGGCCCGCCGTGCCGCCCGGGCGGCACGCCTCGCCACCCGGGCGGCCCGCCCCGTCCCCTCCCGGCGCCGCCGTGCGCCCCACCGTGGTGGCCAGCCTGCTCAGCCGTCGCCAGTTCAGGCGGGGCTGGGCGTCCGGCACGCCGGGACGCTCGCGGGGGACGCGGACCCGCAGGGCGCGGCGGGCGATGCGGCAGCGGACGGGGGAACGCATGACGACGGCCTCGCCGTCCAGGCCGACGTCGAGTTCGGGTTCGTCGCCCTCGACGACGACCTCGCGGGCGGTCTCGACGGCCAGCCCGCGCGGCTGCGGGTCCAGCAGCAGCTCCGCCGCCTCCAGGCCGCTGTCGACCTTCACCGCGAGCAGCCCGAGCCGGCCCGAGTTGAGCCGGGCCCGGCGGCCGAGGCCGAAGGGGTCGCCCGTGCGGTAGGGGTTGTTGCTGACCAGAACCGCCTGCGGGTCGGTGACCTCGGTGCCGTCGGCGTGCACGGTGAGGCGGGGTCCGCGCTGCCGGGTGAGCAGGTCGGGCAGCACCTCCAGGGCCGTGGCGACCTTGTCGTCGCGGTATCCCGGGCTCTGCACCACGGCTCCGTACGCGCCGAACGAGGCGTTGTTGACGAACGGCCGGTCGTCGGCGAAGCCCAGGTCCACGTGCAGCTCGACGCCGTCGGTGAGCGCGTCCAGGCAGGCCGCCGGATCGTCGCGGCTCAGGCCGAGATCCATCGCGAAGTGGTTGCGGGTGCCGGCCGCGATGACGAGGAACGGCAGACCGTGCTCCGCCGCGACAGCCGCCACCAGGGCCTGCGTGCCGTCCCCGCCCGCCACGCCGAGGAGGTCGGCGCCGTCCGCGACGGCCTCGCGGGCCAGCGCGGTGACGTCCTGGGGGCGGTCCGGGTCGAGCAGGACGACCCGGGCGCCGAGCCGCTCGGCCTTCTCCCGCACCGCGAACTTCTCCACCTTCCCGCCGCCGGAGAGCGGGTTGAGGATCAGGAACGGCCGGCGCGGCGGCGGCGTGCGGTGCTCCTTGACCCGTACCGGGCGCAGGCCCGAGCTGCGCAGGGCGTACCGCCCGCACCACACGGCCACCCCCCACAGACACACGGAACCGGCCAGCACCCACAGGAGGTTCTGCGCGGCGAATACGGTGATGAGGGTGACGGGCGCGGCGACCGCGAGCAGCACCGCTCCGGCGCGGGCCGCGCCCCTGCGGGACAGCACCCACCACAGGGCGGCCGCGGTCAGCGCGAGCGCGACGGGCGCGGCCACCAGCAGCACGAGCCCGCCGGCCCCACTGCGCACCAGGGGCAGCAGCACGGCCAGCGCCACCGCGGTCAGGGCCGCCCTGGCCGCCCAGCGCTGCCGTCGGTGCAGCGGCCGGTGCCGCGTGGTCGTTCCCATGCGCGTTCCGCCTTCCGCCTTCCGAGGCCGGGGGTCCCGGCATGGGGACCGGCGTCCGCGCACGGCCGCGCGGCACGCCTGTGCCGTCGTACCCCCAGTGCCCTGCGCCGCGCGGAACACACCCGCCGACCGGCGGGACGGCTGGCGAGACCGCTGGCGGGACGACCGGCGGAGGACCGGTGGAGGGCCACTGGCAACCCCGTTCAACAGTGCGGTTACCATATGAGCGCCACCTAGCTCGAAAGATGGATCTACGTGACTGTCAACGACGACTCGTTCACCAACTGGAAGACCCGCGAGGAGATCGCGGAGTCGATGATCCCGATGATCGGCAAGCTGCACCGGGAGCGGGACGTCACCGTCCTTCTGCACAGCCGCTCCCTGGTGAACAAGTCGGTGGTGAGCATCCTCAAGACCCACCGCTTCGCCCGGCAGATCGCGGGCGAGGAGCTCTCCGTCACGGAGACCCTGCCGTTCCTCCAGGCGCTCACCACGCTCGACCTCGGCCCCTCCCAGATCGACATCGGGATGCTGGCCGCGACCTACCGCGCCGACGACCGCGGCCTCACGGTGGCGGAGTTCACCGCCGGGGCGGTGGCCGGCGCGACCGGCGCCAACAAGGCGGAGCGCGCCGAGGGCCGCGACGTGGTGCTGTACGGCTTCGGCCGCATCGGGCGCCTCGTGGCCCGGCTGCTCATCGAGAAGACCGGTTCCGGCAACGGCCTCAGGCTGCGCGCCATCGTGGTACGCGGGGGCGGCGGCCGTGCGGCGGAGGACCTGGTCAAGCGCGCCTCGCTGATGCGCCGCGACTCCATCCACGGCCAGTTCCAGGGCACGATCACCGTCGACGAGGAGACCTCGTCGATCATCGCCAACGGCAACGCGATCCGGGTGATCTACGCGAACGACCCGTCCGAGGTCGACTACACGGCGTACGGCATCAAGGACGCCATCCTCATCGACAACACCGGCAAGTGGCGCGACCGCGAGGGCCTGTCCCAGCACCTGCGCCCCGGCATCGACAAGGTGGTGCTGACCGCGCCGGGCAAGGGCGACGTGCCCAACATCGTGCACGGCGTCAACCACGACACGATCAAGCCGGACGAGCAGGTCCTGTCCTGCGCCTCCTGCACCACCAACGCGATCGTGCCGCCGCTGAAGGCCATGGACGACGAGTTCGGCGTCCTGCGCGGGCACGTGGAGACGGTCCACTCGTTCACCAACGACCAGAACCTGCTCGACAACTACCACGCGGCCGACCGTCGCGGCCGGTCCGCGCCGCTCAACATGGTCATCACCGAGACCGGTGCCGCCTCCGCCGTCGCGAAGGCGCTGCCGGACCTCAAGGCGCCGATCACCGGCAGCTCGATCCGCGTCCCGGTGCCGGACGTGTCGATCGCCATCCTGAGCCTGCGGCTCGGCCGGGAGACCACCCGCGAGGAGGTCCTCGACCATCTGCGCGAGGTGTCGCTGACGTCGCCGCTGAAGCGCCAGATCGACTTCACCACCGCCCCCGACGCGGTCTCCAGCGACTTCATCGGCTCGCGCCACGCCTCGATCGTGGACGCGGGCGCGACCAAGGTCGACGGCGACAACGCGATCCTCTACCTCTGGTACGACAACGAGTTCGGCTACTCCTGCCAGGTGGTCCGGGTCGTGCAGCACGTCTCCGGGGTGGAGTACCCGACCTTCCCGTCGCCCGCGGCCTGACCCGCGCGGCGGAGGGGGGCGGCATGGCCCGGCGCGCCACGACGGCGTGCCGGGCCATGCCTGTCGCCCCGGGCATCGGCCGTCCGCGCCCGGGGTGGCCGGCACGGTCGAGATCCGGTACGGCGAGGGTCGCGAGCGCACCCCGTGCGGTGCCAGACTGGACGTGAACGGTGGAGGCTGCCATGGGTATCTACGCCGAGCAAATCGTTCCACGCATCCTCAACGTCGTCTGCGCCATGGGCGAGGCCAAGGACCTGCGCCGCCGGGTGTGCGAGGGCCTGGAGGGCGAGGTCCTGGAGATCGGATTCGGCTCCGGGCACAACGTTCCCTTCTACCCGCGCGCGGTCACGCGGGTGTCGGCGATCGACCCGTCCGACGTGGGCTGGAAGCTGGCCGGCAAGCGGGTCGGCGCGTCCGGCACCGTGGTCGAGCGCCGTGGGCTCGACGGCCAGTCGCTGCCCTTCGCCGACGACACCTTCGACGCGGCGCTGTCCACCTGGACGCTCTGCACCATCCCCGATGTCGATGCCGCCCTGCGGGAGGTGCGACGCGTCCTCAAGCCGGGCGGAACCCTGCACTTCGTCGAACACGGCCTGGCCCCGGACGAGCGGGTGCGCCGCTGGCAGCACCGCTTCGACCCGATGGAGCAGCGGGTCCTGGACGGCTGCCATCTCACCCGGCCCATCGTCGACCTGCTCACCTCGGCGGGTTTCACCATCGCCGAGCTCGACGTCTTCTACGAGAAGGGCGCCCCGAAGACCCTCGGCGCCGACTCCCTCGGCATCGCCGTGTCCCCCTGACAGGACCGGCCTCGGCATCGCCGTGTCCCCCCGAGAGGACCGCCCGACGGCGGTCGGACGACTCGGCGGACGGCGGTCCGCGCACCGCCCGACGTGCCGGGGCATGCCGGTTACGCGTCCGGCGGCGCGGGATGGGAGGATCTTCCCATGGCAATTCAGACCTACTTCGACATCACCATCAACGACCAGCCCGCCGGGCGGATCACCTTCAACCTCTACGAGGACGTCGTCCCGAAGACGGCTGAGAACTTCCGCGCGCTGTGCACGGGCGAGAAGGGCTTCGGTTACGCCGGCTCGTCGTTCCACCGCGTCATCCCCGAGTTCATGCTCCAGGGCGGCGACTTCACGGCGGGCAACGGCACCGGCGGCAAGAGCATCTACGGCGAGAAGTTCGCCGACGAGAACTTCAAGCTGAAGCACGACCGGGTGGGCCTGCTCTCCATGGCGAACGCCGGTCCGAACACGAACGGCTCGCAGTTCTTCATCACCACGGTTCTCACCCCCTGGCTCGACGGCAAGCACGTCGTCTTCGGCGAGGTCGCCGACCAGGCCTCCCTGGACCTCGTGAAGAAGATCGAGGGCCTCGGTTCGCAGAGCGGCCGCACCTCCGCGAAGATCACGATCTCGGCCTCCGGCCAGCTCTGACCGGCCCCTTCGTGCGGATCGGGAGCCGGCCCCGCGGCCGGCTCCGGTCCACTCCCGCCGCGGCGCCGGGGTCCCGCTCTCCCGCGGGTGCCCCCGGCGCCGCGCGGTGCGGGTGCCCCCGGCGCCGCGCGGTGCCTCACAGCGGCGGCTCGGCGAACAGTTCCCTGAGCCGCTCCGCGCTCTGCGCCCGCCCGGTCGCGTCCGCCGCGCCCGGGAACAGCCGCAGCCAGGAGCAGGCGCGGCGCAGCGCGCTCAGCCGCCACGCGAGGCGCACGGCCCGGCGCAGTTCCCGCCCCGTGGCGCCGTCCGCCGTCCACGGCTCCAGATAGACGTCCCGCAGGCGCGCCCCCACCTCGGGGCCGTGGCGCTCGCAGGCTCTGGCCACGGGCACCTGAAGGCTCATGAACGGGTGGGCGATCGCCGCGTCCCCCCAGTCGAAGACGGTGAACCTGGCCAGGTCCCGGTGGAAGACCTGGCCCTCGTGCAGGTCGCCGTGGTCGAGTCCGTCCTCGACGCCGGCCGCCGCGAGCTCCGCGCACCAGTCCGCCAGCCGTGGCCGCAGCTCCGCGAACCGCCGCCGGTCCTCCCGCCCCGGCGCCGTACCGCGCTCCACGAGTTCGTCGAAGAGGGCGGGCAGTTCGGCGGTGCGCGCGCCGGGCACGCCCAGTTCCTCGAACTGCCGGGTGTGCGGGGCGAGCCGGCGCTGCATCGTCGCGTACTGCCGGAGCAGCGCCTCCCACGCGTCCGGCGCGACGGGCCGCAGGGCGAGGGCGTCACGGAAGAGTTCGCCCCCGTCGGGCAGCAGCGACCAGCCGCGCGCCGCGTCCACCGCGAGCGGCCGCAGGACATGGTCCGGCGCCCGGCGGGCGAGTGCGGCGGTCAGCGTGCCCTCGAAGCGGCTGCCGGGCGGGTTGGCCTTGAACCAGACGCGGCCGGCCCCCTCGACCGGCACGCGGACCAGGACGGACCACGGCCGCAGCCGCACCGTCGGCTCGCCGGCCGTCCGCAGCCCGTGCGCGGCGATGCAGTCCGCCACCCACGCGCGGGCGTCCCGCCGCCACTCGTCGTCGTCCCAGGGGGTGACCGCGTGCTGGTACCGCCCGCGGTCCAGCCGTACCGGTGCCTCGTCGCGCATCGCGCCATCCCAGCAGCGCGACGCGGGTGTGTCACACGAGTTTCCCGTCGCCGCCGCCGACGGGACCCGCGCCGCCCCGGGACCACCGACCCGGGTGCGCAAGGCCCGAACGGGCCGCCGACGGTCCCGGCCGCGGGGACCGCCGTCCCGGCCAAAAGGTCCGCTCACCTACTTTGACCTGCGGATTCACTGGACAGCATCACCGTCGTTCACCTTAGATTGCAGGTCCAACGGCATCTCCTCGACAGGGTGGCCGGTATACGGTCCAAAGCACTTTCGCTGATCAGAAATGGCTTACGTCAATGGAGATTCAAGCCGAACACACCGCGCTGTCGATGTGCGATCACCAGGCTTCCGTACTCTTCGCCCCTCGTGCGCACGGGATGACGCCGGGCGGCCCCGTCCGGCATCGGAGACGCGAACCGTCGGTCCCCGCGCCGCCGGCCGAGCCGTAGGCACGACCCCGGGCAGGGCCCCGCGCCTGCCCCGGCCGCCCGCCTCCCCACACCGCTCATCCCGCTGTCCCGCATCGCACGATGTCTAGAGGTGTCATGTCGACCAGCATTTCCCCGACCTCGCCCCAGGGCCAGGTCCCGCCGTCGCCCACAGCGGCACGGCACGCATTGGTCACCATCCTGGTGGCCTGTGTGGGTGTGTTCGTCTCCTACCTGCCGGTGGTCGGCGTCTCCACCGCCCTGCCGGTGATCCAGCAGGGACTCGACGCCACCACGACCGGACTTCAGTGGATCACCGACGCGTTCATCCTGCCCACCGCGGCCCTGCTGCTGACCTGCGGGATCCTCGGTGACCTCTACGGCCGCAAGAAGATGTACCTCGGCGGCCTGACCGTGTTCTCCCTCGGCTGTCTGGTCTGTCTGACCGCCCACAGCGTGGTCCAGGTCTGCATCGGCCAGGCGCTGGCGGGCGTGGGCACCGCCGCGCTGCTCCCGTCGACCCTGGCGCTGATCAGCCACGTCCGCCCCGAGCCCGGCAAACGAGCCCGCTCGATAGCCCTGTGGACGGCGAGCCTGGGCCTCGGGCTCACCGTCGGCCCGCTGATCAACGGCGTCATCGTGGAGCACGCGAGCTGGCGCTGGATCTTCCTGCCCTCCCTGGTGGTCGGCGTGATCACCGTCGTGGTCGGCGCCGCGGTGCTGCCGGACTCGCGGGCCGAGCGCGAGCGTCACCTCGACATCCCCGGCCAGCTGCTGGCCATCGTCGCCATCACCGGTCTCGTCTACGGCGTCATCGAGGGCGGCAGCGCCGGCTGGGGGTCGGCGGAGGTCGTGCTCGCCTTCGTCGCCGCCGCGCTGGGTCTCGCGGGCTTCGTCGTGGTGGAGCTGCGCTCGCCCTGCCCGATGCTGGACATGCGGCTGTTCAGGTCGCGCGCGTTCTCCGGGGCCGCGATCGTCATGGGGCTCACCCTCTTCGCGCAGGTCGGCCTGGTCTTCGCGCTGAGCGAGTACTTCGGGCTCGTGCACCACGCCTCCACGTGGGACATCGGCCTCAGGCTGATCGCCCTCAACGGCTTCACCGTCGTGCTGGCCCCGGTCATCGGGCGGCTGATGAACAAGGTGTCGCCGGGCCGGGTACTGGTGGCCGGTCTGCTGGTGGCGGGCATCGGCGCGCTGTTGGTCAACACCTTCCAGGCGTCCACGGGCACCGGGACCGCCGCGCTGGTCATCGCGGTCCTCGGCATCGGCATCGCGCTGGCCATGGCCCCGATCACCACGATCGCCATGGACAGCCTGCCGGGGCGGCTCGCGGGCACCGCGGCGGCCTCGAACAGCGCCCTGCGCCAGATCGGCAGCGCGCTCGGCCCCGCCGTGTTCGGTGTCATCCTCACCCAGCGCACGCTGTCCACGCTGCCGGGCCACCTCGCCGCGACCAGCCTGAACCCGGCCGACCAGGGCCAGGTCAACGGCATCGTCCAGCACGTCGGCATCCAGGCGGGCGCGTTCCTGCAGCTGAAGACGCCCGAGACGACGGGGCTCGCGCAGTCGGCGTACGGCGCCGCGTTCACCGACGCGCTGCACACCTGCGCGGTCGTCGGCGGCATCGGGATGCTGGTCGCGGCGGGCGTCGCCCTCGTCATGTGCACGCGCGGCCACGCGGCCCACGCCGAGGAGCCGGCGGCGGCACCGCAGACCACGGGGGTGGCGGCGGGCGACGCGGCCTGACGTTTCCTCGTTCCACTGTTCCGCGGGAGCGGGCGGGCACCGTGGTGCCCGCCCGCTCGCGCGTTCGGTGCCAGTCGGGTTCTAGCTGCCCTCGTCGTACGGCATCAGGGTGGTCACCTTGCCGGTGTGGGGATCGGCTTCGAGGTAGCCGCCCTGGCTGTACTTGTTGTTCAGGTAGATGGCCATGTTCGCCGGGGTGTCGAAGGTCGTGTCCGGCGGGTTGACCACCAGATAGCGGGTGTCCTCGTTCGGCACCTTCAGCTTCTTGCGCGCCTCGCTGAGCAGCGCGGGCACGGCGTCCCAGTTCCAGTCGTCGATGTCGACCACCTCGCCCTTGTCGGCCGAGTTGGAGATGATCCCCTTCTCCACCCCTGTGCCGGGTCGATAGGTGTAGTCGTCGTAGGCGGTCCGGCTCCCCTTGACGATCACGCTGGCCGAGACGTACTCCGGATAGACCGTGAAGTCGGCGAACAGATGACTGCCCGTCTTCTTCTCGATGGCCTTCAGCGCGGTGCGGATCCCGTCGGGCGTGAGCAGGTCCTTCACCTTGGCGGTGTCCTGCGCCGAGGCCGTCGAACTCGGTGTCGGGGTGCCGCCGGTGCGCGAGCCGCCGGAGGCGCTGCTGTCCGCCCCGGTGCCCTTGTCGTCCGTGCCCCCGCTGGGCAGCTGCGTCCAGACCAGGACGCCGACGAGCGCGACCCCGACGGCGGACGAGGCGATCGTCAGGCCGCGGCGGCCGGGCCGCTTCGGCACGACCGGCGTGGTCACGGCTCCGGGCGGATACGGCGAGCCGGCCGTCACGGGACCGGCGGGCGCCGGATACCCGGCAGGCGGCGGGAATCCCCCGGTGGGCATGGGCGGTACGGCGTCCCGCGGCCCCGTCGGCGGGCCGAACCCCGTGGCGGGGCCGAAGGCGCCGGGCGGCGCGAGATGGTAGGAGGTGGCGGGCGCGGCGGACTGGCCCGGGTCCTCGGCGGCCGCGAGCATCCGTTCGAGTTCGGCGGCGTCCGGCCGGGCGTCGGGGTCGCGGACCAGCACCCGGTTGAGCACGGGGGTCAGGGCGCCCGCCTGCTTGGGCGGCGGCACGTCGTCGTGGAGGACGGCGGCCAGGGTGGCGAGGGTGGTGCCGCGGCGCAGCGGATGATGGCCCTCGACGGCGACGTACAGCATCATCGCGAGCGACCACAGGTCGGACGCCGGACCGCCGCGCACGCCGGTGATGCGCTCGGGGGCCATGTAGTCCGGCGTGCCGATGATGGAGCCGGTCGCGGTGAGCGTGGTCGACTCGCGGATCGCGGCGATGCCGAAGTCGGTGAGGACAGGCCGGCCGTCGGGGCGCAGCAGCACGTTCGCGGGTTTGACGTCGCGGTGCTGGATGCCGGCTGCGTGGGCGGCGTCGAGCGCGGCGAGCACCTCGCGGCCGAGGCGGGCGGCCTCGTGCGGGGCCATCGGCCCGCGCTCCAGGCGGTCGGCGAGCGATCCGCCCTCCACCAGTTCCATGACGAGCCAGGGGTAGGTGCCCTCGCCGCCGTCGACGATGTGGTGGATGGTGACGACGTTGGGGTGCTGCACGCTGGCCAGGGCGCGGGCCTCGCGCAGCACCCGTTCGCGCAGCATCCGGGCGCCCTCGGGATCGTGCTCGGCGAGGTCGATGTCCGGCGGGCGCACCTCCTTCACCGCGACGCTGCGGTGCAGCAGGAGGTCACGGGCGCGCCATACGGTTCCCATGCCGCCGCCACCGAGCCGCGTCTGTAGCTCGAATCGCCCGTCGACGACTCTTCTGCCGTTCTCCCCCACGTTCATGCGCAGGAGAATAGGGCCAACCGCCGACACCCGTGGACGACGGGTGGGTGTTCCGTGGACGACGGGTGGGTGTTCAGCTCCCGGCCGACCGCGCGTCGGCCGACAGGAGGGCCGTCGCCAGCCTGGTGAGGGCCGTCCGCTGGTCCTGCGGGAGGGGCTCGGTGAAGGCGGTGACGCGGCCGGCGATCTCGGCGGTGCAGCGGGCCGCGAGGTCGTGACCGTGCGCGGTGAGCGTCACGACGACGGCGCGGCCGTCGTGCGGTGACGGGGCGCGGCGGACCAGGCCGCGCTTCTCGGCCCGGCCGACGAGACCGGTCATGGAGGACTTGTCCAGGCCGAGGTGGGCCGCGAGTTCGAGCATTCCGGCCTGCCGGTCGCGCAACACGCCCAGCAGCCGCATCTGTACGAGCGACAGGTCGTGCTCGCCCCCGGTGTCGCTCAGGATGCGCTGGATCCGGAACGACAGCTGCACCAAGGCGTCCACGGTGTTCAGGGGGCGGCCGTCGTCATCTCGGCGGTCGTCACCGCGGCTGCCGGGGTCTTCGTCGGAGCCGTCGCCGGGGTCCGCGGCATGCGTGTCGTCGCTGGTCATGGTCCGAGTCTAGCGCTTTAGTACGCGGCACGAACTAGTTCTGTTGACTTGGTACGCGGCACAAACTAACGTCGGTCCCGCACGAGTAGTACGTGACGCAAACCAAATCCGGTGACCGCCCCGCACTCGCCGGGACCGGCACCCGTCCCAGCTGAGGAGAACCCCATGCGCGCCGCCGTCGTCCACTCTTTCGACGCCCCGCCCCGCTACGCCGACTTCCCGGAACCGGTGGCGGCCGGCGCGCACGAGGTCCTGGTGGACGTGCTGGCCGCCGGGCTCCATCCGCGGGTCCGGTCCGCGGCCGACGGGACCCACTACACCTCCGACGGCACCCTCCCGCTCGTGCCCGGGATCGACGCCGTCGGCCGTACCGCCGACGGCGAGCTGCTCTACTTCGTCGCCGACGACGGCGCGACCGGCACCCTGGCCGAGCGGTCCGTGGTGGACCGCCGCCGCTCGATCACCCTGCCGCCCGGGACGGACCCCGTCGCCGTGGCCGCCGCCATGAACCCCGGCATGTCCTCGTGGGTGGCGCTGCGACGCCGGGCCGCCTTCCGGCCGGGCGGCTCGGCCCTCGTCCTCGGCGCCACCGGCAGCGCCGGCCGGCTGGCCGTGGCGATCTCCCGGCACCTCGGGGCCGAGCGCGTCGTCGGCGCGGGCCGCGACCCGCGCCGCCTCGCACTGGTCCGCGCACAGGGCGCGGACGACGTGGTCGACCTGACCGGCGACGTCGAGGAGGCCGCCGCCCGGGTCGGGCGGGCCGCCGCGGACGTGGACGTCGTCCTCGACTATCTGTGGGGCGCGCCCGCGCAGCACACCATCCCGGCCCTGCTGCGCGCCCGCACCGACCGCGCCAAGCCGCTGGCCTGGGTCCAGATCGGCTCGGTGGCCGGCCCGGAGGTCACCCTGCCGTCCTCCGTGTTGCGCGCCGCCGCGCTCACCGTCATGGGCAGCGGGCAGGGTTCGGTGACCACCGCGGGGATCGTCGCCGAACTCCCTTCCCTCGCCGCCGAGATCGCGTCCGGGGCGCTGGCCGTGGACGTGCTCACGGTGCCGCTCGCCGACGTGGAGCAGGCGTGGAACCGGCCCACCGAGCCGGGTCGGCGCGTCGTACTCATGCCGTGAGCCCGACTCATACTGCGAACCAAACTCGCACCGAGGTGCCCAACTCGCCTCTGGAACCGAGGAGTTCACTTCGGACCGGCCCGGCGGTCGATTCTTTGTTCATAGCTACGAACTTCTGACCGAGTGGGTGACCGCTGCGGTCGCGGCCTGATAGGAAACCTTCCTATCAGTTGGCCGCGGCCCCCACGGGCAGCCAACTGTCCACCCCCCACTCGCACTTGGAGTCGTCGTGGTCCACGCACCCGAAGAACCGTCGCCCCGCCTCACCACCCGTCGCACCCTGCTCGCCGCCCTCGGCGCGTCGGTGGCCGCCGTGCCGCTGCTGCGCGCCGCGCACGCCTCCGCGAGCACCCCGGCCACGGCCGCCGCCGTGGGCCTGGACGACCCGGCGAAGAAGGAGATCGCCATGCAGCTGGTCTCCAGCGCGGAGAACTCCTCCCTCGACTGGAAGGCGCAGTACAAGTACATCGAGGACATAGGCGACGGCCGCGGCTACACCGCGGGCATCATCGGCTTCTGTTCCGGCACCGGCGACATGCTCGACCTGGTGCAGCTCTACACCGACCGCAAGCCCGGCAACGTCCTCGCCACGTACCTGCCCGCGCTCCGCACGGTCGACGGCAGCGACTCGCACGCGGGCCTCGACCCGAACTTCCCGAAGGACTGGCGCAAGGCGGCGCAGGACACAGCCTTCCAGCAGGCCCAGAACGACGAGCGGGACCGCGTGTACTTCGACCCCGCGGTCCGGCAGGGGAAGACCGACGGGCTGCGGGCCCTCGGCCAGTTCGCCTACTACGACGCCATCGTCATGCACGGCGACGGCGACGACCCGACCAGCTTCCGCAACATCCGGGCGCGGGCGCTGCGTTCGGCCAAGCCGCCGGCCCAGGGCGGCAACGAGGTGACGTACCTCAACGCCTTCCTCGACGCCCGCGTCTGGGCGATGAAGCAGGAGGAGGCGCACAGCGACACCACCCGCGTCGACACCGAGCAACGGGTGTTCCTGCGCAAGGGCAATCTCGACCTCACCCCGCCGCTCGACTGGAAGGTGTACGGCGACAGTTACCACATCGGCTGACCGACACCGCGCCGACGCGAGCCCACGACCCCCGGGGGACCCGCGTCGGCGCGGGGCCGCGCGCCGGTCTCAACGGCCGTGCGTTCTCCGCACGTTGTTGTAGATGCGCAGAAGGTGCTTGGCGACCGGGCACGCGGCACCGTCGTACGCGCACTGGCGGCAGGTGCGCATGTGGCTGTCGTAGGCGTCGCGCGCCTGCTCGACGGCGGGGTCCTGCTGATCGGTCATGACGGTCCTCGTACTCGGAGCAAGGGGGTACGAGAAATGATGATGATCTTGTTACTTGCGGTAGCGGAAGCGTGGTCCACACCACAGCTCATCAGGCAGAATGCGCAGGTGACCAACCGTCACCACGCGTTCCGCAACCGGTGAACACGGACCCCGGACGGTCACTCCGCCGCGTCGGCGGCGTCACTCCGTGCAGTCGCGGGGCGTCCGTCCGGGCCGTCCGGGTGCGTCGGGCCGCGACGTGCCGAACATCACTCCATGAGCCCCGCGGCGAGCATCGCGCCGAGCTCCCAGCACGCCTCGGTGTCCGCCTTGGCGGGCTCCCCGGTGACCGTCACCGCGTCGGCGGCGCGCCGCCAGCCGAGCCCGGTGGTGATCGACTCGATGGCGCGGACCGCCCCCGTCACGTCGTTGCCGCCGTGCACCCAGTAGCCGAACGGACGCCCGCGCGTCTCGTCGAGGCAGGGGTAGTAGATCTGGTCGAGGAAGTGCTTCAGGGCGCCGGACATGTAGCCGAGGTTCGCCGGGGTGCCCAGCAGATAGGCATCGGCGGCGAGCACGTCGGACGGCGTGGCGGACAGCGCCGCCCGCCGCTCCACCCGCACCCCCTCGATCTCCGGGGCCGTCGCCCCGGACACGACGGCCTCGAACAGCGCCTGGCAGTTGGGTGAGGGCGTGTGATGCACGATCAGCAAGGTGGCCACACCCCGCACCCTGCCCCGGCACCCGGCCCGGCCGCAAACGCGGAACCCGGCGACCGGCCGTCCCCGCCCCGGCCGTCCCCGCCCCGGCCGGCGCCCGGCCGTCCCCACCCGGCGCCCCCTACCGCACCACCCGCAGCGCCCCCGGCAGCACCCGCGCGGTGACCGGCAGGACGGCGTCGACCTCGCCGTCGGCGCCGTAGGGCACCTCCCGGTCGGCCTCGATGCGGATCTCCTTGCCGCGCAGGACCTGCACCTGGGGCCGTTCGACGTGGGTGCCGGCGCTGAGCTCGTTCATCAGCGCGAAGAACAGCCTGCGCGGGGCGTGCCGGATCAGCACCACGTCCAGGAGGCCGTCGTCCACCCGGGCGCCGGGGGCGATCATGCGGCCGGAGCCGTAGTAGGCCGAGTTGGCGGCCACCACGGTGTAGCCGCGGTGGATGTGCAGCTCGCCGTCGACGGTCACCCGGTACGACGCCGGGCGCCAGGTCGTGACGGCGCGCAGCCCGCCGGCGTAGTAGGAGGCGGCGCCGCGCAGCAGCCGGGAGCGGTTGGCGTGCCGGTTGGCGAGCGCGTCGACGCCTGCGTACACGCTGCCGAGGACCACCACGCGGCCGTGCGCGGCGGATTCGACCTCGATGGTGTCGACCGGCCGGGCGGGGTTGTGCAGCAGCACCTCGGCGAGCGCCTCGGGCTCCTCGGGCAGGCCGAGGGCGCGGGCGAAGTCGTTGCCGCGCCCGGCCGGGACCAGCCCCAGGGCGGTGCCGGTGCCGCTGAGCGCGCCGCCTATGCCGCCCGCGATGCCGTCGCCGCCGACGGCGAGGACCACCCGGCCCCGCTCCCCCGCCGCGCGGGCGAGCTCCTGGGCGTGGGCGAGGCTGCGGCTGTACTCGGTCTCCAGCTCCGCGCCCGCCTCCCGCAGGACCCGGGCCACCTTCAGCAGCGCCGCGGCGCCGGTCGAGCCGCCCGCGGTGGGGTTGACGACGGCGGTGAACTGTCGCATCGGTGGGCCTCCGGAGAATCGGCGGGTCGGGCGGGTACGGGGTGTCGGGCCGGGTGGAGCGGGGCGCGAGTCGCAACAGTGTCGCTCAGCGGGAGCGGCGGGGGCCGGGCAGGTCGGTTCCGGGGTGCCGGTGGCTCGCCGGAGCGGCTGGGCGCGGTGGCCCCGCCGGAACAGCCGACACGGACACGGGTGCCCCGCCGGAACAGCTCGCGGTCAGTCGGCCGGCAGCAGCACCCCGGGGTTGAGCAGCCCGGCGGGGTCCAGCTGCCGCTTGACGGCGCGCAGGGCGTCGATGCCGAGCGGGCCCGCCTCGCGGACGTACCAGTCGCGGTGGTCGGTGCCCACGCCGTGGTGGTGGGTGATGGTGCCGCCGGCCGCGAGGATCGCCTCGCCCGCGGCGCGCTTGGCCGGCGCCCAGTGGGCGACGGGGTCCTCGCCCTGGGCCGAGACCACCGTGAAGTAGAGCGACGCGCCGTTCTCGTAGACGTGCGAGATGTGGCACATGACCAGCGGCGGGGTGCCGGCCTCGGTGAGCGCGGCGGTCAGCGCCCCGCGGACGGCGGCGTACAGCTCGGGGATGCGCGACCAGAAGGCCGCCGTCTCCAGGGTCTCCGCGAAGGCGCCCGCGTCGAGCAGCGCGTCGCGCAGGTAGGGCGCCGAGTAGCGGCCGTGCGCCCAGCGCTCCCCCGGCTCCTGCCCGAGGGGGGTGCCGCCGCAGGCGGTGAGCACCTCGGCGGCCCGCCGGCGGCGGTGGGTGGTGTCCTCCTCCGTGCCCTCGAAGCCGACGATCGCCTGGCAGCCGGCCGGGGTCGCGGCGTCGGGCGCGCCGATGGCGTCGGGCTGGGCCAGGCCGATCAGCGTCTCCGTCTCGTCCGAGAGCCGCAGCACGGTGGGCCGGGGCCCGTCCTGGGCGAGCCGGCGCAGCGCGGCGGTGCCCTCCTCGAACGAGGCGAAGCGCCAGCCCTCGTAGATCCGCGTCTGCGGCACCGGGCGGATCCGGACCGTCACGGAGGTGATCACCCCGAAGGCGCCCTCGGAGCCGAGCACGAGCTGGCGCAGGTCGGGGCCGGCCGCCGAGCGCGGGGCGCGGCCGGTCTCCAGGGTGCCGCGCGGGGTGGCGAGGGTCAGTCCGAGCACCATCTCGTCGAAGCGGCCGTAGCCCGCGGACGCCTGGCCGCTGGAGCGGGCCGCGGCGAACCCGCCGATGGTGGCCCACTCGTAGGACTGCGGGAAGTGGCCGAGGGTGAAGCCGTGCCCGGCGAGCAGCGCCTCGGCCTGCGGGGCGCGCAGCCCGGGCTGGAGGGTGGCCGTGCGGGAGACCGGGTCGAGGTCGAGCAGCCGGTTCATGCGGCGCAGGTCGAGCGCGACGGACGGGCCGCGCCGCTCGGGCGCGAGCCCGCCGACCACGGAGGTGCCGCCGCCGAACGGGACGAGCGTCAGACCGTGCTCGGCGCAGGCGCGCAGTACGGCGAGCACCTCGTCGTGGCTCGCGGGCAGCGCCACCACCGCGGGTGTGTCGTCGACGTCCCCGGTACGGATGCGCAGCAGGTCGGGCGTGGACTTGCCGCGGGTGTGCCGGATGCGGCTCTCCGCGTCGGTGCGCAGGTGCGCCGGGTCGCCGCCGACGGCGTCGAGGAGCGCGTCGCGGGCGGCCGCGCCGAGGGGTGAGTCGGGTACGGCGATGTCGTCGAGGGCGATCGGCTCGGCGTCGTACGGCTTCACCCCGAGCAGGTCGTGCAGCAGACCGGTCACCGACTCGGGCAGCGGCGTCGCCTTGGCCGGGTCGCCCCAGCCGCTCCAGAGCATGTCCATCGCGCTTGTCCTCACAGTCGGTCGCTTCGCGGGGTGCCGCGGGTCCGCGACGGGTTCGGGGCCGGGGGCCCCGCCGACCACGGACGGAGTGCCGCCGCTCGCCGCGGCCGGCGGGCGTTACACTGTTACACATGACGCCTATTCGTCACAACCACTCGGACAGCGATCCCGTGCTCGACGCGGTGCGCGACTGCGTCCTCGCCGTCGGGGTCCGCCGCACCACCCTCACGGACGTGGCCCGCCGCGCCGGCGTCTCCCGGATGACGCTCTACCGGCGCTGGCCCGATGTGCGCACCCTGGTCGGGGACCTGATGACCCGGGAGTGGGTCGACGTGGCCACGTCGGCGATGCCCGAGCGGCGCCCCGGCACGACCACGCGCGCGCTCACGGTCGACGGACTGGTCGCCGGGGTGGCGGCGTTCCGCGCCCACCCGCTCTTCCAGAAGATCGTCGACGTCGATCCCGAGCTGCTGCTCCCCTACGTCCTCGACCGCCGCGGCGCGAGCCAGGAGGCGCTGCTCGCGCTCCTCGCCGACGCCCTCCGCGAGGGCCACGCCGACGGCTCCGTGCGCGCGGACCACCCCGAACGGCAGGCCCGTGCGGTGCTGTTGGTGGTGCAGTCCTTCACCCTGTCCCTGCGCACCATGACCGACGAGGACGACCCCGACCTCGACTCCGACGCCTTCCTGGCGGAGTTGCGGACCGTCCTGGAGAGGACATTGACGCCATGAGCCCCGCCCTCCCGGCCCCCGTCGCACCCGGTTCCTCGCTGTCCGCCGCGCGCCGCCGCCGCGAACTCGCCGATTCCGGCGCCGACTTCGTCGCCGACGTGCTGGTGATCGGCCTCGGCGCGACCGGCGCCGGAGCCGCCCTGGACGCGGCGGCGCGCGGACTGCGGGTGGTCGCCGTGGACGCCCACGACCTGGCCTTCGGCACCTCCCGCTGGAGCTCGAAGCTCATCCACGGGGGACTGCGCTACCTGGCCTCGGGGCAGTTGGACGTCGCCCACGAGTCCGCCGTCGAACGGGGCGTGCTGATGGAGCGCACGGCGCCGCACCTGGTGCGCGCCGAGCCGTTCGTGCTGCCGCTGACGCCCATGGTCTCCCGCGCTCAGGCCGCGCTCGCCTGGACCGGACTGCGCGCGGGCGACACCCTGCGGCTCGCGGCGCGCACCGCCCGCGCCACGCTCCCCGCGCCCCGCCGGCTGTCGGCGGTGGAGACCCGGCACCTCGCCCCCGCGCTGCGCACCGGCGGCCTGCGCGGCGGGCTGCTCTCCTGGGACGGCAAGGTCACCGACGACGCCCGGCTGGTGACCGCGCTCGCCCGCACCGCCGCCGCGCGCGGCGCACGCGTCCTGACCCGGGTCCGCGCGCTGGAACTCACCGGCTCGGGCGCCCGTGTGCGGGACGAACTCACCGGCGAGGAGGGCGAGATCAGGGCCCGCGCGGTGCTCAACGCCTCCGGCGTGTGGGCGGGCGGGCTGGTCGACGGCATCCGCGTGCGCCCCTCCCGCGGCACGCATCTGGTCCTGCGCGCGGACCGGCTCGGGCCGCTCCCTGCGGGCCTGCACATCCCGATCCCCGGGGAGAGCAACCGCTTCGTCCTCGTCCTCCCGCAGGGCGACGGCCGGGTCTACGTCGGCCTCACCGACGAACCCGTCGACGGCGGTATCCCGGACGTGCCCGAGGTGCCCGAGGCCGACATCGGCTTCCTGCTCGACGTGCTCGGCACCGCGCTGGACGTCCCGGTCCACCGCGACGACGTGGTGGGCGCGTTCGCCGGGCTGCGCCCGCTGCTGGACACCTCGGGGCCGGGCGGCACCACCCGCACCTCCGACGTCTCCCGCAAGCACGCGGTGCTCACCTCGACGGAAGGCGTCACGACGGTCGTGGGCGGCAAGCTCACCACCTACCGCCGCATGGCGCAGGACGCCGTGGACGCCGTGGTGCGGACGCACGGCCTGCCGGCCGGTCCGTCGACGACCGCCGCCCTCCCGCTCGTCGGCGCCGCCGCGCCGCACACGCTCGCCGCGCTGCGGGCCCCGCACCGCCTGATCCAGCGCTACGGCACCGAGGCCCCGGCCGTCCACGCGCTCGGCGACCACGACCCCCGGCTGCGCGAACCCGTCGTCCCGGGCCACCCCGTGACCCGCGCCGAACTCCTGTGGGCGGTACGCCACGAGGGCGCCCTGGACGCGTCCGACCTCCTGGACCGCCGCACCCGGATCGGACTGGTGCCGACGGACCGGGCGGCGGCCCTGGAGGCGGCGACGGCCGCCCTGGACGAGGCCGTCTCGGAATCTTCTTGACGTCGTGTCAGCCCCGCGACCGGGCCCGGCAGGGGTGCCGGACCCGCCGCGCGGCGGGCGGGCGTCAGCCGCTGCTGGTGCCGAACCCCTGGGTGACGTAGGCACATTCGGTGTAGATGTAGCCGGAGCGCAGCTTGGCCGTGTCGGAGCCCGGGGTCGACACGCTGTCGCCCTTGGGCTTGTGCAGGAAGTAGGTCGTGCCGGCCGGCAGGCTGATGGTCCGCTTCGGGTAGTTCTTGCCGCTGGAGCACGGCTTGAAGTCCACCAGCGTGTCGCTCAGCGAGTAGGACCGGCAACTGCCGCACGCCTTCAGGGTGAAGCTGCCGGTCACGGGCCCGGTGTAGAGGACCGTGATCTCGTCGGGGCTGTCGTTCTCGACGGTCACCGAGATGCTGCCGCCCGACGCGGTCGTCGGCAGGTGCTTGCCGGCCGCGGGGGTGGTCTTGGCGATCTCGGCGGCGATCACGATCTTCTTCGCGCGGGCGGCGTTCTTGTCGTGCTTGTTGGCGTCGACGAAGTCGTTCAGCGTCGTCATCGCGGAGTCGAAGTCGCCGTCCTTGTACTGGTCCACGCCGCACGCGTAGCCGCCCGTGGACGCGCTCCGGTCGGCGCGCGAGGCGTCCGCGTCGAGGGCGTCCTGGGCCTTGGCCCCGGACAGCGAACCGATCTGGGAGCTGAGCCCCTTCAGCCGGTCGACGGCGGTGCAGGGGTCGCTGCCGTGCACGCCCTTCGCGGCCTTGGTGACGGCCGAACCGACGGCCGGTTCCACCTTGCCCGCCTGGTCCGACTCGGGGAAGGTGGCCAGCAGATCACCGAACTGCCCGGCCCAGGCCGACCCGTCGGAGGTCAGGTCGGAGGCCCCGCACTCGTACAGGGAGGTCGCGAGCCGGTCGTCGGGCCAGGTGACGAGCGAGCCGAGCTGCTTCTTCGGCAGGGTGTCGGGCACCTTGCGCAGATACTTCAGCGCCGGAATCGCGTCGCAGTACTGCTTCTTGTCGTAGGCGGCGCCGACCGTCTCGTAGAACGTCGTCATGCGGTCGGACACCTTGCCCGCCGCACGCGAGTCCGGATGGTCGGCGACCAGGCCGCTGTAGGTGTGCAGCGCGCTCCGGTAGGAGGACTCGGCGCTGCTGAACGGCCGTTCCCCGGCGTCCGCGACCAACTGGTCGGCCTTGTCGAGCCGGTCGAGCAGCATCTGCTGGATCGCCTCGTCGTGCGCCCGGTCGTAGAGCACCCCGCCCCCGACCGGGACGGCGAGCAGGACCAGACCGAGCAGGGCGGCGAGCGGCGCCCGCCCCGGCCACACCAGCCGGGTCCGCAGCCCCACCACCGCGCCGTGCACGGCGGCGAGGACGAGCAGGACGGCGTACGCGACGAGGGCCGTGCCCGACACGCCGTCGGCGTCGGCCGGCAGCGCCACGAGCAGCAGCACGATCGTCGCGGCCCAGCAGACCGCGGCACCGATCCAGCGGCGCAGCAGCACGTAACCGAGGCCGAGGCCGCTGAGGTTGAGCAGGGCCACGGCGGCCGCGCGCCAGCCGTCGGCGGGCGCGGGCGGCGGGCCCGGCGGTCTCGGCGGCAGCGGCGGGAAGCCCGCGCCGGCGGGCGGGCCGTAGCCCTGCGGCTGACCGCCGTAGCCCTGCGGCGCACCGAATCCCTGGGCCGGGTGTGCTTGCGCCGGATAGCCCGGCGACGGATATCCTTGCGGCGGCGGACCCGGCTGGCCCTGGGGCGGCTGGCCCGGCTGGCCCTGCGGGGGGCCGAAGCCCTCTGATGGGCCGTACGGACCCTGTGTGTCACCGGACATGGCGGCTCCCCCCGTCAACTGCGGCCTCATGCCTATGAGTTGTCAGTGTACGGTCGGGCTCGACGGGTCCGACAGGGGGTTATGGGGTCATCACCCGGGCAGCAGGGACGCCCCTACCGCCATGGTCGTGTAGCGCGCCGTGAAGGTACCACCGAGGGCGTCCACCGCCGCACCCGCCCCGTCCAGCACCTGCTCCAGCTGCGGTTTCGGCAGCCGGGTGAGCGGGCCGAAGGTGGGCATCTGCGCCAGCCACGCGTCCCGGGTGTACGACCACTCCCACGCACACCGCCACTGCTCCGGCCCGCCGAACCGGCCCGTGCCGCCGATGCCTTCGGCGACCTTGTCGAGCAGCCTCGCATAGCCGGTCAGGGCGCCGCCGGAGAGCGCCCGGAAGTCGAACGGCGAGTCGGGCACGACCCGTTCGAAGACGGCGGCGAACGCCTCCATGACCTCGACGGGGAGTTCGGGCACGTTCCAGAACAGGGCCAGGAGGCCGCCGGGACGCAGCACGCGCGCGGCCTGAACGGCCCCCTCCACCGGGTCGATCCAGTGCCACGCCTGCCCCGACACCACCGCGTCGAAGGTCCGTCCGGCGGGATCCCACTCCTCCCAGCGGGCGACCTCGGTCGCGATGCCCGAACGGCGGGCGAGGCCAGCCATGCGCGCGTCGGGTTCCACGCCGAGCACGGTGCAGCCGGCGGCCCGGAACTGGCGGGCGACGATGCCGGTACCGCAGCCGACGTCGAGGACGTCCGGGCCGGGGCAGGCGTCGACGATCCGCCGGACCAGGGCCTCGGGATAGCGGGGACGGGTGCGGTCGTAGCGCTCGGCGTCCTCGCCGAAGGACTCCGCCACGTCGCGGTGCCGGTGGGGCGCGCTCTCCGGGAGCGAAGGAGTGGGCATACGCCCACTATGGTGGGCACGTGCCCACTCGTCAACGGGGAGGGTTACCCTCGGCCGTGTTCCGGCAAGGAGAGGACGACCCGTATGGCGCCGACCGGCGTGGCCCTGCGCGACCCGCGCGAACAGCTCTTCGACGCGGCCGAGCGCATTCTGCTGCGGTCCGGGCCCAGCGCGCTGACCAGCAGGGCGGTGACCACGGAGGCCGGGTGCGCCAAGGGCGTGCTGCACCGGCACTTCGCCGACTTCGACGCCTTCCTCGCCGAGTTGGTGCAGGACCGGGTCGCCCGCGTCGAGACGCAGGCCGCCGCGCTCCGCGACCGCGCGGGCACCGGCACCGTGGTGGACAACCTCGCCGAGGCGCTGACGGAGGTGTTCGGCTCGGTGGCCGTGGCGATCGTCAGCCTCATCACGTTCCGCGACGAGCTGCGCGCCCGGCTGCGCCGCACCGCACCGTCGGGGGTGCCCCTGCTCGCGGAGGCGACGGCCATGCTCGCGGGCTACCTCGACGCCGAGCGCGAGCGCGGACGCGTCGCCGCCGACGCCGACGTGCGAACCCTCGCCCCCACGCTCATCGGGGCCGGGCATCTGCTGTTCGCCGACCGCACGGGCACCCCGCCCGACGCCGAGGCAGTGCGCCGGACGGTCACGGCCGTTGTGGGAGCGGTCGCAACACGGGCCTGAACGGACGACACCAGACCCCGCCCGGCCCCGTGGTGACTTTGCCCACCAATGACTAAGGCGAATATCACAATTACGTATCGGACATACCGCGCTCCAACCTTCACACACGGCACACAAGTTCGTTATTTTGACCCCAGGCTGTACGACTCCCTCCGGCGAACCTCGCCGGGTCGCGCGGCCTCCGTCGAATCCGGTACGGCCCCCAGGGGCGAACCGGAGCCGGGGACCCACCGATCTCCGGGGTGAATCGACCCGACCGCCCACCCGGGCGAGGGCCGTAGGGCACGCCTTCCGATACCGCCCGAACCCGTCAGCTAACTCGGTAGGCGGAGCACGGAAGGAGTACGTCTCCCACCATGGCGCGAGACGAGGGGCCCAGCGGCGCCGAGATCGAGCAGCGGATCAACAACCTGTACAACCGCGCCGAGACGGACTCCGGAACGTACAACGCCACCCGCGCGATGACCGTCGGCGCCTCCCGCCGATCCGGCAAGTCCGGTGCGGGCAGAGGCGGTTCGGGTTCCGGTCGGGGCGGTTCGGGTTCCGGCTCGGAGATGGACGGCGTCGCGCGGCAGTGGTTCGACATGGCCCGCAACGCGATCGGCCCGACGGTCGCCGCCGCGCTGCCCCGGGACCGGCTCCCCCAGCGCGAGGCGGACCGCCCGCGCTCCTCCTCGCCCGCCCCGCGCAAGGACAAGGACTCCGGTCCCACCCTCAGCGACCTGGAGGCCGCTCTCCGCAAGACCCCGGAGCTGACCGGCGGTTCGGGCTCCGCCGCGGTTGCGGAATTTCCGGCGGCCCCGGCCCGCCCGGCCGCAGCCCCGCTCGCCCTGCCCGCCGCGCCCGCGCAACCCACCGCTCCGCGCCCCGAGTTGACGGCCTCCCCCGCCGCCGCGCCCGGCCCGACGAGTGTCCTGCCGACCGTGCAGCCCGAGTGGGGTACCGGGCAGATCCCGGCGGTTCCGGCCCAGGCGGAGTGGGGCACGGGTGCGATCCCGCAGGTCCCCGCACAGCCGGACTGGGGCACGGGCGCCATGCCCGTCGTCCCGGCTCAGCCGGACTGGGGAACGGGTGCGATCCCGCAGGTCCCCGCACAGCCGGACTGGGGCACGGGCGCCATCCCCCAGGTCCCCGCACAGGCCGACTGGGGCACGGGCGCCATCCCCCAGGTCCCCGCACAGGCCGACTGGGGAACCGGTGCCATCCCCCAGGTCCCCGCGCAGGCGGAGTGGGGCACCGGGCAGATGCCCGTCGTCCCCGCCGCCCAGCCCGGTTGGGGCACGGGCCCCATGCCGGTCATCCCGGCCCAGAACGACTGGGGCAGCGGCCCGATCCCGGTCGTCCCGTCCTCGGTCGGCCCGGGTACGGGAGCCGTCCCGACGGTGGCCGATCTGCCCGACTGGGCCACCGGCGGAATGCCCGTCGTCCCCGCGCAGCCGGACTGGGGCACGGGCGCCGTCCCGCAGGTCTCGCAGCCGGACTGGGGCACGGGTGCGATCCCTCAGGTCCCCGCACAGCCCGAGTGGGGCACCGGGCAGATCCCGGCCGTGCCCGCGCAGAACGACTGGGGCAGCGGTCCGATTCCCCAGGTGCCCGGCGCGCAGGGCGACTGGGGCACCGGCGCCGTCCCCACGGTCCCGCCCCAGGCGCAGCCTCAGCCGGAGTGGAACACCGGATCCTTCCCCGCGACCCCGGCCGCCGCTCAGGCCGCCCCGGTCGTCCCCGCCGCTCCCCCGGCCGCCCGCGCCGTACCGACCGCGACCCCGCGCGTGCAGTGGGGCACCGACGCCGCCGCCCAGATGCCGACCCCACGGGTCCAGTGGGGCACGAGCGGCGCCCAGGCCCAGCCGCCGACCCCGCGCGTCGAGTGGGGCACCGGTGCCGTACCGACCGCGGCCCCCGCTCCCGACTGGGGCACGGGCGCCATCCCGACCGCCACCCCCACCCCCGACTGGGGCACGGGCGCCATCCCGACCGCCACCCCCACCCCCGACTGGGGCACGGGACAGATGCCTGTCGCGCCCGCGCAGCAGGCGTGGGGCACGGGTGCCGTGCCCGTGGTCCCGGCCCAGGCGGAGTGGGACACCGGGCAGATCCCCGCCGTCGCCGCCCAGACCCCTCCCCCGGTGGAATGGCCGGCCGCCGCCGCCCAGGCCCAGGCGGCCATGCCCGCGGCCGCAGCGGCACAAGCACCGGCACCGGCACCGGCACCGGCCCAGCCGTCCGCCCCGGGGCAGCCCACCCGTTACGCCCTCAAGGCCGCCAAGGCGCTGGAGTTCGCCCGCGCACAGGTCGGCAGGCCGTGTCTCATGGGTGCCGCCGGGCCGGAGGCCTACGACTGCGCCAGCCTCACGCAGGCCGCCTGGCGGGCCGCCGGAGTCGCCCTGCCGCGCACGGCACAGGAACAGGTCGGCGCCGGGCGGCAGATCCCCCTCACCCGGCTCAAGCCCGGCGACCTGATCTTCTTCCACGCCGGTGCCGCCCATGTCGGCATGTCCACGGGCAACGGCCTGATGATCCACGCGCCCGGCCCCGGCGGGTCCATCCAGGAGGAGTCCATCTTCTTCGCCGGCCCGCAGGCCATCCAGGGCGCGATCCGGCCCGCGTGACACCCGGCGCCGCGGCGCCGCTCGCCGGTGGCCACCGTCGTACGACGGTGGCCACCGGCGATTCCCGGCCAGGTCATCGAACGGTCAAGCGATACCCAGGCGTCGGCCAAGCCGCTGTACGGGTTCTGCATCGGTCCCCCGGCCCGAACCGACATAGCCGGATTTGCCCTCGCGCACGCTGGCTACGGTGGTGCCACCCGATCGACGACACAGCCAAAGGGGACGGGGGCAGGGGTGGTGACGCGTTCGCGCATACTGGACTTCGTCGGGCCCGAACCGCCGGACGGCACGCGGGCCGACGGCACGCCGAAGACCGTCCGTTCCCGTCTCCAGGACTACGCCGACGCCCAACCGGCCCCGGCGGGACCGGCCGACGCCCGCCCGGGACCCCGGCCCGGCGTCCCGCCGTACCACACACCGGTGTTCGTGCCCGCGCATCCGCGCTACGTCGACGCGAGGGACGAGGCCGGACGGCCCGTCCGAGTCCCCTTCATCGTCTACGAGTTCTTCGCGCACCCGGCGGGCTCCACGGTGGCCTTCGCGTTCACCAGCCTGAGCGCGCTGGTGGCGGCGCTGGGCGACAACCAGCCGTGGGTGGCCACTTCGCTCGGACCGCTCGCCGAGGATGTGCGCGGGCGCGGCATGACCGTGCTGCTCGACCCGCGCGTGGCGCCGGGACAATCCAACTGGCGGCCGGAGGACCTGGCCGCGTACGCGCGGGAGGCGCGCTGATGGCCGACTTCCAGGCGGTGATGAGCGATCTCACCGCGATGACCAAGACCTTCCACGACCAGGCCCGCGACTACCGGGGCCTCGGCCCGGACGTGACCCCGCCGGTCGCGGACAGCGGTGACGGCGGCTGCGACCACGCGATCAAGGAGATCGCCGACCTGATCGTGGCCCTGCACATCGGGTTCGCCGACCGGCTGGACGACCACGGCGACAAGGTGGCGTACGCACGCGACTCCTTCCAGCGCCACGACGTCGACGTGCACGGCGTGTTCGAGGACCTGATGACGGGTGAGGGCTGATGGGCGACAGCTGGGTCGGCGGTGACATCGGCGGGCTGCGCACGATGGCGGACACCTACAAGAACGCCAAGGGCAAGCTCGACGACGTCGTGCGCCCGGTCACCGACGCCGTGGAGGCGTTGGTGACCGACGCGGGCTGGCAGGGCGAGGCCGCCGAGAGCTTCCGCGGCCGCTGGAGCGAGGACGCGCTCACCGCGGGCGCCTTCGCCAACCTCGTGCACGACGCGGGCGCCATCCTCGACACGCTCGTCCAGTCGCTGTCCGGGTGCGAGACGGCTCTCCAGAACGCCGAGGCCGTCGCGGTGGGCAAGGGCGTGCCGATGGGCGCCAAGGGCGTGCCGAACTCCTTCGTCACCGCCGATCCGCCCACCGCGGACGACCAGAAGACGATCTCCGCGTTCCACGAGTACGACCAGGTGCGCCAGGAGATCCTGCACACCGCGCAGCACGCCCGCCTGGTCGCCGCCGACCAGCTGACCGCGCTGTACGCGCAGGTCACCGGCCCGGTCTCGCAGGGCGACAAGGTCACCCTCGCGGACTATCTGCGCGGTCTGTACGCCTACGACGCCGAGGACGCGCGGGCCGGCGGGGCCAAGGCGCGCGCGGCCCTGGACGACGCCAAGGCCGAGGAGACGGCGGCCAAGAAGGCGCTGCGCTCCGAGCGCAAGGCGTTCCAGAAGGCCGGCAAGAACCTGCCCAAGGACCTCCCCGCAAAGGGTGCCTACCGGGACGCGGTCGCGCAGGTCGAGTCGCTGGAGTCGGACATCGCCCGCGCCGACCACGGCAGTACGGCACTGCCGTACGACCGCGCGCTCAACGTGAAGCTCGCCGACGCCGCGGACGCGCTGCGGCTCGGCGAGGGCGTCGAGAAACTCCCCGACTTCCTCAAGGAGATACCGGTCCTGGACGTCGCGGCGGCCGGCGCCTGCGGGCTGCTGGAGGCGTCCGACGACCACGACAAGGGCTGGTCGTGGCAGCATTCCGTCACCGTCGACGGCGGCGCCAACATCGCCGGTCTGGTCGCCGGGACGGCGATCACGGCCGGGCTGGTGGCCGCCGCGCCGGTCGATGTTCCGGTGGCCGTGGTCGCCGGGGTCGGCGGCGCGGTCGTGATCGGCGCGACGGGCATCATCGACCACTCCTTCCACGAGCACTGGAGCGAGGACATCCACGACCACGGCGTGGTCGGGGGGATCCTGCACGGCTCCGGGAACGTGCTGTCGGAGACCGGGGACGACTTCGTACGACTGAAGGATGACGTCTGGCATGGCATCAAGAGCCTCTTCTGAAGCGCCCGCCGCGGGGGCTCCCGCCCGCGTCCCGGCCCTGCCGGGGCTAGGCACCACCTGGTACGAGCGGGGCCCGCGCTACTGGCTTCGGCGCGCCTTCGGCGCCCTGCTCTGGTTCGCGGTGACGGCCTTCGCGTGTTTCGTCGCGCTGCGGCTCTACGGCGGCTTCCGGGGCGAACTGCCCTCCGCGGTGCGGCCGGTGTGGGACTGGGTCCAGGTCGTCGCGTCCTGTGGGGCGCTCGTGTGGGGCTGGGTGGTGCAGCGCCGGGAGCACCGGCGCCGGCTCCAGGACCCGCCGTCGCCCGCCGCGGCCCGTGCGGGCAAGCGGGACGAGACGCGGCGGTCCGGCGGGCGCGCGGTCGCGGGCCGCTTCCTGTTGCTGGTGGCGGCGCCCGTGCTGCCCGCGTGCGCGGCGTGGCTCGTCGGCTGGGTCCTCGCCGCGTTCACGGTCCGGGAGTACCCGAGCGAGGTGGGGGCGCGACGGGCGCTGCGGAACGGGCAGGACGCGTAGGGCCTTTGCCGTGCAGCCCTTCGTCGTCCGGCCCTTTGTCGTCCGGCCCTTTTCCGCCCGGCCCTTTTCCGCCCGGCCCGTTGCCGTGCGCGGTCCGGGGCGGGTTCAGCGGGTACGGCGGCGCTGGGCCCGCCACGACGCGTGGTGGTCCAGCACGGTCTCCGCTGTCGGCCGGTAGGTGAGGCCGAGTTCGCGCAGTCCGCGGGTGTTGTCCACGCGGAAGCGGATGCCGAGGTGCTTGCGGATGTAGTCCTGGGTGAGGCCGAAGGCGGGGCCGAGGATCCGGACGGGCCAGTGCGGCAGGGCGGTGCGCGGCAGCCGCGGGTCGCGGGGGTGGCGGGTGCGGACGATCCGGGCCATGTCGTGGAACGACGTCATGGTCTCGGCCGCGACGATGTACCGGCCGGTGGCCTCGGGATGTTCGGCGGCGGCGACATGGGCGTCGGCCAGGTCACGGACGTCGACCGTGGTGAAGCTGAAGTCGGGGGCGCCGTAGAAGAAGTAGCCCTTGAAGAGTTCGTCGAGCAGGAACAGGCTGCCGGACGTGGACGCGGGGGTGAGCGAGGGGCCCAGCACCAGGCCGGGGTTGAGGCAGACCAGCCGCCAGCGGTCCTGGCCGGCGGCGGCCTCGCGGGCGGCGGCCTCGGCGAGGGTCTTGGCGTAGTGGTAGGGGTTGTTCTCCACCGTGCTCGACGTGTTGAAGTACCGCTCGCTCAGGACCTGTCCGTCCATCTCCAGGACGTCGGCGTAGTCGCCGAAGACGGTGCCGACGGTGGACGTCAGGACCACCGTGCCGACGCTCGGGGTGCGTTCGACGCTCGCCAGGACGTTGCGGGTGCCGAGCAGCGCGGGGTCGACCATGTCGCGCTGCCCGTCCGTGATCTTCTCGGGCATCAGGAACGGGGACGCCACGTGGAAGACGGTGCGGCAGTCCTTCATGGCCTCGTCGAAGGAGCCCTCGGCGAGCAGGTCGGCCTCGAAGAGCGTCAGGCGGCTGGGGAAGGCCTCCTGCATCTCGCGCAGCGGGCGGGTCTTCACGGGGTCCGCGGCGCGGCGCACGGTCGTGCGCACGGTGTAGCCCCGCTCCAGCAGCCGCCGTACGAGATGGCTGCCGACGAATCCGCTGCCGCCGGTCACCACGACGGTCGTGTCCGCCCCTGTGTCCACGCTGTCCACGCGTCGCTCTCCTCGGTCCCCGCCGGTGGTACGTCGGTGGCGGGATCGTACGCGGTCGGCGGGCCGTTGACACCGGGTGGTGCGGGGCCGGTGGGAAGGCCCCGCACCACGGGATGCCGAGCGGCGCGGGTCACACGTGCGGGCGGCGGCCGCGCTCCTGGTGCGGGAACGTCTGGTCGGCGCCGGGCAGGGTCGGCTTGGGCAGGGTGGCGACCTCCTCCTTGGCCTTCTCCAGCTGCTCCGCGGTGTCGTCGGGGAGGCTCGGGGCGTGGCGCCGGGGGCGGGAGAAGCGGAACGCGGAGGTGAAGTCGCCGAAGGTGTCGCGCCGCCAGGCGCTGACGTTCGGCTCCGCCACCCCGGTGAAGCGCTCCAGGAACTGGAGTGCCGAGGTGTGGTCGAACGCCTCGGTGGCGACCCAGCCGCCCACCGTCCAGGGCGAGATGATGATGGCGGGCACCCGGAAGCCGCCGCCGATGGGCAGGCCGGAGATGAACTCGTCGGCCGTGCCGGCGGGCGGGGTGGGCGGGGCGACGTGGTCGAACAGGCCGTCGTTCTCGTCGTAGTTGAGGATGAAGGCCGTCTTGCGCCACACCTTCGGGTTGGACGCGATGGCCTCGATCTTCGACGCGACGAAGTCGGCGCCGGCCGCGGGAAGGTAGTCCGGGTGCTCGGACTGGTAGCTGGTGGGCATGATCCAGGACACGGCCGGCAGCCGGTCGTTGCGAGCGTCGTCCTCGAAGGTGCCCTCGGGCTGCGGGCGCACACCGCGCTCGTACAGGTCGGAACCGGGCTGCGCGTTCTTGAAGGTGGCGAACTGCTCCAGCATGTTGCAGCCGTAGTCGTCGTCCTGCTGGTAGACCTTCCAGCTGACTCCGGCGTCCTGGAGGCGTTCGGCGTAGGTCGTCCAGCGGTAGGGCTGCGGAGCCGAGTTCTTGATGACCGGGCCGCCCAGGGTGCCGCCGGGGTCGATCGAACCGGTCATCCACATCAGGCGGTTCGGCCAGGTGGGGCCGAAGACCGAGCAGAAGTAGTTGTCGCAGATGGTGAACGTCTCGGCGAGCGCGAACTGGAAGGGGATGTCCTCGCGCGTGTAGTAGCCCATGACGTAGGGGCCGTTGACCCCGTCGGCCGCGCGGTGGGCGGGGAGCCACTGGTCCATCTTGCCGTTGTTCCACGCCGAGTGCTGCACGGACCAGGCGTGGCTGGTCGACGGGATGGCCTGGGCGCTGGACGTATGGGTGTCCAGGTGGAAGGGGAGCAGATAGCCCTTGGGGTTCACGGCGTCGGGCTGGTAGAAGACGCTGCGGCCGGTGTCGAGGCGCAGCGCGTGCGGGTCCGAGAAGCCGCGGACGCCGGACAAGGTCCCGAAGTAGTGGTCGAACGACCGGTTCTCCTGCATCAGCAGGACGACGTGCTCGATGTCGCGCAGCGAGCTGTGCTTGGGCGGTTCGGCTGCGACCGCCTTCTGGACGCTCGGTGGGAGGAGGGAGAGCGCCGCGGCGCCGCCCAGCGCGCCCGCGGTCGAACCCAGAAGTCTACGACGTGTCAACTCGGCCATGGATACCCCTTGTCGAGTGTTCTCGCGGACTGGTCGCCCGCCACTCTCCGCTCGCCGCGGTGTGCGGCGTCAGGGGCCGATGATGAACAGGCGGACAACGGGAAGGAAGGGATTGACCAACCCATGACCCACGCCATACCGCCGTTGCCGCCCCGTTGCCTCGCCTTGAGAAAACATGGCCGCTACAGGAATACACGTTCGCCCCAACCGACACCCACTCAGGCGTACGTCCACCGCCAAGCGTTCGCACTGTAGGAACACCGGATCCGCGCGCCGCTCGCGGTGGTCGTCGTGGCACCGTGGTCGCTGTTGCGGCAGAACTGGCCTGCGGAGTAGCAGTTGCCGGCGTTGGACCGGATCGAGCAGGTGGTGGTGGAGCCCGATCCGCTGCCGCTCCCGCTGGTTCCGGTGCCCCCGCTCGATCCACTCCGGAAGCCCCGGCGTCCTGCTGTCCGCCGTCACCGCCGGCACCCATGACGGCGCCCGCGGTGAAGATGCCCAGTCCCCTGAGCTTCCCTCGGAACGACCCCTCCGGACGATGATGTTCGGGGAGCGCGTCATCCTGGCGAGGCGGCACCCGCGCCGCGCGGCGTGGGGCGGTGCGACGGGAGCGGCGGTGCGACGGGAGCGGCGGTGGGGCAGTGCGGCGGCCGGTGCGAGGTGGCGCTCAACGGCCCTATGCCCGGTGGATGTTCGGATTTCGTCACCGGTTGGGTGGGGGGCGCTTTTGAGGGCGTGTGGGGGTGGGGGTTCGTGCTAGGAATGGCGGCGCGCCGCCTTGACGCTCCATCGAGTCGGGCGGTCCGGAACACCGCACGTTCCGTCAGCAGGGCCCACGGGGGCCTCAGGGGGAGGTAGACCGCAGTGAACCGTACGCGTACGACGACGGCCGTCCTGGCGACGGCCGGGATCGTCACCGCCGCTCAGCTCGGCTTCGCGGGCGCCGCGTCGGCGGCGTCCGCCTCGGCGACGAGTTCGAGCTGCCCGATCAGCATCAGCTACCCGAGCCGCTTCTACGTCGACTCGAACGGCTGGGTGACCGGCAGCGGGCTGTACTTCGGTGTCAACAACAAGAGCACCACGAAGAGCTTCAAGAAGGTCACCTTCACGGTGACCGACGTGAAGAACATCCGCTTCGGGACGGCGACGGCGAAGGGCGGCAAGGTCACGCACCGCACGTCCAAGACCGTCTCCGTCTACACGGCCACGCTCAAGGCCAAGGGGAAGCTCGGCGTCACGGTGCGCACGCACCTGCTCAACACGCACTCCTACAAGGTGAAGTTCACGCTGAAGGGGACCGGCTGGAACTGCGCCGTGAACCAGGGCACCTGGGGCGTCTGACCCGCCGCACAACGGGAACGGGCAGGACAGCGCGGGGCCGGACGCCGTACGGCGTCCGGCCCCGCGCGCGTGTCGCGCTGGTTCACGCGCCGGTCCTCGCATAGCGGGTCAGGAAGCCGACGCCGGACGGCTCCACCGACAGGCACCGCAGGTGGACCGGCGCCGTCCCCGCGGGGAAGAACGGATCTCCGGTGCCGACGACCTCCGGGAAGGTCAGCAGGCGGTACTCGTCGACCAGGTCCTCGGCCGCGAGGGCCCCGACGACGCTGCGGCTGCCCAGCACCACGATGTCGCCCTCCGCCTTGCGGACGGCGGCGGCCGGGTCGCCGTCGACGACGGTCGAGTTGCTCCAGGCCGAGGTGTCCAGGCCGGTGCGGGAGACGACCAGCTTGCGCGCCGCGTTCATGCGGTCCGCGAAGGGACCGGACCGACCGGGCCAGATCCGCGCGAACTCCTGCCAGGTCGCGCGGCCCAGCAGCATCGCGCCGTCCTCCAGCACGTCCGCGATCCCGAACTTGTCCCCCGCGATCTGCTCCCGGCCGTGCCGCAGGACCCAGCCACCGGTCGGCGTGCCCGAGGCGCCGGCCGGGTCGGCGGCCACCCCGTCCACGGTGATGAATTGAATGACGATGACGCTCATCGCGACTGTCCTCTCGGTCGATGCTCGCAGGTACATACCGGCGGCACCGGCCGGACTCATCGCGGCGGGGAGAATTCGTTCGCGGGCGGCTGGGGCGGCAGGCCGAAGGAGGCCAGCACCTGCGGGTCGACGAACACCGAGTTCCGCGCGATCCGGTCCCCGAGCAGGGTGAGGACCTGGACGGAGTGCAGCACCGGCCCGTCGTCCCGGCCCGGCCCGGGGGCGTACGCGGCGAGCGCGGGCTGGCCGCCCGCCGTCACGACCCGCACCCGCCAGCCGGTGCCGCGCCGCGCGAACACCCCCTCCATGAAGGCGCCGTAGTGCTCGCCGCCGCGGTACCAGAACGGGATCGGCGGCATCTCCAGGACGACGGCGTCGGTGAGCAGCCGTACGAGCGCGGCCACGTCGGCGGCCTCGAAGGCGCGGACGTACCGCTCGACGGTGGCGCGGGCGGCCGGGTCGTCCGGTTCGGGCACCTCGCCCGCGTCCTCGATCCCGGCCAGCGCGGACCGGGCGCGCTGGAGCGCGCTGTTGACCGCGGCGACCGAGGTGTCGAGCTGTTCGGCGACCTCGGCGGCGCTGAACTCCAGGACCTCGCGGAGCACGAGCACGGCCCGCTGCCGGGCCGGCAGCAGCTGGAGGGCCGCGACGAGCGCGAGCCGCAGGCCGGTGCGCAGCTCCGGGTCGAACCGCGCGTCGGGGAACGGCTGGAGCCACGGGATGTCCGTCGCGGGCGTCAGCGGCGCCGCCGGGTCGTCGCTCGGCGCGCCGAGCCCGGAGGGCAGCGGGCGGCGGGCGCGGCCCCGCAGGGCGGTCAGGCACACGTTGGTGGCGATCCGGTAGAGCCAGGTCCGCAGTGAGGCGCGCGCCGGGTCGTAGCGGTCGCGGGCCTTCCAGGCGCGCAGCAGCGTCTCCTGCGTCAGGTCCTCCGCCTCGTGGAAGGACCCGGTCATGCGGTAGCAGTACGTAACCAACTCGCTGCGGTGCGGCTCGAGGTTCACGCCGGCCATCATCGCGTACGACCCCGCGCCGCACCATCGGCGCCCGGTGACGGCGTCCGCGCGGACAGGGTGCACCGCCCCGGCGAAACGTCGGCGGCTCCGCGCGCGTCTTTCCCGGTATCGGTCCCGTGCGGGCGCATACTTCCGGCGTCCCGGTCAACCTCGGACAGCCCGCCCAACTGAGGACGTACGGGCGGGAATTGTCATCCGAACAGGTGGACTTGGGTACTCCCGGGGCGCGTTCGCGCCATGTTGCTCAAGTGGCGGATGTGATTAAGGCGACACGTGGTCGTTGAACATGCTGGAAAAGCGCAGGCCCGGACGATGACTACGGAGAGTAAGGAAACCATTCACCCGTTCGATTCGTATAAGTCCGTGGAAGCCGAAACCAGGCGGGCGGAGCGGGGCATCCGATAAGAGGGCCCGTCCGGCGGAGGCAGCACCGAACAGGGAGAGACGATGCAACCGTTCGCGCTCAACTACGCGCGCCCAGCGGCACAGTTGGAAGTCACCGTTCCGTATGTCTACGACTCCGGACTCCAGTTGAACGTGCTCCCCGACGGTCGGCTCGCCGCCACCGACTTCGCCGTCATGCGCGCGCTGGGGACCACCACCTCGACCGCGGGTTCCAAGACGCACTTCGACGACTGACCGCGGAATCCGACATGACCGTGCTCATCCTGACGAGTGAAGAAGACGTGACGGCCGACATGGTGGTCGTCCGTCTGCACGAGGCGGGCGTCCCGGTGCTCCGGTTCGACCCCGCCGACCTGACCCACGGCGTCGCCCTCTCGGGCGAGTACGTGCACGGCGTCTCACGCGGGCATCTGTCCGTGGCGGGCCGCCTGGTCAGCATGTCCGGTCTGCGGTCCGTCTGGGTGCGCAGACCGGGCGTGCCCGCCGCCCGCGCCGCCGACCCGTCCGCCTGGCTGTCCGAGGAGTCCTCCCAGGCGCTGTACGGGATGCTGCGCTCCACCGACGCCCGCTGGATGAACCATCCCGACGCGGCCACCCGCGCCCGCCACAAGCCCTGGCAGCTGCGGCTCGCCCAGCGCAGCGGCCTGGCCGTGCCCGCCACCCTCATCACGACGTTCCCGCAGGCGGCCCGGGACTTCGCGGAGCGCTTCCCGGACCTGGTGGTCAAGCCGGTCTCCGGCGCGCACCCGCAGGAACCGCCGCGGGCGGTGCCGACCAGCAGGGTCGCCCCGGACGCCGACTTCGCGGCCGTCGCCTACGGCCCGACACTGCTGCAACGCCGGATCGCCAAACGGGCCGACATCCGGCTGACCGTGGTGGGCGACCGTCTCCACGGCGCCCGCAAGGCCGTGGCCGCGGACGCCGACCCCGACGTGGTGGACGTGCGGTTCGCCGAGTCCACCGAACCCTGGCGGCCCGTGGAGGTCCCGCCGCGCGTCGGCGCCGCCGTCCGCACCTACCTTCACGAGGCCGAACTCGCCTACGGTGCCTTCGACTTCGCCGAGGACGCGGACGGCATCTGGTGGTTCCTGGAGTGCAACCAGTCCGGCCAGTTCGGCTTCATCGAGATGGACACCGGCCAGCCCATCGCCCGCAGCATCGCCGAGTGGCTCGCGGGCGAGCCCCGCCCGGCGCACGCACACGCCAACGGGACCGCCCGCACCACGTCCTGAGCTGCGGCGCGGGCCGGGAACCCGGCACGGCCGGCAGGGGCTTGCGCGCGGGCCGGGGGGCCATGTCACGATCACCGCGGACGCGACCGTGCGTCCGTACGACATCGGCGGCCACCGCGGCGGCGTGCCGAGGAGAGGCCACCGTATGCGCATCGGACTGCTGGGCACCGGACCCTGGGCGCGGATGGTGCACGCACCCGCCCTGCACGAGCACGACCGGCTGGACTTCGCCGGGGTGTGGGGCCGGCGCCCCGAGGCGGCACGGGAGTTGGCCGACCGCTTCGGCACCCGCGCCTACGCCGACGTCGACGCCCTCCTCGACGACGTCGACGCCGTCGCGGTGGCGCTCCCCCCGTCCGTGCAGGCCGAGTTGGCGGTCCGGGCGGCCGGGGCGGGCCGCCACCTGCTGCTGGACAAACCGATCGCGCTGTCCGTGCCGGAGGGCCGCGCGGTGGTGACGGCGGCCGAGAAGGCGCAGGTCGCCTCGGTCGTCTTCTTCACCACCCGCTTCCAGCGGGAACCCGCGGTCTGGATCGCCGAACAGGCCGCCAAGCCGGGCTGGTTCACGGCGCGAGCCCACTGGCTCGGCGCCGTCTTCACCAGCGACAGCCCGTTCGCCGACTCGCCCTGGCGGCGGGAGAAGGGCCCGCTCTGGGACATCGGCCCGCACGCCCTGTCGGTGCTGGTCCCGGTCCTCGGCGACGTGCGCCGGGTGGCCGCCGCCGTCCGCGGGCCGCGCGACGCCGTACACCTGGTGCTGGAGCACACCGGCGGCGCGTCGAGCACGCTCACCCTCAGCCTCAGCGCCCCGCCCGCCGCGGCCGGGGCCGCGCTGGAGCTGCGCGGCGAGGCGGGCGCGACGCTGCTGCCCGCCGGCTCGGACGACGGCGTCGCGGCCTTCCGCCGGGCCGCCGACGCACTCCTCGACTCCGCCCGCACGGGCACCCCGCACCCCTGCGACGCGGCCTTCGCACTGCGGGTCACCGAGACACTGGCGGAGGCGGAGGCACTGCTGGCCTAGGACCCGACTCTCGGACGGGCCAGGGACGCGGCAGCCCGGTCCGCCGGGGGCCCGTCCACCGCGCACCCGATCCGCCGGGGGCCGGTGCACGGCCCCGGCCCGCCGGGGCCGGTCCGCAGGGGCCGGTCCGCAGGG
>NZ_LAVA02000004.1 GCF_000974985.2 Streptomyces mangrovisoli | reverse complement strand
GGGGGGCCGGGGTCAGGTCCGGCCGCGGGAGCGGGCCGCGCGGGCGATGGTGACCACGGCCTTCTCCAGGGCGTACCCGGGATCCTCGCCGCCGCCCTTGACCCCGGCGTCGGCCTCCGCCACCGCGCGCAGGGCCACGGACACGCCGTCCGGCGTCCAGCCGCGCATCTGCTGGCGCACCCGGTCGATCTTCCAGGGCGGCATACCGAGCTCGCGCGCGAGGTCCGCGGGCCTGCCGCCCCTCGCCGACGACAGCTTGCCGATCGCCCGCACGCCCTGGGCCAGCGCACTCGTGATCAGCACCGGGGCGACCCCGGTCGCCAGGGACCAGCGCAGCGCCTCCAGCGCCTCGGCCGCCCTGCCCTCCACCGCGCGGTCCGCGACGGTGAAGCTGGACGCCTCCGCGCGGCCCGTGTAGTACCGCCCGACGACGGCCTCGTCGATCGTGCCCTCCACGTCCGCGCAGAGCTGCGACACCGCCGACGCCAGCTCCCGCAGATCGCTGCCGATCGCGTCGACGAGCGACTGGCACGCCTCGGGCGTCGCCGACCGTCCGGCCGTGCGGAACTCGCCCCGCACGAAGGCGAGACGGTCCGCGGGCTTGGTCATCTTCGGGCAGGCCACCTCGCGCGCGCCCGCCTTGCGCGCCGCGTCCAGCAACCCCTTGCCCTTGGCCGCGCCCGCGTGCAGCAGCACGAGCGTGATCTCCTCGGCGGGCGCGGAGAGATACCCCTTCACGTCCTTGATCGTGTCCGCGGACAGGTCCTGCGCATTGCGCACGATCACGACCTTGCGCTCCGCGAAGAGCGACGGGCTGGTCAGCTCCGCCAGCGTGCCGGGCTGGAGCTGGTCCGAGGTGAGGTCGCGCACGTCCGTGTCGGGGTCGGCGGCCCGGGCGGCGGCCACCACCTCCCGCACGGCGCGGTCCAGCAGCAGGTCCTCCTGGCCCACGGCGAGCGTCACCGGGGCGAGAAGGTCGTCGTTCGCAGTGTTCCTGGCCATCGCGTACAGCATCGCACGGGGCACTGACACCGGGCGCCGGTCCGCGAGGGGGCCGGAGCCGGTCGGTCAGGGCTCCTCGCGCCAGCCGTCCCACTCCCCCGCGAAGGCGTCCAGCGCCTCCGCGTCGAGCCGGCCGCTCTCGTCCCGCAGCACGATCAGCCACTGCGCGTCCTCGGCGTCGTCCTCACCGGCCAGCGCGTCGCGGACGATCCGCGGTTCCTCGTCGGTGCCGAACCGCTCCCCGAGCGCCTCCGCGGCCTCTTCCGCGGCGTCGCGGTCGGGCAGCACCAGCACATGTCTCACATCGCTCACCCGACCATTTTCCGGCACCGCTCACACGGCCCGACCCGGGGGCAGGGGTCGGCCGTCAACCCGTCAGCCCGGCGGCGCGTCAGCCCGTCAGCCCGGCGGCCCGGCGGCCCGTCAGCACGATCTGGACGTCAGCCCGCCGGCACGATCTGGACGTCCAGGCCGATCCGGATGCTCGGGCCCACCACCGCGATCCCCTTCGCGAGCATGGTCTGCCAGCTCACGGTGAAGTCGTCGCGGTGCAGTTCCGTCGTGGCCCGGCAGGCCGCCCGCGTCTCGCCCTCCATACCGTTGCCCAGACCGAGGTACTCCGCGTCGAGCGTCACCGTCCGCGTCACGCCGTGCAGCGACAGCGCGCCGGTCACCGCCCACCGGTTGCCGCCCCGGAACGAGAAGCGGTCGCTGTAGAACTCCAGCGTCGGAAAGCGCCGGACGTCGAGGAAGTCCGCCGACCGCAGATGGTCGTCCCGCATCCGCACGTTCGTGTCGATGGAGGCCGCGTCGATCACCACATGCATCGCCGAGTCCTCCATCCGGTCGGCGATCCGCACCGCGCCCGCGAAGGAGTTGAACCGCCCGTGGATCCGGGCCAGCCCGATGTGGCGGGCGGTGAAGCCGATCGAGGAGTGCGTGGGCTCCACCTCCCAGTCGCCCGCCGCGGGCAGCTGCGGCGGATGCGCGACCTGGAGGTGCACATCACCCAGCGAGGCGAGCGTGTCCTCCGTGACCAGCGCCGTCGCCCGGTAGGGGGCGTACCCCTCGGCCGACACCGCGAGCCGGTACTCCCCGGCGGGCAACGTCGCCATGAAGGTGCCGTACGGGTCCGTGCCCCCGCCGACCACCGTGCGGCCCATCTCGTCGACGACCGTCAGCTCCGCATGCGCCACCGGCTCGCCGACCGGGTCCAGCACCCGGCAGTTCAGCACGCCCGCGGACGGCGGGGTCAGCACCGCCGCGAGGGGGCCCGTCCGCTGCGCCCGGTTCCGCCTGCTCCACAGCCGCCCGATCATCCATCACACCTCTGCGCCTAGCCGTCGGGTGTCGACGCCGTCGCCGACATCAACCCGTTACCGAAGATCCATTCGATCACCGATGCGGCTTTCGAGGCAAAGCGGGGTATCCCTTCACAGGAAGGACACAACTGCCGGTACCGCCCACGAGTTCCCCGATCGGGGCGGGAGATGGGATTTCAGCCGTTCGCCGCCGAGCTGCCGCGCAGCTCCGGCACCCGCTCCAGCCGGATCCCGAACCGCTCCCGGTACAGCGCCAACACCTCCTCGTCCGACGCCACTTCACGCACCTCCCGCGTCCCGTCCGGGCCGGTCAGCGTCAGGTTCCGCCCGCTCAACGTGATCCGCCCGCCGTCCGGCGTGATCCGCGAGCAGACGAGCGACCGCGTGAAGTGCGAGGCGGGCGAGGTGCTGTGCCACCAGGCCCCGGCCACGAAGTCCCCCAGCACCCGCGGCCGCACCTCCAGCCGGTACGCGGGCTCCCCGTCCCGCAGCACCTCCAGATCCGCGTCCCCCGCCGCGCCGCCGCGGGCGCCCGCCGCGTCCGGTCCCGCCGCCTGCACCTGGAACACCCCGCCGGGGTCCTTCTGTTCGCCCCGCTCCCCGAACGCCAGCGGGAAGTGGCTGTGCGTCCCGAACCCGACATCGGCCAGCCAGTCGCCCCCGTCCACCGTCCGCACCCGCAGCGCGAGATGGTCGTACGGGATCCCGAGCCGCCCCTCGGCGCCGTGCACCCGCGCCGCCAACAACGTGACGTCGTAGCCGAGTGCCACGAGCAACGCCCCGAAGGAACCGTTGAGTTCGTAGCAGAACCCGCCGCGCTCCGCGCCCACCACCTTCTCCAGCAGCCGCTCCTCGTCGAGCACGACCTCCTCCCCGAGATGCACCGACAGATTCTCGAACGGCACGCTGCGCAGGTGCCGCAGATGCAGCTCCCGCAGGGCCTCCGAGGTGGGGCGGACGGGGCGCGCGGCGCCCAGACGGCGGAGGTAGGCGTCTGCCTGTGCGGAGTTCATGTCCTCAGTCTCGCGCGACCGCCGGCCCTCCGCGCCCGCCCACGACGGCCAGCGCCCCGTCCCGGTCGGTCCGCAGCACCGTCGCCCCACCGGCCCGCAACGCGGCGACCGTACCGACGGCAGGATGCCCGTACGGGTTGTCCGCCCCCACCGAGATGAGCGCCAGCCGCGGCGCGACCCGGCGTATCAGCGCGAAGTCCTGGTACGCCGACCCGTGATGGGCCACCTTCAGGACGTCCACCCGGCCGAGCGCGGCGGACAGCGGCGACTCCAGCAGTTCCCGCTGTGCCGGGGGTTCGAGGTCGCCCAGCAACAGCAGCCGCAGCCCCGCCGACCGCACGAGCAGCGTCACGCTGGCGTCGTTGGGCCCGTCCGGCACCGGCCCCGGACGCTGTGGCCACAGCACCTCCCACGACAGCTCGCCGATCGTGCCCCGCTCCCCGGCGACCGCGTGGGTGAGTGGGAGATGCCGCCGCGCCGCCTCCCGCCGTACGAACTCGGCCTCGTCCGCGGGCTCCTCGAAGTCCGTCGTCTCGATCGCCCCGACCGAACGCCCGCGCAGCACCCCCGGCAGGCCCGCCACATGGTCGGCGTGGAAATGGGTCAGCACGACCAGCGGGACCCGCGTGATGCCGAGCGCGCGCAGGCAGCGGTCGGCCAGGTCCGGGTCCGGCCCCGCGTCCACCACCACGCCCGTGCCGTCCCCCGCCGCCAGCACCGACGCGTCGCCCTGCCCCACATCGCACATCGCGTACCGCCAGCCCGGCGGCGGCCAGCCGGTGATCAGGCGGGTGAGCGGGGGCGGCTGCACGACCAGCAGCAGGAGCAGGACCCCGCAGACCGCGCACGCCCACGGATGCCGCAGCATCCGCCGGCCCACCGCCACCACGACCACCGTGACCGCGGCCAGCAGCAGCGCCCCCGTCCACCCGGCCGGCCAGCCCACTCCCCCGCCGGGCTGCGCGGCCCCCGTCCGGGCGACCCACGCGATCCACGCGGCAGGCCAACTCGCGCACCACGCGAGGACCTTGGCCACGGGCATCGCGACCGGCGCCGCCGCCAGCGCGGCGAATCCGAGCACCGTGGCGGGCGCGACGGCGGCCTCGGCGAGCAGATTGCACGGCACCGCCACCAGGCTCACCCGCGCCGACAACAGCACGACGACCGGCGCGCACAGGGCCTGCGCGGCGGCCGCGGCGGCCAGCGCCTCCGCGAGCCGCGGGGGCACCCGGCGCCGGCGCAGGGCCTCGCTCCACCGCGGCGCGAGCGTCAGCAGCGCGCCGGTGGCCAGCACGGACAGCACGAAGCCGTAACTGATCGCCAGCCACGGGTCGCACAGCACCAGCAGCAGTACGGCCGCCGCCAGCGCCGGGATCAGCGATCTGCGGCGCCCGGTCGCCAGGGCGAGCAGCACGACGGCTCCGCAGGCGGCGGCCCGCAGGACGCTCGGATCCGGGCGGCACACCAGGACGAAGCCGAGGGTGAGCACGCCGCCGAGCAGCCCGGTGGTCCGCAGCGGGAGGCCGAGGCGCGGGGCGAGCCCCCGCCGCTCCACGTGCTGGGCCAGGCCCGGCGGCCCGATCAGCAGGGCGAGCAGGATGGTGAGGTTGCTCCCGGACACCGCGAGCGTGTGCGCCAGGTCCGTGTGCCTGAAGGCCTCGTCCAGGTCCGGGGCGATCCGCGAGGTGTCCCCTACGACCAGGGCGGGCAGCAGCGCCCGCGCGTCCCCGGGCAGAGCCTCGGTCGCCGTCCGCAGCCCCTCCCGCAGCCGCCCCGCCCACCGCTGCGGCATGGACGGCCCGCCCACGACCCGCGGTGTCTCCTCGCCCCACACCCGCAGCACCGCCGCGACCCCGCCCTCCCCGCTCAGGGCGGGCGCCAGCCGGGCCACCACCCGCACCCGGGTGGTCGGCAGCAGTCCGAGCCACGCGGAGCCCCGGCGAGCGGCCCGCTCCGGCGCCGGACCGGGGGCGGCGGCCTTCGACTCCCCTCTCCCTCCGGTGTCCACGATCAGCAGCACGGGTGTCCTGGTCGTGGCCTCCTTCCCGTCCTCCGCGCGCACCCGCCGCACCTCGCCCTCGATCAGTACGGCCGGGGGTGCCGCGTGATCCCCTCTGATCCGGGGCCGGGCCGTGCGGGGGTCCCCGCGGATCTCGACGTCCGCGGTCACGGTGGCGAACCGCCCGGCGAGCTCCGGCACGGGGCCGCGCCGCAGGTCCGCCCCGTGCAGCCCGGCCGCGGCGGCGGCCGCGGCGACCGCGAGCAGCACCCCGGCGGCCGAGGCCCGCGTCCGCGCCGCCTCCCGACGCCGTCTCGCCAGCAGCGGTACGGCCGCGAGCAGACAGCCGGCCGCGATGCCGGCGGTCCAGCCCGGCGAGGCGTGCAACGCCACCGCGGCCGTCCCCCACGCCGCGAGCGCGGGCGCCGCCAGCCGCAGGTCCACGGGCCCCTCCTGCCGGGGGTGCGCGGCACCCAGGCGCGTCCCGGAGGCGCTGTGCACAGCGGACCGGGCAGGGGTGCGGAGGGCGGCCGGACCGGGCAGGGGTGCCTGCGCCTGCGCGCCGACGACGCGTCCGGTGCGGCCCGGACCCTGCTCGCTCATGGCCGCACCATGCCGCGCAGATCGGCGAACCTGCGGTCCCCGATGCCGATGACCTGACGGAGTTCGTCGACCGAGCGGAACCCCCCGTGCCGGATGCGGTAGTCGATGATGTGCTGCGCCAGAACCGGTCCCACCCCGGGCAGCGCGTCGAGCTGGTCGGCGGTCGCGGTGCCGAGGGAGACCGGGGCGACGGGGCCCGTACCGGCCGCTCCCGAGCCGGGGACGGGAGCCGCCGCGGCGGCCGGGGCGGGCCCGCCGACCACGATCTGCTCGCCGTCCACGACGAAGCGGGCACGGTTGAGGCCGTCGGTGCTCGTCCCCGGCCGCACTCCGCCCGCCGCACGCAACGCGTCCACGACCCGCGCCCCGGCCGGCAGGCGCTGGATCCCCGGCCTGCGCACCTTGCCGCTGACGTCCACGACGACCTCGGCCCCGGAGGTCGAGGGCCGGGCCCGGGCGGGGCCGACCGGTGCACCGGTCCCGTCCGCACCACCGGGACCCTCGCCGCCGGTCCCCGCGAACGGCGCCTGCGCGCGCACCACTTGGGGTGCCCGCACCGGCTGGGCGCGTCCCGTCCAGAAGTACTGCGCGGCGAGGAGCACGGCGAGGGCGAGCACCACCGCGAGCGCGACCACGCTGCTGCGCTCGACCCCGCACCGCGTCTGCAACCACACCGGCATCCGCTCCCGCAGCGCGAGCACCATCCGCTCCCGCCGACCGGCACCCCCCACCGGCACGACTCCGGCGTCCGCGCCACCGTACGGATCCCCGGCCGCGGTCCGGCGGAGGTCATTCGTCGCGGTCCGAAAGGGGGCACCCGCATCGGACCGGGAGAGATCGTCCGCCTCGGTCCGACACGGTTCCTCGGTGCGCGGCGGCGACAAGCCGATCCCGGACGCGTCCGGCTCAGCGCGGCGTGGCGGTCGCCGCCCCTCCCCGTGCCCGGAGAAGAGGAGTTCGGCCCGGCGTCGCAGTTCGTCGGCCGGCGGCCGCCGCCGGCCGCGACCCCCGCCGAACCCACCGAGCCCACCAGGCCTGCCGGGTCCACGGGGCCCACCTACCCCGGTGCCCGCACCACCCCCGCCCCCGCCGACCCCGCCGGAGGCGCCCCGGTGTCGGGCGCGGCCGTCCGAAGCCGGGCCGCGGCCCGGCCCGCTCGACACGGTCACGGTGCGTGAGCGCGAGCCCGCACGCGAGCGGGAGGAAGAACGTGAAGGAGAACGCGAATCCGCGTCAGATCGAAGTGCCATGCGGCGAGCATCCGGCATCTCGCCGGATCGCGATGATCTTGGTCGATTTCCGTGGAGGACACCGGCGTTGTGGATAACTCCGACCCTCATACGGGTGAGGCCGACGGCCGAGCGGGCCGCCGCCGCCCGTCACCGTGCCGAGACCACGACCCCCAGCAGACCGGGCCCGGTGTGCGCGCCGATCACCGCGCCGACCTCGCTGACATGGAGGTCGGCAAGTCCCGGCACCCGGGCGCGCAGCCGGTCGGCGAGCGCCGACGCGCGGTCGGGGGCGGCGAGATGGTGCACGGCGATGTCGACCTCCGCGCCGCCCGCGCGCCCGGCCGCGATCTCCTCGAGACGGGCGATGGCCTTCGACGCCGTCCGCACCTTCTCCAGCGGCTCGATGCGTCCGCCGTCGAGCTGGAGCAGCGGCTTCACGGCGAGCGCGGAGCCGAGCAGGGCCTGTGCGGCGCCGATCCGGCCGCCCCGGCGCAGGTAGTCGAGGGTGTCGACGTAGAAGTAGGCGGACGTGCCCGCGGCCCGTTTCTCGGCCGCCGTGACCGCTTCGTCGACACTGCCGCCCGCCTCCGCGGTCTCGGCCGCGGCCAGCGCGCAGAAGCCGAGCGCCATCGCGATCATGCCGGTGTCCACCACCCGCACCGGCACCGGCGCCTCGCGCGCCGCGAGCACGGCGGCGTCGTAGGTGCCGGAGAGTTCGGCGGACAGGTGCAGGGAGACGATGCCGTCGGCGCCCGCCTCCGCGACCCTGCGATAGGTCTCCGCGAAGACCTGGGGACTGGGCCGCGAGGTGGTGACGGGGCGGCGCTTCTGCAAAGCCTGGGCGAGGGCCCGGGTGGAGATCTCGGTGCCCTCTTCGAGCGCCTCGTCGCCGAGGACGACGGTCAGCGGTACCGCGGTGATGCCGTGGCGCTCCATCGTCCGCTGCGGCAGGTAGGCCGTTGAATCGGTGACGATCGCGACATGGCGGGACATGAGCTGGAGGTTACCTGCCGTAGCGTCCGGACGGCAGCCCGGCCCCTGCGGGCCGGGGCGGGACCGACCGGATCATGTCGTGCTCTCCGGGCGGGCCTGCTTCTGCCAAGGGTAGGCGGCGCGGCGGCCGGGCGGGGTGATGGCGGACCGGCCGGGTTCCTCGGCGGAGCGCGCCGCCTCGGGCGGGATCCGGTCGTTCGCGGGTGCGGAGGGGTCGGACGGCGCGGTGTCGGTGCGCGTCCAGTGGCGCAGCGCGCCCGCTTCGACGTCTATCTGGGCGCTGAGGCTGTCGAGGTCGTCGTCGGCGAAGCGGCGGGCGCGGTCGCGGGCGGCCCAGCGCAGCGCGTCGGCCGACTGCGTGATCCGCTCGGTGCGTTCGCGCAGCTTCGGCAGGCGTGCGGCGAGGGTGCCGCGGTCCGGCTCGGACTCCAGGCGCTTCAGCTCGCCGTCCAGCTCGTGGCCGTGCGCGCTGAGCCGTTCGAAGAGGCGGAGGGACTCCTGGAGGGACTCGTCCTCGGTCGCGCCGGCGTGCAACGCGTCCTGCGTGGCGCGCATGGAGGTGCGCAGCGCCAGCCGCAGCTGGGCCAGTTCCCCCGCGGGGCCGGGCTGGGCGAAGGACTTGGCGCGCAGGGTGTGTTCCTCGACGGTGCGGCGCGCCTGCGTGATCGTGCGGTCCACGCCGCGCTTGGCGGCACCCACCGCCTTGACGGCCGCGAAGACGCCGAGGGAGACGAAGAGCACGAAGAGCAGTGCGAAGACTGCGATCACTGCTTCCACGAGTTCCTCCTCCGGCCGCCGCGGCACACGCCGTGCCGCCCTTCCACGGTAAACGCACCGGGCAGGCCCGGGGTTCCGTCACAACCCCGAACCTGCCCGTAGGGGACTCCCCCTAGACAGCCCGTCCCGGCCCGAAAAAACCGGCCGGGAACACCTGCCGAAAACACCTGCCGGAAGCACCGGGCAAAGACAGCAGCCCGGCATCCCGGTCAGCCCGTGACGATGTTGACCAGCTTCGGCGCCCGCACGATCACCTTGCGCACGGCCGCTCCGTCCAGCGCGGCGACGACCTTCTCGTCGGCCAGAGCGACCTTCTCCAGCTCCGCCTCGGAGATGGCCGGGGGCACCTCCAGACGGGCCTTGACCTTGCCCTTGATCTGCACGACGCAGGTCACGCTCTCGTCGACGACGTAGCGCGGGTCCGCAACCGGCAGGTCCTGGTGGACGACCGTGTCGCCGTGGCCCAGCCGGCGCCACAGCTCCTCGGCGATGTGCGGGGCCAGCGGCGCGATCAGCAGCACCAGCGGCTCGGCGACGGAGCGCGACAGCGAACCGCCGGCCTTGGTCAGGTGGTTGTTCAGCTCGGTGATCTTGGCGATGGCGGTGTTGAAGCGCAGGCCCTCCAGGTCCTGGCGCACGCCGTCGATCGCCTTGTGCAGGGCGCGCAGCGTCGCCTCGTCGGGCTCGGTGTCGACGACGGTGGTGGCGCCGGTCGCCTCGTCGACGACGTTGCGCCACAGCCGCTGCAGCAGCCGGAACTGGCCGACGACCGCGCGCGTGTCCCACGGCCGGGAGACGTCCAGGGGACCCATGGCCATCTCGTACAGGCGCAGGGTGTCGGCGCCGTACTCGGCGCAGATCTCGTCCGGGGTGACGGCGTTCTTCAGGGACTTGCCCATCTTGCCCAGCAGGCGGCTGACCTTCTCGCCGCCGAACCAGTAGGCGTCGTCGCGCTCCTCGACCTCGGCGGCCGGCACCGCGATGCCGCGGCTGTCGCGGTAGACGTAGGCCTGGATCATGCCCTGGTTGAACAGCTTGTGGAACGGCTCCGCGGAGGAGACGTGCCCCAGGTCGAACAGCACCTTGGACCAGAAGCGGGCGTACAGCAGGTGCAGCACGGCGTGCTCGGCGCCGCCGACGTACAGGTCGACGCCGCCGTGCGGCTGGCCCTCGCGCGGGCCCATCCAGTACTGCTCGATCTCGGGGTCGACCAGCTCGCGGTCGTTGTGCGGGTCCAGGTAGCGCAGCTCGTACCAGCAGGAACCGGCCCAGTTGGGCATGGTGTTGGTCTCGCGGCGGTACTTCTTCGGTCCGTCGCCCAGGTCCAGGGTGACGTCGACCCATTCCTCGTTGCGCGACAGCGGCGTCTCGGGCTGGGTGTCGGCGTCGTCCGGGTCGAAGGTGCGCGGCGAGTAGTCCTCGACCTCCGGCAGCTCCAGGGGCAGCATCGACTCGGGCAGCGAGTGCGCGACGCCGTCCTCGTCGTAGACGATCGGGAAGGGCTCGCCCCAGTAGCGCTGGCGGCTGAACAGCCAGTCGCGCAGGCGGTAGTTGACGGTGCCCTCGCCGATGCCCCTACGGGCCAGCCACTCGGTCATGCGGGCCTTGCCCTCGACGACGCCCAGGCCGTCCAGGGAGACCTCCTCGCCCGCGGAGTTGACCAGTTCGGCGTCGTACGACACGAACGCGTCGTCCCAGGCGGCCGGGTCGGTGCCGCGGCCGTCGGTCGGGGTGACCACGCAGCGGATGGGCAGCTCGAAGGCGCGGGCGAAGGCGAAGTCGCGAGCGTCGTGCGCCGGTACGGCCATGATCGCGCCGGTGCCGTAGCCCATCAGGACGTAGTCGGCGATGAAGACCGGGATCCGCTCGCCGTTGACCGGGTTGGTCGCGAACGCGCCGGTGAAGACACCGGTCTTGTCCTTGGCCTCGGCCTGGCGCTCGACGTCGGACTTCGAGGCGGCCTGCGCGCGGTAGGCGGCGACGGCCTCCGCGGGCGTGGCGTGGCCGCCGGTCCACACCTCGTGGGTGCCCTCCGGCCAGGCCTCGGGGGTGAACTTCTCGACCAGCGGGTGCTCGGGGGCCAGCACCATGTAGGTCGCGCCGAACAGGGTGTCCTGGCGCGTGGTGAAGATGGTGATGTGCTCGCCGTCGATCGGGAAGTCGACGCGGGCGCCCTCGGAGCGGCCGATCCAGTTGCGCTGCTGCAGCTTGATGGCCTCGGGCCAGTCCAGCTCCTCCAGGTCGTCCAGCAGCCGGTCGGCGTACGCGGTGATGCGCATGTTCCACTGGCGCAGCTTGGCCTTGAAGACCGGGAAGTTGCCACGCTCGGAGCGGCCGTCGGCGGTGACCTCCTCGTTGGCCAGCACGGTGCCCAGGCCGGGGCACCAGTTGACCGGGGACTCGGAGGCGTAGGCCAGCCGGAACTCGCTCAGGACGTCGGCGCGCTCGGCGGCGGTCAGCTCGTTCCACGCGCGCGTGGTGCCGTCGGGACCCACGGCCGCGCGGTCACCGGACTCGAACTGGGCGACCAGCTCGGAGATCGGGCGGGCCTTCTTCGCCTCGTCGTCGTACCAGGAGTTGAAGATCTGGACGAAGATCCACTGGGTCCACTTGTAGTAGTCCGGGTCGATCGTCGCGAACGACCGGCGCTTGTCGTGGCCCAGGCCCAGCCGGCGCAGCTGCGCCGTCATGTTGCGGATGTTGGCCTCGGTCGACACGCGCGGGTGCGTGCCGGTCTGCACGGCATACTGCTCGGCGGGCAGGCCGAAGGCGTCGAAGCCCAGCGTGTGCAGCACGTTGTGGCCGGTCATGCGCTGGAAGCGCGCGAAGACGTCGGTGGCGATGTAGCCCAGCGGGTGGCCGACGTGCAGGCCCGCACCGGAGGGGTACGGGAACATGTCCATGATGAACTTCTTGGGCTTGGCCACCAGGGCGGCGTCACCGGCCAGGTCGCCCTTCGGGTTCGGCGCCGCGTAGGTGCCCTCGGCGTCCCAGAAGTCCTGCCAGCGTGCCTCGATGTCGGCCGCCATGGCGGCCGTGTAGCGGTGCGGCGCTGCCACCTCGGCGGCAGCGGGGTTCGTCTCGCTCATGATCCTCAAAGCTCCATCGATCGTCTCTGCCAGCGGTCGCGACATCCGGAAACGAAAAATCCCCTCGCACAGGAGGGGACGCCGCGCCGATTCCGGCCACTCGAGGCACTCGCGGCACCCGGTGGTCGGGACTGATCAGCGCGGCTCGCTAAGCAGAAGGCGTACGGCACGCATGGCGTCAGGGTACCCCAGCCGCCGAGCGGGCCGCGACGGTGTTCGCGTCATCCCGCAGAGGCATGGCAACCGCTTGTGAAGATTGAGAAAAGTTGAACGAAGTTCAATCATTACCCGGCGTAACGACCCCTAAGGGGACAACACTGGCCCCCTGCAACCCTTTGATAACAACGCAATAACTCAAATGGCTTACTGCCCAGTTAGGTGCCACTTAGAGTTCTGCGGCGGGACCGCTTTCCCGAACCGCTCGGAGTTGCCCCCATGAACCCTCGTCGCAGTAACAGCTCGCTCCCCAAACCCGGCCGCTCGGCCTATGGGGTGGCGACCGCTGTCGTCCTGCTCCTCATACCCGTGATCGTCCTCAACGGAGGCGGCTGGCTCCAGGACTTCCTGAACTTCGGCGCCGGCGTCCTGTCGCTCGTCTGCCTGACCTGTTCGGTGATCTGGGGCCTGGTCGCCCAGGACCGGATCATCCTGAACATCCGCCAGCGCATCGTGGCCCAGGGCATCCACCGGGTGACCGCCGTCGCCTCGATCGCCTTCCTGCTGGTGCACATCACCATCAAGCTGGCCCTCGGCCACACCGTCCTGATCGCCGCCCTGATCCCGTTCAGCCTGGGCGTCAGCGGCAGCGGCGGGCTCATCGGCCTCGGCTCGCTGGCCGGCCTGCTGATGATCTTCGTCGGCGTCACCGGCGCGCTGCGCAACCAGTTCGCCTCCCCGGCGCCCGTCGCGGCGCGCTGGCGCGCGATGCACATGCTGGCCTACCCGGCCTGGTGCGCCGCGCTGATCCACGGCCTGTTCGCGGGCCGCGCGGCGAAGACGTTCTTCATGGTCTCGTACGAGCTCTGCCTGGTCGCCGTGGCCGCGATGCTGGCCCTGCGCGCGGCCCCGCGCCCCTTCAAGCGCAAGGTCGCCGACCGCCTCATGGCCTTCCTCGGCAACGACGAGCGGGCGATCCTCGACGACCTCGACGCGAGCCGGGCCCGGGCCGGCGAGTCCGTCTCGGGCAGCTCCGGACTGCCCGGCTACGAGGGCCGTCGCGGTGCCGGTTCGCCGCGCGGCGAGACCGGTGCCCAGCCGCGCGTGCCGTCCCAGCCGCGCTACGACGCCCCCACCGGCCGCCAGGAGCCCGCGAACGGCTTCGCGGCGGCCTACCGGACGGCAGGGCCCTCCCCGCAGCCCGCGGGCGGCTCCACGGGCAGCTGGCCGATCCCGTCCCCGCCGCCGGTCGGCGAGGCCCCGCCCTCGGCGTACGACCCGCTCCAGGACACGGGATTCAACATCCCGCCCTATGGCAATCCGGGCGCCGGCGGGTACCGCGGAAGTGATGCGTACAACACCGCTGAGTCGAATCAGGCCTACGGCACGTACAACCCCAACGACACGTACAACAGCGGTCCCGCCAATGCACCAAAGCCCGGTGAGTCCTACGACGCACCGGGATCGGGCGAACCTTGGAACATGCCTTCCGGAGGCTATAGGTGAACGAGGCCCTGCCCGACGTCCCAGAAGTCCGCGTGGTCGGTCTTCCCCAGCTCACGTCGGGCTTCGACCTTGTCGAACGACTCGATCTGCCCATGCACCTCAAGGTGCACGGGCCGCTCGAACCGATGGGCGGAGAGCAGCTCGCGCAGCTCTCCGAAGCCATCAACCTGAAGGGCCGCGGCGGCGCGGGCTTCCCCTTCCACAAGAAGCTGCGCTCGGTCGCCGAAGCGGCGATCAAGCGCGGCGTGCGGCCGGTCGTCGTCGTCAACGGAAGCGAGGACGAACCGGCCTGCCGCAAGGACACGGTGCTCATCAACCGTGCCCCGCACCTCATCCTGGACGGCGCGCTGCTGTGCGCCGAGGCCATGGGTGCCCGGACGCTCGTGATCGGGGTCACCCGTGAGTCGACCCAGCGCTCCATGGAGGCCGCGCTCGCCGAGCGCGGCCTCGGCAACACCCGGCGCTCGGCGTTGCGCGCCTTTGTGCAGCGCAACCCCGTGCGCATGGTCACCGGCGCCGCCGCGTCGCTGATCAGGTCCGTCGACGGCGGCCCGGCGATCCCGCCGGGCCGCAAGGTCAGCGCCTCGCAGAACGGCGTGGGCGGCGCGCCGACCCTGCTGTCGAACGCCGAGACGTTCGCGCAGCTGGCGATCGCCGCCCGCATCGGCCCCGAGCGCTACGGCAACACCGGCCTGTACGACGAGCCGGGCACCGTCATGCTCACCGTCTCGGGCGCGGTCGCGCGCCCCATGGTGATCGAGGTGCCGACGGGCGTGCCGCTGCGCTACGTGCTGCAGCTGGCCGGCGCCCCGCCGGTCCCGCAGGGCGTGCTCACCGGCGGATACCACGGCAAGTGGATCGACGCGGCGACCGTCAACGAGGCGATCGTCTCCCGTAACTCGCTGGACGCGGTGGGCGGCGCGCTCGGCGCCGGCGCCATCCTTCCCATCAGCCAGAACACCTGCCCGCTGGGCGAGTCCCTGCGGGTGGCGCAGTGGCTGGCCGAGGAGAGCGCGGGCCAGTGCGGCCCCTGCTACCTCGGCCTGCCGGCCGCCGCGCGCGGCCTGGAGGACATCATCAACGGCGGCGGCCCGGCCGCCCTGGAGGCCCTCAAGCAGGTCGCCAAGAACGTCAAGCGGCGCGGCGCGTGCTCCCACCCGGACGGCTCCGCGATGTTCCTGGAGTCGACCATCAAGGCGTTCACCGACGACCTCGCCGCCCACGTCCTCGGAAACGGCTGCGGACGGCCCGTGGAGGGCGTTCTGCCGCTCTTCGAGGGCGGCAGGATGCCCACGGGCCTCCCCGGCGGCGCGGAGCCCGAGGAGGAGGGCGGCAGCCGCCAGAAGATCTACGTCGACTGGACGCTGTGCCGGGGCCACGGCCTGTGCGCCGACATCCTCCCGGAGGTCTTCCAGCTCGGCGCCGACGGCTTCCCGACCGTCGCACAGGCGAAGGTGCCCCAGTACGCGGAGGCGAAGGCGCTGCGCGCCGTGCGCCGCTGCCCGGCCCTCGCCCTGCGCCTCGAGGAGGAGACCTCGCGGGACCGGGCCCCGGCCCGCAACCTGCCGGTGCTCTCGCAGGGCCGCGGGCGGCGCGCGCTCGGCCGCTGACCCGGCGGCGGCGCTCGGCCGCCGGCCCGGCACTCGTCATAAGGGCGGGCCACCCTCGTCGGGGGTGGCCCGCCGTCGTGTCGGACGGCTCACACCCGCCCCTGCGGTCGTACGGCCTCGCGCGCGAGGGTCGCGGCATCTGCGGTCGCGGCATCTGCGGTAGGACATGCGAAAGGGCGGGTCATCCGATTCGGATGACCCGCCCTCACTTGCTGTGGAGCTAAGGAGAATTGAACTCCTGACCTCCTGCATGCCATGCAGGCGCTCTACCAACTGAGCTATAGCCCCTTGTGCCGTCCTTCCGGGTTTCCCCGGCGGCGACGCCAACATTACACGGTCCACCGGGTGAAACACCAAATCGTTTCGCGGGGCCGGTCCGCAGCGGGCCCGCCGGGCTCCGTCCCACGTCAGACGGCCGAGCCCGGCCGGTCCTTCACGGCGTCAAGCCGTCACGAACGAGTAGAACCGCTTGAGGGTGCAGTGCTCCTCCAGGAGCCGGCCGTAGATCGGTTCCCCCTCGAGTTCGCGGTACGTCTCGATGGGGTCGCCTTTTATGATCAGCGCCCGCGCACATTCCTCGCACCAGTACTGGTAGTCGGGGTTGAGCGGCTCCATGTCGCGGACGATGGGCGTGCCGCTGCCGCACCAGTCGCACTTCCGCCTGTGTGCACCCATCTATCAGCTCCAGCTGTGGCCGCAGGCCGTGCACACGAAAGAGATCCCGCCGTTGTCCCCGAGCACCTGGGCCACGTGGGCCGAACCGCAGGAAGGGCAGCTGAGCCGGGTGGCCGTGTCCCGTGTCACCGCTGCTTCGAGGAGGTGGCCGACCTCCTCGAGGATGCTCGCAGGCATCGCTACTCCCTCCCGTCGGGCCGCGCCCCCTTCCGGCCGTTTGATTCTGCCACGGCAGGACCGAGACGGTCAGCGACGCCTGAGTACCAGTCCGGACACTGCGCCGAGGGCGGCCGTCGCGGCCAGCGCGAACATGCATGTGAGAAGCGCTTCCGCTGAGGTATACGCCTCTCGGGCCCCAAGTGACTCAAGCCGGTTCAGGAACAGTGTGCCGAATGCCGCGACTCCGGTCAGCTGTCCGAGCTGGGTGACCGTCGCCAGCAGCCCGCTGGCGTCCGCCGCGTCCTCGGGCCGTACGCCCGCCAGCGCGCCCGTCAGCGTCGGGCTGAAGGCCAGCCCGATGCCCGCGCCGGCCGCGACGAAGGCGACGTGGAGCCAAGCGCCGCCGCTGCCGCCGCCCCGCAGCGCCAGCCCCACCCCCGCGACGGCCACCGCGGTCAGCACGAACCCGGCGGGCGCGAGCAGCCGCTGTACCGCGATCGGCCACTTCCGCCAGGTCAGGCCCACCGCGCCGAAGACCGCCGCGGTCGGCGCGAAGGTGAGCCCGGCGCGCAGCGCGCTGTAGCCGAGCCCGCCCTGGAGATGGAGGGTCAGCGCGAACAGGAAGCCCGCGTTCACCGCCATGACGGCGAGGATGCGCAGCACCGCGAGGCCCATGCCGGGGTGACGCAGCACCCGGGGCGCGATCAGCGGGGCGCCGCCGCGGCGGGCCAGCCGGGACTCGTGGCCGGTGAACACGGCGAACAGGACGGCGGCCGCGGCGAGCGACAGCCAGGCCCACAGCGGCCAGCCCTCCTCCTGCCCCAGCACCAGCGGAACGGTGAACAGGGAGACGGCGGCGCCCAGCAGCACGAGGCCCGGCAGGTCGAGGGCGCGCGCCTGTTCCGGCTCCCGTGCGCCGCCCCGCGGCAGCACGCGCGCCCCCACGGCGAGCAGTACGACGCCCACCGGCACATTGACGAGGAACACCGGCCGCCAGCCGGTGCCGAGCAGGTCGGCGCTGACGAGGACGCCGCCGACGACCTGCCCGGCCGCCGCGCCGACGGCGAGGACCGCCGAGTAGGCGCCGATCGCCCGGGCCCGGGCCTCGCCGGTGAAACTGCGCTGGATGAGGCTCAGCACCTGCGGGATCATCAGCGCCGAGCCGGCGCCCTGGACCAGCCGGAAGACGATCAGCTCGGTCGCGCCCTGCGCCAGGCCGCAGGCGAGCGAGGCCACGGTGAACAGGGCGAGTCCGGCGAGATGGGCCCGGCCGTGCCCGATCCGGTCGCCGAGGCGCGCGCCGGTGATGAGCAGGACGGAGTAGGAGACGGTGTAGCCGGCGATCACGAGCTGGAGATCGGCGCCGGACGCGTGCAGCGCGCTGCCGATGGTGGGGGCGGCGACGTTGGCGATGAACACGTCGAGCACGGCCATGAACTGGGCCGTGAGCACGACCGCGAGGATCGGCCGGGACCGGTTGTCGGTGGCGGGTGCTCTACTGGCCGCAGGACGTGGACGGGGCGTCGAGCCCGGTCCGGTGTGGGATGTCGTCGTCATGCGACCGAGCCTGGCGGCGTGGGGATACGGGCGCCGAGAGCCCCTCGATGCTGGTACTGCCAGCACCTGGCAGGGCGGGCTCGGGGCGCCGACGATGGGGGGTGTGACGACCGTGACGACAGGACAGCGCCGCAGGCCCGAGCTGGCCGCCTTCCTGCGCAGCAGGCGGGCCCGGGTGACCCCGGCGGACGTGGGGATGGCGCCGGGGCTGCGGAGGCGCACGCCGGGGCTGCGCCGCGAGGAGGTCGCCCAGCTGTCGGGGGTGGGGGTGACCTGGTACACGTGGCTGGAGCAGGGCCGTCCGATCAACGCCTCGCCGCAGGTCCTGGACGCGGTGGCGCGCACGCTGCGGCTGGACCGCCCGGAGCGCGAGCATCTGTACCGGCTGGCGGAGGTGCCCTTCGAGCCGGACCCCGAGCGGCCGGTGCAGACGATCGGGCCGGAGACGCAGGGGCTCATCGACGCCCTCGACCCGCGTCCCGCGGCGGTCTACAACTCGCGCTACGACATCCTGGCGACCAATCCGGTCTACCGCGACCTGTTCCTGGTCCCGGAGACGGTCAGGGTGGCCGTGCCGAACGTGCTGTGGGCGCTGTTCATGGTGCCGGAGGACTCCTGCCCCGTGGTCCACCGGGAGCGTGAACTGCCGTTGATGGTGGCGACGCTGCGGTCCTGGTACGGCCGCCATGTGGGCGAGCCGGTCTGGGAGGACTTCATACGCCGGCTGTCGGCGGCGAGCCCGCGCTTCACGGAGATCTGGGCGAGCCGTCAGGTCGTGCCACCGGGGCCCCGGGTGAAGACGTTCCGTCACCCGGCGGTGGGCGAACTGCGGATGACGTCGCTGTCGCTGTCCATCGACGGAATGCCGGAGTGCCGCATCGTGGTCTACACACCGGAGAGCGAGGAGGCGCGGGAGAAGGTCGCACTGCTGAGGGAGCGCCGGGAACGGCTGTGGCCGGCGACGGAGGAGGCCGCGGAGATCATCCGTAACTGGACAAAGAAAAATCCCGCCCCCTGAGGGGACGGGATCTTCATCACCGATCTTTGACAACTCCAGAGTGATGATCTCAAGAGTGTCGATCTGTGGAGCTAAGGAGAATTGAACTCCTGACCTCCTGCATGCCATGCAGGCGCTCTACCAACTGAGCTATAGCCCCTTGTTCCAGGCGACGTGGCCGCTTGGTGTTTCGCTCCGCTCGGCGGGGCGAACAAGAAGAACTTTAGCCTGCGACCTGCCGGAAAGTGAAATCCGGGCCCCTGGGCCGGCCGCAGGCCCGCTCGTCGTCTCAGTCGTCGTCGCCGAGGACCGGCTCCGGAAGGGTGCCGGCGTTGTGCTCGAGAAGGCGCCAGCCGCGGGCGCCCGCTCCGAGCACCGACCAGCAGCAGTTGGACAGGCCGCCGAGGCTCTCCCAGTGGTGGGCCTCCAGGGCGAGCAGGCGCCCGATGGTGGTGCGGATGGTCCCGCCGTGGCTGACCACCACCAGCGTGCCGTCCTCGGGCAGCTTCTCGGCGTGCCGCAGCACGACGGGGGCGGCGCGGTCGGCCACCTCGGTCTCCAGCTCGCCGCCGCCGCGGCGCACCGGCTCACCGCGCTTCCACGCGGCGTACTCCTCGCCGTGGCGGGCGATGATCTCCTCGTGCGTCAGGCCCTGCCAGACGCCCGCGTAGGTCTCGCGCAGGCCCTCGTCGTGGGTGACCTCCAGGCCGGTCAGCGCGGCGAGCTCGGCCGCGGTGTCCGCCGCCCGCCTCAGGTCGGAGGCGACGATCGCGTCGGGCTTGAGGGAGGCGAGCAGCCGGGCCGCCCGGCGGGCCTGGGCCAGGCCCGCCTCGGTGAGCTCGACGTCGGTGGAGCCCTGGAAGCGGCGCTCCACGTTCCAGGAGGTCTGGCCGTGACGCCACAGGATGATGCGCCGCCCCCGTCCCTGTCGGTCCCCGGCGGCGCTCATCACCACTCCCCGGCCACGTCCGCGGCCTCCTCGGCGGCGCGGAGCTTGGCGTGCTCCTCACCCTTGCCGCGGGTGGCCTTGGCGTCGGCGGGCAGGTCCAGCTCGGGGCAGTCCTTCCAGAGCCGCTCGAGGGCGTAGAAGACGCGCTCGTCGCTGTGCTGGACGTGCACGACGATGTCGACGTAGTCGAGCAGCACCCAGCGGGCCTCGCGGTCGCCCTCACGGCGCACCGGCTTGGCGCCGAGCTCCTTCTGGAGCCGCTCCTCGATCTCGTCGACGATCGACTTGACCTGGCGGTCGTTGGGCGCGGAGGCCAGCAGGAAGGCGTCCGTGATCGACAGAACGTCACTGACGTCGTAGGCGATGATGTCGTGCGCGAGCTTGTCGGCGGCCGCCTGTGCGGCGGTCTGGATGAGCTCGATGGAGCGGTCGGTGGCGGTCACAAGGTGGCTTTCCGTCGGCGGTCACTAGACCTCAAGGGTCTCACGGACGGCCGAGGGCACCCCACGTGAATTCTGCGGTCACGTGGGGTGCCCCGGGCGCCGGATCAGGAGGACGACGGCTTGTAGTCCTGGCCGAGGATCACCGAGACGTCGGCGTTGGAGCCGACTGTGCCCTTCGTCACGGAGCTGGTCGGCAGGCCGAGGGTCTTGGCGACCTCGGTGGCGTTCTCCTTGTCGGAGGCGTCCGCGTAGGTGATCGCCGACGTGGCCCGGGCGGCCGAGGGGGTGCCGCCGTCGAGGAAGGTGAAGCCGCCGTTGATGAGGACCACGCGGGCCTTCTCGGCGTAGTCCTTCACACCGCTGGCGTTCTGCACCGAGACGCGGACCGCCGCGTCCTCGTCGGGGCTCTTCGCGGCGCCGCCGAGGATGTCCTTGACCACGCTGTCGCTGGTCTCGGCGGTGAGCGTGCCGTCCTGCTGGACCGGCAGCAGCGCGGTCTTGTAGTCGCCGCCCTTGGCGAGGTCGGCGAGCTTGGCGAGGAAGGCGCCGAGGTCGTTGTCGGTCAGCGAGGGGTCGAGGATCTGCGCCAGCGACTGCACGGTGGTGGTGGCCGCGGAGGAGTCGGTGGACACCTTGCGCAGCACTCCCTGCATCACCTGCCCGAACCGCTCCAGCTGGGCGTTCTGGGCCTCACCGGAGGCGCGGTAGGTGGCGTAGGCGACGGCGGCCTGACCGCTGAGGGTCTGGTCCTTGCCCTTGTGGACGATCGGGGCCGTGCCCTTCTTCTTGGCGCTGGGGTCGGGGACGTCGGCGTTGGTGTCGATGTCGATGTTGCCGACGAGGTCGACGAGGTTCTGCAGGTAGGGGGTGTCCAGCCGCCAGGTGCCCTCGATGCTGGTGCCGAGGACGGTGTCGAGCTGGTCGAGGGTCCCGGAGGAGCCGTCGTCGTCGACGGACTTGGCGAGGGTCGTGGTGCTGCCGTCGTCACCCGTCAGGGCGAGGGAGTTGGGGATGAGGACGGTGGTGCCCTGCTTGGTGGTGGTGTTGTCCACCAGCAGCGCCGTGGAGGTGCCGCCCTTGGACGTGTTGTGCAGGTGCACGACGATCACGTCGCGCTTCTGGGCGCCGACCGCCACCGCCTTGCCCTTGGCGGAGGCCGACGTGGACAGTCCGGGCAGCTTTCCGGCGAACCACAGGTAGCCGACGCCGCCGGCCGCGACCAGGGCCATGACGACGACCAGGGCGATGAGACGGCTGCGGGCGCGGCGCTTGGCCTCCTCGCGGCGCTCGGTGCGGTTCTCGGTGAAGTTCAGCCAGTCGATGACGTCCCCGGAGTCACCGTCGGGTTCCTCCACGAAGGCGAACTGCCCGGTGTCGTAGTCCCGTTCGTCGCGGGCGCCGGCCTCGGGCGCCTCCGCCGGGCCGGTCTGCTGCGGGATGTGGGCGGTCTGCTCGGCGACCCGCGGCTGGGCGGCGCGGCCGCCGGCGGCCGCGCTCCGTCCGAAGGCGTCGAAGGCACCGGTGCCACCCCGGCCGTCCGGCGCCGCACCCGGGCCGGGCGCCGCCCCGGAGCCGGCGGAACCGGAACCCTGGGCTGGGCCCGTGCCGGGCGCCGGCGAGCCGTAGGAGTCGTAGCCGCCGTAGCCGTCGTAGCCGGTGCGGGGCTGGACGACGTGGTGCGAGCCGGTGTCGTAGCCCGCGCCGGGCTGGACCACCGGGTGTCCGCCCGTGTCGTAGCCGGAACCGGGCTGGACCACCGGGTGCCCGCCGGTGTCGTAGCCGTCGTACGGCTGGACCGGCTGCTGCTGCCCGGTGGCGTACGGGTCGTAGCCGTAGCCGGGCTGCTGCTGCGCGTACGGGTCGTAGGTCTGCTGCGGAGCCTGCTGCGACGGGACCTGCCGGTAGACCGGCTGGCCGTATTCGTCGTAGCCGACGAGTTCGTACGGGTCGCCCCCGTACCCCGCGTCGTATCGGTCGTTCACCGGTAGCCCCTCTCGGCTCACTCGCCGCGGTACAGCTCGCGCTTGTCGATGTAGCGCACGACTCCGTCCGGCACCATGTACCAGATGGGATCGCCCTTGGCGACTCTCGCACGGCAGTCCGTGGAGGAGATGGCGAGGGCGGGGACCTCGACCAGGGAGACGGTGCTCTCCGGCAGGCCGGGGTCGGTGAGATGGTGGCCCGGCCGGGTCACCCCGATGAAGTGGGCCAGTGAGAACAGTTCCTCGGTGTCGCGCCAGGTGACGATCTGCGCGAGGGCGTCGGCACCGGTGATGAAGAACAGGTCGGTGTCCGGGTTGAGGGCCCGGAGGTCGCGCAGGGTGTCCACCGTGTAGGTGGGGCCGCCGCGGTCGATGTCGATCCGGCTCACCGAGAACTGCGGGTTCTCGGCGGTCGCGATGACCGTCATCAGATAGCGGTCCTCGGCCGGGGAGACCGCGCGGTGGGTCTTCTGCCAGGGCTGCCCGGTGGGGACGAACACCACCTCGTCCAGGGCGAACTGCGCGGCGACCTCGCTGGCCGCCACGAGGTGCCCGTGGTGGATCGGGTCGAACGTTCCGCCCATGACGCCCAGCCGGCGCTTGCCGGGGCGTGCCGGGCCGTGCTCACGGCCTTCGGCCCGCGCGGTCGAAGGGCGCCGGCTCGCACCGCTGTCGGTGGCATGCGCCGGGCCGGTAGGCATGTCCTGCTCTCCCATGCGTGCAGACCCTACCGGCCCGTGCTTTGAGCTCCGGCCGACGGACCCTCGGGGGCGACGGCGTAAGGCCGTGGCCGGTTCAGCGGTCGCGGTTGAAGCGCGTGGTGATCCACAGCAGGAGCAGCAGGATGATGAAGGCGCTGCCGCCGGTGACGAGCGGGTTGAGGCTGTCGTGGTTGCCGCCTTCGGCCTCGGCGAGGGTGGCCAACTGGGCGACGGTGCTGAGAGAGCTCATCTTCGGCAGGACCTATCCGGTGTGGGCGGGATAAAGATGTCGGCCCATCGTAAGCGGGCGGCTCGGCGACGATCACGCCGACTCCGCCGTTGGGGACGGCGCGCGGGGTCCCGGCCGCCCCGGCCGGGGGCCGCGGGGAACTCACGGGCCCGTTCAGTCGTCCTTCCGCTTGTATCCGCGCAGCAGGAACCAGGCGGTCAGGATGCAGCCCAGGAACATCACGATCAGCACGATGCGGAGAAGATTCCCCGACCCTTGCTGCTGGGCGGCGTCGGCGGCCTCGGCCAGCCGGGCGGCGGTGGGGGCGTGCTCCATGATGCGACTCCTTCGCTGTACTGCCCGTCCACGCTATATCCGCCTAGGCTGGGGCCCTGCTTCGGGGGCACTTTGGGCAATCGAGACCGCACATGGGGGACCACATGTCCGACGACGGCCACGAGCACAACGGGCACGAGCACAACGGCCACGAGCACGTTCCGAGCAGGCAGCGCAGGCGCTTCCCGGGGATCTCCTCGCGGGCCTACGAGCACCCGGCCGACCGCTCCGCCCTCGTGGCGCTGCGCAAACTGAGCGGCTTCGACACCGTCTTCAAGGCGCTCAGCGGGCTGCTGCCCGAGCGCAGTCTGCGGCTGCTGTTCCTCTCCGACTCGGTGCGCGTCTCCGACCAGCAGTTCTCGCATCTCAACGACATGCTGCGGGACGCCTGTTACATCCTGGACCTGGAGAAGGTCCCGCCGATGTACGTCACGCAGGACCCGCAGCCGAACGCGATGTGCATCGGCCTGGACGAGCCGATCATCGTGGTCACCACCGGCCTGGTCGAGCTGCTCGACGAGGAGGAGATGCGCGCGGTCGTCGGCCACGAGGTGGGCCACGCGCTGTCCGGGCACGCGGTGTACCGGACGATCCTGCTGTTCCTGACGAACATCGCCCTGAAGGTCGCGTGGATCCCGCTGGGCAACCTGGCGATCATGGCGATCGTGACCGCGCTGCGGGAGTGGTTCCGCAAGTCGGAGCTCTCCGCGGACCGGGCGGGTCTGCTGGTCGGCCAGGACCTGCGGGCGTCGATGCGCGGCCTGATGAAGATCGCGGGCGGGAACCATCTGCACGAGATGAACGTGGACGCCTTCCTCAAGCAGGCCGAGGAGTACGAGGCGGGCGGGGATCTGCGCGACTCCGTGCTGAAGATCCTGAACCTGCTGCCGCGCAGCCATCCGTTCACCACCGTGCGGGCGGCGGAGCTGAAGAAGTGGGCGGAGTCGCGGGACCACCAGCGGCTGATGGACGGGCACTACCCGCGGCGCAGCGAGGACAAGGACACCTCGGTCGGCGACTCCTTCCGCGAGTCGGCGGCGAGCTACGCCGACGACGTGAAGACGTCCAAGGACCCGCTGATGAAGCTGGTCAGCGATCTGGCGGGCGGGGCCGGGGACATCGGCGGACGGGTCAAGCGCGGCTTCACCGGCTTCGCGAGCCCGCCGTCTCCGGCGGCCGACGCGCCGCCGACCGAGAGCGAGTGAGGCGGGGCGGCTCGGGGGTCCCCGGCGGCCCGCGGGCCCAGGGCCGCCCCGGGCCGCCCACCACCCTCGGATTGCGGCCGCCCGGTGGCGCCCGCCGGCCCCTTCAGACCTTCGGTTCCGCGCTCGTCGCCAGGGTGCCGCACAGGGCCGTGGCGCCGTCCGTGGCGTAGGGGTCGGTGCCGGCCGGGGTGCCCGCCGCGGCGGTCTGGCCGGCGAGCAGCGGGTGCAGCCGGCTGGTGGCGTCCTGCCCGCAGGACAGCGGCCCGGCCTGGAGGGACGTGACCACCAGCTGGGTCTGGCGCTCGCGCAGGTCGTCGGCGTCGAAGCGGAACTGGAGCCGGCGGCGGACGGTGAACAGGGAGACCGCGGCACCGGCCTTGGCGCCGGTGGCCCGCAGCGCGTAGACGATGGTGTGGTCCGCGGTGACCTCCAGGGTGTCGGCGTCCGTCTCGGTGGCCTCCAGGGTGCCCTCGACGCGGATCCTGTCGTCGGCGAGCTGGGCGTGGGCCGGGTCGAAGCGGACCAGCCATCCGGTGGGCGCGTGCCGTCCGTCGGCGACGGGGTGCTCGAAGCTCTGGTCGAACTGGTCGAGTTGGTCGGGGTCGACCAGGACCCGGGCGGGGCTGACCGTCTTACCGAAGAGCACCTCGGGGTAGAGCGAGGACCGCACGATGTAGTCCTTGGCCGTGGTCAGGGCGGCGAGCACCTGGCTGTCCGAGAAGTGCGCGGTGCTGCGGGTGGCCGGCAGCGGGATGCCCGCGGCGCCCACGCCGAACTGCGCGGCGGGGCTGTGCGCGTAGAGGTACTCGGCGTCGGCGGCGCCGGGGACCTTGCCCAGCGGGGAGAGCGGGATGACGGTCATCCGCAGGGGTTCGACGGGCTGCCGTTCGGTCTGGGACGCCTCGTACGGGGTGCGGACGCCCATGTAGATCGCGGTGCCGAAGGCGAGGGCGATCAGCAGGACGAGCAGCAGGGCCTGCCGGGACAGCCCCCGGCGCAGCGGCGGGCGGCGGCGCACGGCGGGCGCGTGGTCGGCGATGCGTTCCTGCGCGGAGTACTCCTGGAGGCGGGCAGCTCGGACGAACGACTCGTCGAAGACGACGGATCGGTATTCGTCCTCCGCACCGCCCGGGGCGCCCTCGGGTGTCCCCTCCGGTGGGTCTCCAGGCCCTCCCATACCTTCAGAGTAGGTCTCCGGAGACTCAGGTAAACGCCCTGGTGTACGACAAGTTCTGACAGGTTCTCACCAGGACGGTCACGCTGCGTGCGGTTCGCCGCTCAGGGGCTGCGCGGGCTCGCGGGAACGGGACCCTGCGAGTAGTCGGCCGACGCGGAGGGGGCCAGTGCGCCGCCCTGTTCGAGTCCGGTCGAGGCGGGTGGCGGCACCTGGTCGCGGTTGTCCGAGGAGGCTCCGCGGTAGACCGCCGTGAAGGCCAGCGCGACCATGCCGATGCCCATCACGAGCGCCAGCATCCAGGCCACGGGACGGTGCCAGCGGACCTGTTTGCCGTACGCCCTGGGGGTCCGGTAGCGGCCGTCCAGGACTTCGGCGTCGTCCAGGTCGTCGAGGTCGTCGTCGTGGCCGAAGTCGGGCCCGTCGGGGCCGTAGCCGTCGTCGTAGCGCTCGTCGTCGCCGCGGGCGCGCCGTCCGTGCGCGCGGCGCGCCTCGGCCTCGGACGCCTCGGCTCTCGCCTGGGCGGCCGCCAGGAGGCGTTCGACGGCGGTCGGCTCGTGCACCACGGCCGCCCGTACGAAGGCCTCGTCGAAGACCACGGAGGCGAACTCGTCGTCCGGCACCCCGTGGTCGTGGTCGTCGTCGGGCTCCCAGCCGTCAGGGAACGGCGTGCCCCCCACGTCCTCCGGCACGGATCCAGAGTAGACCTGAGGGGTCAATTTGGGCAGACGGTATGGAAATTCATCCGCCTGGTGAGACGACTTCCGGTCGCGCGGCGACCGTGCTGGGCGCATGTGCGAGCCGTGCGCCGGGGTCGTACGGGCGGTCGCGCCCGCGTGCGGGGCGGGTGCGCGCCCCGCTCCCGGACGGCGGCCGGACTCAGCGCCGGATGTGCCCGTCGCCTGTGACGATGTACTTCGTGCTGGTCAGCTCCGGCAGTCCCATCGGCCCGCGGGCGTGCAGCTTCTGGGTGGAGATGCCGATCTCCGCGCCGAAGCCGAACTGACCGCCGTCGGTGAACCGGGTGGAGGCGTTCACGGCGACGGTGGTGGAGTCGACCAACCGGGTGAAGCGGCGGGCGGCCTGCTGGGAGGTGGTGACGATCGCCTCGGTGTGCCCGGAGGTCCACAGCCGGATGTGCTCGACGGCCCGGTCGAGCGAGTCGACGACGGCGGCGGCGATGTCGTAGGAGAGGTACTCCGTCTCCCAGTCCTCGGGGACGGCCTCGACGACCGTGGCCCGGGAGTCCTTGGCGTACGCGAGCACGCGGTCGTCGGCGTGCACGGTGACGCCGGCGTCGGCGAGCGCGTCCAGGGCGCGGGGCAGGAACACGGGGGCGATGTCCTGGTGGACGAGCAGGGTCTCGGCGGCGTTGCAGACGCTGACCCGCTGGGCCTTGGAGTTGATCAGGATGTCGATCGCCATGTCGATGTCGGCGTGCGCGTCGACGTAGACATGGCAGTTGCCGGTGCCGGTCTCGATCACCGGGACGGTGGACTCGGAGACGACGGTCTGGATCAGCGAGGCGCCGCCGCGCGGGATCAGCACGTCGACCAGGCCGCGGGCGCGCATCAGCTCGCGCACGCTCTCGCGCCCCTCGCCGGGCACCAGCTGGACGGCGTCGGCGGGCAGCCCGGCGCCGCCCACGGCGTCCCGGATCACCCGGACGAGGGCGGTGTTCGACTCGTAGGCCGAGCCCGAGCCGCGCAGCAGCACCGCGTTGCCGGACTTCAGGCAGAGGGCGGCGGCGTCGACGGTGACGTTCGGACGGGCCTCGTAGATGATGCCGACCACGCCGAGCGGGACGCGGACCTGGCGCAGATCGATGCCGTTGGGGAGGGTGGAGCCGCGGACGACCTCGCCGACCGGGTCGGGCAGGGAGACGACGTCCCGCACGTCGGAGGCGATGGCGCGGACCCGCTCGGGGGTGAGCGTGAGCCGGTCCACGACGGACTCGCTGGTGCCGGCCTCGCGGGCCTTGGCGACGTCCTTGGCGTTGGCCTCGACGATCTCGGCGGTACGGACCTCCAGCGCGTCCGCGATGGCGAGCAGCGCGTCGTCCTTCTCGGACCGGGGCAGCGGCGCGAGATCGGCGGCGGCGGCCTTGGCACGGTAGGCGGCCCGGGTGACCGGGGACATGGAGTCGTACGGCGAGAGCGTGGTCATACGGGAAGCGTAGTGCGGACCGGCGCGCGCCCTGGGTTCGTCCCGCACACCGAGACGCCACCGTAACCGTGCCAAAGCGGGCGAACTCCGCCCGCCGCTCCTCGCGCGCCCACGCCCGTCACCTCGCCCCGTCGGGCACCGCCCGGGCTCGCTCCGCCGGGCCCCGCCCGGGCTCGCTCCGTCGGGCGCCGCCCCGCCGGACCCGCCTCGTCGACGCCCGCCCCGCGCACGCGTCCCCGCGCGGAAATGGCCGAAAAGGTCAGAAGGGATGAACCCCTACCGGGGCGGCCGGCGGCGGTCCGTAGCCCTCGGCGACGCGCTGGTGGTAGGTCTCCCGGTCGATGACCTCCAGGCCGACGATCTCCCAGGCCGGCAGGTCGGCGCTGCGCCGGTGCTCGCCCCACAGCCGCAGCGCGACCGCGGCGGCGTCGTGCAGGTCGCGGGCCTCCTCCCAGTAGCGGATCTCCGCGTGGTCGTTGGCGTAGCGGCTGGTCAGCAGGAAGGGGTGGTCGTGGGCGAGTTGTTCGAGTCCGCGCCTCAGGTCCTTCAGCGGGACCTCGGCACCGGAGACGCTGAGGGTGACGTGCCACAGCCGGGGCAGTTCGGTGGGCTCCTCGAAGGCGTCACCGGCCGCCCCGACCTCGGGGGCGACCGCGGCCGCCTCGAAGGCCTCACCGGCCGCGACGCTCGTCAGACCGCCGCGGGACGCCGCCGCCCCAGGGCGTACTCGTCTCACGACGGCCTCCTTCTCCCGGTCACGCGGTGCCCGCGCGGAACTGTCCCTGAGCAAAGTTGAGCAGGCCGCAAGGGTTCGCGGGGCGGTTTTGCGGAACGTCCACCAGCCGGGGCGGACGTTTCGGCCGATTACGGGTGCAGAAGCACCAGGTCGTCCCTGTGTACGACCTCGCGTTCGTACTCCGGGCCCAGCTCGCGGGCGAGTTCGTGGGTGGAGCGGCCGATGAGGAGGGGGATCTCCTTGGCGTCGAAGTTGACCAGGCCGCGGGCGACCGCGCGTCCGGCGGTGTCGCGCAGCTCGACCGGGTCGCCCGCGCTGAACTCGCCCTCCACGGCGGCGATACCGGCCGGGAGCAGCGAGGTGCGCCGCTCGACGACCGCGCGCACGGCGCCGTCGTCGAGGGTGAGGGAGCCCTGCGGGGTCGAGGCGTGCTGGAGCCAGAGCAGCCGGTCCGCGGAGCGCTTGCCGGTGGGGTGGAAGTAGGTGCCGGTGTCCCCGCCGGTCAGCCCCTCGGCCGCGTGCACCGCGCTGGTCAGCACGACCGGGATGCCCGCGGCGGCGGCGATCCGGGCCGCCTCCACCTTGGTCACCATGCCGCCGGTGCCGACTCCGGCGCGGCCCGCGCTGCCGATCTCCACGCCGTCGAGGTCGGCCGGTCCCCGCACCTCCGCTATCCGCGAGGTGCCGGGCTTGGCGGGGTCGCCGTCGTAGACGCCGTCGATGTCGGAGAGCAGCACCAGCAGATCGGCGTGGACCAGGTGCGCGACGAGGGCGGCGAGGCGGTCGTTGTCGCCGAAGCGGATCTCGTCCGTGGCGACGGTGTCGTTCTCGTTGACGATCGGGAAGGCGCCCATGCTGAGCAACTGGTCGAGGGTGCGCGAGGCGTTGCGGTGGTGGGCGCGGCGGCTCATGTCGTCCGAGGTGAGCAGCACCTGCCCGACGCGCACGCCGTAGCGGGCGAAGGAGGCGGTGTAGCGGGCGACCAGCAGGCCCTGGCCGACGCTGGCGGCGGCCTGCTGGCGGGCGAGGTCGCGGGGGCGGCGGCGCAGTCCCAGCGGGGCGAGGCCGGCGGCGATGGCGCCGGAGGAGACGAGGACGACCTCGCGCTCTCCCCCGCTGCGGCTCTTGGCGAGGACGTCGACCAGGGCGTCCACCCGGTCGGCGTCGAGGCCGCCCGCGGCGGTGGTCAGCGAGGACGAGCCGACCTTGACGACGATCCTGCGGGCCTCGTTGACGGCCTGCCTTGCGCTTGCCACTTCCGTCCCCTCGCGTCGCGTGCGCGCCGACCTGCGGCCGCGCCGCTTCCGCAATCTACGCGAAGAGCGCCCGGCGCCGCGCATCGGTCCACGCAGCGGACATGCGCCGTGCGATCACCCGTTCACCGTCCGTACGCGTGGTCCGTACGCGGGTCAGCGGCGGGCCGGCCGGGCGCGCCGCACCGTGCCCGCCACGCGCCGCGGCCCGGCGACGACCAGCCGCCGCGCCCGGCCGGCCACCCGCCGCACCGTGCCCGCCGCCCGGCGCCACAGCCCCGTGCCGCCGCCCTCGCGGTAGCCGTCGACGGCGCGGGCCTCGCGGGGTTCGGCGCGGTAGACCGCGTCGGGGATGCCGGCCCGCGCGGAGCGGAAGTGCGGGTAGGCCAGGTGGACCCGGGTGCCGCGGCGCTCCAGCACCGCCTTCGGCTGCCGCTTGGCCTTCATGAACTCCAGCACGTCCACGAGGAGTTCGGGACGTCCGGCGGCCACGAGGTGCAGTCGCAGCCGCTCCTCGACCCGCAGCCGGCGGGCCGCCTCCGGCGTCCAGTACGCCTCCAGCAGCGGCCTGGCGAGCTCGAACTTGTGCCGCCGTACGGCCTCGTCGTCCTTGAGGAACCGGGGCCCGAACTGCGGCAGCAGGGTGATGAGGAAGGGCCGCACCATCAGCGCGTCGCGCCGTTCCCCGGGCGGGACCATGTCCGCTATGAGCCCCGCCAGGGCGCGCGCGGAGTCGAAGCGGAGGGTGTAACTGCCGTTCTTGGTGACCTGTTTGCCGTCGTCGCGGCCCACGAGGTAGTAGCAGGTGTGGTCGGCGACGACGGAGACGCCGTCGGCGCGCAGATACGCCTCCATCGTGAACAGGGCGTCCTCGCCGGTCCACAGCGACTCGTCGAAACGCATCCCGTGGCGGTCGAGCAGCGCGCGGCGGAACAGCTTCTGGGCGCTGAGGGCGAACTTGATCCGGGAGGAGAAGACGTCGGTGCGTTCGAGGTTGCGGCCCCACATGGTCTTCGGCGCCGTGCGGTTGACGCCCTCGACGCGGCCGAGGACCACGTCGGTGCCGTTGCGGTCGGCCATGGCGACCATGCGCGCGAGGGCCTCGGGGCCGAGCCGGTCGTCGGCGTCCAGGAAGAACACGTACCGCCCGGCGGCCTTGTCCAGGCCGATGTTGCGCGGGCCGCTCGGACCCCCGGAGTTGTCCTGGTGGATCACGGTGACCGGCATGGGGGCGCGGGCGGCGAACTCGTCCAGGAAGGCGCCGGTGCCGTCGGTCGAGCCGTCGTCGACGGCGACCACCTCGACGCGGGCCGGGTCGATCGTCTGGGCCGTGACGGAGTCCAGGCATTCGGCCAGGTAGGGCATCGCGTCGTACGCCCCGATGATCACGCTGACGTCAGGCTGAGCGACGTTCACGTCTCCCCCTCGTCCCCGCTGCCGCCGACCGCGCGTCGCGATCGCCGTCGACCGCCCGTCGCGGCCGTCGCCGACCGCAGTCACCGCTGCCGTCGGCCGCAGTTACATACGCGGCGCGAGCGCGAACAGTTCGGCCCCCCGGGAAGGTTCCCGGGGGGCCGGACCTGCGGCGCCGGTGCGTGCGGCGCCGCGCGGGGGGCCGGCGGCGCGGGTCAGCCGGTCAGTTCGGCCTCCGGGCCGGTGGCGGCGCGCGCCTCCTGGCCGACGTTGCGCGTGTCGGCCTTGAGCCCGAGATCGGCGACCGCCGTGTTGAACTGCTCGATCGACGTCGGCTTCTCGGGCCCGAGCAGGTACGCCTTCAGCTCGCGCCGGTCCTCCGCCAGCGGGTCGGCCGCGCGGTCGCGGACCGCGGCCAGCAGCTCGCCCAGCTCGGTGGCGGAGTTGGAGAGGATCACCGCGGCGCGCACCGCGGTGTTCTGCCGCTTGAACTCCTCCGCGCCCAGCTCCGCCGAGTCGGTGACGGCGTACGGCTTGCCGCTCGCGATGAAGTCGGAGACGACGCTGGAGATGTCGGAGACCATCGCGTCGGACACGTTGAAGCAGTCGTACAGCCGCGGCTCGGCGCCCTCGACGACGCGGTGCTCGTGGCTGCCGAAGGAGGCCCAGTAGGCGGTGTCCCACTCGGTGCGCAGCCGGGCGATCTCGCCGTGCCGGGCGAGGTCGACCACGCCGTCGCGGGTGGCGTCGGCCTCGTCGCCCTTGTCGCCGCCGTGGCCGGCCAGTTCGTCGAGCCGGGCCTCGATCCGGGCCAGTTCCGCCTTCGCCGCGTCCTGGGCGGCCGGGTCGAGGGGGAACCGGGCGTCGGCCACGCGTTCGAGGGCGGCCTGCTCCACCAGCGCCGTGACGCGCCGGTGCGCGGCGGCCGCCTCGGGGCTGACGGTGCCGGTGAACGGGTGCGGCTTGTACAGCACCCGGACCGGCGGGTCCGCCTGGGTGAGGGCGCGCACGATGTTCTCGCCGGCCAGCACGAGCGAGGTGTTGCCGGGGTCGTCGTCCCAGCCCTCCCAGGTGGGCGCGTACAGCACGGTGGGGACACGGCCCTCGGGCACGCCCCGCCAGGGCCGGATCGGGGCCAGCTGGGGGCGCCCGACCTCCACGATGTCCTCGTCGCGCACGCCGACGTCGGCGATGGCGTAGCGGTCGCGGCCCGCACGGCCGGCGGTCCACACCTCGTCGTAGACCTTGCTGAACGGGTTGACGCTGGCGAGCTTGTCGCTGTCGCCGTGGCCGATGAACACGTGCTTCATGGTGGGCACGCGCAGCAGGTGGATGTTCTTGCCCACGTTCGCGGCGTAGAGCGCGACGCGCACCGTGGACAGGTCCAGGTTCATCAGGTGCACCCCTCCGGGCACGCAGACGACGGGGACCGTGGTGGGCGCCAGGTTCTGCAGGATGACCCGCTCGCGCAGGATGATCAGCGGCCGGGTGTCCAGCTGCTCCATCGTCTCCAGCCACATGTTGACCTGGTAGGCGGAGTCCTTGGAGCCGGAGAAGTAGAGGATCGTCTCCGGCCGGTACTCCAGCAGCCAGTCGTCCATGGCGGCGAGGACCTTCTCGGCGGTCGGCGGGATCCGCCCGCCGCGCACGTACGGCACCAGCGCGAGCACGTACAGGGAGCCGAGGGCGAGGGTGACCCCTATGCCGATGAAGGCGGGCAGCGCGGAGTCCATGGCGGCGGCGATCAGCAGCCCCGTCACGGCGGCGAGGTCGAGGTGGAGGATCTTCTCCGCCGAACGGTTCAGCAGCCACTGGGGCGGGGCCTCGGGGATGCGGATGCGCGCCTTGAGGTCCACGTTGCGGGTGGCGACGGGCATCCGGCGGCGGTTGCGGATCAGGGTGACCAGCGCGCCGTGCGGGGCCTGGAGGCCGTAGAAGCCGATGAAGCACGCGATGGCGGCGAAGAAGATCAGATCGTCGGACAGGGACAGCCGTGCGAGCAGGAGGATGAGCAGCAGCTGCCGGATCAGGAACCTGATCGACAGGCCCGCACGGACCTTGCTCAGGCGGTTGATCAGGTAGCTGCCCTTGTGGTGCAGATACTGGTCCGCCAGATAGGTCACGGCGGCGGCGGCCGCGAAGGCGGGGACGCTCGGGAGCAGCGCGGCGAGCATGAGGACGGGATAGCCCAGCGTCATCAGGGCCGCCGCCGCCAGCTCGGCCGCGCTGCCCACCCGGGCGACGCGAATAGCGGTGGATATCACGAAGAACCTGCTCTGAGAGGGGTGCCGGTTTTCAGTGGTGACGTTGCGGAGTGCGCCTTGCGGGAAGGCGCAGGCCCCCGTGAATGCCCGATGGCCGAGCACTCGCAAGGGCCTGAATCATTTAGGGCTAATTGCCCAGATTATGCCATGTCGTCATGCCGGTCGAGCACGCCCGCGAGGGCCTGTTCGAAGCCGGACGCCTTGCTGGCGTCGGCCGTCGGGTCCTGCTGGCGCACGTCGATGACATGGCCCGTCAGCTCCGACAACAGCACGTCGAGGGAGGTGCGGGCGACGGCCTCGGAGGAGAGCAGCGTGCCCGCGGGCTCCTCCCCGAAAGCCTTGGTCCGCATGGGCGTGGCGGTGCGTTCGGGGTTCACGCAGTTCACCCGGATGCCCTCGGCCGCCCACTCGTCCGAGAGCGCCTGGGTCAGGTTGACCATGGCCGCCTTGGTGGAGGAGTACAGGCTGTACTCGGCGCGGCCGCGGGTGTAGCTGCTGGAGGTGTAGAGCAGCAACTGGCCCTTGGTCTCGGCGAGGTACTTGTACGCCGACCGGGCGATCTGCACCGGTGCCAGGTAGTTGACCTTCAGCGCCTCCTCGATGGTGGCGTTGTCGGTCTCCGCGAGCCTGCCGATGCGCAGCACGCCCGCGGTGTTGACGACGTAGTCGACCCGGCCGGTCTCCGCGTACGCCTTGGACAGCGCGTCGTCGACCTCCTCCGGCTTCTCCACGTGGGTCCCGGTGGTGGAGCGGCCCAGCGCGTACACGGTGGCGCCGTACGCGCCCGCGATCTCGGCGATGTCCTTGCCGATGCCGTAGGAGCCGCCGAAGACCACCACGGTCTTGCCGGTGAGCAGTTCGCGGTAGACGTCGTCGTTCTTCTGCTCCGGCGCGGCCGTGGAGCCGAGCTGGAAGAGCTTGTCGGCGATGAAGACGTCGACCGGCTGAGTGACCTTCATGTTGTACTCGTCGCCCGCCACCACGTGGATCGGCACGTCCGGCAGGTACTTGAGCACCACCGAGCAGTCGTCCGTGGCCTGGAAGTTGGGGTCGCCGGCGGCGATCTCGTAGGCGTGGCGGATGGTGGAGAGCTTGAACGCCTGGGGCGTCTGGCCGCGGCGCAGCCGGGAGCGGTCCGGGATCTCGGTGATGAACTCGCCGTCCTGGCCGTGCGTGCGCGTGACGATGATGGTGTCCGCGGAGGGGATCGCGACGTCCACCGCCTCGTACCGCGCCAGCGCCGCGACGCAGTCGTCGATGACGCGCTGGGAGAGCAGCGGGCGCACGGCGTCGTGGAAGAGGACGTTGAGGTCCTCCCCCTCGGCCAGCCCCTCGCCGAGGGCCGTGATGGCGCGCTCGGTGGTCTCGTTGCGCGTGGCGCCGCCCTCGATGACGGCCCTGACCTTGCGCAGCCCGGCCTTGGCCACGATCTTCTCGACGTCCGGCACGAAGCCCGGCGCCATCAGCACGATGACGTCGTCGACGGAGTCGGCCTTCTCGAAGGTGGTCAGGGTGTGTTCGATGACTGCCTTGCCGGCGATCTTCAGCAGCTGCTTGGGGATCGCCAGCCCTACGCGCTGGCCGGTTCCTCCGGCCAGGACCACCGCGGTCGTTCGGGGCTTGGCTATCGGCTGAGACACAGGTGACCTACCTTGTGGCGACACGGAACCCGGAAATGGTCCCACTTCGAGTAACTGCTCTGCAAGGTGAACGCCGTTCGCTGCATATACGCGCGCAACCCTTCATTCATCTTGCCCTGCCGAAGACGCTCTACGACAACCCTCCACGCCTGCTCGGAATCGGCTCGGTAATTCCTGTGAGTCCGTTCACGCTGGATCAACGACGGCGCAGCCTCTTCAGACACCGGTGCCCCAGAACTCTCACCAGATCCTTGGACGGTGTCTGGTGCACCGTGCGCACCTGGGACCCCGTCGCACTTGCCGGAGCGGTGGCCGCGACGGCGGCGAGGGCTCCGTAGAGGGCCTGGGCCGCCACCTCGGGCGCGATCCGCGCCTTCGCGGGGGGCTCCTCCGCCGACTCCGGTACGGCACCCAGCAGGGCCGTGTCGCCGATCACCCGGACGCCGAGGCCGGCGATCCGCTCGGCCGACTCGGCGCCGACGGCGGCGGCCGATTCCAGTGCCCAGCGCGGCGTAACGATCTTCACATCATCGGCTGTCGGACTGCAGGCGTTCTTCATATGCAGCACGGCGCCGTTGCGGACGAGGCGCGAATACAGCTCGTCGGGGAGCCCATTGCCGCGGAATTCGACGTTCAGGTTTCTTACCATTTCCGTCTCCGCCAAGGTGAGAGAACGATTCACCGTGTCCGGAACCGGTTGCAGGATTTGTTCGGGAAGACCGAGGAGTTTTTCGAACGTGCGCATCAGTCCGTCCCGGTCGCGGTCGTCCACCACCACGACGGTCACGCGCTCGGGACCGACGACCCGCGCCCACCGCTCGACCAGCCGGTCGTGCCGGTGCCGCCGCCAGAAGCTCGGGTTGGGGGCCTCGTACGGCGGCTTGCGGAGCATGTGCTCCAGCCAGTCGCCGTATCCCATGCGCAGGCCGTTCTGCACGTACTGCTGCCACTGCGAGGGCATGATCCGCGCCAGCGGGCGCAGCGTGACCAGGACGTGCACGCGCTCACCGCCGAGCTGCTCCACGATCCGCAGGGCCGTGGCGTCGTCCGGGGCGTCGGCGAAGAACTCGCTGCTCACCACGGACGTCCGGCCGCCCGAGGCGCGCACCGCGTCCAGCAGTCGCGTCCAGTGCTTCTCGGTCGGCACCGTGTCGCCCATCATCGCGGGGCGCGCGCAGGCGGCGAGGGCGGCTTCCATCGGGTGCCGGCTGTGCGCGGGGAACACCACACCGTGCGCCGGCAGGTCGTCCTTGGCGGCGAACAGCGCGCCCTGGATGGCGGTGGTCCCGGTCTTGTGCGGGCCGATGTGCAGCAGCCGGGTGCCGGCAGCGAGGGGGGCGACCCCGGGGTGTCTCGTACAGTCCGTCTCCATGGTCAAGGGACGGTAAGAGACTCACCTGAGACTTACCTAAGAGCGCCCTGGGACTCCTGTGAATCCCAGGGCCACACCCCCTTCTGACCTGGTTCTTAAGGAGTTCAACTAGGGTTCGCCGGCGCTCGGGCCCACCTTCGGGAGGTCACCGCACGGTCACCCTCGGTCAGGCCGCCGCGGGCCTCTCGTGTGGCCCATCTCACGTCAGGCGCACGCCCGGATCGCCCGCCTCGACCCGCAGCCGGGCCAGGGTGCTCGGGGTCGCCGTGGGCGCCAGGACCGTGTCCACCACCCGGACCCGGGCGTCGATGCCGTCCCGGGCGATGTCGAACAGGTGGTAGCCGCGATGGGCGTCGATCACCTTCCAGTGCGGGTTGTCCGGCATCAGCGGGTCCCACTGGGCGTGGAAGGCGGCCTGGTCCTGGTCGCCGTTGCTGGAGACGGAGGTGCCGACGAACTCGGCGCCGACGACGGCGGACGCGGGGTCGGCGAAGTCCTCCTTGAGGTCGCTGACCATCGTCAGATGCCGGTCGCCGCTGAGCACGACGGGGTTGCGGACCCCGGCGAACTCCCGCAGCAGCGCGTTGCGTTCGACCTGGTAGCCGTCCCAGGCGTCGTAGTACCAGAGCTTGCCGTCGCCGATCCGCAGGTCCGTCTCGGCCATCATGATCTGCGAGGCGACGACGTTCCAGCGGGCCGTGGAGCGGTGCAGCCCGTCCAGCAGCCACTGCTTCTGCGCGGGGCCCAGCATGGTCGCCGACGGCGACTCGGCGCCCTCCTGGGTGGTCGCCTGGTCGGTGCGGAACTGGCGGGTGTCCAGCACGTTGAGGCTGACCAGCCGGCCGAACTCCAGCCTGCGGTACATCTGGATGTGCGGCCCGTCCGGCACGGCGCTCGCCCGGACCGGCATGTGCTCGTAGTACGCCTGGAAGGCCGCGGTCAGCCGGGCCGTGAACGCGTCGTGCGACTGCTTGTCAGGGTCCTGCGGGACCTCGCCGGCCCAGTCGTTGTCGACCTCGTGATCGTCGAAGGTCACCACCCAGGGCACGCTCGCGTGCATCGCCGCGAGGTCGGGGTCGGTGCGGTACTGCGCGTACCGGTTGCGGTACTCGGTCAGACCGTACGGCTCCCCGGTCCCCTCGTGGCGGCGTACGGCGGTCGCCGAGGGCGCGGACTCGTAGATGTAGTCGCCGACGAAGAGGACGAGGTCCGGGTCCTGGGCCAGCATGTCGGCGTACGGCGTGAAGTACCCGTGCTGCCAGTTCTGGCAGGAGGCGAGCGCGACCCGCAGCGAGCCGCCGGTGCGGTGGGCGGGGGGCGCGGTGCGGGTGCGGCCGGTGCGCGAGAACTGGCTCCCGGCGCGGAAGCGGTACCAGTAGGCGCGGCCCGGGCGCAGTCCGCGGACGTCGACATGCACGCTGTGCCCGAGCTCTGGGCGGGCGTGGGCGACGCCCCGGCGGACGGTCTTGCGGAAGCGTTCGTCCTCGGCGACCTCCCAGGCGACGGGAACGGTCTCGTCGGGCATCCCGCCGCCGTGCAGCGGGTCGGGCGCCAGCCGGGTCCACAGTACGACGCCGTCCGGGAGCGGGTCGCCGGAGGCGACGCCCAGGCTGAACACGCCGTCGGGCAACGGGGCCGCGGCCGCGCGGGCCCGGCCGGCGGGCAGCCAGAGCTGGGCGGAGGCGGCGGCACCCAGGGCGGCGGCTCCGGCCGTCAGTAAGCGGCGGCGGTCGGGGAACCGCGGTTCGGTCGTTCCGGTCATCGGCGAACTCCCTCGTCCCGCCGGCCTCATGGACCCTCGCAAGCTCCCACGGCCGGCCCGCCCGCCCCCTGAACGAAGGCAATCGCGTGCATGACAAACAGGCGACAACGGGAAACCCACCGAGGCGCGCCCCCACCGGAACCAGAAAAGATCTTGCCGCACGACGCCCACGCACGAACGCGCCGACACGACACCGGACCGTCGGCCGCCTGGCGCCGGTCGCCTCGCGGCGGGCGTCGACGGGGAGCGGCGGCGGCTGCGGGAGGCGCGGGGAGCGGCGGGCACTGAGCGCGCAGCCGCGGGCAGTCGGCGCACAGCCGCAGGCAGCCGCGTGCATCACGGGCAGCGACGCGCAGCCGCGGGAGGCGGCGCACAGCCGCGGGCAGCCGCAGGCACTGAGCGCGCAGCCCCGAACAGCCGCGGGCCGCGGCGACATGGCTCCGGCCCGCCGGTCACCCCGCCGCGAGCAGCGGCGCGCGGCGCGCGCAGCGCGAAGCGGCCGGCGCCCATCGACCGACCCCGTCGCACGGCCCCGCGAGGGATCCCCGCACCGAGCCTCCGGCACGGACCGCGCACAAAAAACCGGGGTCGGCCGAACCATCGGCCGACCCCGTCACAATCCCCCTACAGAGGCCCCGCAGGCCAGGCGCGGGCCCCGCAGGCCCCGCGAAAGACCGCAAGCCCTCGCAGAGAACCCGCGAACCCCCCGCTGAGGAACCCACAGAGAACCCGCGAGCCCCCCGCAGGGGACCCCGTCAGAACGGCTCGAAGCCGTCGAACTCCTCCTGCGCGTCGTCCCGTTCGGCCTGGCGGTCGCGGCGGCGCTGCGCGGCGGGGCGGGGCTCCTCGAAGCGGTGGTCCTCACCGCGGCGGCCGAGCATCTCGGCACCGGCGGTCACCGACGGCTCCCAGTCGAAGACGACCGCGTTGTCCTCGGGACCGATCGCGACGCCGTCGCCCCCGCGGGCGCCCGCCTTCATCAACTCGGCCTCGACACCGAGACGGTTGAGCCGGTCGGCCAGGTAGCCGACGGCCTCGTCGTTGTTGAAGTCGGTCTGGCGGACCCAGCGTTCGGGCTTCTCGCCGCGCACCCGGAACAGCCCGTCCTCCTCCTGCGACACCGTGAAGCCCGTGTCGTCGACGGCCTTCGGACGGATGACGATCCGGGTCGCCTCCTCCTTCGGCTTCGCCGCGCGCGCCTTCGCGACCACCTCGGCCAGCGCGTACGACAGCTCCTTCAGCCCGGTGCGGGCCACCGCCGACACCTCGAAGACGCGGTAGCCGCGCGCCTCCAGGTCGGGGCGGACCATCTCGGCGAGGTCCTTGCCGTCCGGCACGTCGATCTTGTTCAGGACGACCATGCGCGGGCGGTTGTCGAGGCCGCCGTACTGCTTGAGCTCCTCCTCGATGATGTCGAGGTCGGTGACCGGGTCGCGCTCGGACTCCAGCGTCGCGGTGTCCAGCACGTGCACCAGCACGCTGCACCGCTCCACGTGGCGCAGGAACTCCAGACCGAGGCCCCGGCCCTGGCTGGCGCCGGGGATCAGACCCGGCACGTCGGCGATGGTGTAGACGGTCGAACCCGCCGTCACCACGCCCAGGTTGGGCACCAGCGTGGTGAACGGGTAGTCGGCGATCTTCGGCTTGGCGGCCGAGAGCACCGAGATCAGCGAGGACTTGCCCGCGCTCGGGTAGCCCACGAGCGCCACGTCGGCGACCGTCTTCAGCTCCAGCACGATGTCCCGGAAGTCGCCCGGCTCGCCGAGCAGCGCGAAGCCCGGCGCCTTGCGGCGGGCCGAGGCCAGCGCCGCGTTGCCGAGGCCGCCTCGGCCGCCCTGCGCGGCGACGTACGAGGTGCCGTGGCCGACCAGGTCGGCGAGGACGTTGCCCGCCTTGTCGAGGACGACCGTGCCGTCCGGCACCACCAGGACCAGGTCCTGGCCGTCCTTGCCGGAGCGGTTGCCGCCCTCGCCGGGCTTGCCGTTGGTGGCCTTGCGGTGCGGGGAGTGGTGGTATTCGAGCAGCGTGGTGACCGACTGGTCGACGGTCAGCACGATGTCGCCGCCACGGCCGCCGTTGCCGCCGTCCGGGCCGCCGAGCGGCTTGAACTTCTCACGGTGGACGGAGGCACAGCCGTGGCCTCCGTTACCCGCGGCGACATGCAGTTCGACGCGGTCCACGAAGGTGGTCATGGTTCAGTGCCTCCTGGGGGGTCCCCTCCGGCCGCGAGGCCGCGAGGGTAGGGGTAGTACTTGGGTAACACGCGAAAGGCGGACCCGCCTTCCCGACCGGGAAGTGAGGTCCGCCTCGCGCGAAGCTTCCGATCAGCCGTTTCAGCCGACGGGAACGATGTTCACGACCTTGCGGCCGCGGTGGGTACCGAACTCCACCGCACCGGGAAGCAGCGCGAACAGCGTGTCGTCGCCGCCGCGGCCGACACCGGCGCCCGGGTGGAAGTGGGTGCCGCGCTGGCGGACGATGATCTCACCGGCGTTGACGACCTGACCGCCGAAGCGCTTCACGCCGAGCCGCTGGGCATTGGAGTCGCGACCGTTCCGGGTGGACGATGCGCCCTTCTTGTGTGCCATCTGTTCTCAGTCCCTTACTTCGCAGCCGCGGGGATCTCAGTGACCTTGATCGCCGTGTACTGCTGGCGGTGGCCCTGACGACGGCGGTAGCCGGTCTTGTTCTTGTAGCGAAGGATGTCGATCTTCACACCCTTGTGGTGGTCCACGACCTCGGCCTGGACCTTGATACCGGCCAGCACCCACGGGTCGCTGGTCACAGCGTCGCCGTCGACAACGAGCAGGGTCGAGAGCTCGACCGTGTCGCCAACCTTGGCAGTGGAAATCTTGTCAACCTCAACGATGTCACCGACAGCAACCTTGTGCTGGCGGCCACCGCTGCGCACGATGGCGTACACGCGGATCTCACTCTCTCGCTCGGGAACGGCACCCCCGCAGTCCAGCCGCCCGGCACGCGGGCAGCCTCTCCGGAACACCCAAGTGCTCTGGAGGAAGAGGTTTACGGGGATGTGACGCGTCACAGGGATCGGACACGCCGACGGTCAAGGTTACGGGGCCGCGCCCGAAGGGGTCAAACCGGGCCGGGGCCGCGGGCCGTGCGACCGGTCACAGCCATGCCCGGCGAAGGCCGCCCCCGGGGACCTGGCGGGCCGACGCCTCGGGGCGGGCCGCCCCCGGGGACCTGCCCGGGCACAAGCGTGCGGCCGGCCCCGAAGGACCGGCCGCATCGCCTCACGACACGCCTGGGCGCGTCAGTTCTCGTCGGTGGACGCGGAGACCGTGGTCTTCTTCGCCGTCGACTTGGCGGCGGCCGTCTTGGCGGTCTTGGCCGCCTTCTTGGCCGTCGTCTTCTTGGCGGCCGTCTTCTTGGCCGCGGTCTTCTTGGTGGCGGCCTTCTTCGCCGTCGCCTTCTTGGCGGTCTTGCGCGCCGCGGCCTTCTTGGCCGGGGCCGCTTCCTCCGCCTCGGCCGGCTCCGCCTCGGCGGCGGCCTCCGGCTCCGCGGCCGGGACGACCACCACGGCGGCCTCCTCCGACGCCGTCGGCGCGGTCGCCTTGCGCACGGCACGGCGGCGCGGACGCGCCGGGGCGGCGGCCTCGGCGGGCGCCTCCTCGGCAGGGGCCGCCTCCGCCCGCGGGGCCTCGGGCTCCGCGGGGGCCGCCGGAGCGGTCTCCGCGACCGTGACCACGGCCGCCTCGGCACCGGCCGGGGAGCCCGCGGGCGCGGACACCTTCCGGGTCGCCCGGCGACGCGTACGGCCCTGGGGCGCGGCCTGCTCGGCCGGAGCCTCGGGCTCGACCACCGGGTCCTCGGCCGCGACGGGCTCGGCCTGCGCCTCGACCACCGTCTCCGGCCGCACCGGACGCTCGGCCTCGACCTGCGCGGGCACGGCCTGCGCGGTCGGCACGGCGGGCACCTCGGCGTCGGCCTCGGACCGCTCGGCGTCGGCGCGCTCGGCGTCCGCCGTACGGGACCGGCCCCTGGGCGCACCCGCCGGAGCGGACGCGCGACGGCTCGTACGGCGCCGCGTACGGCTCCGGCCGGCCGCGGCCTCCGCCTCGGCGACGCTGCTGTAGAGCTCCTCGTCGGGCGCGAAGTCCGGCGCGGGCAGTTCGAGGGGCTCGGCGGCCTCGGCCGCGACCTCCGCCTCGGTCTCCTCCGGCTCCACCGCCTCGCCGGTCTCCACCGCCGTGGCGGCCGCCTCGTGCTCGTGGACGTCGCCGCCACGACCGCGCTTGCGGCGCTTGCCGCCACCGCCACCACCGGCGGCGGTCGGCTGCTCCATGTGGACGATGACGCCGCGGCCGTTGCAGTGCACGCAGGTCTCGGAGAACGACTCCAGCAGGCCCTGGCCGACCCGCTTGCGGGTCATCTGCACCAGGCCCAGCGAGGTCACCTCGGCGACCTGGTGCTTCGTGCGGTCCCGGCCCAGGCACTCCAGCAGGCGCCGCAGCACCAGGTCCCGGTTGGACTCCAGCACCATGTCGATGAAGTCGATGACGATGATGCCGCCGAGGTCGCGCAGCCGCAGCTGGCGCACGATCTCCTCGGCCGCCTCCAGGTTGTTCCTGGTGACGGTCTCCTCGAGGTTGCCGCCCTGGCCGGTGAACTTGCCGGTGTTGACGTCGACGACGACCATCGCCTCGGTCCGGTCGATCACCAGCGAACCGCCGCTGGGCAGCCAGACCTTGCGGTCCAGCGCCTTCGACAGCTGCTCGTCGATCCGGTAGGTGGCGAAGACGTCGACCTCGGAGGTCCACTTCGACAGCCGGCCGGCGAGGTCGGGGGCGACGTGCGAGACGTATCCGTGGACGGTCTCCCACGCCTCGTCGCCGCTCACGATGACCTTGGAGAAGTCCTCGTTGAAGATGTCGCGCACGACGCGGACGGTCATGTCCGGCTCGCCGTACAGCAGCGCGGGGGCGTTGGAACCGCTGCCGCCCTTCGACTTCTTCTTGATCTCCTCCCACTGCGCCTGGAGCCGCTCGACGTCACGGCGCAGCTCGTCCTCGCTCGCGCCCTCGGCGGCGGTGCGCACGATGACGCCCGCGTCCTCGGGGACGATCTTCTTGAGGATGGTCTTCAGCCGGGCGCGCTCGGTGTCGGGCAGCTTGCGGCTGATGCCGGTCATCGAGCCCTCGGGGACGTACACGAGGTAGCGGCCCGGGAGGGAGACCTGGCTGGTCAGGCGGGCGCCCTTGTGGCCGATCGGGTCCTTGGTGACCTGCACCAGGACCGACTGGCCGGACTTCAGGGCGGCCTCGATGCGGCGCGGGCCGTTGGCCATGCCGAGCGCCTCGAAGTTCACCTCGCCCGCGTAGAGCACGGCGTTGCGGCCCTTGCCGATGTCGATGAAGGCGGCCTCCATCGACGGCAGCACGTTCTGCACCTTGCCGAGGTAGACGTTGCCGACGTACGACGTCGACTGCTCCTTGTTGACGTAGTGCTCGACGAGCACGCCGTCCTCCAGGACGCCGATCTGGGTGCGGTCGCCGTGCTGGCGGACCACCATCACGCGCTCGACGGCCTCGCGGCGGGCCAGGAACTCGGCCTCGGTGATGATCGGGACGCGCCTGCGGCCCTGCTCGCGGCCCTCGCGGCGGCGCTGCTTCTTGGCCTCCAGACGGGTCGAGCCCTTGATGGACTGCACCTCGTCGCTCGGCTCGGAGGGCTTGCGCGGCTCGCGGACCTTGACGACCGTGCGCTCGGGGTCGTCGGTGGACGCATCGGCCTCGCCGGAGGAGTCACCGGCCCGACGGCGGCGACGACGGCGACGACGGCTGCCCGCGCTGGAACCGCCGGCCTCCTCGCCCCGCTCGTCCGAGTCGGCGAGGTCGTCCTCGTCCTCCTCGACCTGCTCGGCGGTGTCCTCGGCGTCCTGCTCGGCCTGCTCGGCGGCGAGGTCGTCGGCGTCGGCGGCCTCGCCGCTCTCCGCGGACTCGCCCCGGCGGCGACGGCGGCCACCGCGGCGACGGCGGCGGCGCGAGCCGGTCTCCTCGGAGTCGTCCTCGCCGTCGGCGCCGTCCTCGACCTGGTCCTCGGCCTCCTCGGCCTCGGTGTCGGCCTCCTCGGCCGCCGCGGTCACGGCGGGCTGCTGGACGTCACCGGCACCGCTGTCGGCGGCGCCACGACGGCGGCGACGGCGGCGGGAGCCGGTCTGCTCCTCGGCGAACTCGGCGGCCTCGACGGTCTCGGCCGTCTCCTCGGGCTCCTCGGTCTCCGTGCCGGCAGCCTCGGCGGCCGCCTCGGCGGCGGCCCGCTGCGGGGTCTGGAACTTCGGCTCGGTGAAGACGGGGGCCTGGAACACGGCCACCGCGGGGCGCCGGGGGCGGCGCGGCTCGTCGGCCTCGGCAGGCTCCTCGGCGGCGGCGGCGCGGGCGGTGCCCCGGCCGGGCTCGGAGAACCCGGTCGCGGCCTTGCGGACCACACGGCGGCGGGACCGGCGCGGGGACTCGTCGGCCACCGGCGGCTCGACGGCGGCGGGGGCCTGGGCGGAGGGCGCCTCGGCGGCCACCGGGGTCTCGGCGGTCACGGGCGTCTCGGCGGTCTCGGCGGTCTCCGGGGCTCCGGTGGGCGCGGAGACACGACGGGTCGCACGGCGACGCGTACGGCGCGGGGCGCCCGACTCGGTCTCGGCGGACTCGGCGGCCTCGGCCGGCTCGGCCGCGACGGCGGCCGCAGGCGCCTCGGCGGCCTCCGCGGCCACGGAGGTCTCGGCGGACTCGTCCGCGGTCGGCTGCGGCGCGCCGGCGGGCGCCGAGGCACGGCGGGTCGCGCGGCGGCGGGTACGGGGTGCGGGCGCTGCCTCCTCGGCGGGCGCCTCGTCGGCGACGGCCTCGGGGGTCGCGGTGGTGGCCGCTACGGCCGTCTCGGCGGCCTCGACCGGCTCCGGGGCTCCGGCGGGCGCGGAGACACGGCGGGTCGCACGGCGGCGCGTGCGGGGCGCGGCGGGCTCCTCGGTCACGGCGGCGGGCTCCTCCTGAGGCGCGGGCTCCTCGGCGGTGGCCGCGGTGGCCGTCTCGGCGGCCTCGACCGGCTCAGGGGCCCCGGCGGGCGCGGAGACACGGCGGGTCGCACGGCGGCGCGTGCGGCGCGGGGCGGCCTCCTCCGCGGGGGCCTCCTCGGCCACCGCGGTCTCCTCGGCGGCCTTCTCTTCGGCCTCCGCGTCCTCGGTGACCTCCGCGGTCACGGACGTCTCGTCGGCGAGGTCGGCCGGCTCGGCGGCCGGTATGGCCGGAGCGGTGGTCTCGGCCTCGGCGGCGGCCGCCGCGGTCGGCGGACCGGCCGGGCGGGACGCGGCGCGGCGCCTGCGGCGCGGCGGCAGCGTGTCGCTGGGGGTGTTCAGGTCTTCGGAACCCTCGGTGGGTTCGGTCGGCTCGAGCATGCGGGCGTTTCTCCCGTCAGGCTCCCGGGCGCCGCGCTGGTCCGGCGTCGACCTGGTCGATCGCCGTTGACGTCCGCGGCTCGCGCGATGCGCGGTGCCGCCGTCCGGGGCGCGGGCGCCGCACGGGAGCTCTCTGTGTCCTGTCTCGCCGGTTCCGTACGCCATGTTGCGTACGGCCTGGCGAAAGTCTGTTGGTCGGTGCGCTGCCCGACCCAGGTGGCTCCCGAGTCCGAGGGCGGCGCTTCGGCGTACATCCCTACGCGGAACCTTCCGGCGCCGGCTCCGTCGCGGCGGCGGCCGGGACGGCCGTGGTAAGGGCCGTGGCTGCCTCGCGGTCGGGCGCGAGCGGGTCGGTCACCGTGCCGGTCTCTTCATCGAACAGCCCCTGCGCCAGCCTGGTCACCGCTGCGGGGACCGGCGGCGCCAGGTCGGCCACGGCGCGAAGACCGGACAGGACGTCGTCGGGTCGTACGGCAGGCGTCACGTGCCGAACAACCAGGCGCAGTATCGCACAGGGCCGGTCCATTGACCCAGCAGCCTGCGCGGACCGCGTCTCGAGGCTCGCCACGGCGGACCGGGCGTCGAAGGTACGGACGCCGTTCTTGGTCATGCGCTGCACCTCGACCGCGTCGGCCGCGGTGAACGCGGCGACCGCCCGCTCGGCGTCGGCCGGGTCCACGCCGTCCAGCCGCAGCTCCCATACGGAGGCGGTGAGCCGGTCGGCGAGGCCCGAGGTCGCCGCTTCCACGGCATCGACGATGTCGAGCCCGTTGGGCAGCGACTCGTCGAGGAGGGCGCGCAGCTTCTCGGGGTCACGCGCCGCGGTGAGCGCGATCTCCAGGTACTCCGCCTCACTGCCCGTGCCGGTGGGTGCGGCATTGGCGTACGACACCTTCGGATGCGGCGTGAAGCCCGCCGAGTAGGCCATGGGCACCTCGGCGCGGCGCAGCGCACGCTCGAAGGCGCGCTGGAAGTCGCGGTGGCTGGTGAACCGGAGGCGGCCGCGCTTGGTGTAGCGCAGTCGGATGCGCTGCACCGCGGGTGCGGGCGGCGGGCCTTCGGGCTGTCGCTTGCCCAGTGTCGTTCAGTCCTTCGTGAGTGCGGTCGTACTGCTACCAAGAGTACGTGTCCCGGCGCCCGGTGGTTCCCCCGAGTCCGCAGGGGGCCGCGGGCCGGGGGCTCCGAGAAGCACCCGGCGGACGTCCGCGCGGGCCGCGCGCACGGTGGCGCGGGCGGAGTCCAGCGCCTGTCGCCCGGCGTGGCGGGCGGAGTCCAGGACCTGCCGCGTCACCCGTCCGGCCGCGCGGGCCGCCCGCCCGGCGGGGCGCAGCACCGCGTCCCGCAGGACGTGCCCGACGGGGACCAGCAGTCGGCGGTGCATCCACCGCGCGGGGTCGACGAGCGTCCGGCGCAGCAGGGTGCCGAGGAACCGGCCGACGGCACGGGAGATCCGTCCGGCGACGCGCCAGGCGTGCCCGAGCGCCTCCCCCACCTCCCGGCCGACGACCGCGAGGAGCCCGCCGACGACGGCGAGCCCCCGGCCGAGCGGGGTGAGCACCAGGCGCCACAGGGCGGCCGCGGGCAGCACGAGAAGCACCCGGACGGTCCAGTGGAGGATCTGCCCGAGCGCGGTCCCGAGCCGGGCGAGCGCGTGTCCTGCGGGGGTGAGCACGCGGGTGTACAGCCAGTCGATCGCCGCGCCGGTGCCCCGCGCGAGCGGGACGAGCAGGCGGGCCCACAGCCATGTCGCGGGCACCACCACGAGCACCCGGAAGAGCAGGGCGAGCGCGGTCCCGGCCGGTACGAGGACGTGCCGCCACAGCAGCACCGAGGGCGCCACGAGCAGGACGTACGCCACCCGGGCCAGCGCCCGGCCGAGGGGCCGCAGCACGGCCCGCGCGAGGACCCGGCCGCCCGCGGCGAGGGCGTCGTAGGCCATGCGCACCGGCACGACGAGCACGAGCACGACGATCCGCACCGGTATGCGGATCGCGACCACCAGACATCCCTCGGGCTCCCGTCGCGGCGCCCCCGCCTCGTACCGCTCCATACCGTCAAGGACGCCGGGGCGCCCCTTCCGGATCCCTCGGTGCGGGCCCCGTCGTGAGAACGGCGATTCCGGCGCCGAGCGCGGCGAGACCGCACCACGACACGGCGGGCAGCCGCTCTCCGAGCACCGCCACCCCCAGCACCGCCGCGACGGCGGGCTCGGCGAGGGTGAGGGTGGTCGCCACCTGCGCCGGGGTGTGCCGCAGTCCGTGCCCGAACAGGCGGTAGGCGAGGAAGGTGGTGACCAGGGCCAGGTAGAGGGCGACGGACGCGCCCCGGGCGGTGCCGAGCCACTGCGCGCCGGCCGCGACGACGGCCGGCGAGGCGAGCAGCGCGCCGCCGCCGAACATGACCCCCATGACCGCGCCGGCCGGCCGCCCGCGGGCGATGAGCCGGCCGCCGATGAGGGCGTAGCCGGCGTACGACAGTCCGGCGAGCACGGCCAGCAGGACGCCGACGGTGTCGACGGGTGTGCCGGGCCCGCTGAGCACGGGGCCGAGCACCAGGACGGCGCAGCCGAGCACGGCCGCGGCGGTGCCGTACGCCCAGCGGGCGGTGGGCCGGCCCTGCCGGGTGAGCAGGGCGAGCAGGCCCGTGAGGACGGGCGCGCTGCCGAGCGCGATCACGGTGGCGACGGCGACACCGGTGCGGGCGACGGCCGGGTAGAAGGTGACGGGGTATCCGGCGACGGCGAGGGCGCCGAGGCCGAGCAGCAGGCGCTCGTCGCGGGCGCACCCCCTCGGCAGCGCTCGGCCGCCGCCGGAGGTGACGAACAGCAGCACTCCGCCGAGCAGCAGCCCGGCCGCCCCGACGGCCATGGGCGCGGCCGCGGTGGGGGCGAAGGAGCCGGCGGTGCCGGTGGTCCCCCAGATGACGGCGGCGGCGAGGACGGGCAGGGGGCCGCCGCTGAGCGCGCGGGGCGTGGGAGCGGGCGCGGGCGTGGGTGTGGAACGGGATGTGGGCGTGGGTGTGGAACGGGATGTGGGCGTGGGTGTGGCGGAGGCAGGGTTGTCGTTCGGCACAGTCGTGAACTTCCGTCGTCGCATACCGCTGGGCGTTCCGGATCCGGGGACGGGCGCGCGGCCGGGCCCCCCGGCCGCCGCGGAGGCGGGCAGGGGGCGCGGACGTCGTCGGCGTGGGCGCCCGTCAGGCGCCGAGCGGCGGCAGGACGCTGTGCCAGTAGGAGTTCACGGGCCGAGCGTACGGCACCGTGCGCGGGGGCGGTTCAGCTCTGGTGGACGAGGTCCGAGCCGGGCCCGCCGGAGAGCGTGTCGGTGCCGGGGCCGCCGTAGAGGCGGTCGTTGCCGCTGTTGCCGTAGATGGTGTCGTTGCCGCTGTTGCCGTAGAGCACGTCGTTGCCGGTGCCGCCGTAGACACGGTCGTTGCCGGTTCCGGCGCGGACGGTGTCGTTGCCGGCGCCGCCGCTCAGGCTCTGCTCGCCGGCGCCGCCGTAGAGCAGGTCCGCGTCCGCGCCGCCGTCGGCGTAGGCACTGGCGCCGGTGAGCGTGATGGTGTCGCGGCCGGCGCCGCCCTGCGCGATGGTGCCGCGGGCGGCGACGATGGTGTCGTCCCCGGTCCCGCCCAGCGCCACGTCGACCGGGCCGACGGTGAGGTGGTCGGCGCCCGAGCCGCCGTCCACGGTGTTTCCGTCGACGCTGCCGGTGTCCTTGAAGGTGTCGTTGCCGGAGCCCAGGTCGAAGTCGGCGAAGTAGTAGTCCTGGCCGGTGGTGTTGGCGTAGGAGACGACGTCGTTCCTGTCCCCGAGCGACACGGTCAGGGTGGCGTACGGGTCCTGGCTGTCGTAGGTGGTGACGTCGCAGACGACCTGGGTGGCGTCGGTGCCCGCCCGGGTGCAGCCGGTGCCGGGGGTGATCGGCACGGTGTCGTCGATGACGTAGCGGATGGTCTGGAGGCCGCCCAGGTCCGTCGCGGTGGCGCTGACCTTGTTGGTCTGGCCGGCGGCGGCGGTGTAGACGGCCACGCCGTTCTGGACGGTGGCGGTGGCCGTCGCGGCCGCCGCACCGGCCGGGCCCGCCTGGGCGAGGACGGCGGCGGGCGCGGCGACGAGCGCGAGCGCCAGCGCCGGGGCGGCGCCTGACACTCTGCGGCGGGCGGGACGGGCGGACGGGACGGACATGGCGCAACCTCCACGGGCTGTCGTTCGGATCGACACCAACGTGACCCGTGGCACATGGAGTTGGTTGTCCCCGGCCGCGCGCCCGGCGGCTGCCGCGCACGGCACCGGCGGTCGGGCCGGAACCGGCTGAGCAGGCGGGTCAACCGGCTGGAACGGCGCGGTTCAGCGGGCGGACATGGGCGCGTGCCCGTGAATTCATGTCCGCCGAACCGGATTTACGGCCGTACGAGCCGAGCAGGGCGCCGACGCCGAGACGGCCAGGCCGGCCAGGAAGCACGGCCTGCGCCCGCAGTGGTCGGGGCGGGCGCCCCGGCGCCGCTCATCGGTGCCGGGTCCGTTGCAGGTCGGGCAGCATCGGCAGGGAGTCCGGGGTCAGCCGGGGGGAGAGCTGGTCGAGCTGCTCGTCCAGCGCCATGGCGGCGGTGACCAGCGCGAGGTGGGTGAAGGCCTGCGGGAAGTTGCCGAGTTGCTCACCGGAGGGGCCGATCTCCTCGGCGAAGAGGCCGACATGGTTGGCGTAGGTGAGCATCTTGTCGAAGGCGTAACGGGCCTGGAGCAGCCGGCCGGAGCGGGCCAGCGCCTCGACGTAGAAGAAGCTGCACAGGTTGAAGGTGCCCTCGGAGCCGCGCAGTCCGTCCGGCGAGGCCTGGGGGTCGTAGCGGTAGACCAGGCTGTCGCTGACCAGTTCGGCCTCCATCGCGTCGAGGGTGCTCAGCCAGGCCGGGTCGGTCGGCGACAGGAAGCCGACGCGCGGCATCAGCAGCAGGGACGCGTCCAGGACGGTGTCGTCGTAGTGCTGGACGAACGCCTTCCGCTCGCTGCTCCAGCCGCGGTCGACGATCTGCTCGAACACCGCGTCCCTGGCCCGCGTCCAGCGGCCGATGTCGGCGGGGCGGGCGTGCTCGGTGGCCATCCGGATGCTGCGGTCGAAGGCGACCCAGGTCATCAGGCGGCTGTAGGTGAAGTCCTTGCGGCCGCCGCGGGTCTCCCAGATGCCCTCGTCGGGGCGGTCCCAGGAGTCGCTGAGCCAGTCCACCATGGACGTGAAGGCGCGCCAGCCCTCGATGCCGCCCATGTCGCCGAAGGGGGCCAGGGCGTCGACGGCCTCGCCGTAGATGTCGAGCTGGATCTGGTCGGCGGCGCCGTTGCCGATACGGACCGGCGCCGAGCCGCGGTAGCCCTCGAAGTGATCCAGGGTCAGCTCGGTCAGGTTCGGGTCGCCGTCCACCCGGTACATGATCTGGAGGGGCTCGCCCGAGGCGGTGCCGCCGGCCTCGATGCGCTCGCGCAGCCAGCGGCGGTAGGCGTGCGCCTCGTCGGTGAAGCCGAGGTCGATCAGCGCGCGTACGGACAGGGAGGCGTCGCGGATCCAGGTGTAGCGGTAGTCCCAGTTGCGCTCGCCGCCGATCTGCTCGGGCAGGCCGGCGGTGGCGGCGGCGATCGGGGCGCCGGTGGGGGCGTAGGTGAGCAGCTTGAGGGTGATCGCCGAACGGTTGACCATGTCCCGCCAGCGGCCGCGGTAGGTGGAGGAGTGCAGCCAGCTCAGCCAGAAGATGCGGCACGCCTCGAACTCGCCCCGGATGCCGTCCCGGGTGAGCGGGTCCGGGGCGGGGGCGCCGGAGGCGGTGCTGGTGAGCACGACGGCGGCGACCTCGCCGGCTTCGAGGGTGAAGCGGGAGGTCAGGTCTCCGGAGTCGTCGTGCAGGTCGACGGGTGCGCTGGTCTGCAGGTGCAGATCGGTGTCCGGGCCGCGGAAGACCGCGGTGCGGCCGTCGGGCTGTTCGAGGGTGTGGGCGGCGCGGCCGTAGTCGAACCGCGGGCGGCAGACGAGCCGGAAGGGCAGCCGGCCGCGGACCACGCGCACGATCCGGATCAGCCGGTGCCGGTCGGTGGCCGGGGCCCCGTCGAGCGGCGCCATGAAGTCGGCGACCTCGCCGACGCCGCCGTCGGCCATGAACCGGGTGACCAGGATCGCGGTGTCCGACAGGTACAGCTGCCGCACGGTGGCCCGTTCCCCGTCCGGCAGGTCCGCGGTGAGCAGACAGTGCCCGCCACGGTCGCTGTCGAGCAGCGAGGCGAAGACGCTGGGCGAGTCGAAGCGGGGTGTGCACCACCAGTCGACGGATCCCTCGGCGGAGACCAGCGCGGCGGTCTGGAGGTCACCGACCATGCCGTGGTCTGCGATCGGCGGATAACGAGTCACGAACACGCCTCCTCACCGGACCCGACACCCTCTGGGCTCACCCGCACGGGGGCCGTCCCGGCTTACAGGGTGCGCCGGATCGGGGCGGGGCGCATGCCGGGGCGACGCCGCACCGAAGGGTCCGGCGCCGGACCCCGGCCGATGGCGAGGCCGCCGGTCCAAACACCGGTTCCTTGAAGAGTCAGTCGTCCTCGAAGAGGAGGCAGTCGTCCTCGAAGCGGAGTCAGTCGTCCTCGAAACGCCAGAGAATCAGGACGTTCTCGTCCGACACACCGACAAGGCAGATGTCGACGGTGGGCCCGGCAAGGACCTTGGCGTGAAAGGACGACGCCAGGAAGTCGCCCTCTTCGCCGTCCTCCGCGTGCCCGTGATTGGTGAAGAAACGTGCGCCGTTCCCTGCGGCCCACACCACTTCCCGCAGGCAGGCGTCACGTTCCGGGTCCGGCGCACGAAGGGACTCACCGGGGCCGTACACCAGAGATCCGACCGAGATCAGCCCGGCGAGCTCCACGGCCTGCGCGGGCGAGACCTCCAGGACGCTCTCCCCCAACTCCCGGCGGTCGACGTGGCGCAGCACCGGATGCCCCTGGACCGCATCGATCACCGTGCCGTGCCAGTCCGCACCGGCACGCGCGACCAGCGTGGCGAACGAGTGAGCTCCGTCGAACCGGTCCTTCGCGCAGGCGGGCAGGGACCTCACCCGGAGGTCGGGTCGGGTCCGCGCCATGCCGTACTCCTCACTCCTCCAGAGGTGCCGGGACCCACTCAGGTCCGGCCTGACCGAGCCAACTGGTCGGTGACGTGGGCGAGCCAGGCGGCCGGGGTGTGGGGGGCCGGGGGGTCGACCTCCATGCCCAGTTCGGCGACGGCGACGGCGTAGTCGGACTCGTCGAGGTCGAGCGCGAGAAGTTCGTGCAGCTCGCCGATGAGCCGGGCGACGAAGTGCGGGTCGGTCGAGCCGCGGTAGTCCTCGACGGCAACGGCGTGGTCGGCGAACTCGTCGGGCATGTCCTGCGAGAACCAGCCGCCGAGGAACTGGCCCAGCTCGGGGAAGCGGGCATGCCACTCCCAGTGCGTGGCGGGCGCGGCCGGAGGCGGTACGTCGCCCTCCTCGACGCTGCGCCTGATGTGGTCGGCGAGGCAGCGGAGCCACTGCTGGACCTCGCCCTCGGCGAGCCCGACATCGGGGATCGCGTAGAACTCGCCCAGCCGCAGCCGCAGCCGTCCCGGCGGATTCTCCGCGTAGTCGCGCAACTGCCGCTCGGCGATGGACAGCGCCCACGGCCGGGTGTGCCAGGTCTGCCGCAGATAGGCGGTCAGGGCCGCGCCGGGCTTGTCCGGGGTGTCGTCCGCCGGATGCCCGAGGTAGGCGCGCATGACCTGGTCGAGCTCGCCGTAGCGGCGGTCGTGTTCGAGGGGGCTCAGGGGCACGGTGGTCAGCCTCCGCGGTCGCTACAGGAAGACGGGAAAGGTGGCGTGGACGGCGAAGCCGTGCGGCAGGGAGGCGTCCCGCCTGAGGACGACGCGGGCGGCTCGCACGTCGACGGGCTCCCGCCCGGCCAGCATCATCGCCTGCAGCAGGACCCGTCCGACCGGCTCGGGCCTGGACGGCCACGACGCCTCGACGGTCAGCCGCGGGCGCGTCGACTCGGCGAGCCAGCGGTGGATCAGCTGCTCGTTGGCGGTGACGACCTGCTGGGTCGCCCACTGGGCGGTCTCGCGGTCGGGGTAGGTGGCGGAACGAGTGAGCAATTCCGTTCTCTCCTGCTAAGTGTGCGGGGCGTCGGTCGGGTGGTCGCCGAGGGTCAGTCGTCCTCGAAACGCCAGAGAATCAGGACGTTCTCGTCCGACACACCGAGAAGGCAGATGTCGATGGTCGGCCCGGCGAGGACATCGGCGTGAAAGGACGAGGCCAGAAAGTCGGCCTCTTCACCGTATTCCGCGTGCCCGTGATTGGTGAGGAACCGTGCGCCGTCCCCCGCGGCCCGCACGACTTCCCGCAGACAGGCGTCACGTTCCGCGTCCGGCGCGCGAAGGGATTCGCCGGGGCCGTACAGCAGGGATCCGACCGAGATCAGCGCGGCAAGCTCCACGGCCTGACGTGCCGAGACCTCGAGGACGCCGTCTCGCAGCTCCCGGCGGTCGACGTGACGCAGCACGGGATGGCCATGGATCGCCTCCAGCACCGTGTCAGGCCAGTCCCCGCCGGTACGGGCGACCAGCGCGGCGAAGGACTGGGGTCCCTCGAACCGGCCCCGCGCGCAGGCGGGCAGGGCCCTCTTCGTCGTCATGAACCCTCCCCTGGCGCGCTCACGGCAGCCTCGGCATCGACGTGTAGACCACGTACGGCGGGTGCAGGCCGTTCTTGTACTTGAGTACGACCTCCACCGAGTGCGCGTCCTGTGCCGCGGTCGCACTCGGATTTGCCGAGGTGATGGTACGCCCGGTCACGGAATTGAACTCCACCGGATCCAGTTTCAGGATCGAGTTGTCGGAACGTGGCCTGGAGAGCCATCGCTTTATTTTCTCCTGGTTGTCCACGCCTCCGTTGGGCTGACCCGAATTCGCGGGAGGCCCCACGTACTCCACCGTGTCCTGCGTGTATTTCTGGGCGGACGCCAGATCGGGGAAGCTGGAGGCGGCGGGGATCGTCGGCTGATCCCTGAGCCGCTGCGCCAGTTGCTCGTCCGTCTTGCCCACGTGCTTGTCGATGACGTGGCTGTTGTGAACGCCCTCCTGATTCGCAAGGTCGATCGGATACGCGTGGTTGGCCTCGCTGTCGCCCGGCACCGTGTACAACGGATCGCCCTTGAAGTCCGTCAGCGCGCGGGCGCCGAAGGCCTCGGCCCGGGCGGACTCCGCGTCGAAGGTCGGGGCGCTCGTGTACGCCTCGTCCAGCGCCGCCATCAGGTCGTCGATCACGCGTGCCTGGCGGTGGACCCGGTTGTTGTAGGTGGCGACGGCGTCGTTCATGGCGCCTTCGTCGATGTTCAGGACGATGCCGACCGAGACGTCCGCGACCAGCCCCTTGCCCATGTGCCACAGCCCCTTCGCCAGGCTCTTGGCATCCGTGACGTCCAGCTTCCGCGGATCGAGCTGCTTGACGCTGTCGATGACGGCCTGCCGGTAGATCCGGTGCAGGTCGTCGCGGACGTCCTCCGCCGCCTTGGCCACGCTGTACACGGCGTCGACCATGGCCTCGCAGGTGTCGAACAGGACGCCGAAGACGGGATGGCTGGTTCCTCTTTTGCGCGCGCCGTCGTTCGCCCAGTCGTAGCCGTCGCGGGTCTGCCCCCAGGCGGACGTGCCCCACAGCGTGCTGCAGAACTGCCGCATGGCGTCGTACCACTCCTGGTTCGACTGGTCGGTGATGCCGCCGAGGTAGCCGGTCAGCATCCCGTCCACCATGCCGAGCGTGGTCTGCGGCATCCTCCAGCACTCGGAGATCTTGTTCAGCTGGAGGTGATCGGGCAGCGGCAGGATCGTCGCGGCCTTCCCCCACCGGCACTCGTGTTCCAGCAGGGGGCGCATGACGAAGAGCACCGCGGCCTCCAGCCCCTCCAGGGCCTTCTCCGCGAAGTCCTGGCCGGCGTCGATGTCCCCCCACTTGAAGTCCGTGACCGGTCCGTACCTGGGCGGGGTGTCGATCACCTGCGGCAGGGGCCGCTGCGTCGGCTGCCCCGTCGACGACGGGTTCGTGGCATGGTCGGCCGCCGCGTAGTTGTTGGCGGTGCTGGTGAATCCGACGCCGGCCCCGCCGACGCTCACCACCGACTTGGCCCACACCTCGAGGAACCTGTTGGCGATCTTCACGTAGGCCTTCGTGAAGTCCTGCATCGCCGAGCCCCGGCCACCGCCGTCCGGATACCGCGCCAGTTCGTCGAGGAACGCCTTCACCCCGCGGTCCAGGGGATCCTGTTGACCGGCCACGTTCGTCGAGACCTGGTAGAGGACCGACGGCGTCACGTCGATCTTCCCCTGCCCCGGGGCCGTCGGGGTCGCCATCAGGCGGCTCCCCAGCCGCGCAGGACCGCGCGGTGCGCGGCCGCGTAGTTGACGTGGCCGGTGGTGACGCACTGATGCAGCCACTTCTGGGCCGCCTGGAGATCCTGGGCGGAGCGGTCCCATTCGTCGAGCTTCTCGACGAAGATCTCGCGGGCCTCCCCCTTCCAGGAAAGCACCACCGGCTCGACCCGTTCGTAGAGGTCGTCCAGCCTGCCGTTGAGCTGCTTGAGGATGTCCTCCAGCTCGACCGCCAGTTCATGGAGCGCGGCGAACGAAACGGATATGTGGTCGCCGTCGGCACCAGTCGACATGATTCCCCCTGTTCCCCCTTGAGTCGCCGGCCGCCTTCGCGAGGCCGGCGCATGGCACGTCGGCCGTCAGAAGCCTTCCAGGCTGCTGCGCGGACGGACCGGCGTGTCAGCGGCCCCCGTGTTCGGCGTGGAGAGCCGGTCGACCTCGCTGTCGACGTCCACCTGGATACGGCGCATCCGTTCGAGCACGTCCAGATCGTCGGCGCTGAAGCCGTCGCGGCTCAGCCGTACGGCCTGCTCCAGGCCCTTCATCACTTCCCGGATGCGCACGGCGTCGGCCGCGGCGCCACGATGGAACTCCCGGTACGCCGTAGCCGCCGGGCCCCGCCAGCCGGCCTCGATGCGGTCGACGAGTTCGTCCATCCGCTTGATCTGCCGGTCGAGATGGTCCTGCATCGCGTCCAGGTCACCGGCGAGCTTGGTCAGGCCCGCGGACGACACCCGCAGGTCGGGACCACTGCCCTCACCCGCGCCCCCATCTGGTACTCCCATGCCGCATCCCCCGTCGTGTCGGCATCTCACGCCTCAACTGACCCGTGAATCATACGAAAGAGGAGCGGAGGGGGGCGGGGCAGGGGGTTCGACGAGAGCGAATTCTCGCCTGCGACGGGGAACTTGGGGGGCATCGGCGCCCAAGGAGGCGACCGCGCAACTCCCTTGGGCCCGGCCCGCAGCTCCTCCTGCTCGACGCTCACGGCACGCCGCCACAGCGACGCCCGTCTGCGTCGACACCAAAGAGCCCCCTCCCTGAACAGGAAGGGGGCTCGAGCGAGTCCGACAGCACCCGCACCTCGACGTAGCGGCCTCAACCTCACTCCACTTCAGCGGCCGAGGGCCTCGCTCGCCTCAGTGGCTGTGGGTGTGGCCCCCCGAAGCCGTCGCCGACTCCGGCTGCTTCACCGTCAGGGGGAGGAGCTTCTTGCCCGTGGGGCCGATCTGGATGGTCGTGTCCATGGCGGGGCAGACGCCGCAGTCGAAGCACGGGGTCCAGCGGCAGTCCTCGACCTCCGTCTCGTCGAGGGAGTCCTGCCAGTCCTCCCAGAGCCAGTCCTTGTCCAGGCCGGAGTCGAGGTGGTCCCAGGGGAGGACCTCCTCGTAGGTGCGCTCGCGGGTGGTGTACCAGTCGACGTCCACGCCGAAGGGGGCCAGCGCCTTGTCCGCGCAGGCCATCCAGCGGTCGTAGGAGAAGTGCTCGCGCCAGCCGTCGAAGCGGCCGCCGTCGTCGTACACCGCGCGGATGACCGCGCCGATGCGGCGGTCGCCGCGGGAGAGCAGGCCCTCGACGATGCCGGGCTTGCCGTCGTGGTAGCGGAAGCCGATCGAGCGGCCGTACTTCTTGTCGCCGCGGATCTTGTCCCGGAGCTTCTCCAGGCGCGCGTCCGTCTCCTCGGCGGAGAGCTGCGGGGCCCACTGGAAGGGGGTGTGGGGCTTGGGGACGAAGCCGCCGATGGAGACCGTGCAGCGGATGTCGTTGGAGCGGGAGACCTCGCGGCCCTTCGCGATGACCTTGGTCGCCATGTCGGCGATCTGGAGGACGTCGTCGTCCGTCTCCGTCGGCAGGCCGCACATGAAGTACAGCTTCACCTGGCGCCAGCCGTTGCCGTACGCCGTGGAGACCGTACGGATCAGGTCGTCCTCGGAGACCATCTTGTTGATGACCTTGCGCATGCGCTCCGAGCCGCCCTCGGGGGCGAACGTCAGGCCGGAGCGGCGGCCGTTGCGGGTCAGTTCATTGGCCAGGTCGACGTTGAACGCGTCAACGCGGGTCGAGGGGAGGGAGAGGCCGATCTTGTCTTCCTCGTAGCGGTCGGCCAGACCCTTCGCGATGTCGCCGATCTCCGAGTGGTCCGCCGAGGAGAGGGAGAGCAGGCCCACCTCCTCGAAGCCCGTCGCCTTCAGGCCCTTCTCCACCATCTCGCCGATGCCCGTGATCGAGCGCTCCCGCACCGGGCGGGTGATCATGCCGGCCTGGCAGAAGCGGCAGCCGCGCGTGCAGCCGCGGAAGATCTCCACGGACATGCGCTCGTGGACCGTCTCGGCCAGCGGGACCAGGGGCTGCTTGGGGTAGGGCCACTCGTCCAGGTCCATGACCGTGTGCTTGGACACGCGCCACGGGACGCCCGACCTGTTCGGGACCACGCGTCCGATACGGCCGTCGGGGAGGTACTCGACGTCGTAGAAGGCGGGGATGTAGACGCTGCCCGTCTTCGCGAGGCGGAGCAGGACCTCCTCGCGGCCGCCGGGGCGGCCCTCCGCCTTCCAGCCGCGGATGATCTCCGTCATGTCGAGCACGGCCTGCTCGCCGTCGCCGATGATCGCCGCGTCGATGAAGTCCGCGACCGGCTCCGGGTTGAACGCCGCGTGGCCGCCCGCCAGCACGATCGGGTCGTCCAGCCCGCGGTCCTTGGACTCCAGCGGGATGCCCGCCAGGTCCAGGGCCGTCAGCATGTTCGTGTAGCCCAGCTCCGTGGAGAAGGACAGGCCGAACACGTCGAAGGCCTTCACCGGGCGGTGGCTGTCGACGGTGAACTGCGGGACGCCGTGCTCCCGCATCAGCGCCTCCAGGTCCGGCCACACGCTGTAGGTGCGCTCGGCGAGGACGCCCTCCCGCTCGTTCAGTACCTCGTAGAGGATCATGACGCCCTGGTTGGGCAGTCCGACCTCGTACGCGTCGGGGTACATCAGCGCCCAGCGGACGTCACACGACTCCCACGGCTTGACCGTGGAGTTGAGCTCTCCACCGACGTACTGGATCGGCTTCTGCACATGCGGGAGCAGAGCTTCGAGCTGCGGGAACACGGACTCGGCGGCCGCAGCGACTTCGGCAGGCATCTCGCGAACCTTCGTGGGAGGACGGGGTGACCATCTAGCGTAACGCGGTGGCGGGTCCCGTCGGACATCAGACGTCCTACGTCACGTCCTGCGCCACGTCCTGCGCCACGTCCTGCGTCACGTCCTGCGCCACGTCCTGGATCACGTCCTGCGTCACACCGCCCCCTTCGTCCTGATCGACGCCCACAGGGCCGGGAGTTCCGCCTCCGCGCGGGCCGCGCGGGCCTCCTCACGGCCGTAGAGCAGGCCGTAGGTGAAGGCGCTCTCCCCCGCCGCGTGGGCCTGGGCGGCCAGGCCGCGCAGGGCCTCGCGGGTCATGACGCTGTCCTGGTGGTCGCCCAGCAGGGTCTGGAGCGCCTTCGCCGCCTTGACCAGTGCCGCCGCCGGATCGCCCAGCGCGGGGACCGCGGCCTCGGCGCAGTAGCGGGTGCGCTTGGCCTTCTTGCGGGCCTCGTGCAGGTCCAGGTCGCGCTCGGGGCCGGGGGGCAGCTCGAGGGCCCGTTCCACCAGGGCGGCGACCTTGCCGAAGTCCTTGCGCTCGGCCTTGCGGATCACCTTCTCGGGCGTGCCGGAAGCCGCCTTCAGCAGGGGCGGGTCGGCGAGCAGCGCGTCCAGCGTGTCGAGGAGCGTGAGATACCGCCTGCCGTCCAGTACGGCGATCAGGCGGCGGCGCGATCCGCCGCGTCTGGCGGTCGACCAGATCCGCAGCCGGGCCCGGACCGGGCCGAAGGCGAGGGTGCGGGGCAGTTCGGCGAGCGCGGTGGCGATCCGCTCGGTCAGGACCTCCTGGTCGCGGTCCACGCCGAGTTCGCCCGCGAGCCACTTCAGTTCCTCGCCGACGGGCGCCGTGACGGCGGGGTCGAGGACCTTGCGGTAGGACCGGAAGGTGCTGCGCAGCCGGCGGGTGGCGACCCGCATCCGGTGCACGGAGTCGTACTCGCCCTGCCGTACGGCCGGGTCGAGGGCGACGATCGCGTCGCGCTGGGCGGACAGGTAGGCGAGGACGTGGTCGCCGGCGGTGACGGGGGCGGTCCGCGGCTTCGGCGGTGACGGTGCCGGTGCCGGTGACTTCTGCTTCGCCTTCGGCTGCGACTGCCGTCCCTTCGCGCGGGCCTTGCCCGCCTTCTTCGCGCCCGGTGCCGTCGCACCCGGTGCCGTCTCCGCCAGTGCCCTGGCCAGCTTCGAGGGGGAGTCCGCCGGGCGTACGCCCGCCTTGCGCAGCCGCTTCTCCACCGCGTCGAGGAAGGCCGGGTCGCCGCCGTCGGCGAGTTCCACCTCGATCTCGGTCCACTGGGCGCGGCCGCCCTCCCCGGTCAGCCGTTCCGCGTCCACGGCGTCCACGCTGACCTCGGCGAGCAGGGCGCCGTCGGCGTCGACGAGGTGGCGGATGTCGCGGCTGGAGCGGAGCCGGACCAGGGGCAGCAGTTCCGCGTCGCGGACCCGGGAGCGGACGAGGGCGGCCAGGGCGCGGGGGACGCCGGCGGAGAGGGGGGCCTGGACCTCGTCGCGCACGCCGGGGGCGACCGGGAGTTTCAGATGCCAGCCGGCGTCCGTGCCGCCGGTGCGGCGGCGCAGGGTGAGCGAGGCGGAGGCGAGGCGTTCGTCGGAGGTGTCGTAATAGGTGGCGTCCAGGTCGGCGACGCCCTTGTCGATGACGGCCGCCACCCCGGCGACGCCGGTCAGGTCGGGCAGGCCACTGTCGTCGGACTCGTACTTACGCTCGATCTCGCGCTTTGTGTCCGCCATGGACTGAATCTAGTGGTTCGCACGCCCACGCGGCAGATGGCCTACCAGGTGAATCCCGGGAAAACGGCGGACGATCCGCGGGTGAACAAAACGGAAAGCGGGGTTCCGCAGAGGGAACCCCGCCCACCGACAGCCGTAGGGCCCTACGCCGACATGGGCCGCTGCACCTTGATCGACTGCAACAGCCCCACCGCCACCCAGACCGCGAACATCGACGATCCGCCGTAGGAGACGAACGGCAGGGGCAGACCGGTGACCGGCATGATGCCGAGGGTCATGCCGATGTTCTCGAACGCCTGGAAGGCGAACCAGGCGACGATGCCGGCGGCGACGATCGTGCCGTACAGCTCGGTCGTCTCGCGGGCGATGCGGCAGGCGCGCCACAGGATCACGCCGAGCAGGGCGATGATCAGGCCCGCGCCGACGAAGCCGAGTTCCTCGCCGGCCACCGTGAAGACGAAGTCCGTCTGCTGTTCGGGGACGAACTGGCCGGTGGTCTGCGAGCCGTGGAAGAGACCGGCGCCGGTCAGACCGCCGGAGCCGATCGCGATCCGGGCCTGGTTGGTGTTGTAGCCGACGCCCGCGGGGTCGAGCTCGGGGTTGGCGAAGGCGGCGAAGCGGTTGATCTGGTACTCGTCCAGGATGTGCAGCTGCCACACCGCGATCGCGCCGATGGCGCCCGCCGCGATCAGGCCGAGGATCCACCGTTTGGAGGCGCCGGAGGCGAGCAGCACGCCCAGCACGATGACGACCATGACCATGACCGAGCCCAGGTCGGGCATCAGCATCACGATCATCATCGGCACCGCGGCGAGGCCCAGCGCCTGGAGCACCGTGCGGTGGTCCGGGTAGGGCTTGTCGCCCGCGTCGACCCGGGCCGCCAGCAGCATCGCCATGCCCAGGATGATCGTGATCTTCACGAACTCCGAGGGCTGGAGCGAGAAGCCGCCGCCGAGCACGATCCACGAGTGGGCGCCGTTGACGGTCGAGCCGAGCGGGGTGAGCACCAGCAGGATGCCGAAGACCGACAGGCCGTAGAGGATCGGCACGGCCGTGCGCAGGGTGCGGTGGCCGAGCCAGACCGTGCCGATCATCAGGGCGAGCCCGATGCCGGTGTTCATGAGGTGCCGGATCAGGAAGTAGTACTGGTCGCCCTGGTTGATCTCGGTGCGGTTGCGGGTCGCCGAGAAGACCAGCACGGAGCCGATCAGCGACATCGCGATCGCCGCCAGCAGTATCGGCCAGTCCAGCCGGCGGGCCATCGAGTCGCGGGCGAAGATCCGCGTCCAGCCCGCCCGCTGCGGGCCGTACCCGGAGACGGAGAAGCCGTGGCCGGTCATGTGAGCATCCTCCGGCTTCCCCTGCGGCGCGGTCGCCTTCGGGTGTTGCTCTTGCTGGACGACGGCGAGGGGCTGGTGGCCGGCGGCTGGCTCTCGTCGCCGGGGCTCGCGCCTTCCTGGGTGGCCCGCTCGTCCTTGGCCGGGTCCTTGGAGACCTTGCCCGCGGCGACCGTGCCGTCCGTGCGGACCTTCGGCAGGCCCTTCTGCGGCGTGTAGAGCAGCGCCTTCGACTTGTCGATGGAGCCGTCCTTCTGGACGCCGTAGAGCGCGCTGTAGATGTTGCGGACCGCCTCACCGGAGGCACCGGAACCGGTACCGGCCTGGGAGATGGTCATGATGACCGTGTAGTCCTTGGAGTACGTCGCGAGCCACGAGGTGGTCTGCTTGCCGTAGACCTCGGCGGTACCGGTCTTGCCGTGCAGGGCGATCTTGTCCTGCGGCCAGCCGCCGAACTTCCAGGCGGCGGTACCGCGGGTGATGACGCCCGCGAACGCGTCGTCCATGCCCTTGAGGGTGGCCTTGCTGACGGGCAGCTTGCGCACCGCCTTGGGCTTGATCTCCTGGACGGTCTTGCCGTCGGCGCTGACGATCGCCTTGCCGATGGTGGGCTGGTACTCGGTGCCGCCGTTGGCGACGGCGCCGTAGATCATGGCCTCCTGGATCGGCGTGACGAGGGTGTCGCCCTGGCCGATCGAGTAGTTGATCTCGTCGCCCTCGCGCATCTTGTTGCCTTCGAGGCAGTTCTCGTACTCGATCTTCTCGACGTAGGTGCCGTCCTTCTTGCCGGACTTGCACCAGGCGTCCTTGTTGGCCTTCCAGTAGTCGAGCTTCCACTGGCGGTCGGGGACGCGGCCGGTGACCTCGTTGGGCAGGTCGACGCCGGTCTCCTTGCCGAGGCCGAACTCGTGGGCGGTCTTGAAGAACCAGTCCTTCGGCTCACCCTTCTTCGGGTTGATGCCGCCGTCCTTCTTCCACTCCCGGTCGGCGAGACCGTAGAAGACCGTGTCGCAGGAGACCTCCAGCGCGCGGCCGAGCGAGATCGGCCCGAAGTTCTCGCCCTCGAAGTTCTTGAAGACCTGGCCGCCCACCGAGTACGAGCTGGTGCACGGGTAGCCGCCGTCCCACTCGTAGCCGGCCTGGACCGCGGCGGCCGTGGAGACCACCTTGAAGGTCGAACCGGGCGCCGCCTGACCCTGTATGGCCCGATTGAGCAGCGGGTAGTCGCTGTTCTTGCCGGTCAGGGACTTGTAGTCCTTGGCGGAGATGCCGCCGACCCACACGTTGGGGTCGTACGTCGGCGCGGACGCCATCGCGACGATCCGGCCGGTCTTGGCCTCCATCACGACGACCGCGCCGGAGTCCGCCTTGTAGTTGGTGCCGGTGATCTTGTCGTACTGCTGGCGGGCGGTCTTCATGGCCGTGTCCAGCTCGTACTCGGCCACCCGCTGGACCCGGGAGTCGATGCTGGTGACCAGGTTGGAACCGGACTCGGCCGCGTCCGACTTGGCCTTGCCGATGACCCGGCCCATGTTGTCGACCTCGTACCGGGTGACGCCGGCCTTGCCGCGCAGCTCCTTGTCGTACTCCCGCTCCAGGCCGGAGCGGCCCACCACGTCGGAGCGCAGATAGGGCGAGTCGGTGTCCTCGGCCTGCTGGATCTCGTCGTCGGTCACCGGGGAGAGGTAGCCGAGCACCTGCGCGGTGTTGGACTTGCCGGGGCTCGGGTAGCGGCGCACGGCCTCCGGCTCGGCGGTGATGCCGGGGAAGTCCTCGGAGCGCTCACGGATCTGGAGGGCCTGCTTGGCGGTGGCGTCGTCGGTGATCGGGATCGGCTGGTAGGGCGAGCCGTTCCAGCAGGGCTGCGGGGTCTTCGCGTCGCACAGCCGGACCTTCTGGATGACCTCCTCGGGGTCCATGCCGAGGACGCCGGCGAGCTTGGTGAGGACCGCCTTGCCGTCGTCCGCCTGCTTCAGCAGGTCGGTCCGGGAGGCGGAGACCACCAGGCGGGTCTCGTTGTCGGCGAGGGGCACCCCGCGCGCGTCGAGGATCGAGCCGCGTACGGCCGGGTCGACGACCTGCTGCACATGGTTGCCCGACGCCTCCTTGGCGTACTCGGCGCCCTCACGGATCTGGAGGTACCACAGACGGCCGCCGAGGGTGCCGAGCAGGGAGAGGACGAGAATCTGGATGACGACGAGGCGGATCTGGACACGTGGGGTCCGTCCGGTCTCGGGAATATTGGTCACTGCGGCTGCCTCCCCCTCTCAGTGTGTGTCTGTTTCATATCCGACGGACCTGTGAGGCCCGACGCCGGCGGGGTCCAAGTCCGGTGCGGTCACAGCCGCTTGACCCCCTTGATGCGTCCGGCGCGGGCGGTGCGGGTGCGGGCCTTCACCTTCAGGCCGGCGAGGCCCCCGCGCTGGCTGCCGATGCGCAGCCCGGTGCCGCCGCTGAGCCAGCCCGAGGAGATGTCGGTGGCCTTGCCCGCTCCGGAGGAGCTGTCCGCGAGCGGATCGTTCTCCGCGCGGCGGGCGAGCGCCATGATCCCGGGGACCACGAACGGCGCCAGCAGCAGGTCGTAGAGGGCCGCCGTGCACAGCAGGCTGACCATGCCGACATGGCGGGCGGCGGTGTCGCCGACGAGGGCGCCGACGCCCGCGTAGAGCAGGGTGGTTCCCATCGCGGCGCCGACCACCACGACCATCGGGCCGGTGGCCGACTTCAGTTGGCCGTTGTCCGGCTTGACCAGGCCGGCCAGGTAGCCGATGACGCACAGCACCAGCGCGTAGCGGCCGGCCGCGTGGTCGGCGGGCGGGGCCAGGTCGGCGAGCAGGCCCGCGCCGAAGCCGACGAGGGCGCCGCCGACATGGCCGTAGACCATGGCGAGGCCGAGGACGGTCAGCAGCAGCAGGTCGGGGACGGCGCCCGGGAGGTGGAGGCGGGCGAGGACGCTCACCTGGATCACCAGCGCGACCACGACCAGCGCGCTGGAGAGCAGGATCCGGTTGAGACGCAAGGTGAATCAGCTCCTACTGCTGTTGCTGCTGGTCGTCGGCGGCGCTCGCGGAGGGGGTGACCGTGACGGTCACCGTGGGGGTCGGGGTCGGCTTCGGCTTGGCCGGCAGGACCGTGTCGCGCGGGTCCTTCTTCGGGGCCGTCACGACGACGCCGACGATGTCGAGCTTGGTGAAGCCGACGAACGGCGTGACGTACACGGTGCGGGTCAGGCCGCCGCCGGAGGGGTCGACGCGGGTGACCGTGCCGACCGGCACGCCGGGCACGAAGGGCTTGTCGCCCTGCGAGCCGAAGGTGACCAGCCGGTCGCCCTTCTTCACCTCGGCCTTGCCGTTGAGGAGTTCGACGCGCAGCGGGCGGTCGCCCTGGCCGGAGGCGAAGCCGAGTTCGTCGCTGCCCTCCATGCGGGTGCCGACGGTGAAGTCGGGGTCGTTGGCGAGCAGCACGGTGGAGGAGTCGGGGCCGACGGTGGTGACACGGCCGACCAGTCCGTCGCCGTTGAGCACCGTCATGTCCCGCTTGATGCCGTCGTGGGCGCCGACGTCGATGGTGATGGTCCAGGAGAAGCCCTGGGCCGCTCCTATGGCGATGACCTGCGCGCCCTTGATGCCGTACTGGCCCTCGGCGGAGATCTTCAGCATCTTGTCGAGCTGCTTGAGCCGGCTGCGGTTGCGGTCGTCGCTGCCGAGCTTCGCCTTGAGGACCGCGTTGTCCTTCTCCAGCTGCGCGAGCCGGTCGTGCCGGTCACCGGAGTCACGGACGGCCGAGACCGCGTTGCCGACCGGGTCGACGACCGTCGACACGCCGTTCTCGATGGGGCCGAAGACCGTGGCCGCGGCCTGGCGGGCGCCGTCGACCGGGGAGTTCTGCCCGCCGCGGATGTCCACCGTGATCAACGCGAACGCGATGGCTACCAGCAGCACCAACAGCAGCCGGCTCTCTCGTGTGTCCCTCACGTGCGGCGGCCGTGCCCTTCCCTGTAGGAATCCGGGTCGCCCCTGCCCGGACGGGCCGAGGGACGCGGTATGCGGGTTTTCATGGCTCTCATCCAAGCCTTGCGGCTGGTGCGGGCATATGTGACTCTCGCGAGCTTTGAGGGCTCTTGGGGGAGCTTATGCCTCTATATCAACGATCCGCCGCACGAGAGGAGATCATCTCGTACGGCGGAATCGAAGCGTTACGTCATCTGCGCGGAGCCGCGTCCAGAACCTGCTGGAGCGCCTCGAACTCCTCGACGCACTTGCCGGATCCGAGCGCCACGCTGTCCAGCGGGTCCTCGGCGATGTGGATGGGCATACCGGTCTCCCGGCGCAGCCGCTCGTCGAGGCCGCGCAGCAGCGCGCCGCCGCCGGTCAGCACGATCCCCCGGTCCATGATGTCGCCGGAGAGCTCGGGCGGGCACTTGTCGAGGGTGGTCTTCACGGCGTCCACGATGGCGTTGACGGGCTCCTCGATCGCCTTCCGCACTTCCGCCGCGGAGATGACGACCGTCTTGGGCAGCCCGGACACCAGGTCGCGGCCACGGATTTCGGTGTGCTCGTCGGAGTCGAGGTCGTACGCCGAACCGATCGTGATCTTGATCTGTTCCGCCGTCCGCTCACCGAGAAGGAGGCTGTACTCCTTCTTGATGTGCTGGATGATCGCGTTGTCCAGTTCGTCGCCCGCGACGCGGATGGACTGGGCGGTGACGATGCCGCCGAGCGAGATGACCGCGACCTCCGTGGTGCCGCCGCCGATGTCCACCACCATGTTGCCCGTGGCCTCGTGGACCGGCAGGCCGGAGCCGATGGCCGCGGCCATGGGCTCCTCGATGATGTGCACCTGGCGCGCGCCCGCCTGGGTCGACGCCTCGATGACCGCGCGGCGCTCGACGCCCGTGATGCCCGAGGGCACGCAGACGACGACCCGCGGCCGGGCGAGATACCGCCGCTTGTGGATCTTCAGGATGAAGTAGCGGAGCATTCGCTCGGTGATCTCGAAGTCGGCGATCACGCCGTCCTTCAGCGGCCGCACGGCAACGATGTTGCCGGGCGTGCGCCCGATCATCTTCTTCGCTTCGGCACCGACCGCGAGGATCCCACCGGTGTTGGTGTTGATCGCGACGACGGACGGCTCGTTGAGTACGATCCCGCGGCCCCTGACGTACACCAGCGTGTTGGCGGTCCCGAGGTCGACAGCCATGTCACGGCCGATGAACGACATTGAGTTCCCCATCAGGATTCTTCTGGCCTTCCCACAAGCTTTTGAGGGCTGTTCAGGTAGGCGAGGTGGGTGCGGTGACGTGAAGGCTTCCATCGTAGACGCGCCTTCACGAACACGGCGCGAGGGTCTTCGCCATTGTCAGCAGATGGCGTTCCGCCTCGCTTGTGGAGACGGTCCATCGGGGGCACTCGTTCCCTCGATCAGCCATGCGCATGCGAGATGGGCACGCCCGGAAGACACGCTTCCGGGCTTTCCCGTTCCGGCTTGCGGATCCGCTACCGCAGAGAGTACGAGGCTATGCCCGACCAGGGAAGAAGATCTTCACCTCGCGCTCGGCGGATTCTTCGGAGTCCGACGCGTGGATCAGGTTCTCGCGGACGATCACGCCGTAGTCGCCGCGGATCGAGCCGGGCGCGGCGGCGATCGGGTCGGTCGGGCCGGCCAGGGCGCGCACGCCCTCGATGACCCGCTCGCCCTCGACGATCAGGGCCACGACCGGGCCGGAGGCCATGAACTCCACCAGCGGCTCGTAGAAGGGCTTGCCCTTGTGCTCGCCGTAGTGCTGCTCCAGCGTCTCCTGGTCCAGGGTGCGCAGTTCCAGCGCGGTGATCTGCCAGCCGGCCTTGCGCTCGATGCGGCTGATGATCTCGCCGGTCAGGCCACGCCGGACGGCGTCGGGCTTGAGCAGGACGAGGGTGCGCTGGGTCACGAGAGGACTCCTCACTCGCTGGGGGTGTGCGGTGGGACGAGGTTACAGGGCGTGTCCGGTGCCCGTTCACCCAGCGTCAGTACGTTCGGGTGCGGCGCCGCCGACGCGTCCGCGCCGTCACTCAGCGTTCGCGTGTGCGCCGCCCGTCGTTCCGTCAGGCCGGGTCCGCGGCCGCGGCCTCCGCCTGGGCCGCGAATCTCGCCTTCGCCTCGTCGATCTTGCGGCCGTAGTGCACCGACGCCCACCACAGCGCCGCGAAGAGCGCGCCCATGAAGAACATCGTCGGCACGAACACGCCGGAGGCGATCAGCGCGAGCTGGAGGACCCAGCCGGCGGCCACTCCCCCGGGCCGGGTGACCATCCCGCACAGCGCCACGCACAGGAACATCGCGATCCCGCTGACGGTCCACACGGTGGTCATGGACAGATCGGGGTCCTTCATCGCCACCAGACCGGCGAAGCCGACGAGGAAGAACTCGCCGATCAGGGTCGAGGAGCACAGCGTACGCACGGCGGTTCAGCCCTTCCCGAGCAGCAGGCGGGCCTCGCCCACCGTGATGACGGAGCCGGTGACGAGCACCCCGGCCCCCGCGAACTCGCCCTCCTCCTCGGCGAGCGTGATCGCCGCCTCCAGGGCGTCCGGCAGCCGCGGCTCCACCTGGACCCGCTCCTCGCCGAACACCTCGACGGCGATCGCGGCGAGCTCGTCGGTGTCCATCGCGCGGTGGCTGGAGTTCTGCGTGACGACGACCTCCGCGAAGATCGGCTCGAACGCCTCCAGCAGCCCGCGCACGTTCTTGTCGCCGCTCGCGCCGACCACGCCGATCAGCCGGCTGAAGTCGAACGCCTCCCCGATCGCGTCGGCCGTCACCTGCGCGCCGGCCGGGTTGTGGGCCGCGTCCAGGACGATCGTCGGCGAGCGCCGTACGACCTCCAGGCGGCCCGGCGAGGACACGGTGGCGAACGCCTTGCGGACCGTGTCGAAGTCCAGCGGCTCGGGGCGCTGGGCGCCGACGCCGAAGAACGCCTCCACGGCCGCGAGCGCCACGGCGGCGTTGTGCGCCTGGTGGGCGCCGTGCAGCGGGAGGTAGACCTCCGGGTACTCGCCGCCGAGGCCGCGCAGGGTGAGCACCTGCCCGCCGACGGCGACCTGCCGGTCCACCACGCCGAACTCCAGGCCCTCGCGGGCCACGGTGGCGTTCACCTCGACGGCCTTCTTCAGCAGCACCTGCGCCGCGTCCACCGGCTGCTGGGCGAGGATCACGGTCGCGTCCTGCTTGACGATGCCGGCCTTCTCGCCGGCGATCTCCGCCGTGGTCTCCCCGAGCCGGTCGGTGTGGTCCAGGGAGATCGGCGTGACGACGGCGACGTCCCCGTCGATGACGTTGGTGGCGTCCCAGCTGCCGCCCATGCCGACCTCGACCACGGCGACGTCGACCGGCGCGTCCGCGAAGGCGGCGTACGCCATGCCGGTGAGCACCTCGAAGAACGACAGGCGGTACTCCTGCTGCGCGTCGACCATCTCGACGTACGGCTTGACGTCCTGGTAGGTCTCGATGAAGCGCTCCGCGGAGACCGGGCTGCCGTCCAGGCTGATCCGCTCGGTGATCGACTGCACGTGCGGGCTGGTGTAGCGGCCGGTGCGCAGTTCGAAGGCGCCGAGCAGGGCCTCGATCATGCGGGCGGTGGACGTCTTGCCGTTGGTGCCGGTGATGTGGATGGACGGGTACGACCGCTGCGGCTCGCCGAGCACGTCCATCAGCGCGGCGATCCGGCTGACGGAGGGCTCCAGCTTGGTCTCGCCCCAGCGTCCGGCGAGCTCCGCCTCGACCTCGCGCAGGGCCTTGTCGACCTCGGGGTCCTCGGGGCGCGCGGGCACGTCGGCGTCCGGCGGTGCGCCCTGGGTGCGCAGGGTGCGGCTGCCGGCCTCGATCACGGCGAGGTCGGGGTCGCGGTCGGTTTCCTCGGCGATGATCTCGTCGAACGGGTCGCTGTCACTCACGGGGCCATTCTAGGGCGGCGGCGGGGTGAGCCTGCGGCCGGCTGTGGGGGGTGGTGCGGGGGCGTCGTGGTTGGTCGCGCCGTTCCCCGCGCGCCTGAGAGGGCGGATGTGCTCGTGCGGCTGCGGGTGCGTCGTGGTTGGTCGCGCCGTTCCCCGCGCCCCTGAGAAACGCCGAAGGCCCCGGTGCTCGTCGTGCGCCGGGGCCTTCGTCAGGTGCGAGCCGTTACGCCTGCGGCAGGCGGTCCAGCTGGGCGGTGATGCGGGCGATGTCCTCGTCCGCCTTGGCCAGGCGGGTGCGGATCTTGTCCACCACGTTGTCCGGGGCCTTGGCGAGGAACGCCTCGTTGCCGAGCTTCGCGTTCGCCTGGGCCTTCTCCTTCTCCGCGGCGGCGAGGTCCTTCGCGAGGCGCTTGCGCTCCGCCGCCACGTCGATGGTGCCGGACAGGTCGAGGGCGACCGTGGCGCCCGCGACCGGCAGGGTCGCCGTCGCCGCGAAGCTGTCGCCCTCCGGCTGGAGGCGCAGCAGCTGGCGGATGGCGGCCTCGTGCGGGGCGAGCGCCGTGCCGTCGAGGGTCAGGCGCGCCGGGACCCGCTGGCCGGGCTGGAGGCCCTGGTCGGCGCGGAAGCGGCGGACCTCGGTGATGACGGACTGGAGGGTCTCGATCTCCTTCTCCGCCGCGATGTCGCGGAAGCCGCTGTCGGCCGGCCAGTCGGCGACGACGACCGACTCGCCGCCGGTCAGCGTCGTCCACAGGGTGTCCGTGACGAACGGGACCACCGGGTGGAGCAGCCGCAGGGTGACGTCGAGGACCTCGCCGAGGACGCGCTGGGAGACCTCGGCGCCCCGGCCGCCCGCCTGGAAGGTGGTCTTGGACAGCTCGACGTACCAGTCGAAGACCTCGTCCCACGCGAAGTGGTAGAGCGCGTCGGAGAGCTTCGCGAACTGGAAGTCGTCGTAGAACGCGTCGACTTCGGCGACCGTCTCGTTCAGCCGGGACAGGATCCAGCGGTCCGTCGCCGACATCTCGGAGGCGTCCGGCAGCGGACCCTGGACCGTCGCGCCGTTCATCAGCGCGAAGCGGGTCGCGTTCCAGATCTTGTTGGCGAAGTTGCGGGACGCCTGGACCCAGTCCTCGCCGATCGGCACGTCGGTGCCCGGGTTGGCGCCGCGGGCCAGGGTGAAGCGGACGGCGTCGGAGCCGTACTTGTCCATCCAGTCCAGCGGGTCGACGACGTTGCCGAAGGACTTCGACATCTTCTTGCCACGCTCGTCACGGACCAGGCCGGTCAGCGCGATGGTGCGGAAGGGGACCTCGCCGTCCATGGCGTAGAGGCCGAACATCATCATCCGGGCGACCCAGAAGAAGATGATGTCGTGGCCGGTGAGCAGGACGTCCGTCGGATAGAACTTCTTGAGGTCGGCGGTCTGTTCGGGCCAGCCCAGGGTGGAGAAGGGCCACAGGCCGGAGGAGAACCAGGTGTCGAGGACGTCGGTGTCCTGCGTCCAGCCCTCGCCGCTCGGCGGCTGCTCGTCGGGGCCGACGCAGACGACCTCGCCCTCGGGGCCGTACCAGACCGGGATGCGGTGACCCCACCACAGCTGGCGCGAGATGCACCAGTCGTGCATGTTGTCGACCCAGTCGAAGTACCGCTTCGACATGTCCTCGGGGTGGATCTTGACCCGGCCGTCGCGGACCGCGTCGCCGGCCGCCTGGGCGAGCGGGCCGACCTTGACCCACCACTGCATCGACAGGCGCGGCTCGATGGTGGTCTTGCAGCGCGAGCAGTGGCCGACGCTGTGGGCGTAGGGCCGCTTCTCGGCGACGATCCGGCCCTGGGAGCGCAGGGCCGCGACGATGGCGGAGCGCGCCTCGAAGCGGTCCAGGCCCTGGAAGGGGCCGTGCGTGGTGATGACGGCCCGCTCGTCCATGACCGTGATCGACTCCAGGCCGTGGCGCTGGCCGATCGCGAAGTCGTTGGGGTCGTGGGCGGGGGTGACCTTGACGGCACCCGTGCCGAACTCCGGGTCGACGTGCGTGTCCGCGACGACCGGGATGGAACGGTCGGTCAGCGGCAGCTTGATGAGCTTGCCGATGAGGTGGCGGTAGCGCTCGTCGTCGGGGTGGACGGCGACGGCCGTGTCGCCGAGCATCGTCTCCGCGCGCGTGGTCGCGACGACCAGGGTCTCGTCACCCTCGCCGTACTTGATGGAGACCAGCTCGCCGTCGTCCTCCTGGTACTCCACCTCGATGTCCGAGATGGCCGTCAGACAGCGGGGGCACCAGTTGATGATGCGCTCGGCGCGGTAGATCAGCTCGTCGTCGTAGAGCCTCTTGAAGATGGTCTGGACGGCCTTGGACAGGCCCTCGTCCATGGTGAAGCGCTCGCGGTCCCAGTCGACGCCGTCGCCGAGCCGGCGCATCTGGCCGAGGATCTTGCCGCCGTACTCCTCCTTCCACCGCCAGACCCGCTCGACGAACTCCTCGCGGCCCAGGTCGTGGCGGGACTTGCCCTCCTCGGCGAGCTGCTGCTCGACCTTGTTCTGGGTGGCGATGCCGGCGTGGTCCATGCCGGGCAGCCACAGCGACTCGTAGCCCTGCATGCGCTTGCGGCGGGTGAGGGCGTCCATGAGCGTGTGCTGGAAGGCGTGGCCCAGGTGGAGCGAACCGGTGACGTTCGGCGGGGGGATGACGATGGTGTACGCGGGCTTGTCGCTCTTGGCGTCCGCCGCGAAGTAACCACGCTCTACCCAGCGCTCGTACAGCGGCCCCTCTACATCGGCCGGCGCGTACTGGGTCGGCAGTTCGGTGTCGGGCGCTGATGGCTGCTGATGAGCGTTCTCGGTCACGGGGTCAGTTTAGAGGTGTCACCGGCCCGTCCCGAAACGCGTTTGTTGTGTAACGGTGCGCCCCCCGCTGCCATGAGCTCCCTGTGCCTGCGTCAGGATGTCAGGAACACATAAGCATCTGGAGGGGAACCCAGACCATGAGCTACAACCAGCCGGGCCCGTACGGCGGGCAGCCCCAGCAGCCGGGACCCTACGGCCAGCCCGGTCCGTACGGTCAGCCGCCGCAGGCGCCCCAGCCCGGCTACGGCTACCCCCAGACGCCTCCGGCCCCGCCGCAGCAGCCCGGCTACGGCTACCCGCAGGGCGCGCCCCAGCAGCCCGGCCCCTACGGCCAGCAGCCGCCGACGCCGCCGTACGGCCAGCCCGGTCCGTACGGCCAGCAGCCCTACGGCGTCCCGCAGCCGCCCGTGCCGGGCGGCGGCAAGAAGCGCACGGGCCTGATCATCGGCGCGGTGGCGGTCGTGGCCGCGGTCGCGGTCGGCGTGTACTTCGTCGTCGGCACCGGCAGCTCCAGCGGCGGGGGCGTCGCGGACGACGGGGCGCACAAGCTGACGACGCCGGCGACGGTGATCGACGGGACGTACAAGAAGTCCGACAGCGCCTCCGACTCCGAGGGCATGTCCGAGCAGGACCTCAAGGACACCGAGTCCTGGGGTGTGAAGGACCCGAAGGACGTCAGCGCGGGCTACACCTCGGGCACCGGTCTCACGCAGAAGAGCCTCGGCTTCTCGGGCGTGTACGGCACGATCGCCGACCCGGAGAAGGTCGTCGACGCGATGTTCGCGCAGATGAAGAAGGAGTCGCAGAAGGACACCAGTTCGGGTGCGGCGCTGGTCGGCAGCCCGCAGAAGGTGAACCCGGCCGGCTTCTCCGGCGGTGTCATGAAGTGCCAGTACATCCAGAGCACCGAGTCCGGCCAGAAGTCGAAGATGCCGTTCTGCATCTGGGGCGACCACAGCACCCTGGCGTACGTCCTGTCGTACGACCTCGCGGGTCTGGCGGCGGGCAAGACCACGTCGATCGACGACGCGGCGACGCTGACCGCGAAGCTCCGCAACGACGTGCGCGTGAAGGCCTGACCCCGGAACGCGGAAGTGCCCGGCGCCATCCTCGGCGTCGGGCACTTCTCTGCGTGCGGGTGGGAGCTGCGCGGGCCGCTGCCGAGGGCTACGCGGTCTTCTGCTCGCCCGGACCGCGGCCGCGGGCGTCGCGCGGGATCAGCGTGGGGTTCACGTTCGAGCGGACGACGTCCGCGGTGATGACGACGCGGGCCACGTCCTTGCGGGACGGGACCTCGTACATCACCGACATCAGGACCTCCTCCATGATGGCGCGCAGACCGCGCGCGCCGGTCTGCCGGAGGATGGCCTGGTCCGCGATCGCCTCCAGCGCCTCGCGCTCGAAGTCCAGCTCCACACCGTCGAGTTCGAACAGCCGCTGGTACTGCTTGACCAGCGCGTTGCGGGGCTCGACGAGGATCTGGAGCAGGGCCTCGCGGTCGAGGTTGTGGACGCTCGTGATGACGGGCAGCCGGCCGATGAACTCGGGGATCATGCCGAACTTGACCAGGTCCTCGGGCATGACGTCCTCGAACTGGTCCTTCGCCTCGAGTTCGCGCTTGGAGCGGATCGTCGCGCCGAAGCCGATGCCCTTGGCGCCGGCCCGCGACTCGATGATCTTCTCCAGGCCGGAGAACGCGCCGCCCACGATGAACAGGACGTTCGTCGTGTCGATCTGGATGAACTCCTGGTGCGGGTGCTTGCGGCCGCCCTGCGGCGGCACCGAGGCGGTGGTGCCCTCGAGGATCTTCAGCAGGGCCTGTTGCACGCCCTCGCCGCTCACATCGCGGGTGATCGACGGGTTTTCACTCTTCCGCGCGACCTTGTCGATCTCGTCGATGTAGATGATCCCGGTCTCGGCCTTCTTGACGTCGTAGTCGGCCGCCTGGATCAGCTTCAGCAGGATGTTCTCGACGTCCTCGCCGACGTAGCCCGCCTCGGTGAGCGCGGTGGCGTCCGCGATCGCGAAGGGCACGTTCAGCATGCGTGCCAGGGTCTGCGCGAGCAGCGTCTTGCCCGAGCCCGTCGGGCCGAGCAGCAGGATGTTGGACTTGGCCAACTCGATGGCGTCCTCGCGGCTTTGACCGCCGCCGTTCTCGCCGGCCTGGACCCGCTTGTAGTGGTTGTACACCGCGACGGAGAGGGCCTTCTTCGCCGCCTCCTGGCCGACCACGTAGCCTTCGAGGAACTCGTAGATCTCGCGGGGCTTGGGGAGTTCCTCCCAGCGCACCTCGCTCGTCTCCGCGAGTTCTTCCTCGATGATCTCGTTGCAGAGGTCGATGCACTCGTCGCAGATGTACACACCGGGCCCTGCGATGAGCTTCTTGACCTGCTTCTGGCTCTTGCCGCAGAACGAGCACTTGAGCAGATCGCCGCCGTCACCGATGCGTGCCACGGTGTGCTTCCCCTTCGCCTGGGAGACGACTGGACGAGATGAGTCCAGCGGCTCCTGGTGCTGCCTTATGTCCGACGGTACCTTGCCGGGACCCCCGTTCGGGCCCCCCTTGGCACGGTTCACTTTGTCGTGCACCGCTCCAAGGGGCGGCAGACGTCCTTCGCGCCCGGGTCAGCGGACGGCGGCGTTGTTCATCTTGCGCGTGGAGATGATCTGGTCCACCAGGCCGTAGGCCAGCGCGTCCTCGGCCGTGAGGATCTTGTCGCGCTCGATGTCCTCGCGGATCTTCTCGATCGGCGTGGTGGAGTGCTTGGCCAGCATCTCCTCCAGCTGCGAACGCATCCGCAGGATCTCGTTGGCGGCGATCTCCAGGTCGGAGACCTGACCGCGGCCGGTCTCGCTGTAGGGCTGGTGGATCAGCACCCGCGCGTTGGGCAGCGCCATGCGCTTGCCCGGCGTGCCGGCGGCCAGCAGGATCGCGGCGGCGGAGGCCGCCTGGCCCATGCAGACCGTCTGGATGTCGGGCTTGACGAACTGCATCGTGTCGTAGATGGCGGTCAGCGCGGTGAAGGAGCCACCGGGGCTGTTGATGTAGACCGAGATGTCCCGGTCGGGGTCCATCGACTCCAGGCACAGCAGCTGCGCCATGACGTCGTTGGCGGAGGCGTCGTCGATCTGGACGCCGAGGAAGATCACGCGCTCCTCGAAGAGCTTCGCGTACGGGTCGTACTCGCGGATGCCCTGGGAGGTGCGCTCCACGAAGCGCGGGATGACGTAGCGGGACTCGGCGCGGGGGCCGGTGTACTCGGCCTCCGTGCGGGCGTAGAGGCCGCTGCCGGGGAAGTCGTTCACGGTGTCTCCTGGAAAAGAGGCTCGGGGCGGTGGCTGGGGGCGGGCTGGGGCGCTACGGCCTCGACGGCGCCCGGCGCGGGCCTCGCCGGGCCCGGGAGCAGCCGGGCGCGCGAGGAGGCCGCAGCGGGTGCCGGCCGGGCCGTACGAGCGCGTACGGGGCCGGCAGGGCCCTTACGAGCCCGCTCCGGTGCCGCCGCCGCCCGGCATGCCCGCGGCCGTGGCGATGACGTCGTCGATGAGGCCGTAGTCCTTGGCCTCGAAGGCGTCGAACCAGCGGTCACGGTCCGAGTCGCGGGTGACCTGCTCGACCGTCTGGCCGGTGTGCTGCGACGTGAGCTCGGCCATGCGCTTCTTGGTGTGCAGCAGCCGCTCGGCGTGGATCTTGATGTCCGAGGCCGAACCGGCCAGGCCGGCCGAGGGCTGGTGGATCAGGATCTCGGCGTTCGGCAGCGCGAAGCGCTTGCCGGGCGTGCCCGCGCTGAGCAGGAACTGGCCCATGGAGGCGGCGAGGCCCATGGCGATGGTCACCACGTCGTTCTTGATGTACTGCATGGTGTCGTAGATCGCCATGCCGGCCGTGATCGAGCCGCCGGGGCTGTTGATGTAGAGGTAGATGTCCTTGTCCGGGTCGGCGGCAAGGAGCAGCAGCTGTGCGGTGATCTTGTTCGCGATGTCGTCGTCCACCGGCTGACCGAGGAAGATGATCCGCTCGTTGAGCAGCCGGTTGTAGACATGGTCGCCGAGGCCACCGCCGATGGAAGGTTCGCCGGCGGCGGAGGGCATCAGATTCGTCACGTATCCACCTGCTCGTCTTGCGACGGCGCCGGGCCGTCTCACGTGTTCCCGTCCGGGGGCTTCGGGGGACTCCTCTGCCCTCGTATTCATGGACCCTAACGCGCTGCTCCCTTCGGGGAATCCCGCGGACCGGGGTGTTCGCCGGGGGCGTAGCGCGGTGGCCCCTCCGGGGGGTCGGCGTGGAGGGCGGCGTGGGGGCGCCATGGAGCGGGCGGTGGCGCAGGCGCTCGTAAGGGGCGCGGGGAACGGCGCGAGCGCCCACGGCGGACCCGCGGGGGCATGACGCTCGGTGCCCCGGGCGCGGGCCGGTGGGGCTTGCTCGCGCAGTTCCCCGCGCCCCTGACGGGGCGCCCGTCGGACGGCCGAGAAGCGCCTGACGGGGCGCGCCCGGGAGACGGCCGAGAGGCCCCTGGCGGGCCCCTGCCCCCGGGACGGCCGAGAGGCCCCCTGACGGGCCCCCGCCCCCGGGACGGCCGAGAGGCCCCGGAGCGGGTGCTCCGGGGCCTCTCGGGGGTGGTGCGGGTGCCTGGCCGGGGCGTGGGGCCGATGTCTCGGTCCCAGGCGTCCGGCCGGGTGCCGGGGGCTCAGCCCTCGGCAGACTCCTCGGAGGCGGCGTCGCCGGCGCCCTCGACGGCCTCGACCGTCTCGGCGGCGGCCTCGGCCTCGTCCTCGTCGTCCAGGTCGACGACCTCGCCGTTGGTGTCCTTCACCGTGGCGGCCTCGACCACGACGGCCAGGGCCTTGCCGCGGGCGACCTCGCCGACGAGCAGCGGGACCTGGTTGTTCTGGACGACCGCCTGGGCGAACTGGTCGGGGGACATGCCGGAGGAGGCGGCGCGGCGCATGAGGTGCTCGGTGAGCTCCTCCTGGCTGACGTTGAGCTTCTCCTGCTTGACCAGCTCGTCGAGGACGAACTGGGTCTTGATGCCCTTGACCGCGGCCTCGTGGGTCTCGGTCTCGAACTCCTCGACCGTCTTGCCCTGGATCTCCAGGTACTTCTCGAGGGTCAGACCCATCTGCCCGAGCTGGTGGTGCTCGAGGTTGTGCTTACGGGTGTTGACCTCGTCCTCGAGGAGCTTCTCGGGGACCGGGACCTCGACCAGCTCGAGGAGCTTGTCCAGGACGCGCTCCTGGGCCTGCGTGGCCTGGTCGAACTGCTTCATGTTCGCGAGGCGCTTGCGGCTGTCGGCCTTGAGCTCGTCCAGGGTGTCGAACTCGGAGGCGAGCTGCGCGAACTCGTCGTCCAGCTCAGGCAGTTCGCGCGCGGCGACCTGGGTGACCTTGACCGTGACCTCGGCCTCCTGGCCGGCCGCGGAGCCGCCCTTGAGCTCGGAGGCGAAGGTGGCCTCGCCACCGGCCTCCAGGCCCTTCACGGCGTCGTCGATGCCGTCGAGGAGCTCGCCGGAGCCGATCGTGTAGGACACGCCGGAGGCGATGCCGTCCTCCAGGACCTCTCCGCCGACCTTGGCCTCCAGGTCGATCGTCACGACGTCGCCGTCCTCGGCAGCGCGCTCGACCGGGCTGGTCGAGGCGAAGCGCTCGCGGAGCTGCTCGACGGACTTGTCGATGTCCTCGTCGGTGACCTCGACGGCGTCCACCTCGACCTCGATGCCGGAGTAGTCCGGGATCTCGATGGCGGGGCGGATGTCGACCTCGGCGGTGAAGTTCAGCGTCTCGCCGTCCTTCAGCTCGGTGATGTCGACCTCGGGCTGGCCCAGGACGTTCAGCTCGGCCTCGTTGACGGCCTCGGTGTAGAACTTCGGAAGCGCGTCGTTGACCGCCTCCTCCAGGACGGCGCCACGGCCGAACCGCTGGTCGATGACGCGGGCCGGGATCTTGCCCTTGCGGAAGCCCTTCACCGTGACCTGCTGGTTGATCTTCTTGTACGCCGCGTCGAGGCTGTCCTTGAGCTCCTCGAAGGGCACCTCGACAGTGAGCCGAACCCGGGTCGGGTTCAGGGTCTCCACGGCGCTCTTCACGGTTCGGTCTCCTTGTGGCTGACTGCTTTGGGTTCTGCTGGAGCCAGAGGGGTCCGGCAGGATCGCCGCCCGGAGAATTCGTAGGCCGAGTAGGCCGAGAGGACGCGGGCGCGCAGCTTGCATAGTAACCGCAGCCGGTGGGCGCCCCAAAAGGGATCATCGAGGGGGTGACCTCGGTGGGTGGTCGGGGTGGCGGGATTTGAACCCACGGCCTTCCGCTCCCAAAGCGGACGCGCTACCAAGCTGCGCCACACCCCGTCTGGTGCGAGACGTAGGGTACATGCCCGCAGGCTGCGGGGCCGCCGTATTTCACGGGCGGCCGCACGGGTGTGTGCGTGTCTTCCCACGGCGGTCGCACGGAGGTGGGCGCACGGGTTCCACCGGCGGCCGCGCGGGGCGTGCGCGTCGCACGTCCGAGGCGCGTGGGCCCGTCCGTGTCCGCGTTCGGTGCGCGGCCCGGATCAAAGGGTGTGCGCGCGGGGCGTACGACCCGCTACGATGCGGTGTGTGCCGTGGTCGCGGACCTGCGGCGCGCACGTGCGGGCGTAGCTCAATGGTAGAGCCCTAGTCTTCCAAACTAGCTACGCGGGTTCGATTCCCGTCGCCCGCTCTGAACGGCCGAGGGCCGGTTCGGGACGGTGTCTGGTTCTTCCAGTACGCCTCCCGGGCCGGCCCTCGTCGTCGTTCGGGGCGTGGTGGAGTCCGGATCCGTCCGGTTCCGTCGATTCCGTCAGAAGCTGATCTGGTTGATCGTCTCCGCTATCGAGTTCAGGAACCGGTTGATCGACGGGGCCATGCCCGTCGAGGCGAGGAAGAAGCCGAAGAGGACCGCGACGATCGCGGGGCCCGCCTTGATGCTCCCTCCCCGGATCAACACCACCAGGATGATCGCCAACAGCAGCACCACGGACAGTGAAATGGCCACAACTGATCACACCCTCGTCGGTCCGCTCTCCCGGTCCGGAGGTGCAAGCCCCGCACACCCCCGCCAGAAACCATCGTGCCACCAACCCGGCCGCCGTATGCGGCCGGTGACGCATCGTCTGGTCGGCGGCCGCGCCAGGGAGCCGTACGGCCGGGTGTCGCACGGCAATTCGAGGGCCGTGCGCACGGCGCCGGCGGCGGAATTGGGCGGACCTGCATTCGCTGTCCACACATCTTCGTCGCAGGGAATTCCAGCGATCGACACAGCGGATCCATATGCCCCAATTAGTCAGGATGAATAGGGACATCAGGGGCGAACGGTGGGCCCGGACGTGCCGACCGTCACATGGACAAGGGTGGCAAGTTCCCTGAATAGGTGGGTAGTCGCGGCACAAAGCAGAATTGCCGCCGGGAGTTTTACGGAATCCCACAGACGACGCTAGGGTGCCTCAAATGTTCCACTCCGACTCGTCCTCCGGTCACCAGCGCACGCCACTCCCGCCGGCCCAGCGGCCGGCGGCCGGAGTGCCGAGTCCGCGCCACTCGCCGGAGAGACCCGCGCCGGAGAACAGGCCCACAAAGGGTGAATCGGGCAAAAAGCGCGACGCGTTCTTCGACAACGCGAAGTATCTGGCGATCGTGCTGGTCGCGATGGGGCACTCCTGGGAGCCGGTCAAGGCCCACAACCAGTTCCTCAAGGCGCTGTACGACGTCGTCTACACCCTGCACATGCCGGCGTTCATCATCATCTCCGGCTTCTTCTCGCGCAGTTTCGACGCCCGTCCGGACCGGCTCAGGCGACTGGTCACCGGGGTCGTCGTGCCGTACGTCCTCTTCGAGACGGCGTACTCGCTCTTCAAGCGGTACGTGGGCCACACCCCCGACCAGCCCATCAGTCTGCTCGACCCCTGGTACCTGACCTGGTTCCTGTGCGCGCTGTTCGTGTGGCGGCTGACCACGCCGATCTGGCGTCAGTTGCGCCATCCGCTGGCGGTCGCGCTCGTCGTCGCGATGGCCGCCTCGGTGAGTCCGGACATCGGCAACGACCTCGACATGCAGCGGGTGCTCCAGTTCCTGCCGTACTTCGTGCTGGGTCTGACGCTGCGGCCGGAGCACTTCCGGCTGGTACGGCGGTGGAGCGTGCGGATCGCGGCGGTGCCGGTGTTCGCGGTGGCGCTCGCCGTCGCCTACTGGGCCGCTCCGCAGATGAACACGGCGTGGTTCTACCACCGTGACGCCGCGCAGGAGCTGGCGGCGCCCTGGTGGGTCGGGCCGCTCATGGTGCTCGCGCTGTTCGCCTGTTCGCTGGTGCTGACGGCCTGCTTCTACTCCTGGGTGCCGGGGCGGCGGATGTGGTTCACCTCGCTCGGGGCGGGCACGCTGTACGGCTATCTGCTGCACGGGTTCCTGCTCAAGGGGGCCGATCTGCGGGGCTGGTTCGAGCAGCCGTGGCTGCATCGGCCGCTGGGCGTGGTGCTGGTGACGCTGTTCGCCGTGACGGCGGTCACGCTGCTGTGCACTCCGCCGGTGCAGCGGGTGTTCCGGTTCGCCATGGAGCCGCGGATGGAGTGGGCGTTCCGGCGTGACGCGGGGGACGCCGCGCGGCGGCGGGAAGGGACGAGCGGGAGCGCGGGCGGCGCGGCTCGGGGGGCCTCCCGGGAGCGCGTCAGCGCGTAGCCGGCTGCGCCGGGCTCGCGGGTGTGGGGGTGCGGGTCCACCGGGGCCTTTTCGCGCAGTTCCCCGCGCCCCTTCAGGGGTGGCCTCCCTTGGTGGCTGTCTGCGGGTGCGTGGGGGCTTGTCGCGCAGTTCCCCGCGCCCCCTGAAACGGGGTCAGCGGGGTGGGGGTGGGGTCGTGGAGTCTCGGCAGATCAGGAGGAGGGCCCGGTCGTCGTTGACGTCCTTGGCCACCGCCTCGATCAGGTGCCACGCCGCCCCGTGGAAGCCGCCGACGACATACCGGTCCGCCTCGCCCGTCAGCCGGTCGATGCCCTCGACGATGTCCCGGTCGGCGGTCTCCACCAGGCCGTCCGTGAACAGCATCAGCACGTCACCGGGGCGCAGCGACCCCTTCACCGGGTCGAACTGCGCACCGTCGTACACCCCGAGCAGCGGCCCCTCGGCGGCCTTCTCCTCCCAGCGGCCGCTGCCCGCGCTGAGCTGGAGGCCCGGCGGGTGCCCCGCGGAGAACAGCTCGTAGTCGCCGGAGTCGAGGTCCAGGACGAGATGGATCGAGGTCGCGAAGCCCTCGTCCCAGTCCTGGCGGAGCAGATAGCCGTTGGCGGCCGGCAGGAACGCGTGCGGCGGCAGCGAGCCGAGCAGACCGCCGAACGCGCCGGACAGCAGCAGCGCCCGTGACGCGGCGTCCATGCCCTTGCCGGACACGTCGGTGAGGACGACCTCCAGGGTGCGGCCGCCGTTCGTACGGGCCGCGACGACGAAGTCGCCGGAGAAGGACTGACCGCCCGCGGGCCGCAGCGCCATCTCCCGGTGCCAGCCGTCGGGCAGCTTGGGCAGCTTGCTCTGCACCCGGATGCGCTCGCGCAGGTCGAACAGCATGGTGCCGCCGCGCCGCCAGGGCACGCCGACCCGGCTGCGGAACTGGGCCGTCAGCAGCCCGAAGAAGCCGCAGGCCGCGACGACCAGCACGACGCCGGGGGTGACCCGCGAGGGCCCTTCGGTGTACGGCCCGAGGCGCACCGACTCCACGATGAGGGCGGTGGCCGCGGCGGCGTACAGGCCGAGCAGGCTGGCCGGGCGCAGCAGCAGGCCGCCCGCGACGATCGGCAGCACCAGCGCGGCCGGGGAGAACCACACCGAGTCGGCGAGGGTCATCGCGGCGAGCACGGGCACGGTGAGCAGCAGTCCGACGAGGGCGATCCAGTCGGAGCCGTCCCCGCGGAAGTAGTCCACGGCGCTTCTGCGCACGCCGACGCGGGCCCGGTGCCACTGCATCCTCAACCGGGCCGTGAACGTCTCGGCCTTCGCGCGCCGCTCTCGTCCTGCTGCCATTAGTTCGGGACCCTATCCATCGGACCATGCCCTTGGCACGGGAGGTCCCACTTGTCCCCCCTCCGAGGCCGACTTCACAGTGAACTCCTCGGTGGACCGGGCGGGGAACCGTCGCGCGGGGGCCGAATGAAGGGCCGGGGCGAAATTCGTTGGCTCGTCCCGCAATGCACTGGTACGCATGATTCATGACGACTGAAGGCGCGAGGGGCCCTGCCGACCTGCGGGTGCTGCACGAGGACGAATGGGATGTTTGGTACGACAACCTGATCCGCGCCTTCGGCGGGGTCCCGGAGCCGCCCGAGGAACGGGAGCTGTACCGGGAGCTCACCCCCGTGGAGCGGTCGATCGGCGCGTGGGACGGCGACGTGTGCGTGGGCACGGCGGGGGCGTTCGGCTTCCGGATGACCGTGCCGGGGGGCGCGCGGGTGCCGGCGGCCGGCGTGACGATGGTCAGCGTCGCGGCCACGCACCGGCGGCGCGGGCTGCTGACGTCGATGATGCGGCGGCAGCTGGACGACGTCCGCGCGTGGGGCGAGCCGCTGGCCGTGCTCACGGCGTCCGAGCCCGCGATCTACGGCCGCTTCGGGTACGCCTGCGCGACGTATCAGCTCTCCGCGGAGATCGACACCGGCCGGGTGCGGCTCGTGCTGCCGCCGGGGGCGGAGGACGTGACGCTGCGGTACGCCGCCGTCGCGGACGTGCTCGACGCGTGCGAGGCGGTGTACGCGCGGCTGGTGCCGCGGCGCGCGGGGATGCTGGAGCGGCTGCCCGGCTGGGAGCGGCTGGCGCTGCTGGACCCGGAGAGCGGGCGGGACGGCGCGTCGCCGCGGCAGTGCGTGATCGCCGAGCGGGACGGCGAGATCACCGGGTACGCCCTCTTCCGGGTGAAGCCCGAGTGGGAGGTCAGCGGGCACAACGGCGAGGTGCAGCTGAAGGAGCTGGCCGCGCTGGACCCGGCGACGGACGCGGCGCTGTGGCGCTTCCTGTTCGACATCGACCTGACGACCCGGCTGAGCGCGCGGTCGCGGCCGGTCGACGAGGCGTGGCGGTACCAGGTCTCGGACATCCGCCGCTGCCGGCCGCGCCTGCGGGACGGGCTGTACGTCCGTCTCGTCGACGTCGGCGCGGCGCTGGAGGCGCGCACCTATCAGACGGCGGTGGACGTGGTGTTGGAGGTCGAGGACGCCTTCTGCCCCTGGAACGAGGGGCGTTGGCGGCTCACCGGGGACGCGAAGGGCGCGTCGTGCGTCCGCACCGCGGACCGCGCCGATCTCGCGCTGTCCGTACGGGAGTTGGCGGCCGTCTATCTGGGCGGGGTGTCGCTGGGCTCGCTGGCGGCGGCCGGGCGGGTGCGCGAGCTGCGGGACGGGGCGGTGGCGGAGGCGGCGGTGGCGTTCGGCACGGCGGTGGCGCCGTGGCTGCCGCACGGGTTCTGAGCGGGTTCCCCGGCGGGCCGGAGCGTCAGATCGCCGGGGAGTTCTGCTGGCATCCGGGGCACCAGAAGAGGTTGCGGGCGGCGAGGGTGGCGGTACGGATCTCGCCGCCGCAGATGTGGCAGGGCCGGGCCGCCCGGCGGTAGACGTACACCTCGCCGCCGTGGTCGTCCACGCGGGGCGGGCGGCCCATGGCCTCGGGGGTGTGTTCGGGCCGTACGGTGTCGATCCGGTTGTTCCGTACGCCCTCGCGCATCAGCTCCACGAGGTCGGTCCAGAGCGCGTCCCACTCGGCGGGGGTGATGTCCCTGCCCGCGCGGTAGGGGTCGATGCGGTGCCGGAAGAGGACCTCGGCGCGGTAGACGTTGCCGACGCCCGCGATGACCTTCTGGTCCATCAGGAGGGCGGCGACGGTCGTACGGCTGCGGCGGACGCGGGCGTACGCGGCGGCCGGGTCGGCGTCCTCCCGCAGCGGGTCGGGGCCGAGTCGGTCGTGTATCGCCTGCTTCTCGCCGGGGGTGATCAGGGCGCAGGTCGTCGGGCCGCGCAGGTCGACGTAGCCGGTGGGCGCGGCGAGGCGGAGCCGGACGGTGTCGGTGGGCGGCGGCACGGGGGCCGGACCGAAGGCGACCTTGCCGAAGAGGCCGAGGTGGATGTGGACCCAGTCGGTGTCCCGGAAGCCGAGGAAGAGGTGCTTGCCGTGGGCGTCGGCGGCGCGCAGCTCGGTGCGGTCGAGGAGGGCGGCGGCGTCGGCGAACTTGCCCTGGGGGCTGCTGACGCGGACGGGGCCCTCCGGGAAGTGGGCGGCGTAGTCCTTGGCCAGGCGGTGGATGGTGTGGCCCTCTGGCACCGGTCCTCTGTCCTCTCCACGATTGCCTTGCCCACCCACCCACCCGACTCGGCGGTGGACAGGTGAACGCCCAAACCTCGGGGGCTCCGCCCCCGCACCCCGCGCCGAGGGGAGGCGATCCCCCGTCCCCGCTGCCGGGTGCGTCGTGGCTGGTCGCGCAGTTCCCCGCGCCCCTGGGGGTGTGGCCCGGCCGGTCCCGGGGACGCGGCCCCGCCCCGACAGGGGCACGGGTCGGTGGGCCCGCCCACCTCTCGCGACGCGGGACCGGCAACGACAGCGGCAGCGGCAGCGGCAGCGGCAGCGGCAGCGTGCTACTTCTGCGGGTGGTGCGCGGGGATCGGCGGGAGGTCGCCCGTCGTCTCGTAGGCCGACAGCATGTCGATCCGGCGGACATGGCGCTCGTCGCCCGAGAACGGGGTGTTCAGGAAGGTCTCGACGAACTTCGTCGCCTCCTCCTGCGTGTGCATCCGCGCGCCCACCGCCACGACGTTCGCGTTGTTGTGCTGGCGGCCCAGCGACGCGGTCTCCTCGCTCCAGGCGAGCGCCGCGCGCACACCCTTCACCTTGTTCGCCGCGATCTGCTCGCCGTTGCCCGAACCGCCGATCACGATGCCGAGGGCGTCCGGGTCCGCGGCCGTACGCTCCGCCGCGCGGAGGCAGAACGGCGGGTAGTCGTCCTGGGCGTCGTAGAGGTGCGGACCGCAGTCGACGGGCTCGTGGCCCGCCTCCTTCAGCCACTCGACGAGGTGGTTCTTCAGTTCGAAACCGGCATGGTCGGAGCCGAGATACACGCGCATGCTCCGAGTGTGACACGGGCGTTTCGGCGCGGCAGCGCCGGGTGGCGGCCGCGTCTCACAGCACCCTGAAGCTCTCCTTCACCTCGTCGTACGCCCGCACCGCCGCGGACTCGACGTCCGCGTGGTACCACGTGTTGATCTGATACGACTTGAAACCCGCGGTGAACCCCAGCAACCGGGCGTTCCACCGCACCCCGTTGAGCACGTACGTGTACTCCCACACCACCGCCGACCGGCCCTGGAAGGTGGTCCGTTCCAGCCGGGAGGTGTGGAACGTGGGGTTGTTGTTCTCGTAGCTCTGCTCCGACTTCTTCCACGTGGTCATCAAGTCGTCCTTGGCGACCGAGCCCTTCGCGACGACCTGCTCGGCCCCGTCCGGCGAGACGTAGTAGATCTGCGAGCCCCGGTCGTCCCGGCTCCACCCGTTCGGCGGCACCCACGCGAAGCCCGGCGCCTCCTCGCGCGATCCCGGCGGGAGGCTCTGCGGCCTCGATGTGCCCTCCACGGTCGGCGAACTCGTCGTCGTCGACGACGGCGACAGTGACGGCGACGACAGCGATGCCGACGCCGAGGAACCGGATCCGCCGGCTCCCGTCGGGTCCGGTGACCCGTTCGGGTGCAGCGCGAGCACCACGCCCGCGGCCACCGCGCACACGGCCAGCGCCGAGCCGACCGCCAGCCATGTCCTGCGGCGACGGGCGGAGCGGGCCGTCGGCGCGACCGGCGGCAGCCCGGCGCGGGTCTCCGCCTCCGCCCTGGCCCGCGAGATGCCGGGCGGGTAGGCGGAGGGCGGGTCGCTCCCCGTCGGCGTTCCCGCGCCGGCCGTCGTGACCGGCGGACCCTCGGGCCGGGCCGGCGAACCGACCTGCCACCCGATCTGCGAGCCGACCTGCGAACCGGCTTCCGACCGCACCCCGGAGGCCGCCTCCGAGGACGAGCCGAGGACCTCCGGAATCACGCCGACGGCCTCCGGTGTCACGTCGGGCGCCTCCGCGGCGGGCGGCTCCGGCGCCCTCTCGGCCGCCGGTTCCACGGGCTCCACGACCGGCTCCGACACCGGCTCCGACACCGGCTCCGACACCGGCACCGGCACCGGCTCCAGGACCGGTTCCGGCGGCGGTGCGTATCCGGGCGGTACGGCGTCCTGCACGTCCGGCGGCTCCACCTCGGCCGAGGCGTCCGCCCGGTCCGCACCCGGAACCGACTCCGAGTCCGAATCCGACTCCGGCTCCGGCTCCGGGAGGCGTGGGTCGCGCAGGAGTGGGGACCTGACGGCTTCGGTCAGGGTCATGGTGGGACGTTCCCTCACCGGCTCCGCATCCGCATCAGAATCCGGCTCCGGCTCTACTTCCGGCTCGGACAAGAGCTCAGGTTCCGGCACCGGCCCCCGTGCCGCCGTCACCGGCAGCGTCGGGGTCGGTTCCGGGAACGCCACCGGGCGCAGGGCCGCCTCCACGTCCGCCAGGGCGGGGCGGACCGTGGGGTCCTTCTCCAGGAGGGCCGCCAGGACGTCGCGCAGCGGGCCCGCGGCGGCGGGCAGCGCCGGTTCCTCGTAGAGGACGGCGTGCAGCGTCGCCAGGGTGGTGTCGCGGGAGAACGGGGACCGGCCGCCGAGCGCGGCGCACAGGGTCGCGCCGAGGGACCAGACGTCGGACGGCGGGCCCTGGGGGCGTCCGGCGATGCGCTCGGGGGCCATGTAGTCCGGTGAGCCGACGAGCATCCCGACCATCGTGAGCGCCTTGGCGTCCTGGATCGCCGCGATGCCGAAGTCCGTGAGGACGACCCGGCCGGCCGGGCCGGACTCCACCAGTACGTTGCCCGGCTTGATGTCCCGGTGCAGCACTCCGCCCGCGTGCACCTGGCGCAGCGCGGCCACCAGGCCCGCGCCGATGCGCGCCGTCTCCCGCGGACCCAACGGCCCTTCTTGCACGAGGAGTTGTTCGAGCGAGCGGCCCACGACCAACTCCATGACGATCCACAGGCGTTCGCCCTCGTCCACGACGTCGTAGACCCGCACCACGTGGGGATGGTCGATCCGGGCCGTCGCCCTGGCCTCGCGCAGGGTGCGTTCGCGGCGGGTGCGCGAGTCCTCGGGGTCGAGGCCGTCTATGCGCATCTCCTTGATCGCGACCGGCCGGTCCAGTATTTCGTCGACGGCCCGCCACACGCGCCCCATTCCCCCCTGGCCGATGCTCTCGGCCAACCGGTAGCGCCCCGTCACCAATAACCCTGGAAAGCCGCCGTTCCCCGTGTTCCCCGGCAATCCTCCGCACCCCCCTCGACGACCGCCCGTTCAGAAACACAATGGTCACACTTAGTGCCGTACCAGCATAGTGCGGAGAAATCTTGTGGTACCTCTTCAAGTACTGCGATTTCAGGCGCAGTCCAGGGGGAAGCAAGGGGGACGAACATGAGTTCTCGTCGTACGACGGCCATCGCGGGATCGCTGATCGCGGCATCTTTTTCCGTCGTGATGATCCTGCCGTGCACGGCCACCGCCGACGATCAGGGAACGCCGAGCACCAAAGGGGGAAAGGCCGTCGACCAGGCGCCGGACGGCGTCGAACTGACCACGCTGCTGCCTTCCAAGATCTCGGTGGACAACAGTTCGGGAAAGACGTCGATCACCGCGACCGTGAAGAACGAGGGGACCAAGAACAGCGGGAACGTCCGGCTTCTGGTGGTCGGTTTCGACGGCCTCAAGGTCAATGACGTGAAGGGCTGTTCGGCGATCGCGGAAAAGGATCTGCCCAGCGGTTCGAACAGCGGGTTCAGTTGCCCGGTCGGCGATCTCGCGGCCGGCAAGTCGACGTCGTACGCCGTCTCCGCGACGTACGACCTGGGCAAGAAGGGCAAGATCTGCCTGCCCGTGCAGACGGCCGACGGCAAGAAGACGTACTGGCAGCAGGGGCCGGTGCCGTTCGGGACGGCGAATCCGTCGCCCAACGCGCCCGCCACCCCGCTGCTGCTCGACACGGACAACAAGCCGGTGGGGCCGGGCGGCGACCAACTGCCCCAGTCGGGTGCGGGCCAGGCCGTGCTGACGTACGGCGCGGGCGGCGCGGCGCTGATGGCGGCCGGTGCGGCCGGGCTGTGGTGGTCGACGCTGCGGCGGCCCCGGCGGCGGCCCGCGGGAAGCTGACCGCACCCCGGCCGCCCGGAACGGGAAACGGGTGAGGCCCGGCGGAACGCGGTGCGCTCCGCCGGGCCTCACCCGTGACGTCGTGCGCGCGCTCAGCGCTTGTCGGCGAACTTCCAGGCGGTCGGCAGCAGGCCCATCGCCAGCGCCGCCTTCAGGGCGTCGCCGATCAGGAAGGGCGTGAGGCCGGCCGCGATCGCGGCGGAGGCGGACATGCCGGTGGCGAAGGCCAGGTACGGCACGCCGATCGCGTAGATGATCGCCTCGCCGAGCAGCATCGTCCCCGCGGTGCGCAGCATCGAGCGGTCGGCCCCGCGGCGGGCCAGCGCGCCCACCACGGCGGAGGCGAGCACCATGCCGAGGACGTAGCCGAAGGAGACCGCGCCGGATCCGGCGGAGCCGTCCGCGAACCACGGCACGCCCGCCACGCCCGCGAGGGCGTACAGGGCGAGGGCGAGGAAGCCCCGGCCGGCGCCGAGCGAGGTGCCCACGAGCAGCGCGGCGAAGGTCTGGCCGGTCACCGGCACCGGGGAGCCGGGCACGGGGACGGAGATCTGCGCGGCGAGACCGGTGAGCGCGGCACCACCGACGACGAGCGCCACGTCCCGGACACGGGAGGCCGGGAGCAGGTCGGCGAGGACCTGGCCGGGTCGGGCGAGAGTGGCGGTGGCGGTGCTCATGGGGACTCCGCTGGGGTGAGGACGCGTTCAGGACACGGTGACGCTATCCCAGCGCTGTGCGGTCGATCACCGTCAGCGATCGACAAAGGGGGTGACGGGCGCTTGGTGGGCTCCGTACAAACGGTGGCGGCTACACCTGACACGGGGTGATACGGGTCACTGAGGTGGAGTGGCCTGATGGACGCCGGGGCGTGCGACGGGGACTGTGGGGAATCACCAACGGCTGTCCGCTGTGTGGTGTCGGCCGTCTCGCCCGTCGGTCAGCGTCTGGGCAGCGCGGGGCCCGTTTGCTAGCTTCGGCCGCATGGTTGCCCAGGCCCGGAACTTCTCGTCGCGTCGCTATGTCGACCTGCGACGCCAGGGCACTGCCACCTGTCGCCACTCGGTGTAGAGGACCTGTCCGCCCTGCCCGAGGATGACCCATGCCCCGTACCGCGGCTCCCCCTGCCCTGCCCCGCCTCCCCCGCGCCGCCGATCCGGACCGGCGGCGCACCAGCGCGAGCGTCGTGCTCAGGTCCGTGCTGGAGCACGGACCGGTGGCGCGCAGCACCATCGCCCGGCTGACCGGTCTCTCCCCGGCGTCGGTGACCGACTACTGCGCCCGGTTCACCGGGCTCGGCCTGATCCGGGAGGCCGCCGTGCCCCGGCGCTCGGGCGGGGTGGGCCGCCCGCACCAGCCGGTCGACCTGGACGAGACGCGGTTCGTGGTGGGCGGGGTCCATGTGGCCGTGCCGTACACCACCGTCGCGCTGCTCGACCTGCGCGGGCGGGTGCTGGCCGAACGGCGTCTGGAGCACCGGCACGCCGATCCCGGGCCGGTGCTCGCCCGCGCCTGTGACGCGCTGGCGGGGCTGCTCGCGGGGGCCGGCGGCCGGCGTCCGCTCGGGGTAGGGGTCGCCGCGGGCGGCTGGGTGGACCGCGACTCGGGCACCGTCGTCGAGCATCCGCTGCTGGGCTGGCGGGACGTGCCGGTGCGGGAGCTGGTCCGGGCGGGCACCGGGCTGCCGGTGCATGTGGACGGGCACGCGCGCGCCCTGGTCAACGCGGAGCGGCTGTTCGGGCGGGCCCGGGGCAGCAGCAGTGTGCTGCACCTGTTCGTCGGCAACGTCGTCGACGCGGCGTTCGCCACCCACGACGAGGTGCACCACGGGCCCCGCTCCCAGGCCGGGGCGATCGCCCATCTGCCGGTGCCGGGTTCGACGGAACCGTGCGCGTGCGGGCGTCTCGGCTGCCTCCAGGCCGAGTTGAGCGAGCGCACGCTGTGCCGCAGGGCGTGTGAGGCGGGTGTGGCGGGCGGGAGCGACCCCGCGGCCCTGCTCGCCGCGGCGCGGTCGGGGGACCTGGTGGCGGCGCGGCTGCTCGTGGAGCGGGCGCGGGCGACCGGGCGGGCGGCGGCGCTCCTGCTCGACGTGCTGAACCCGGAGACGGTCGTGGTGACCGAACTCGGCGTGATCAACCGGCCGGAGTGCCTCGCGGCGCTCAGGGAGGCCGTCGGACCGGACCGGGCGGCGGCCGTCGTGCCGACGAGTTTCCCGGATTCGGTGCTGGCCGTCGCGGGCGGTTCGGTGGTTCTCGACGTGCTCTACCGGGACCCGTTGAGTGCGTCACCTGAGGCTATTTAATTCAGAAACTCGGAATGTTGACAGGGGGTGCGCATGGCCGGGAGCATTCTTTTCATGACCTGTCGCACCCTGTGTTGCTGACGCTCTGACGCACCCGGAGCGCGCCTTCGGCGCCTCCGGGACGCCTCTCCTCGCGCGTCCGGCGCATTCGTCTTCGGCCCGCCCTCCGGCGCATTCGCCCTCGGCCCGCCTCCGACGCGTGTGACTCCGCAGGTGCCTCGGCACGGGTCAATTCCCGCTCCCCGGGCTCGTCTCGGAATTTTCCGGCGTCTCGCCGTCCTGCACGCATTCGGCTTTCTTTCCCCTGTGTCCGATTTCCCGCTTCCCGTTTCCGATTTCCGCGCCCCAGGGAGTTCCGTCATGCCTTCTCCGCCCGTTCCCGGTGTCGACCGCCGGCTCTTTCTGACCTCGCTGCTCGGTGTCGGCGCCGCCGCGGCAGGCCTGAGCGGCTGCGCGAACAGCAGTGCCGCCGCCGACGTGAGCGGCGCCTCGGCCGCCCCGCTCGCCCACAAGGTGCCGGCCGGCACCAGCCTGAAGATCGCCTCCTATCTGGGCACCCAGCAGTTGCAGTTCAAGCTGGCGAAGCTGCCCGCGCTGCCCTTCACGGTGTCGAGTTGGGTGAACATCGGGGCGGGGCCCGATGTCATCAACGCCTTCCGCGCCAAGTCGCTCGACCTCGCGGCCAATGCGGGGATCCCGCCGATACAGGCGCACTACCAGGGCTTCGACGCGAAGATCGTGGCGATCGACCTGACCCGCAAGCCCAGTTACCTCTTCGCCACCAAGCCCGGCAGCGACATCCGGGACGTGGCCGGGTTCAAGGGGAAGAAGCTCGCGTTCTCCCAGGGGCAGGCGCAGGGCGTGGTGCTGCTGCGGGCGCTGAAGAAGGCGGGCCTGGCCTACGACGACGTGAAGCTGGTGCCGCTGACCAGCAACCAGTTCCTCACCGCGCTCCAGTCCGGCCAGGTGGACATCGCGCCGCTCGCCATCAGCCAGGCGCCCGCCTATCTCCAGCAGTACGGGTCGAAGGGCGCGCACACCATCGACACCGACGTCGTCGACCTGCTGAGCCTGCTGTGGGCGCCGGCTTCGGTGCTGAACGACCGGGCGAAGGCCGCCGCGATCGCCGCGTACATCCCGCAGTGGGCCCAGGGCCAGGTGTGGCAGTACGAGCATCCGGACGTCTGGAACGAGGAGTTCTACGTCAAGACGCAGAACCTGACCCTCCCGCAGGCGCAGTCGATCACGAAGCTCGCCAACAAGCCGCTGTTCCCGCCGAGCTGGGACGAGGCGATCAAGTGGGAGCAGGAGACCGCCGATCTGCTGGCGGAGGGCGGCTTCGTGAAGAAGACCGACGTCAGCAGCCTGTTCGACCACCGCTTCGAGTCGATCGCGGCGCGGGCGGTACCGGCGGAGTACCGGAGGTGACGGCGGTGAGCACGACCTCGACCACCACCCCGGTCGCGGGCGCCGCCCCGGACCCGGCGCCGGGCGCGGCGGACCCGGCCCCCACGCGGGAGCGCCCGGTCCGCCGGCGCCGGCGCCTCTCCCCCGGCCGCCGGCTGCCCGCGGCGCGGCTCGCCGGGCCCGTCCTGCTGGTCGCCGTCTGGGCGGTCGCCTCGGCCGCGGGCCGGCTCGACCCGGCCGCGATCCCGGCCCCCTGGACGGTCTTTCGGACCGGCGTGCACCTGTGGACCGACGGCACCCTGCCGTCCGACGTGCTGACCTCGCTGGAGCGGGCCGCCTACGGCTTCGCCATCGGCCTGACCGCCGGGGTGGTGCTGGCCGTCGCGTCCGGACTCACCCGCACGGGGGAGGCGCTGATCGACGGAACGGTGCAGCTCAACCGGGCCGTCCCGACCCTCGGGCTGATCCCGCTGTTCATCCTGTGGCTGGGCATCGGCGAGACCTTCAAGATCGCCATCATAGCGATCGTCGTCTACGTCCCGATCTATCTGAACACCCATGCCGCGCTGTCCGGCATCGACCAGCGCTATGTCGAACTCGCCGAGGTCCAGGGCCTGTCGAGGTGGGCGTTCATCCGGCGGATCGTGATCCCCGGCGCGCTGCCCGGCTTCTTCGTCGGCCTGCGCCTCGGGGTGACCGGGTCCTGGCTGGGGCTGGTGGTGCTCGAACAGATCAACGCCACCAGCGGCCTCGGCTACATGATGTTCCAGGCCCAGAACTACGGCCGTACCGACATCATCCTGGTCGGCCTGGTGGTCTACGGCATCTTCGGCCTCCTCTCCGACAGCGCTGTCCGTCTCATCGAACGGAGGGTGCTGTCGTGGCGCCGCACACTGAGCAGCTGAGCCGTCCCGCCGCCGTCCGGCTGAGCGGTCTGACCCGGTCGTTCGAGGGGCGTACGGTCCTCGACGGCATCGATCTCGACCTGCCCGCCGGGCAGTTCACCGCCCTGCTCGGGCACAGCGGCTCCGGCAAGTCCACCCTGCTGCGGGCGATCGCCGGCCTCGACCACGAGGTGGCGGGCAGCGGAGGACTGACCGCCCCGGAGCGGGTGTCGGTGGTCTTCCAGGACTCGCGGCTGCTGCCGTGGATGCGGGTGCTGGACAACGTGCTGCTGGGGCTGCCCGGCAAGGACGCCGCCGACCGGGGCCGGGCCGCGCTCGCGGAGGTCGGGCTCGCGGGGCGCGAGCGGGCCTGGCCCGGGGAGCTGTCCGGCGGCGAGGCGCAGCGCGCGGCGCTCGCCCGGTCCCTGGTGCGCGAGCCCGAACTGCTGCTCGCCGACGAGCCGTTCGGGGCGCTGGACGCGCTCACCCGGATCCGGATGCACGCCCTGCTGCGGGAGCTGTGGGAGCGTCACCGGCCGTCGGTGCTGCTGGTCACGCACGACGTGGACGAGGCGATCGTGCTCGCCGACCGGGTCCTCGTCCTCGACCGGGGCCGGATCGGCCTGGACCTGACCATCGACCGTCCGCACCCGCGCTCGTACCGCGAACCGCTGCTCGGCGAGTACCGCGAACGGCTGCTCGCCGCCCTCGGCGTCACGGAGGACCACGCATGACCCGCCGGCTGCACCTGAACGCGTTCCTGATGAACACCGGCCACCACGAGGCGTCGTGGCGGCTGCCGGAGAGCGACCCGTACGCGCATGTCCGGCTCGACCACTACGTGGGGCTGGCGCGGACCGCCGAACGGGGCACGTTCGACTCGCTGTTCCTCGCGGACGGCCCGCAGCTGTGGAGCCGGGTGGCGCAGCGGCCGGCCGGGGCGCTGGAGCCGCTGACGCTGCTCACCGCGCTGGCGACGGCGACCGAGCACATCGGTCTGATCGCCACGGCGTCGACGTCGTACAACTCGCCCTACAACCTGGCCCGGAAGTTCGCCTCGCTGGACATCGTCAGCGGCGGGCGGGCCGGCTGGAACATCGTGACGACCGCGGGTGCGGAGGCGGCCCGCAACTTCGGGCTGGAGCACGAGCCCGCGCACGCCGAACGGTACGCCCGCGCCGCGGAGTTCGTGGAGGTGGCGCTGAAGCTCTGGGACAGCTGGGAGGACGACACCGTCGTCGCCGACAAGGAGCGGGGGGTCTGGGGCGACGACGACAAGATCCACCCGCCGCGCCACCAGGGCAGGTACTTCAGTGTCGAGGGCGCCCTCAACGTGCCGCGCACACCGCAGGGTTACCCGCTGCTGGTGCAGGCCGGCTCCTCGGCGGACGGCAAGGCGTTCGCCGCCCGGCACGCGGAGGCGGTGTTCACCGCGCAGCAGACCTTCGAGGACGCGCGGGCCTTCTACGCCGACCTCAAGTCCCGCACCCGGCGCGCCGGTCGCGACCCGGAGCACCTGAAGGTGCTGCCGGGCATCGTCCCGGTGATCGGCTCGACCGAGGCCGAGGCGCGCGAGCTGGAACAGGTCCTGGAGGACCACATCGTGTACGACCACGGTGTGGCCCGGCTGGAGTCGCTGCTCCAGCTGCCGGTCGGGACGCTCGCGCTGGACGGGCCGCTGCCCGCCGACCTGCCGCCGGAGAGCGCGGTCGAGGGCGCCAAGAGCCGCTACACGCTCGTGGTGGAGCTGGCCCGGCGCGAGCGGCTGACCGTGCGGCAGCTGATCGGGCGGCTCGGCGGCGGGCGCGGGCACCTCACCTTCACGGGGACGCCCGAGCAGGTCGCCGACGCGATCGAGACCTGGTTCACGCGGGGCGCCGCCGACGGCTTCAACATCATGCCGCCGGTCCTGCCGTCCGGCCTGGACACCTTCGTCGACCACGTGGTCCCCGTCCTGCGCGAGCGCGGTCTGCTCCGCACGGAGTACGGCGAGCGCCGCACCCTGCGCGAGCGGTACGGCCTCCCCCGGCCCGCCAACCAGCACGTCGTCCCCGCGGCGGCGCGCCCGCCCGCCCCGGCGTCACCGGCCACCACCGACCCAACACCCACACCCACACCCGCATCCGCACCCACACCCACATCCGCATCCGCATCCGCATCCGCATCCGCACTCGCCTGATTTCCGAAAGGACCCCGTCATGGCAGACATCGAGATCACCAAGGTCACCGGCCGGATCGGCGCCCGCGTCCTTGGCGTCGACCTCGCGAAGCCCCTCGACGAAGCGGCCGTCGCCGCGTTGCGCGAGGCGCTGAACACCCACAAGGCGCTGGTCTTCGACGACGTGGACCTCGACGACGAGGGCCAGCAGGCGTTCGCCCGCCACTTCGGCGACCTCACCACCGCGCACCCGACGGTCTCGTCGATCGACGGCGTGCCCCACGTGCTCCCGGTCGACTCCGAGCGCGGCCGCGCCAACCACTGGCACACCGACGTCACCTTCGTGCTCAACCCGCCGCAGGCCAGCACCCTGCGCAGCCTCACGATCCCGCCGTACGGCGGCGAGACCCTGATCGCGAACGCGGCGGCCGCCTACCGCGACCTGCCCGAGCCGCTGCGGCGGCTCGCGGACACGCTGTGGGCGGAGCACACCAACGACTACGACTACGCCGTGCCGGACGAGGACGTCGACGACGAACAGGCCGCCCAGCGCGCCCAGTTCACCTCGATCACGTTCCGCACGGCGCACCCCGTGGTCCGGGTGCACCCACTGACCGGTGAACGCGGGCTGTTCATCGGCGGGTTCGCGCAGCGGATCGTGGGGCTGTCCGTCGGCGAGTCGCGCAAGCTGCTCGACCTGTTCCAGTCGTACGTGACCCGTCCGGAGAACGTGCTGCGCCACCGCTGGTCGGAGAACCAGCTGGTGCTCTTCGACAACCGCATCACCCAGCACTACGCGATCGACAACTACGACGGCCTGCCGCGGCGGCTGCACCGGGTGACCGTCGCCGGTGACATCCCGGTCGGCGTCGAGGGCAAGGAGAGCTGGTCGATCGAGGGCGACGCGGCGCACTACACGTCGGTGGCCGCGTAACCACGCGCGGCATACGGGGAAGGGCCGGCCGGGGAGGTTCCCGGCCGGCCCTTCGCCGCGTGACGGACCTCTCAGAGGTTGCTGAAGTCCGGACCCTTGGTGCGGGTGCGCTTGATCTCGTAGAAGCCGGGGACGGAGGCGACCGCGACGGAGCCGTCCCACAGGCGGGCCGCGGCCTCGCCCTTGGGGGCGGGGGTGACGACCGGGCCGAAGAACGCTATCTGCTCGCCGTCGGGGCCGGGCAGCGCGATGACCGGGGTGCCGACCTCCTGGCCGACCTTGTCGATGCCCTCCTTGTGGGAGGCGCGCAGCTCGGCGTCGAACTCGAAGTCCTCCTGGTCGGCGTAGTCGATCAGGTCGGCGGGCAGCCCGACGTCCGCGAGGGCGCCGGCGACGGCCTCCAGGGTGGGGCCCTCGCCGTTGTTGTGGATGCGGGTGCCGAGCGCGGTGTAGAGCGGGCCGAGCACCTCGGCGCCGTGCTTCTGCCAGGCGGCGGTCACCACGCGCACCGGCTTCCACGCCTTGGTGGCGAGCATCTCGCGGTAGTTCTCGGGCAGGTCGTCGAGCTTGTCCTCGTTGAGCACGGCGAGGCTCATGATGTGCCAGCGGACCTCGATGTCGCGGACCTTCTCCACCTCCAGCACCCAGCGGGACGTCATCCACGCCCAGGGGCACAGCGGGTCGAACCAGAAGTCGACCGGGGTCCTGGTGGACGTGGTCGCGGTGTCGGACATGGCTCTCCTTCGCACATGCGGTCTTTCCCTGGGCAACACCGATCGCAACCCGCCCCATTCCCGAGTGCCCGGCGTCAGGTGCGCATGGCAGGATCGGTCCTGATCCGCCGCCTCAAGCCATGTCCCGTAGGACCCGATTTGCCCTGAAGGAGTACCGCCCGTGCCCGGTGAGAATCTGTCCCGCGACGAGGCCCGGGAGCGGGCCGCCCTGCTGTCGGTCGACGGCTACGAGGTGTCCCTGGACGTGCGTTCCGCGGTGGACGACGCCGTCGGGGGCCTCGGCGAGGGGCCCCGCACCTTCCGCTCCGTCACCACGATCCGCTTCCGCTGCGCCGAGCCCGGCGCGTCCAGCTTCGCCGACCTGATCGCGCCGAGCGTGACCTCCGTCACCCTCAACGGCCGCGATCTCGACCCCGGCCAGGTCTTCGACGGCGCCCGGATCGCCCTGGACGACCTGGCCGCGGAGAACGAGCTGGTCGTGGACGCGCAGTGCGCGTACTCGCGCACCGGCGAGGGCCTGCACCGCTTCGTCGACCCCGAGGACGGCGAGGTCTACCTCTACACGCAGTACGAGCCGGCCGACTCCCGCCGGGTCTTCGCCAACTTCGAGCAGCCCGACCTCAAGGCCCCCTTCCGCTTCGAGGTGCGGGCGCCCGAGGCCTGGACGGTGTGGAGCAACGGCGCCGGCGAGCGGGCCGACGGGGTGTGGCGGTTCGCGGAGACCAAGCCGATCTCGACGTACATCACGTGCGTGGTGGCGGGTCCGTACCACTACGTGACCGACCACTACGAGCGGGTCCTCGACGACGGCAGCAAGCTCTCGATCCCGCTCGGTGCGCTGTGCCGCAAGGGCCTCGCCCCGCACTTCGACGCCGACGACGTCTTCCTCGTCACCAAGCAGGGCCTGGACTTCTTCCACGAGCACTTCGACTACCCGTACCCGTTCGGGAAGTACGACCAGGCGTTCGTGCCGGAGTACAACCTCGGCGCGATGGAGAACCCGGGCCTGGTGACCTTCCGCGAGGAGTACATCTTCCGCGGCAAGGTGACGCAGACCTCGTACGAGGCGCGCGCCAACGTGATCCTGCACGAGATGGCGCACATGTGGTTCGGCGACCTCGTCACCATGGTGTGGTGGGACGACCTGTGGCTGAAGGAGTCCTTCGCGGACTTCATGGGCACGTTCGCCAACGTCGGCGCGACCCGCTTCAAGGACGCCTGGATCACCTTCGCCAACCGCCGCAAGGCGTGGGCCTACCGCGCGGACCAGCTGCCGTCCACGCACCCGATCACCGCCGACATCCGCGACCTCCAGGACGCCAAGCTCAACTTCGACGGGATCACGTACGCCAAGGGCGCCTCCGTCCTCAAGCAGCTCGTCGCCTACGTCGGCCAGGACGCGTTCCTGGAGGGCGCGCGCCGCTACTTCAAGCGCAACGCCTACGGCAACACCCGCCTCGGCGACCTGCTGTCGGTGCTGGAGGAGACCAGCGGCCGCGACATGAGCGCGTGGGCCCGCTCCTGGCTCCAGACCGCGGGCGTCAACTCCCTCACCCCGCAGGTGCTGCTGGACGCCGAGGGCCGCGTCGGCGAGCTGGCCGTGCTCCAGGAGGCCGCCGAATCCCACCCCGAACTGCGCCCGCACCGGGTCGCGGTGGGCCTGTACCGGGTCACCGACGGAGAGCTGGTCCGCTACGCCCGCGCCGAGGTGGACGTCGACGGCCCGCGCACGGTGGTGGCCGAACTGGCCGGTGCCGAGGCCCCGGAGCTGGTCCTCGTCAACGACGACGACCTCACCTACTGCAAGATCCGCTTCGACGACGCCTCCCTGGCCGCGCTCCGCGAGCACCTCGGCGCGATGCCCGACCCGCTGGCCCGCGCGCTGTGCTGGTCGGCACTGTGGAACATGACCCGGGACGCGCTGCTGCCGGCCCGTGACTTCGTGGACCTCGTGCTGCGGTTCGCGGGCCGGGAGACCGACATCGGCGTGCTCCAGATGCTGCACGCGTGGGCCCGTACCGCCCTGGTCCAGTACCTGGCGCCGGACCACCGGGAGGACGCGGGCGCGCGGCTCGCCGAGGGTGCGCTGCGCGAGCTGCGGGCCGCCGCGCCGGGCGGCGAGCCGCAGCTGGCGTGGGCCAGGTTCTTCGCGTCGGTGGCGTCCGGCACGGAGGAGCTGGGCCTGCTCGGGGCGCTGCTCGACGGCACGGAGACGATCGACGGGCTGAGCGTGGACCAGGAGCTGCGCTGGGCGTTCCTGGAGCCGCTGGCCGTGCACGGGGTCGCGGACGAGACGGCCCTCTCGGCCGAACTGGCCCGCGACGACACCGCGTCCGGCAAGCGGCACCAGGTGCGCTGCCTGGCCGCCCGGCCGTCCGCCGCGGTCAAGGCGCAGGCCTGGGCGCAGGTCGTCGAGTCGGACGCGCTGTCCAACGCGCTGGTGGAGGCGACCATCGCGGGCTTCGACCAGGCGTCGCAGCGGGAGCTGCTCGCGCCGTACGCGGCGAAGTACTTCGAGGCCATCGAGCGGGTGTGGGCCGAGCGGTCGATCCAGATCGGCATGGACGTGGTCAGCGGGCTGTTCCCGTCGCTCCAGGACTCCGCCGGGACCCTGGCGGCGGCGGACGCGTGGCTCGCGGCGCACGCGCAGGCGGCTCCGGCCCTGCGGCGACTGGTGCTGGAGGCGCGGGACGACCTGGGACGGGCACTGGCGGCACAGGCCTGCGACGCGGGGGCGCCTGCGGCGGGCTAGACGGTACGGGGGTGCGCCCCCGGGCGGCGGTTCGGGGGCACGCCCCCGGGCCATGGTTCGGGTCGCACGCCCGGGCGGGGGTTCGGGGGCACACCCGTAGCGGCGGTTCGGGGGCACCCCCCGGGCGAGCTTTGGCCTTTGGTTTGGCCTGCCGTCACCGTTACGGAATTCAGTCAATAACAGCCGTAACCCCTGGTCCCCACCCGGAGGGACCAGGGGTTTTCGCTGCCTCATCGGCACCCGAACACGCGTCCTTTAGTGCCACCTTGTCCGGATTTGCCGACAGGCGTGTAACAGCGGTTAGCCCGCCCGGCGGATGCGGAATGCCCATCACATGAATCCCGATGCCCCACTCTCCCCCCACCCGCCCCGCCACCTCGCCGACGTGCGCCGCCGCATCCTGACCACGGCACAGCTGCGCGCCCACGGCGTGTCGACCGCCGAGGCGAACGAGCGGTGCCGGTCCGGCGGCGCGTGGCAGCGGATCCTTCCGGGTGTGTTCCTGCTGCACCCCGGCCCGCCGACCGGGGAGGAACGGCTGCACGCGGTGCTGACGTACGCCTCCCGGGCGACCGGGCCCGCCCGGCCGATGCCCTGGGTGCCCGCCCAGCCGACCCCGCAGGCGCCGCACCGGCCGGTGTACGCGGAGGCGGCGATCACCGGTCTCGCGGCGCTGGCCCTGCACGGCTTCACGGAGGCGCCGCCGCTGCTGTCGCTGGAGCGGATCGACGTGCTCGTACCGAAGCCGCGGCGGCTGCGTTCGACGGGGTGCGCCCGGGTGCTGCGCACCGCCGGGCTGCCGTCCGGGCAGCTGGTCGACGGGGTCCCGGTGGCCCCGGTGCCGCGCGCGCTGGCGGACGCGGTGGCCGCGCTCGACGACGGGGAGGCCGTACGCCGGCTGCTGACCGAGGCGGTCGCCTGCGGGCACTGCGAACCAGGTCCCGTGGTGCGCGAGTTGGAGCGGGCGCGGCTGCTCGGGCGGACGCATGTCGTCGAGGCGGTGGACTCCCTGGTGGCGGAGGGACGGGCGATCGCGGAGGAGCGGCTGTACCGGATGGTGTGGGAGCACGGGCTGCCCGATCCGCTGTGGAACGTCGACCTGCGGCTGCCGGGCGGTCCCCCGCTGGGCGGGCTCGACGCGTACTGGCCGGAGCAGGCGGTCGCGGTCGAGCTGGACATGCGGGCGGGGCGGCCGCGGTACGAGGAGTACGCCGCGTACGCCCGCAAGCGGGAACATCTGGAGCGGCTCGGGATCACGGTGGTGCTGGTCACGCCGGGGCTGCTGCGGAGCGCTCCGCAGCAGCAGGCGGCGGTCCTGCGGACGGCCCTGATGGCGGCGGGGGACCGGGAGCCGGCGGCGTATGTGGTGGTGCGGCCCCGCTAGCCGCCTGGCCGGCGGCTCGCTGTCGTGGGTTCGGCCGCGGCGCCGTCGTGGTTGCCCGCGCAGTTCCCCGCGCCCCTGAAGGGGCGCCCTCGGTGGACGCGCCCTGAAGGGGCGCGGGGAACTGCGCGACCAGCCACGACGGCGCGCCGCCTTCCGCACCCGCACCGCCGCGACGGAGGTCAGAGGGTCTCCGGGAGTGGAGGCAGGGTGGCCTCCGCGTGGACCCGGGTGATCAGGGCGGCGTAGGCCGCGATCATTCTCGTACGGCTGAAGCGCTCACGGCCGCGGGCCAGCGCCGGGCCGAACGCATCGCGGCCGGCGATCGCGCCGGTCCAGGCCAGGGCGATCGACTCCGCGTCCGGCGGGGTCAGGATGCCGTGGCCCTCGACGATGTCCGCGGTGTCGCCGACGTCGGTCGACACGGGTACGGCACCGCACATCATGCCCTCGATCAGGCACAGCGGCGCGGCCTCGCCCCAGGCCGAGGTCAGGGCGACGACGTCCGAGGCGGCGTAGACGACCTCCATGTCCCGGCGCACCCCGAGCGGGTGCAGCCGGGGGGCGAGCCGGGTGAGGTCGGCGCCGAAGGCCGCGGAGACGTCCGCGACCAGGCCGGGGTTGGCCGCCGACATGCCCGCCCCGCACATCAGCACGTGTCCGTGGGGCTCGCGGGCGAGCCAGACACGCGCGGCGCGCAGGAACAGCGGCACGTCCTTCATGGCGTCGTACCGGGCGGCGAAGACCACGACCGGGGCGGTGGGCGGGATGCCGAGCGCGCCGCGCAGCACGATCCGCCGGGCCGGGCCGGGGCAGAAGCGCAGCAGGTCCACGCCGTTGGGGATGACGTGCAGCAGGCTCTCCGGGATGCCGGCCTCCTGGTAGGCGACCCGGGTGGACTCGGCGCAGCAGACGCAGGCCACGACCGTGCCGTCGGCGATGGCCGCCTTCAGTTCGTCCAGGGCGGCGCCCTGGTGCTCGGGGTCCGAGCGGTGCAGGCACACGATGACGGGCCGCCTCGGCAGGCCCGCCTGGTTGAGCAGCGCGAGCGGCTGCTCCTTGAGGGAGAGCACGACGTCGGCACCGGCCATGGCGCGGGCCGTGTCGGCGAGTTCGGAGCCGGTGAAGGTGCCGGCCGCGCCGGATCCCGGGCCGAAGCTGCGGCCCAGGGTGGTGACGTCGACCCCGGCCGCGGTGAGCGCCCGGTAGCAGGCGTCGTCCTCCATCCGCTGGCGGGTGGCCTCACGGTGCACCTCGCCATGGACGCTCAGCACCCGTTGCCGGTGCAGTCCGCCCTCCTGGAGCCCCGTCACGACGTCGCTATGGACGATCCGGGCCCCGCCGGAGAAGAATCCCTCGTAGACCGAGAGCACGCTCAGTTCACGCGTCCCGCGCACACCACCACCGCCTTGCACAACTCGAACCACCCCCGGTGAACAGCGGGTTAGCCGATATGAGGCGGCACGGATGTTTCGCCCGGATGAACCCGGCGTCTCGGGTCCGGGTCGGCCGGATGACGGCTGGACCTTCCGCTTCCGCGAGGGCACAGCAGCCACACCCATCGTGATCAGCCGACCTTCCGTCCGACGACGCCCGGCTCCCCTTGCCACTTCCGGTCCACCCGGAACGTCTCCCCGGCCGGGAGGGGTTCTCCCCCGTCCGGGAGGGGTTCTCCCCCGTCCGGGAGGGGTTCTCCCCCGTCCGGGAGGGGTTCTCCCCCGTCCGGGAAGGTCTCTCCCCGCCCGGGAAGGGTCAGCCCTTCTTCAGGACCAGTTCCGTGTTGCGGTCCTTCGGGTCGCCGCCCAGGGTGGTGTGGGCGCCGGGGGCGTTGAAGGCCAGTTCCCGGTAGAGGGCCGCGAGTCCGGTCTGGCTGAGGTCCGAGAAGTCCGTGCGGTGCGGTGCCGCGGCCTCCACCAGCGTCGTGAAGACGGAGAGCGTGCCGTCCTTGTTGTCCACCAGCTCGATCACCCGCGCGAGGTGCGGGTAGTCGATGTGCGAGGCGGTGGAGATCTCCCAGAAGGAGCGGCCACCGGACTTGGCGTGCGCGGTGATGTCGTTGCGGTGGATGTGCCCGTTCACCCAGGCGACGACGTTGGCGTGGCTCCCGAGCAGGGAGACGACCTCGGCACCGCTGTGCCGCCGCTCGCCCGGATGCGCCGGGTCGGGCTGGGTGTTGGTCATGGTCTTGCTGGTGTGGTGGCTGAAGACGACCGCGAAGGAGTCCTTGTTGTCCTTGAGCGTCTTGTCCAGCCACTTCAGCTGGGCGGTGCCGATGGAGCCCTGGTAGTGGCCGCCCGGGTCCGTGGTGTCGAGGCTGATGCCGACGACGTCGTCGGAGATGCGGAAGACGTAGTACTGGGTGCCCGCGTCGAGGTTGGCCGAGGAGTACCCGTGGCCGACCGGGCCGAGACCGCGGTGGGCCGGGTCCAGGTGCGCCTTGAGGTAGTCGGTCCGGGTGTACGGCCGGCGCTTCTCGTCCGGCGTCACCGAACGCATCTCCCGGGTGTGGGACTTGAGCAGGTCCCGGAACGCGAGGCCCTTGGGGTCCGAGCCCTTGGTGATCGCGGTCTGGAGCTTCAGGGACTGCGCCGCGGACATGGTCATCAGCTTCTTGCCGCCGACGGCCTGCTCGGCGAGCCAGGAGTCGCCGTGGCCGTAGCAGCCCAGCGGCAGCATGTCGTGGTTGCCGACGGTGGAGTACCAGGGCAGGTTGAGGCCGGGGCTGCGCACGTCGCGGATCGCCGCGGCGAGGAAGCCGGCCAGGTGCGGGAAGCCGAGCTTCTTGTCGCCGTCGCGCTGGGTGGAGTCGGGCTGCCAGTACAGGGAGAGCCCGCTGTTCTGGACGCCCTCGTAGTGCCGCGGATCACCGGTGTTGGGGGTGATGGTGCCGCCGCTCATGACGGTCATGAACCACTCCAGCTCGGACAGCGCGTTGTTGTCCGTGTTGTCGCCGGTGGTCATGACGAAGTGCAGCGGGGAGCCGGTGACCGGGGCGCCGCGCAGCGCGTTGACCCGCTCCACGAGCGAGACCGCGCCGGGCACGGTGAGTGCCTCCTGCGGCCGCCAGGCGTGCGGGTCGGCGGAGCGGACGTACTCCAGGCGCAGCGGGTGCTGGGTGTCCATCAGGTGCATGTCGGTGAACTGCACGAAGGACGCGAGCGCGGTACGGCGGCCGGCGCGGCCGGACTTGGGCGTGGCCAGGTCGCTGCGCACCACGCGGGTCCAGCCCGCGCCGTCGCCGAGCCGGCGGTAGCCGGAGCCGCTGACCGCCTTGGCGACGCTCGCGAGGGTGGTGCCCTTGGTGTACGGGGCCAGGGGTGCGGCCGGGGCCTGGCGGCTGGAGGCGTTCACCGCCTCGGTGGCGGCACCGGAGGCGGCCTGGCTGTCGGTGGGCCGCAGGGCGTAACCGACGCCCGCGGATGCGGTGACCGCCGCGGTGGCGGCGAGGACGGCGCGGCGGTTGATCCCCGCAGCGGAGGTGGCGACAGAGCGTATGCGCGACATGGCGCGATCTCCCCGAGTGCGAACGCGTCGGCAGTGGTCGCGGGCGATCGCTGTCGCGAACGACCCGCTCGCTCTGGATGGTTGGCAGCGGGGATGACCTGCGCGTGAACGCGGCGGCAACGCGCAGCGCCGATCACCGTACGTCGATCTCGGCCCACCCGACGTGTCCACGCACGCTCGTCGTACGGCCGAAAGGCGGCTACTCCGTGTTCATCTTCCGGGGAACACAAGGAGTCCCGGGGCGGGTTCGCGCCCTGCTCCGCGGCCGGGCGGACACGCGAGGAGGCGGCACCTTCAGGACTCCGCCACGAGCCTCCCCGTCACCGGCCGTTCCCGCCACATGCGCAGGGCGGTGTCCACCAGGCCGATCCGGTCCAGCGCGGACACCTTGTCCAGGTCGTGCCAGGCGGCCATGTCCGTGGAACCGCCGACTTCGTCGCGGAGTTCGCCGCCCGCGACCCGGCCCTCGTAGACGAGGCGGACGCGGTGCAGGTCGACGGGGCCGCGCAGGCGGCGCCGGGGCAACGTGGCCCGCTGGGAGTCCACGCCGAGCAGGTTGGTGACCTCGATGCGGTACCCGGTCTCCTCGGTCACCTCCCGCAGCACCGTGTCGTACGGGTCCTCCCCGTGCTCCATGCCGCCGCCGGGCAGCGTCCACTGCGGGGCCCCCTCGCGCGGGACCCAGCGGGCCAGCAGGACGCGCTCGTCGCGCACGCAGACGGCGTAGGCCGCCACCCTCACCTTCGTTCGCACACACGGACGTTAACCCGCCGGACCGACAACCGTGGGGAACTGTCGCCGCTCCGCCGCCACTTGCGTGTTTTGACCGGTTCATACCCCAAGGGGATCGCGGGTTTTCCCCATACATCGATCTCAGTTGCGTCAACGGGGCCCAAAAAGCCCTTGGTTGGGCAAAGCTGTGCGCTCGTTCTCATGTTCCTTTTACCTTCCAAGGGATGCCGATGACCCTCACCCCGCAGCGCGACCCGATACCGGGGGCGAGACGCCTGGCCCGCCTGGCTCTCGCGACGGCGGCCGTGGCCGCCCTGACCGCGGCCGGCGTGGCGCCCACCGCCTTCGCCGCGGACGCCAAGCCCGCGACCGCCGCCGACACCGACGTCAAGTCCGCGCAGGCGAAGCTCGGTTCGGACGACGCCGACCTGCTCGCCGAGGCCAAGGCCGACGGCACGAAGAACGTCACCATGATGGTCGCCACCGCCCCGGGCGCGACCGAGCAGGTCGCCGATCAGCTGGACGCCGTCAAGGGCGGCTCGGTGGGCCGCACCTACGACTCCCTCGGCTATGTCCGCGCCACCGTCCCGACCGCCAAGGCGGACGCGGCGATCGCCGCCGCCGCGAAGCTGTCCTCCGTGCACGCGATCGACCTGCGCCAGGAGATCGCCCTCGACGACCCGTCGCCCACCGCGGGCACCTCGGCGGGCACGACCGCCAAGTCCCCGACGGGCACGTCCGCCAAGTCCTCGGCGTCCGCGGCCTCCTACAGCGGGCCGAACAAGAACACCCCGGCCGAGAACCCCTACAACCCGTCCTACGAGACGGGCGCCGTCGACTTCGTGAAGCAGCACCCGAAGGCGGACGGCCGCGGGGTCACCATCGGCATCCTCGACTCCGGCGTGGACCTCGGCCACCCGGCCCTGCAGAAGACCACCACCGGCGAGCGCAAGATCGTCGACTGGGTCACCTCGACCGACCCGATCGTCGACGGCGACGCCACCTGGCGCCCGATGGTCACCGCGGTCAGCGGCCCCTCCTTCAGCTACGGCGGCCGGACCTGGACGGCTCCGACGGGGTCGTACGAGATCAGCACCTTCAAGGAGTCGGCGACCGCCGGCGGTGACGAGAAGGGCGACCTCAACCGCGACGGCGACACCACCGACAGCTGGGGCGTGCTCTACGACGCCGCCGCCGGCACCGTCACCGTCGACCTGGACAACGACGGCGACTTCACCGACGACACCGCGATGAAGCCGTACAAGGACGGTTACCAGGTCGGGTACTTCGGCACCGACGACCCGTCCACGGACGTCGCCGAGCGGGTGCCGTTCGTCGTGCAGATCCGCAAGGACGTGCCGATGGACCCCTACGGCGGGTCCTGGGTCGGCAAGACGGCCGACTTCGTCAACATCGGCGTGATCGAGTCCGAGCACGGCACCCACGTCGCCGGCATCACCGCCGCCAACGGCCTGTTCGGCGGCAAGATGAACGGCGCCGCCCCGGGCGCGAAGATCGTCTCCTCGCGGGCCTGCACGTGGACCGGCGGCTGCACGAACGTCGCGCTCACCGAGGGCATGATCGACCTCGTCGTCAACCGCGGCGTCGACATCGTCAACATGTCCATCGGCGGCCTGCCCGCGCTCAACGACGGCAACAACGCGCGCGCCGAGCTGTACACACGGCTCATCGACACCTACGGCGTGCAGCTGGTGATCTCCGCGGGCAACGAGGGCCCCGGCGCCAACACCATCGGCGACCCCGGCCTGGCCGACAAGGTGATCTCGGTCGGCGCGGCCATCTCGAAGCAGACCTGGGCCGCCGACTACGGCTCCGCGGTGACGAAGCCGTACCAGCTGATGCCGTTCTCCTCCCGCGGCCCGCGCGAGGACGGCGGGTTCACCCCGACGCTGGTCGCGCCCGGCGCGGCGATCAACTCCACCCAGACCTGGCTGCCCGGCGCCCCGGTGACCGAGGCGGGCTACACCCTGCCGGCCGGCTACTCCATGCTCCAGGGCACCTCGATGGCCTCCCCGCAGGCCACCGGCGCGAGCGCGCTGCTGCTGAGCGCCGCCAAGGAGAAGCACCTCACCCTCTCCCCGGCCGACCTGCGCACCGCGCTGACCTCGACGGCCGACCACATCCCGGGCGCGCAGGCGTACGAGGAGGGCGCGGGCCTGATCGACGTCGTCGACGCGTGGAAGGCGATCCGCGACGGCGCCACCGCGCACGACTACACCGTCAAGGCACCGGTCGACACCGCGCTCGACCAGGCGCTGAAGACCCCCGGCTACGGCACCGGCCTCTACGACCGTGAGGGCGGCCTGACGGCGGGCGCGAAGAAGACGTACGACGTCACGATCACCCGCACCTCCGGTCCGGCCACGCCCGTGCGGCACGAGCTGTACTTCGAGAACAACGCGGGCGGCACCTTCAGGATCGTCGGCGACGACGTGGTGAAGCTGCCGCTGAACCAGCCGGTCACCGTGAAGGTGCAGGCGGCGCCGCGCTCCGCGGGCCTCAAGAGCGCGATCCTCGAGGTCGACGACCCGCGCACCGAGGGCGTCGACAAGCAGATCCTCACCACCGTCGTGGTGTCGTCCCCGGTCCACTACACGTGGTCGGCGTCGGACACCGTGCAGCGCAACAGCACGCAGTCGTACTTCGTGACCGTGCCCGCGGGCGCGAAGGCGCTGGAGGTGGCGATCGGCGGCCTGAAGACGGGCAGCCAGACCCGCTTCATCTCGATCCACCCCTACGGCGTCGCGGTCGACAACACCGGCACCCCGTACTGCTACCCCAACTACCTGGACGGCAACGGCTGCAAGCCCGACGTGCGGTCCTACGCCGACCCGCAGGCCGGGGTCTGGGAGATCGAGGTCGAGTCGCGGCGCACGTCCCCCCTGCTCGACAACCCCTACAAGCTGGACGTCGCCGTCCTCGGCGCGGCCTTCGACCCCGAGACCGTGACCGTGCCCGAGGCGAAGGTCGGCACCCCGGCCACCGCCTCCTGGAAGGTGACCAACACCTTCGCCGCGGTCGACGGGCATCTGGCCGGCGGCCCGCTCGGCTCGTCGAAGACGGACCGGCCGACCATCAAGGAGGGCGAGACGCAGACCACGACGGTCGTCGTGCCCGAGGGCGCCGCCTCGCTCGACGTCGCCATCGGCAACGTCTCCGACGCCTCCGCCGACCTCGACCTCACGGTGAAGAACGCGGCCGGCACGGTCGTCGGGCAGTCCGCCGACGGCGACTCCGAGGAGGCGGTCTCGATCGCCAAGCCCGCCGCGGGGACCTACACGATCGAGGTCGCGGGCTACTCGGTGCCGTCCGGCGCCACCGCCTACGACTACCGGGACGTGTTCTTCTCCAGCGCGCTCGGCACCGTCACCGTCGACGAGTCGACGCCGGTGAAGCTCGCCACGGGCGCGACGGCCACGGTGACCGGCCAGGTCACGGCGGCCGCCGAGGCACCCGCGGGACGCGAGTTCTTCGGGCAGGTCCAGCTGCTGGACGCGCACGGCACGGTCGCGGGCGTGGGCAGCGTGAAGATCGAGCACGTCACGCCGTGACGCGCTGATCCGGTACGGCGGCGGGGCGGGGGTCCGATACGGGCGCCCGCCCCGTCGCCGTTCAGGAGCAGCCGCCGTCCGCCCCCTGTGTGCCGTCCGGGGCGGTGAGGAGTTCGGCCCAGCGCGCGGCGATCCGCCGGGTGCCGGTCACCCACAGGTCCGGCACGTTCGCGTGCTCCGCGATGCCGACCAGTACGTGCAGGCCCACCCTCGGGCGGGGCTGGTTCGTGCCGTCGGCGAGGAAGGTGACCACGGCCGGGGTCTTCGCGGGCCGGTAGGAGCGGGTCACGCGCAGCGTCACGCGGAACTGGTCGACGGAGCCGGGTACGTGTTCGACGGTCCGGATGTCGCCCTCGACGACCAGGCGGGCCCCGCACACCGAGAAGGACGGCACGGCGCCCTTGCCGTCCGCCTGCCTGGCGGCGCTGTCGCTGCTCGCTCCGCCCGTGACCCCGTTCCCGGCCTGGGTGAACAGCCAGGCCATGCCCGCGAGGAAACAGGCCGCGGCGGCCGTCGCGAGGGCGCCGAACGCGAACCTCCGGGCCCGGTGGGGGGTGTGCCTCGGCAGCGGAGGGCGCGGCGCGGGACGGGCGGCGGCAGGCGCCGGGGACGGCTCCCGCTCCGGCACCGGCTTCGGCTCCGGCTCCGGCTCCGGCTCCGGCTCCGCGGTCAACTCATCGGCCAGGATGCCCAGTTGCTGCCGGAGCAGCAGCAGGTCGGCGGCCGCTTCCTCGTACTCGGCCGAGAAGACGGCATCGGCCCGCAGGCCGTCCGGGACGGGCTCACCGGTGATCGCGACCATGAGCGGGTCGACGGCGGCCACCTCGGATCCCGGCTCGCGCTCGCGATCGCGCTCGTGCTCACGATCGGGCTGGCGATCGCGCTCGTACTCGTGCTCGTGTCCGGCGGTCATCTCACACCACCTCGTCCTCGTGCAGGCGGGCGCGCAGGGCCCGTACCGCCGTGTGCAGGCGGCTCTTGACCGTGCCCTCCGGGACGCCGAGCTCCTCCGCGATCGAGCGGACCGGCAGGTCGGCGTAGAAGCGCAGGACGAGCACCTGCCGCTGGTTGTCCGGCAGTCCGTCCAGGCCCCGGGCGACGGCCAGGGACAGCAGGCGGTTGTCCTCGCCGGAGGGCTGGTGCTCGGGCTGGCGCAGCGCGGCCAGCCGTTCCCCGAGCCGCTCCTGGCGGCGCTTGGCGCGATGCCAGTCCAGGGCGAGGCGCGAGGCGACGACCGCCGACCACGCCGAGACGTCACGCGGCGCCTCCTCGCCCTTGGCCGCCCGTTCCAGGAGCCGCAGCCGCACCTGCTGCACCCCGTCCGGCAGATCCGCCTGCGGCACCCCGCCGAGCGCGAGCACCGCCCGCACCCGGCGTTCCTGCGCCGCGTCCAGCGGATCGTCGGCCGGCGGTGTCCCCCCGGCGTGCGCCGCCTGTTCGCGACGAGCCCTTCCGCGCAGCACAAGCCACCCCCTCCCACGTCCCCACTACGACGCCGTGGCGGTCGGAAACGTTCGGCGGATCGCGTGGGTTCCCGAAGAATTCCCGCGCGGCGGCCGCCGGCGGCCGGAACCGGACCTCCGAGCCGGGCGGCGGCGTACGTCCGGGCGGAGGCGTACGTCACACCCGCGCGCGGGGCAGCACAGCTTGCGGCCCCGCACCGCCGTGGGACGAATTCCTCCAGCTCAGAGGGGGCGCGGGCCGAATTTCCCCAGGTCGGGGGGTGGGTGGGGCGTCCCACGCCTCGGGCATGGCGGTCAAAGAATTGGACAGGCTGCCCGGGGTCGGACGCATGATGGAAAAGCCTGGAAAAGCCCCGGCCATGCAGCACACGGGCTCGATGCCGTCACACGGCACGGAGCCGCCAAGAGACAGGGAGACGCCGTGAGGGTCGGAATCGTCGGAGCCACCGGTCAGGTCGGCACGGTCATGCGCAGGATCCTCGTGGAGCGGGACTTCCCGGTCACCGAGCTGCGGCTGTTCGCCTCGGCCCGCTCGGCCGGGTCGGTGCTGGACGGCGTGACGGTGGAGGACGCGGCCACCGCGGACTACACCGGCCTGGACATCGTGCTGTTCTCCGCGGGCGGCGCGACCTCCAAGGCGCTGGCCGAGAAGGTCGCCTCCCAGGGCGCCGTCGTCATCGACAACTCCTCCGCCTGGCGCAAGGACCCCGAGGTCCCGCTGGTGGTGTCCGAGGTGAACCCGCACGCGATCGCGGACCGCCCCAAGGGCATCATCGCCAACCCGAACTGCACCACGATGGCCGCGATGCCGGTGCTCAAGCCGCTGCACGCGGAGGCCGGCCTGGAGGCCCTGGTCGTCGCGACCTACCAGGCCGTCTCCGGCTCGGGTCTCGCGGGCGTGGCCGAGCTGCACGGCCAGGCGCAGAAGGTCGTCGCCGACGCCGACAGGCTCACCCACGACGGCGAGGCCGTCGACTTCCCGGAGCCCGGCGTCTACAAGCGCCCCATCGCCTTCAACGTGCTGCCCCTCGCGGGCAACCTCGTCGACGACGGTCTGAACGAGACCGACGAGGAGCAGAAGCTCCGCAACGAGTCCCGCAAGATCCTGGAGATCCCGGAGCTGAAGGTCTCCGGCACCTGCGTGCGCGTGCCGGTGTTCTCCGGCCACTCGCTCCAGGTCAACGCCCGTTTCGCCCGCCCGATCAGCGTGGCGCGCGCGACCGAGCTGCTCGCCGACGCGCCCGGCGTCGTCCTCACCGACATCCCGACCCCGCTCCAGGCCGCGGGCAAGGACCCCTCCTACGTCGGCCGCATCCGCGCCGACGAGACGGTGGAGCACGGGCTCGCGCTGTTCGTCTCCAACGACAACCTGCGCAAGGGCGCCGCGCTGAACGCCGTGCAGATCGCGGAACTGGTGGCGGCCGAACTCCGGGGCTAGCCCCCACCCCCTCGCCTGCGGCGGGCTCGAGTGTTCGTCCGCGGGCGCGTGGGGGCTGGTCGCGCAGTTCCCCGCGCCCCTTTCAGGGCGCGCCCACCGAGGCGCCCCTTCAGGGGCGCGGGGAACTGCGCGAGAAGCCCCCACCGACCCGCAGGTGGGCATCTGCGAGCCCGGCGCAGCCGGTGACGTGGAAGGATGGCGCAACCCACACATAACGAGGAGATGACCGCGTGCCTGGCACAAACCTGACTCGCGAAGAGGCGCAGCACAGGGCGAAGCTGCTCACCGTTGACTCGTACGAGATCGACCTCGACCTCTCCGGCGCGCAAGAGGGCGGGACCTACCGGTCCGTGACCACGGTGCGCTTCGACGCCGTCGAGAACGGCGAGTCCTTCATCGACCTGGTGGCCCCGGCGGTCCACGAGGTGACGCTGAACGGGGACCCGCTCGATCCCGCCGAGGTCTTCAAGGACTCGCGGATCGCCCTGCCCGGCCTCCTCCAGGGCCGCAACGTGCTGCGCGTGGTCGCCGACGCCGCCTACACCAACACCGGTGAGGGCCTGCACCGGTTCGTCGACCCGGTCGACGAACAGGCCTACCTCTACACCCAGTTCGAGGTGCCCGACGCCCGCCGGGTGTTCGCCTCCTTCGAGCAGCCGGATCTGAAGGCCACCTTCCAGTTCACCGTGAAGGCGCCGTCGGGCTGGACGGTCGTCTCCAACTCGCCCTCCCCCGAGCCGGTGGACGACGTCTGGACCTTCGAGCCGACGCCGCGGATCTCGTCGTACATCACCGCGCTGATCGTCGGCCCGTACCACTCCGTGCACAGCGTGTACGAGAAGGACGGCCAGAGCGTGCCGCTCGGCATCTACTGCCGTCCCTCGCTCGCCGAACACCTCGACTCGGACGCCATCTTCGAGGTGACCCGGCAGGGCTTCGACTGGTTCCAGGAGAAGTTCGACTACGCCTACCCGTTCGCGAAGTACGACCAGCTGTTCGTGCCGGAGTTCAACGCGGGCGCGATGGAGAACGCGGGCGCGGTCACCATCCGCGACCAGTACGTCTTCCGCTCGAAGGTCACCGACGCCGCGTACGAGCTGCGCGCGGAGACCATCCTGCACGAGCTGGCCCACATGTGGTTCGGCGACCTGGTCACCATGGAGTGGTGGAACGACCTGTGGCTGAACGAGTCGTTCGCCACCTACACCTCCATCGCCTGCCAGGCATACGCGCCCGGCTCGCGCTGGCCGCACTCGTGGACCACGTTCGCCAACTCCATGAAGACGTGGGCGTACCGGCAGGACCAGCTCCCGTCGACCCACCCGATCATGGCCGAGATCAACGATCTCGACGACGTGCTGGTCAACTTCGACGGCATCACCTACGCCAAGGGCGCCAGCGTCCTCAAGCAGCTCGTCGCCTACGTCGGCATGGACGAGTTCTTCGCGGGCGTGCAGGCGTACTTCAAGGCCCACGCCTTCGGCAACACGCGCCTGTCCGACCTGCTGGGCGCGCTGGAGGAGACCTCCGGGCGCGACCTGAAGACATGGTCGAGGAAGTGGCTGGAGACGGCCGGCATCAACATCCTGCGCCCGGAGATCGTGACCGGCGCCGACGGCGTCATCACCTCCTTCGGCATCCGCCAGGAGGCCCCCGCGCTGCCCGCCGGTGCCAAGGGCGAGCCGACGCTGCGCCCGCACCGCGTCGCGGTCGGCCTCTACGACCTCGACGCCGCGGGCAAGCTGGTGCGCGGCGACCGGATCGAGCTGGACGTCGACGGCGAGCTGACGGACGTGCCGCAGCTGGCCGGCCGGGTCCGCCCCGCCGTGATCCTGCTCAACGACGACGACCTGTCGTACGCCAAGGTCCGCCTGGACGAGGAGTCCCTCGCGTTCGTCACCGAGCACCTCGGCGACTTCGCGGCCTCCCTGCCGCGCGCCCTGTGCTGGGCGTCGGCCTGGGACATGACCCGCGACGCGGAGCTCGCGACCCGCGACTACCTGTCGCTGGTGCTGTCCGGCATCGGCAAGGAGTCCGACATCGGTGTCGTGCAGTCCCTGCACCGCCAGGTGAAGCTGGCGATCGACCTGTACGCCGACCCGACGGCCCGGGACGCGCTGCTCACCCGCTGGACCGACGCGACGCTGGCCCATCTGCGGACGGCCGAGCCGGGCGGCGACCACCAGCTGGCGTGGGCGCGCGCGTTCGCGGCCACGGCCCGTACGCCGGAGCAGCTGGACCTGCTGGAGACGCTCCTCGACGGTTCGCACACGATCGAGGGCCTGGCCGTCGACACCGAGCTGCGCTGGGCGTTCGTCGAACGGCTCGCGGCCGTCGGACGGTTCGACGAGGCGGAGATCGCGGGCGAGTACGAGCGCGACCGCACGGCCGCGGGCGAGCGGCACGCGGCCACCGCGCGCGCCGCGCGGCCGACGGCGGAGGCCAAGGCCGAGGCCTGGGCCTCGGTCATCGACTCCGACAAGCTGCCGAACGCCGTGCAGGAGGCGGTCATCGGCGGCTTCGTCCAGACCGACCAGCGCGAGCTGCTCGCGCCGTACGCGGAGAAGTACTTCGAGGTCGTGAAGGACATCTGGGACGCGCGCTCGCACGAGATCGCGCAGCAGATCGCGGTCGGGCTCTACCCGGCGGTGCAGGTCTCGCGGGAGACGCTGGACCGGACGGACGCCTGGCTCGCCGACGCCCAGCCGAACGCGGCCCTGCGCCGGCTGGTCTCCGAGTCCCGCTCGGGCGTGGAGCGCGCGCTGAAGGCCCAGGCGGCGGACGCGGCGGCTTCCGCGTAGGCGGTAGCTGTCAGTTGCAGCTGTCAGTTGTAGCTATTAGCTGTAGCTATTAGCTGTAGTTGTAGTTGTTTTCGCAGTGGCTGTGGTCGTAGTTGCGGTTCAACTGCCGCACGAGGGCGTCCGGTTCCGCACCGGGCGCCCTCGCGTGTATCCAGGGCGGGGATTCGCGGGGCCCGCCTGGCCGGCGATCGTCGCGCCCAGCGCCACCGCCATGCCCACCAGCTGCACCGGGCCGAGCGCCTGGCCGAACGCCACCCAGCCGGTGACGGCCGCGGTCAGCGGGGAGAGCGGGCCGAGGAGCGTCACCTGGGTGGCGGTGAGACGGCCGACCCCGCGGAACCACAGCCAGTAGCCCACCGAGGTGTTGGCCAGCGCGAGGTAGAGATACCCGGCGACGGCCCGCCCGTCCAGCGCGGGCGGGGCGCCCTCGACCAGCAGGGCGACGGGCGCGATCAGCAGGCCGCCGGCGGTCAGCTGCCAGCCGGTGAGCGCGAGCGGCGACACTCCCTCGGGGCGGCCCCACTTCTTGGTGAGCACCGTCCCCGCCGACATGGAGGCGGCGGACGCCAGCGCGGCGAGCACGCCCAGGGCGTCGGGCGCGCCCGCCGCCCGCAGCACGACCAGGCTCACTCCGCACGCGGCGGCCACGGCCGCGAGCAGCGTGCGCAGAGTGGGCCGCTGCCCGAGCAGCAGCGCCGAGAGGCCCACCACGAACAGCGGCCCCACCGAACCGACGACCGCGGCCATCCCGCCGGGGAGCCGGTACGCGGCGAGGAACAGCAGCGGGAAGAACGCGCCGATGTTGAGCGCGCCGAGCACCGCCGCCTTCGCCCACCAGACGCCCCGGGGCCGCACCCGGGTGAGCGCGAGCAGCAGCAGTCCGGCGGGCAGGGCGCGCACGAGCCCGGTGAACAGGGGGCGGTCGGGCGGCAGGAACGCGGTGGTGACGGCGTAGGTGGTGCCCCAGGACACCGGGGCGAGCGCGGTGACGGCGACGAGCGCCAGGGACACGCCGGACGCGGTGGGTGCGGTGGGAGCGCTGGACTCGCCGGTCGCGGTGGGCGTGGTGGGTGCGGTGCGGTGGGTGTCGGTGGTCATGGCGAACCCTCCGGGAGCAAGTAGCTTGACGATAATTAGCTTAGCTCTAAGCTACTTACCGTCAAGCCACTTGCTTGCGGCCGACCGATCACCGGCGGATACTCGCCGCATGAGCGCACAGCCCCCGGACCCCGTCGACGCGATCATCGGCCAGTGGGCCGAGGTACGGCCCGATCTCGACACCGCCGCGATGGAGGTCTTCGGCCGGATCTTCCGGCTCTCGCGCGCGATGAGCGACCGGATGGAGAAGGCGTACGCCCGCTACGGCATCGGGCGCGGCGAGTTCGACGTGCTGGCCACCCTGCGCCGCTCGGGCGAGCCCTACACCCTCTCGCCGCGCCGGCTGTCGGCCACGCTCATGCTCACCACCGGCGGGATGACCGGCCGCCTGGACAAGCTGGAGCGGGCCGGGCTGCTGCGCCGCTCCCCCGACCCGCACGACCGCCGGGGCCTGCGCGTCACCCTCACGGAGGACGGCCTGCGGTTGATCGACGAGGCGGTCGGCGCGGGCCTCGCGGAGCAGACGGACGCCCTGTCCGCCCTCACCGGCGACGAGGCGACCCGGCTCTCCGGCCTCCTGCGCACCCTCCTGGCCGGCACCGAGCCCCGTTCCTGAGCCGCGCCGCGCGCAGGTCGTGGCGTGGCTCGGACCCACCGTGCAGCGCTACCTCACGGCGCCCAGCCCGTGAGGCGGGGGCGCCGACGCGCGAAGGGCGCCGTCCCACCGCGGATGCGGCGGTACGGCGCCCTCGGCGCGACGTCGGGTGCGGTCAGGCGTTGGCGCCGGCCTTCGCCTTGGTCTTGACCGCGCCGGGCTTCTCCACCCGGATCTTGGACTTGTCCAGGACCATCACCAGGCCGGTGATGACCCCGAAGATGACGAGCGGGAGGAACACGTAGAGGCCGAGCGTCTCGATCACGCTGAGGCCGGAACCGGGGTCGTCGCCGTCGTCGCGGGTGAGCGCGAGCGCGGGGGACGACATGAGCAGCATCATCAGCGTCGTACCGGCTGCCAGGGCGCCGACGCGCAGGGCGTTCTTCTTGTCCACGGTGCAAAAGTAGCGAACGCCCGAACCGGCCGCGCGCCCGGGGTGCCGTACGGGCACCCCGGGGCCTCGCACGCCGTCAGCCCTCCGTCGCCTCCTCCCGCTTCGCCGCCTCCGCCATTCCCTCCCGTACGGCCTCGAAGAGCGCGTGGGCGCGGGGCGAGGAGGCGATCTCCTCCAGGGTCAGTGGGCGGCCCTCCGGGTCGGCGACGGGCAGGCGCCAGTTCGGGTACTGGTCCCAGGTGCCGGGCAGGTTCTGCGGGCGGCGGTCGCCGACGGCGTCGGGCAGCCACACGCCGACCATGCGGGCCGGGGTGCGCAGCAGGAAGCGGTGCACGGCCTGGATCTCGGCCTCCTCGGCGGCGGCGGAGTGCCCGCCGGAGGTGCCCGGGAGCAGGCCCAGCCGGGTGAGCAGGGCCAGCCACTCGCCGGTGTCGGCGGCGGCCTCGGCCCGCTCCTCGGCGAGCGGGCGGGTCAGCAGGCCCAGCCGGTCGCGCAGTTCGACGTGGTCCCCGGTCAGGCGGGCCGCGGTGGGCGGGAGGTCGTGGGTGGTGGCGGTGGCCAGGCAGTCCGCCCGCCAGCCCGCCGGGGGCAGCGGGCGTCCGTCGCCGTCCCAGTCGCGTTCGAACCAGAGCACGGAGGTGCCGAGCACGCCCCGCTCCTGGAGCGCCTCGCGCACGCCGGGCTCGACCGTGCCGAGGTCCTCGCCGATGACGACCGCGCCGGCCCGGGATGCCTCCAGGGCGAGGACGGCGAGCATGGCCTCGGCGTCGTAGCGGACGTAGGTGCCCTCGGTGGGGGGCTGCCCCTGGGGGACCCACCAGAGCCGGAACAGGCCCATGACGTGGTCGATGCGCAGGGCGCCGGCGTAGCGGAACAGGGCGCGCAGCAGGCGGCGGTAGGGCGCGTACCCGGACGCGGCGAGGCGGTCGGGGCGCCAGGGTGGCAGGCCCCAGTCCTGGCCGCGGGCGTTGAAGGCGTCGGGCGGGGCGCCGACGGACATGCCGGCCGCGAAGTGGTCCTGCTGCGCCCAGGCGTCGGCGCCGCCCGGGTGCACGCCGACGGCGAGGTCGTGCACGACGCCGATCGGCATCCCGGCGGCGCGGGCGGCGGACTGCGCCTCGGTGAGCTGGGCGTCGGTGAGCCAGGCGAGCAGGCAGTGGAAGTCGACGCGGTCGGCGAGTTCGGCGCGGGCGCGGGCGGTCCCGGCGGACCGGGGGTCGCGCAGGGCGTCGGGCCAGCGGCTCCAGTCGGGGCCGTGCACCTCGGCGAGGGCGTACCAGGTGGCGTGGTCCTCCAGGGCCTGGCCCTCCCGGGCGAGGAAGTCGGCGTAGGCGGCGCGCCGGCCGGGCCCGAGCGGGACCGCGGCGACGAGTTCCAGGGCCTCGCGCTTGAGCTCCCAGACGGCGTCCCGGTCGATGAGGGCGCCCTTGTCGAGCACGGTGGCGCGCAGCCGCTCGGCCCGCTCCCGCAGCGAGCGCAGGGCCTCGGTGTCCTCGACGTAGGCGTACTCGGGCACGTCCTCGACGCGCAGGTGCACGGGGTCGGGGAAGCGGCGCGAGGAGGGCCGGTACGGGGAGGGATCGGTGGGCGGTCCGGGTACGGCCGCGTGCAACGGGTTGACCTGCACGAATCCGGCGCCGAGGGTGCGCGCGGCCCAGCCGGCCAGCTCGGCGAGGTCGCCGAGGTCGCCCATGCCCCAGGAGCGCGTGGACAGCAGCGAGTACACCTGCACGAGCAGGCCGTACGCGCGTCCCTCGGGTGTGGGCAGCCGGGTGGGGGCGACGACGAGATGGGCGGTGCCGGTGCGGCCGTCCGGCGCGGTGGCGGTGATCCGGTGCACGCCGGGCGCGAGCACGCCGAACGCCTCGCGGACGGCGTCGCCCGAGGCGTCCACGGCCGCCTCCAGGGCGCCGCCCTGCTCGGGCTCGATCGTGAGCCGGGTGCCGCCGGGCAGCGCGTCGAGCGCGGCGGGCGGGGCGCCCCGGTGGGCGACGACGGTCGGCGGCAGCAGGCGTACGGCGACTTCCCGCTCGCGGGCGGCGAGGGCGGCGCGCACGGTGTCCGGGGTCGCGGCGTCCACGCCGAGCGCGGCGAGCGCGGCGGTGACCGCACGGGCCGAGGCCGCGACGGTGCGCCCCGGGGAGGGGCTGTAGGAGGTGGCGACGCCGTGCAGCCCGGCGAGCCGCGCCAGCTCGCCGTCGAGCCGCGCGGGCTCCTCACCCGGCACCTCGACGAGCCGTACGGGCTCCTCACCGAGCCGTACGGGCTCCTCGCCCGGCACGGCCGCCGCGAGCGGCGCGGGCACCTCTCCTGGCAGCGCGGGCTCCTCGCCGAGCCGCGGGGGCTCCTCGCCCGGCACGTCGTCCGGCCGGAGTGCACTCATCTACGCCCCCGGCGGGATCACGTCGGCCAGGGGCGCGCCGGCCGCCGGCGCCGCGGAGTCGGCGAGCGGCGGCTCGCTGGTCAGCGGCGTGAGCTCGGCGAGCGGCGGCTCACTGGTCAGCGGCGCGAACTCGATCGGCGCCGGCTCACTGGTCAGGGGTTCGGCGGATTCCTCCGCCCGGGGTTTCGAGGGGGCCGGGATCGGAAGGTGTGCGGCCACAGGGCCTCCTTGGTCGAGTACGGCGTCCGGCGGATCACCGCAGCCCTACCCAGCGGACGCGGGGGCAGACATACACAGACGAACAACGTGCTACCGGTCACATCCCGTTGCCCCATTCCGTTTCCCCGCGTCCAAGATCGCGAACCACCCGGGCCACCGTGATCGATAGAGGGGGTGTGAGACTGTTCCGCCCCATGGGGGGCCACCGGGAGAAGGACGATCCGGACCGGGACGCGGCGCTGCTGCGGTCCGTCGCGGACGGGGACGCGGCGGCGCTCGCCGAGCTGTACGACCGGCACGCGGGGTGGCTGCACGCCCGGCTCACCCGGCGCTGCGCCGATGCCGAGATCGTGCGCGAGGTGCTCCAGGACACGTTCATGACGGTCTGGCGCTCGGCGTCCCGGCACCGTGGCGGGGAGGCCGGCGGCTGGCTGTGGACCATCGCGGCACGGCGCCTGGTCGACGCGCGCCGCTCGACGGAACGGGCCGAGCGGGCGCGGACCGCGCCGCCGGACGGACCGCTGTCGGCGTACGGACCGTCCGCCGCCCCGTCGGCCGAGGAGCGGGTGCTCGCCGGTCTCGAGTACGGCGACGTGGGTACGGCGCTCGCGCGCATCTCCCCGGAGCTGCGCGAGGTGCTGCGCGCGACCGTCGTCGACGGGCTGACCACCCGCGAGGCGGCCCGGCTGCTCGGCATACCCGAGGGCACGGTCAAGTCCCGCGCCCTGCGCGCCCGCGCCGAACTGCGCGCGGCGCTGGCCCAGTTGAACCCGTCCCCGGTGGGAGGACCGGCATGACCGACAACGCCCACGTCTGGCACGTCTCGGCGGCCGCCGCGGCGCGGTACGCCGACGGCTCGCTGCCGGACCACGCCGCCTGGTCCGTGGAGAAGCACCTGGAGCACTGCGGGGGCTGCGCGACGCGCGTGTCCTCGGCGGTGACCGCGACGGCGGCGGCCGGCCGGGCGCTGACGGACGTCCGGCAGTCGCTGCTCACGGCGATCGCCGGAACGGCCCGGGCCACGACTACGGCTCCCGCGGCTGATCGAGTCCCGGCCGCGGCTACGGCGCCCTTGGCCGATCGAGTCCAGGCCGCGGCTACCGCGCCCTTGGCCGATCGAGTCCAGGCCACGACGACACCTCCCGTGGCCGATCGAGTCCCGGCCACGACAACGGCTCCCGCGCCCGGTCGCACCCCGGCTCCCCGCCCGCCGCGACTGCTGCCGCAACTGAACCGGCTGCTGAAGCCGCTGCCGAGGCCGCTGCTGAGGCCCCTCCGGCTGCTCCGCCCCGGGCACCCCGCGCTGCGCGGCGCCTGGCTGACCGCCTTGCTGCTGGTGGGCGTCGGGGCCGTCGCCCTGGACCGCGCGGACGGCTTCGCGGGGGCCCGCACCCTGTTGCTGGCCCTCGCCCCGCTCGTGCCGGTGGCCGGGGTCGCCCTGTCCTACGGGCCGCACGCCGACCCCCTGTACGAGATCGCCGCGGCCACCCCGTCCGGGGGGCTGCGCTCGCTGCTCGCCCGGACCGCGGCGGTGCTCGCGGTGAGCCTGCCGCTGCTGACCGGCGCGGGCCTGCTGCTGCCGGCCTCCGGCGCGCCGGGCGCCGCCGCGTGGCTGCTGCCGGGGCTGGCGCTGACGCTGGCCGCGCTGGCCCTGGCCGGCTATGTCGGCTGCCGGACGGCGACCGCGCTGACCGGCGGCGGCTGGCTGGCCGCCGTCCTCGCGCCGGTAGCGGCCGCGCCCGGCGGTTCGCTCACCACCCGGCTGGCCGGGCAGCTCGCGCGCTGCCTGGACGGCGCGCCCGCGCAGGGCGCCTGGGCCGCGGCGGCGGCGGCGTGCGCCGCGCTGCTGGCAGCCCGCCGTACCGCCTACGACCACCTGGAGCGGAAGTGACGACGATCCGACTGACCGGACTGACGGTCCGGCACCGCAAGGCCGTCGCCCTCGACGGCGTCGACCTCGCGCTGGGCACCGGTGTGCACGGGCTGCTGGGGCCGAACGGGGCGGGCAAGACCTCGCTGATCCGGGTCCTGGCGACGGTCGCGGAGCCTGCCGCGGGGCGGGTGGAGATCCTCGGCGAGGATGTCGCCGGACACCGGGGGCGGGTCGCGGTACGGCGCCGGCTCGGCTATCTGCCGCAGGAGTTCGGCCACTACCCGCGGTTCACCGTGCGGGACTTCGTGGCGTACGTCGCCTGGCTGAAGGAGCTGCCCGCGGCCCGCACCCCGGCCGCCGTCGAGCGGGCCGTGGCCCGGGTGGGCCTCGCCGACCGGATCGACGCGCGGATCGGCACCCTGTCCGGCGGGATGGTGCGCCGCGTCGGCCTCGCGCAGGCCATCGTCAACGAGCCGGATCTCCTGCTGCTCGACGAGCCGACGGCCGGTCTCGACCCGGAGCAGCGGGTGGAGTTCCGCGGCCTGCTGCGCGAACTGGGCGCCCACGCCACGGTGATCGTGTCGACCCACCTGGTCGAGGACGTGGCGGCGGCCTGCACCGAGGTCACCCTCCTCGACGCGGGCCGGGTCGCCCACCACGGCACCCCCGGCGGCCTCGCCGCCCTCGGCGCGGACCCGGACGCCCCGGGCGAGAACCCCGTGGAACGGGGCTACGCGGCGGCGCTGCGCGCGCACCGGGCCGCGCCCGCCGCCGGACGGGAGGCCGTGCGATGACCACCTTGACCGATCCGCCGCACCCGAAGTCGGGCACGAAGCCGCGTGCGCCGCGGGCGGGCGGACCCGCCGGACATCCGGTGCGGGCCGAGGGGCTGCGCGGTCTCGGGCCGTGGGCCGGGGCCGCCGTGCTGGTGGCCGTGGCCGTGGGGATGGGGACGGGCCTGGACCGGTGGCAGGGGGACTGGGCGGAGACCGGGCGGCGGCTGCACGCGGCCGCCTGTCTGCTCGGCGCGCCCCTCGCGGTCGCCGCGGGCTGCCGGCAGGGCGGCCGGGAACGCCGTCGCGGCACCGGGGAGCTGCTGCGCACCGCGGTCCGCCCGCCGCTCGCGCGGTTCCTGGTGTCGGGCCTGCCGGTCGCGCTGTGGGCGGTCGCCGGATACCTGGTGGCGGCGGTGGCGGCGCTGCTGGCGACCTGGCCGTACGCCCAGGGCGACCGTCCGTATCCCGCCTCGCTGCCCGCCGACGCGGTGCTGATCGCGGCCGCGGCGCTGACCGGCCAGGTGCTGGGCCGGCGGGTGGCGTGGTGGCCGGTGGCGCCGCTGGCGGGACTGGCCGCCTACGCCGCGTCGGCCGCCGTCGCCTATCAGGACCCGGGCGCCCTGGGCCGGCTGGCGCCGTCCGCGGACGGGGCGTACGGGACGGTGCCGCTGTGGTGGCAGCCGGTGGCGATGTCGGTGTGGACGGGCTCTCTCGCGCTGACCGCGGTGCTGGCCTGCACGGTCCGCCGCCGCGTCCTGGCCTTCGCGCCGCTCGCCGCGGCGGCGGTCGCGGGGGTGCTGCTGGTGCAGGCCGGGGACAGGCTGTGGCACGAGCGGCCGCTCGCCCACCGGCAGGTGTGCGACACCTCTACCACTCCGCGGATCTGCGTCGACGCCCGGTACGCGGGGCTGCTGCCGCAGGTCGTGCGGGCGCTGTCGGGGGTGACGGACCGGCTGGCGGGCGTACGCGGGCTGCCGGTGCGGTTCGAGGACCGGCCGGGCCGGCCCCGGCGGGACGAGGTCGAGCTGCCGATGCTCACGCCGGTCGGCCGTACGGTCGTGCGCGGCCGGCTGACCGATCCGCGGCAGTACGCCTTCGAGGCCGGGGCGGCGCTGACCGGCCGCCAGGACTGCGCGCGGACGGATCCGCGGGTGAGCGCGGTCGACGACGCCGTACAGCACTATCTGGCGCCGAATCCGGCGGAGGCGTCCTTCGACCGGGCGGCGGCGCGCGGGGACGCCGACGACCGGGCCGCGCTGGCCTCGCGGCGGGCGGCGCGGGCGCGCCTCGCCGCGATGGGCGCGACGGAGCGGCGGCAGTGGCTGTCGGCGTACTTCGCCACGGCCCGCGGCTGCGACCCGGGGGAGGTGCCGTCGCTGTGACCGCCGTCCTGCCGGGGCCGACTTCCTCCGGCGCGCTGTTGTACGCCCGGTCGCGCGCGCTGCCCCACGCGCTGGCCGCGGCGGGCGTGACCGCGGTGCTCGCCGCGGGGGCGGCGCGGCTGCCCGGGGTCCGCGCCGAACCGGACCGCGTGCTGTTCGTCGTGGTGCTGTGGGCGCTGGGCGCCGCGTCGGTGATCGGCGCGAGCCTGCACGCGGAGTGTGCCGAACTGGACGGCACCGCGGCACGGCGGTGGTGGCGGTGGCGGCTGGCGCATCTGCTGGGCCTGACCGGGTCGGCGGCGTGCGCGGCGGCCGTCGCGCTGCCCACGCCCGCCCTCGCGGTGGTGCTCGCGCTGGCCTGTACGGGTGTCACGGCGGCCGCGGCCGCCTTGCTGGGGGCGCGGGTCTGCTGGCTGCCCGCGGTGGTCGTGGCCGGTGTGGCGGGGGTGGCCTCGGGCGGGGACGCGGGCGCGCTGCGGGCCTGGCCGGCCGGTCCCGGCGGCTGGTCGGTCGCGCTCGCCCTGTTCGCGGCCGGCGGCGCGCTCCACGTCGTCCGCGGAGCGCGCCCCGAAGGGCCCCGCGGCGGTTAGCCGCAGGGTGTGCGAAGGCCCGGACCGTCAGGCGGAGATGCCGTCGATCCGGGCCAGGGCGTCGTCCGCGCCGTACGGCTGCAAGTACGGCAGCCAGCGCGGATCCCTATGGCCGGTGCCGATGATGCGCCAGGCCAGACCGGTGGGCGGAGCGGGTTTGTGGCGCAGCCGCCAGCCGATCTCGAAGAGGTGTCGGTCGGCCTTCACGTGGTTGCAGCGGCGGCAGGACGCCACCACGTTGTCCCAGACGTGCTTGCCCCCGCGGCTGCGCGGGATGACGTGGTCGACGCTGGTTGCGACGCCACCGCAGTACATGCACCGGCCCCCGTCGCGGGCGAACAGCGCCCGCCGGGTGAGAGGAACGGGCCCACGGTAGGGAACCCGGACGAATCGCTTGAGCCGGACCACGCTGGGTGCGGGGACTGTGACGGTTGCGCTGTGCATGAAGGCGCCGGATTCCTCCAAGGCGACTGCCTTGTTCTCCAGGACGAGGACGAGCGCGCGGCGGAGCGGTACGACGCCGAGTGGCTCGTACGACGCATTGAGGACCAGGACATGCGGCACGGATGCCTCCTTGTACGCCGGCGGCGCGTGGCTCGCGCCGGGACGATGTGCAGTCAGTCTCCCCTCATGCCTGGTGGAAGCGCCACCATGTCCCGGTAACGGGCTGAGAGTGTTTTCGACCACATCTGATTCATCCCCCGGAGCACGCCCTGTTCAAGCGCTCGTGAGCCCCGTCTCTCCTGCGCCGGGCGGTCGGGGGCACGGGCGCTGCCCCGTTAGTGTGGTGAATCCGCCCGTCCGGTGATCCTTTCGTGACCTGGGCCACCTTGTCCTCTTCACCGGGTGTGGATCCGTCGTACACGGGTCCGTTGCACATGGAGGTACCTGCCGTGTCCTTGTCCGCCGTCCTGTCGGCCGCCGGATCGTCGCCGTCGCCGTCGCCCTCGGGTACGACGACGACCGTGCCCTCGCTCCAGGACGCCCAGGAGAGCGCGACCAACGCCGCGAGCTGGGTGGAGCAGAACTGGTCCACCTGGCTGGCGATCGGCCTTCGCATCCTGCTGATCGTGGTGATCGCGGTGGTGCTGAGAGAGGCCGTACGGCGGGCGATCACCAAGCTGATCGACCGGATGAACCGGACCGTCGAGACGATGGACGGCACGGCGCTCGGCGGTCTGCTGGTCAACGCCGAGCGGCGGCGGCAGCGGGCCGCGGCGATCGGCTCGGTGCTGCGGTCGGTGGCGAGCTTCGTGATCCTCGGCACGGCCGGTCTGATGGTGCTGTCCACCTTCCAGATCGACCTGGCGCCGCTGCTCGCGTCCGCGGGTGTCGCGGGTGTCGCGATCGGTTTCGGCGCCCGCAACCTGGTCACGGACTTCCTCTCCGGTGTCTTCATGATCCTGGAGGACCAGTACGGCGTCGGCGATCAGATCGACGCGGGCGTGGCGACCGGCGAGGTGATCGAGGTCGGCCTGCGCGTCACGAAGCTGCGCGGCGCCAACGGTGAGATCTGGTACGTCCGCAACGGCGAGGTCAAGCGGATCGGGAACCTCTCCCAGGGCTGGGCGACGGCCGGTGTCGACGTGACCGTGAAGGCGTCCGAGGACCTGGACAAGGTCAAGCGGACGCTGAGCGAGGTCGCCGAGCACATGAGCAAGGAGGACCCCTGGAACGAGCTCCTGTGGAGCCCGATCGAGGTGCTCGGCCTGGACAGCGTGCTGCTGGACTCGATGGTCGTGCACGTGTCCGCCCGGACCATGCCGGGCAAGGCGGTCGCCGTGGAGCGCGAGCTGCGCTGGCGGATCAAGCGGGCGTTCACGGTCGCGGACATCCCGATCGTGGGCGGCGCGACGGCGCCCGTGGAGGAGGAGACCGTGGACCCGGCGGCGTCGGTCGCGGCCCCGTCGGCCTTCGCCAACGCCGACTCCCCGCAGTCGGCGGCCACGACCCCGATCGCACCGCAGCGGACGACTCCGCCGGCCAGGTAAGGGCTCGGACCCTGCGAACCAGGTATTGACGCGGGACCGGCGAACGGTTTCAGCACGCTCGTTCGAGTGAACACCAGGGCACCCGGCGCCACACAGGCACCGGGTGCCCCATCGTTCTGCCGGGGCACCCCACTCGGGCTTAGCCTGGCGTCAGACGTGGCAAGGAGAAGCGATGAGCGCCGAACCGATCATGGAGCCGGCCGTGGAACCGAAGCAGGACCCCATCGATCTGCTGATCGCGATCGAGGAGGCGTCGCTGGCGCCGACCCGACCCGAGTACGTCGAGGGGATGGCCATCGTGCCGCCGCAGCCGAACGACAACCACAACGACGGCGCCGGGGAGCTGTACTACCAGTTCCGGGCCGCCGGAATCCGCCTTGCCGGCTTCAACAACGGCTACCGCGCCGCCGACCGGGACGGCAACACCGTCGCCCTGGTCGTACCCGACTTCTACGTGCGCCTCCGCAAGCCCTCCGAACTCGACGAGGCATACCGAAACGCCCACAAGGGCTGGTACCCCATCGGCATGCTCGCCCTCGTCGGTGAGGTCACTTCCACCAACCACGAGACCGACACAGGCCCCAAGCTGCGCGTCTACGCCGCTGCGGGAATCCCTGTCTACGTCCTCATCGACCGCCACTCCAAGACCGCCCACTGCTTCACGGATCCGGTCCTGCCGGGCGCAGAGCCCACCGAGGCGTACTACGCCAACGACGTCAAAGTCGGCCTCGGATCTCCCCTGCCCCTCCCCACGCCGTACCCGGTGCTCGACACCGGCCCGTTCCTCGCGGAGTAGCGCCGCCAGCCTCCCGCCTCACCCGGGATCCCCGACGCGTGAGCCGCCGTACCTGCGACTCCGTCCCCTCTGACCTGCACTGATCAGAGCCGCGGCGGCCATGTGGCCGCCATGGGCCCCACCAGGGACCCCGCACCGGCCCCGCCAGGGACCCCGCACCCGCCACCCCAGCTCTATTGACGCCCCCTCCGTCCTGGGCATACGTTCCTTCCCACCCAATAGGAAAGTTTCCTAACAGTGATCAGCAGTCACCGTCCCCCAGGGCCTCCCGGGTGGACAGTCGTCCCAGGTCACTGGGAAGCTGAGCCGCTGGAAAGGCAGGTGTCGACCTCCATGGCAGGATCCGCCGGTACGCCGGGCACCCCGCGCGTCCTGCGCGCCATGAACGACCGCGCCGCCCTGGACCTCCTCCTGGAGCACGGGCCGCTGTCGCGCACCCGGATCGGCAAGCTCACCGGCCTGTCCAAGCCGACCGCCTCCCAGCTGCTCGCCCGCCTGGAAGCCGCGGGGCTGGTGCTCGCCACGGGCACGAGCGAGGGCCGCCCCGGCCCGAGCGCGCAGCTGTACTCCGTCAACCCTGCCGCCGCGTACGCCGCCGGCATCGACGTCACCCCGGTCCGTATCCGGGCCGCCGTGGCCGACGTCACCGGCCGTACGGTCGGCGAGTTCGAGCTGGCGACCCCCGGCCGGCGCCCCGCCCGCCCCGTGGTCCGCCAGGTCACGGACGCCCTCGACGGCGCCGTGAAGGCGGCCGGGCTGGCCCGGGACGACGTGCGCCGGCTCGTCGTCGCCACCCCCGGCGCCTTCGACCCCACCACCGGCCGCCTGCGCTACGCCTCCCACCTGCCGGGCTGGCACTCCCCCGCCCTGCTCGACGAACTGGCCGCGGCCCTGCCCATGCCGGTCGAGTACGAGAACGACGTCAACCTCGTCGCGATCGCCGAGCAACGCCTCGGCGCCGCCCGCGGCCACGGCGACTTCGTGCTGCTGTGGAACCAGGAGGGCCTCGGCGCCGCCCTGGTGCTCGGCGGCCGGCTGCACCGCGGCTGGACCGGCGGCGCCGGCGAGGTCGGCTTCCTGCCGGTGCCGGGCGCCCCGCTGGTGCGCCAGGTGACCCGCGCCAACAGCGGCGGCTACCAGGAACTCGCCGGTTCCCAGGCGCTGCCCGCGCTCGCCCGCGAACTCGGCGTCGGCGAGGTGCCCGCCGGGCCCTACCCCGAGGTCGCCGCGGATCTCGTGGCCACGGCGGCCGACCATGTGAGCGGCCCCTGGCGGGAGTTGCTCCAGACCTACGCGACCCGGCTGGCCACCGGTCTGGCCTCGCTGGTCTCCGTCCTCGACCCCGAACTCGTCGTCCTCAGCGGCGCCGCCCTCGCCTCCGGCGGCGAGGTGCTGCGCGCCCTGGTCCAGGCCGAGCTGGAGGAGCTGGCCGCGTCCAGGCCCCGGCTCGTCCTCGGCGACGTGACCGAACACCCCGTTCTGCGCGGCGCGTTGGAGAGCGCGCTCGCGACCACCCGCGACGAGGTCTTCGACACCTCACGCTGACCGCTCCCCCCGCCCGCCCGGCCGTCACCCCGGGCACCACGTTCCGCACGGCCCGAACCGGATGTTCTGTACCGGTTTATGTCTTTTTGCTCTCCCCTTCATCGTCTCGCCCCGTCCCAGGGAGATCCAGTCATGCCCCAGCCCACATCCCGTACGGCCCGCAGGGCGGCCCTCGTCCTCGCCGCCTCCGTGGCCCTGCTGACCACCGCCTGCACCGGTCAGTCCGGCTCCGGCGCGAACGACGACGCCTCGAAGGACACGACCATCAACTTCTGGCACGCCTGGAGCGCGCCGAGCGAGGTCGCGGCCGTCAAGGCGCTGGTCGCCTCCTTCGAGAAGGCGCACCCCAACATCCACGTCAACGTGGTCGGCAACATGACCGACGACAAGATCAACCAGGCGCTGCGCACCGGCGGCGACAAGGCCCCCGACGTCATCTCGTCGTTCACCACCAACAACGTCGGCAAGTTCTGTTCGTCGGGCGCGCTGATCGACCTCAACCCCTTCTTCAAGAAGTCGGGCATCGACCCGGAGACGACGTTCCCGAAGGCCATGAACGAGTACACCCAGTACGACGGCGACCGCTGCACGGCGCCGCTGCTGGGCGACGCGTACGGCCTCTACTACAACAAGACGGCGTTCGCGAAGGCCGGCATCAAGAGCCCGCCGAAGACCTGGTCGGAGTTCGAGGCCGACGCCAAGAAACTGACGATCACCAAGGGCGACTCCTACCAGCAGCTCGGCTTCATGCCGGACTACCACGGCTGGGAGACCACCACCGAGCACTACTTCGCGCAGTTCTCCCCGACGTACTTCGACTCCAGCGGGAAGTCCGAGGTCGCCAAGGACCCCGCCTTCAAGGCCGGGTTCACGCTCCAGAAGAAGCTCGTCGACGACCTCGGCGGCTTCGCGAAGCTGGAGAAGTACCGGGCCACCCTCGGCGACGAGTGGGGCGCCAAGCACCCCTTCCACACCGGCCAGGTGGCGATGCAGCTGGACGGCGAGTGGCGGCTCGGCATGGCCCTGGACGCCAAGCCGAAGTTCGACATCGGCGTGGCCCCGCTGCCCGTCCCCGACGACCAGGCCGACCAGTACGGCAAGGGCTACATCACCGGCACCATCACCGGGATCGCCGCCACCAGCCACAAGCAGAACGCCGCCTGGGAGTTCGTCAAGTACATCACCACCGACACCGACGCGGTGGTGAACTTCTCCAACGGCATCCACAACGTGCCCTCCACGCTCGCCGCCCTGAAGTCGCCGAAGCTGAAGTACGACCCGCGCTTCAAGACGTTCCTGGACATCGCCGCGAACCCGGAGTCGACCACCACGCCCGCCTCCATCAACGGCGGCCAGTACCTGGTCACCCTCCAGCAGTTCGGGTACGACTACGAGAGCGGCAAGGCCAAGGACCTCCAGTCGGGCCTCGCGAGCACGGCGAAGCAGATCGACACGGACATCGCGCAGGCCAAGTAGCGATGAGCACGGTCACCTACGCGTCGAAGCGCCGCAGGGCGGCGCTTCGCACCCTCGCGTTCATGTCGCCCTGGCTGATCGGCTTCGCGGTCTTCTTCGCGTACCCGCTGATCTCGACGGTCTACTTCTCGTTCATGCACTACGACGGCTTCAAGGCGCCGACGTGGAGCGGCACGCAGAACTGGGCCTACGTCTTCGAGCACTACCCGCTGTTCTGGCCCGCGCTGCGCAACACCCTGTGGCTGGTCGTGGTGACGGTCTCGCTCAGGGTCGTCTTCGGGCTCGGCGTGGGCCTGCTGATCACCAAGATCAAGACCGGTACGGGCGTCTTCCGCACCCTGTTCTACCTGCCCTACCTGGCGCCCCCGGTGGCCGCGACGATGGCCTTCGCCTTCCTGCTCAACCCCGGTACGGGGCCGGTCAACTCGCTCCTGGAGAAGATCGGGATCGACGCGCCGGGCTGGTTCAACGACCCGTCCTGGTCCAAGCCGGCCCTGACCCTGCTCGCGCTGTGGGGCGTCGGCGACCTGATGGTCATCTTCATGGCCGCGCTGCTGGACGTGCCGAGGGAGCAGTACGAGGCGGCCGAGCTGGACGGCGCGTCGGCCTGGCAGCGGTTCCGCTTCGTCACCCTGCCGAACATCTCCCCCATCGTGATGTTCTCGGTGGTCACCGGCGTGATCCAGGCCATGCAGTACTACACCCAGCCGCTGATCGCGGGGAAGGTCGCCTCGGGCGTCATCCAGGGCGCGGGCACCCAGTTCGAGCCCGGCTACCCGGACAAGTCCACGCTCACCCTGCCCCAGCTCGTCTACAACCTCGGCTTCCAGCGCTTCGACTACGGCTCCGCCTGCGTGGTGGCACTCGTCCTGTTCGCCCTGTCCATGGTGTTCACCGCGTTCCTGATGCGGCGCCGGGGCGGCCTCAACCTGGCAGGTGACTGACCGATGACCCAAGTACTGGACCAGCCCGTCCAGCTCCGCGCCCCGGTCTCCCAGGCCCGGCGCACCGCCCGCCGCAGGGCCGCGCTGGAGTGGATCGCCGTGCACTCGCTCGGCGTCGCGGCCGCCCTGTTCTTCACGCTCCCGTTCGTGTTCGTAGTGCTGACCTCGCTGATGAGCGACAGCCAGGCACTCAGCCGGGACCTGATCCCGCACACGTGGGAGTGGGGCAACTACCGCAAGGTCTTCGACACCCCGGGCTTCCTCACCTGGTGGAAGAACACGCTGCTGTACGCCGGCGCCGGCACCGTCCTCACCGTCGTGTCGTCGATCCCGGTCGCCTACGCCCTCGCCAAGTTCCGCTTCCGGGGCCGGAATCTGTCGCTGATGCTGGTCATCTCGATGATGATGCTGCCGCCGCAGGTGGTCATCATCCCGATGTACCTGTTCTGGGCGAAGCAGCTGGACCTGTCGGGCACGCTGTGGCCGCTGATCATCCCGATGGCGTTCGGCGACGCCTTCTCCATCTTCCTGCTGCGGCAGTTCCTGCTCACGATCCCCAACGAGTACGTCGACGCGGCCAAGGTGGACGGCTGCGGCGAACTGCGCACCCTGCTGCGGGTGGTGCTGCCGATGGCCCGGCCCGGCATCGCCGCCGTGGCCCTGTTCCAGTTCTTCTACGCCTGGAACGACTACTTCGGCCCGCAGATCTATGCCTCGGAGAACCCCGGTGCGTGGACACTGAGTTACGGCCTGGAGTCCTTCAAGGGCGCCCACCACACCGACTGGAACCTCACCATGGCCGCCACCGTGCTGGTCATGGCCCCCGTGATCCTCGTGTTCTTCTTCGCCCAGCGGGCGTTCGTCGAGGGCGTCACGCTCACCGGCGTGAAGGGCTGAACCGCGTGTCCACGAAAGGACTCCGATGAAACTCACCGTGGTCGGCGGAGGGTCGACCTACACCCCCGAACTCGTCGACGGCTTCGCCCGGTTGAGGGACACCCTCGCCATCGAAGAGCTGGTCCTGGTCGACCCGGCGGCCGACCGTCTCGAACTGGTCGGGGGCCTGGCCCGGCGCATCTTCGCCCGGCAGGGCCACGGCGGCCGGATCGTGACGACGTCCGACCTGGACGCGGGCGTCGAGGGCGCCGACGCGGTCCTGCTCCAGCTGCGCGTCGGCGGCCAGGCGGCCCGGCAGCAGGACGAGACCTGGCCGCTGGAGTGCGGCTGCGTCGGCCAGGAGACCACCGGCGCCGGCGGTCTCGCCAAGGCGCTGCGCACGGTCCCGGTCGTCCTCGACATCGCCGAACGCGTCCGCCGCGCCAACCCGGACGCCTGGATCATCGACTTCACCAACCCGGTCGGCATCGTCACCCGCGCCCTGCTCCAGGCGGGACACAAGGCGGTCGGCCTGTGCAACGTGGCGATCGGCTTCCAGCGCCGGTTCGCCGCGCTGCTCGGCGTCGCCCCCGCCGACATCCACCTCGACCACGTCGGGCTCAACCACCTCACCTGGGAGACGGGCGTGCGGCTCGGCGGCCCGGAGGGCGAGGACGTCCTGCCCAAACTGCTGGCGGCGCACGGCGATTCGATCGCCGGCGACCTGCGGCTGCCGCGCCCGCTGCTCGACCGGCTCGGCGTCGTCCCGTCGTACTACCTGCGCTACTACTACGCCCACGACGAGGTCGTCGAGGAGCTGCGTGGCAAGCCCTCCCGGGCCGCCGAAGTGGCGGAGATGGAACGCGAACTGCTCCGGATGTACGCCGACCCGGCGCTCGACGAGAAGCCGGAGCTGCTGGCCCGGCGCGGCGGCGCCTTCTACTCGGAGGCCGCGGTCGACCTCGCCGCGTCCCTGCTCGGCGGGGGCGGCAGCACCTACCAGGTGGTCAACACGCTCAACCGGGGCACCCTGCCGTTCCTGCCCGCCGACGCGGTGATCGAGGTGCAGGCGGCGGTCGGCGCCAAGGGCCCCGCCCCGCTGTCCGTGCCCGCCGTCGACCCGCTGTACGCGGGCCTGATGGCCAACGTGACCGCCTACGAGGACCTGGCGCTCGACGCGGCGCTGCGCGGCGGCCGGGAGCGGGTGTTCCGGGCGCTGCTCGCCCATCCCCTCGTCGGCCAGTACGCGTACGCCGAGACCCTCACCGACCAGCTGATCGCGCACAACCGGGAGCACCTCGCGTGGGCCTGACCGCAAGCGTCCTCGCCGTCGACGCGGGCAACAGCAAGACCGACGTGGCGGTCGTGGCCGCCGACGGCCGGATCCTCGCCACCGCCCGCGGCGGCGGGTTCCGCCCGCCCGCCGTGGGCGTGACCGCCGCCGTCGACACCCTCGCCGAGGCGGTGGCCCGCGCCTTCGACGGCGCGGGCGTGAGCGGCGTCGAGCATGTCTCGGCGTGCCTGGCCAACGCCGACCTGCCGGTGGAGGAGGAACAGCTCGCGGCCGCGCTGCACGCGCGCGGATGGGCCGCGAGCGTGGACGTCCGCAACGACACCTTCGCGATCCTGCGCGCGGGGGTCGCCGAGCCGCGCGGGGTGGCCGTGGTGTGCGGCGCGGGCATCAACTGCGTCGGGATGCGCCCCGACGGGCGGACCGCGCGCTTCCCGGCGCTCGGCCGCATCTCCGGTGACTGGGGCGGCGGCTGGGGCCTGGCGGAGGAGGCACTGTGGCACGCCGCCCGCGCGCACGACGGCCGCGGCGAGCCGACCGAACTGGCCCGCACGCTGCCCGCCCACTTCGGGCTCGCCTCGATGGACGCACTCATCGAGGCGCTGCACCTCGAACACCTCGCGCCCGAGCGGCGGTACGAGCTGACCCCGGTACTGTTCGCGACCGCGGCGGCCGGCGACCCGGTGGCGCGGGCGGTCGTGGACCGGCTGGCCGACGAGGTGGTGGTGATGGCGGTGGTCGCGCTGACCCGGCTCGAACTGCTCGACGAGGAGGCGCCGGTGCTGCTCGGCGGCGGCGTACTGGCGGCCCGGCACCCTCAACTGACCGACCGTATAGGCGTGTTGCTCGCGGAGCGCGCGCCGAAGGCCGTGGCGCGCGTGGTGACGGCGAGCCCGGTGCTGGGCGCGGCCCTGCTGGGCCTGGACCGGGTGGGCGCCGCGGCGGAGGTCCACGCACGGGTGCGGGCGCGCTTCGAGCCGTCGTGACGCCCGCCGCCCCGCGGCTCCCCGGCCCCTCGAACACCAGGGAACCGAACTGATTCCCCCGGCGTATTCATCAGCGAGGGGTGGTGCGAGACTCTGCGCCAGGCCGTCGGGCGCCCACCGGGCGGTGCCCGTACCGCGCGATCCGATCAAGATCGTGTGAAGGCCGGTGCGCAATGCCGGGCCCGGCGGCGATACTTGCGGGGACGGAAGACCATGGGGGAGGTCGCAGTGACACACCCGCCGAAGAGCAGTGCGGCGCCACCGGGTTCGCCGCCGCCGACGATGCCGGCCGTACCGCCGCAGCCCGACCGCGGCGGTGCGCGCACGCCCGCGCCCGCGCCGGCCCCCGCGCCCGTCGCGCCCCCGGACCGCCGTTCGGCGTTCGCCGAGGGCGCGGACCGGCTGCGCTCCGCCGCGACCACCGAGCCGGGGCGGCTGCGCGTGATCGGCGCCCTGCTCGCGCTGCTCGTCGTCGCGTTCGGCGCGGTCACCGCCTGGCAGACCGACAGCCGCGCGAGCGCCGCGGACGACGTCCTGAACAGCAGTCAGCCGCTCAGCTCCGACGCGGCCGACATCTACCGGTCGCTCGCCGACGCCAACACCATGGCCGCCAGCGGCTATCTGGCCGGCATCCAGGAGACCAAGGCGACCCGCGACCAGTACGACGCGGACATCCGCACCGCCGCCGCCAAGCTGGTCACCGCGGCCGCCAGCGCCGACCGGGGCTCCGCGTCCGCGAAGACCATCGCGCAGCTCAACGAACTCCTGCCGCGCTACCAGAACCTGATCGCGTCCGCCCGCGCCAACAACCGCGAGGGCTACCCGGTGGGCGGCGCCTATCTGCGGCTCGCCAACGCCACGATGCAGGACAAGATGCTGCCGAAGGCGCAGGCCCTCTACACGAGCGAGAACCAGCGGCTGAACGCCGACTACGGCGACGCGACGCCGTACCCCTGGGCGGCGATCGGGCTCGGCGTCGTCGCGCTCGGCGCGCTGGCCTGGGTGCAGCGCCGGACCTTCCTGCACACCAACCGGGTGCTGAACCACGGCCTGGTGGCCGCGAGCGGCGCCACCGCCGTCGTCCTGCTGTGGGTGGTGGTCGGGCACACCGTCGCCCGCGCGGGTCTGAACGAGTCCTACGACCACGGCGTACGCTCGCTGAACGTGCTGCACGACGCGCAGATCGCGTCCCTGACGGCGCGCAGCGACGAGAACCTCACTCTGGTCAGCCGCGGCGCGGAGACCAAGGCACTCGCCGACGGCACGTCCACGGACCTGTACAACTGGGGCTACGACCAGGAGATCAAGCAGCTCGCCGCGCAGCTGGACAAGGCGGGCGCGCTCGCCGACGACGCGGCGGGCCGCAAGCCCGTACAGGTGGCGAACGAGTCGATGGTGGCGTGGAAGAAGCGCGCCCTGACGGCCCGCGGATACAACGAGCTGGGCCAGTACCAGCAGGCCCGCGAGCGGGTCATCGGCACCGACAAGGACATCTCGACGAGCGTGTGCTTCGCCAACGTCGACTCGTCCCTGACGCAGGCGCTGGCGCACGAGCGCGAGGAGTTCAGGTCCGCCGCGAGCGACGGCCTGGACGCGATGACCGGCCTGACCGTCGGCTCGGCGGTGCTCGCCGTGCTCGGCGCGGCGGCCGCGGTCGTCGGCATCGGCCGCAGGCTGTCGGAGTACCGGTGAGAGGGGGCGTGACGATGCGAGCACGCGAACTGTCCGCCCGCCCTCGGGACGCCGTGGGCGGCGCCCCGCGGCGGAGCCTTACGGCCGGTCTCCGCGGCTGGGGCGGCGTGGGCGCGATGGCGGTGCTGTGCGCCCTGGCGCTGTCGCTGGTGCTGCTGCTGCCGCTGACCCAGCCGCACACCGCCGGCACGCCCGTGGGCATCGGCGGGCAGCGTGCCGTCAAGGGCACCCAGGCCAAGGCTTCCGACTGCAAGGAGGACACGGCGCAGAACCGCAGCCTGTCCCCGTCGGGCGCGTCCGGCGCGACGATCGACGCCATCAAGAAGCGCGGCTACCTGATCGTCGGCGTCGACCAGAACAGCTACCGCTGGGGCTATCTCGACCCCAACGACCCGGCCGGCGAGCCGGAAGGTTTCGACATCGACATCGTCCACGCGATAGCCCGCGACATCTTCGGCTCGGACGACGCGCAGTACATCCAGTACCGCTCCATCCCCACCGACCAGCGCATCCCGGCCGTCACCGGTCACCGCGTCGACATGGTGGTGCGCACCATGACGATCACCTGCGCCCGCCTGGACGACGTCACGTTCTCCGCGCCCTACTTCGAGACGGGCCAGCAGGTGCTCGCCCCGGTCAACTCGACGATCAAGGGCTACGACAAGACCCTGGCGGGCAAGAAGGTCTGCTCGGCCGCCACGTCCACCGCCCTGCAGCACCTGAACGACGACAAGAAGTCCGGGAAGATCCCCGCCAGCACGGACATCAGCACCGTCGTCCCCAGCCAGCTGGACTGCCTGGTGCGGCTCCAGCTCGGCGAGGTGGACGCGGTGGTGACGGACGGCGCGCTCGCCGCGAGCCAGGCCGCCCAGGACCACACGGTCGAACTGAAGGGCCCCGCCTTCACCACCGAGTACTACGGCGTGGCGATGAACAAGAGCGCGAAGGATCTGGTACGCCGGGTCAACCGGGTGCTGGAGAACTACCGCAGCAGCGGCGCGTGGAAGAACTCCTACGACACGTGGCTGGCCCAGACGCTGGGTAAGGACTCGAAGTCGGCCGTCCCGCCGACAGCGCACTACCAGGGCTGACGCGGGGCGCCGGCGAGGGCGACAAGGGAAGCGGAAGAACACACACAGCAGCGAGAGGTGATCGATGGGCGGCGTCGCGGGGTCCCCCGGGCCGGTGATGGACCGGGACGAGGTGGACCGTGCGCTGGCGCGGCTCGGCGCGGAGCACGAGGCGATCGAGACGTCGCTGCTGGCCCTCCAGGACCACGCCGGACGCAGGCTGCTCGAGGGCGCCGAACTCACCGGCGTCACCAAGGAGCGCTGGACGTCTACGGAGGCGTCGATCACGCTGCTGTGGACGTACTTCGACGCGTACGCCGGGGCGCTGCGCAGCGCCCGCGAGGTGCGCGCCCGGCGCCGCTGGTCCAGCCGCGAGGACCTGGTGGAGCTGACCGAGCTGCTGCGCGGCGAGTCCGTGACGGTCGCGGGCAGCCACGGCGCGGGCGGCGCGACGCTGCTGGAGGGGCCGGGCAGGCTCAGCCGCCAGTTCTCGCTGACGGCCCTGGTGGACCGGATGAACGACCTGTACGCGACCTCGCTGGACATGGTCGTCACCGCGGACGCGGTGTGGTCCGCGCTGCCGGCACGGATCGATTTACTGGCCGCGGAGCTCCAGCGCACCCGCCGGCTCGCGCACTCCGTCGGCGTCCGCCCGGGCGAGCACCCGGCCGGTGACGACCTGGAGCGGATCACGCGCACGCTGACCGCGCTGCGCGAGCAGGTGGTCTCCGACCCGCTCGCCTTCTGGGTGCCCGCGCAGGGCAGTTCGGCGCCCGGCGGCGGCCGCCCGGACACCACGGTCTACGACCGCGAGGCGCGCGCCCTGGAGGACGTGCGCCGCGAGATCGACGCCGTGCTCACCGTCCGGCAGGACGCCGAGGCGCGCCTGGTGCGGCTGCGGGACGTGCTCTCGCGCGCCGACCGCACCCTCGCCGAGGCCCGTACCGCGCGCGGCGAGGTCCTCGCGAAGATCGCCGCCACCGAGGTGCCGGTGGTCAGCGGGCCGCCGATCGTGCTCCAGGAGCAGCTGTCGACGGCCGCCGAGTACCGCAGGCAGGCCCAGTGGCACCGGCTGTCGCCGCTGCTGGAGTCGCTGGAGCAGAAGGCGGAGGACGAACTGCTGCGCGCCCGTGAGTCGTTGACGGCGGTCACCGCGCCGCTGGCGGTCCGCGCGGAGCTGCGCGGCCGGCTCGACGCGTACAAGGCGAAGGTGGCCCGGCACGGGCTCGCGGAGGACCCGCTGCTGATCGAGCGGTACGACGCGGCGCGCCGCATGCTGTGGAGCGCGCCGTGCGATCTGCGGGTCGCCGAACAGGCCGTGCTGCGCTACCAGCACGCGGCGGCGGAACTGCTCGCCGCGCCCCGGCCGCCGGAGCGGCCCACGCCGCAGGTGCCGGGTCAGCGCGCGCCCGAGGACCGCATCGACCGGGGCGACCGCGGGCAGCGCGGGGGTTTCGAGGGGGAGTCGTCATGAGTCAGGCCCAGCAGGCGTGCCACCGGCCGGGGTGCGAGGGCAGTTACGAGGACGTCGGCGGCGGCGAGCTGTACTGCGACACGTGCGGTCTCGCCCCGGTGGTGGGCGCGCGCGGCACGGCGGGCTCCGAGTCCGGGTCCGGCGGGTCCGGGTCCGCCGGGTCCGAGGCGGGCGGCAGGTCCTCCGACAGCGGTGACAGCGGCGGCGGTTCGCCCGCCAGCGGCCGCAGCGCGCGGACCTCGTCGCAGTCGTCGAAGTCGCGGCGCTCGGTGTCGGGGCGCCTGTCGCGCTCGCTGTCGGGGCGGACCAGCGGCCGCTCGGTGTCGGTGCGCAGCTCGGGCTCGTCGACCGGGAGTTCCGCGCGGGGCCGGCTGGGCGCGGGCCTGGTGCAGGTGCCGGACGTGCCGCGGCCCGATCCGCGCGAGATGGTGCTCGACAACCCCGAGGTGCCCGAGCGCAAGCGGTTCTGCTCGCGCTCCGACTGCGGTGCGCCGGTGGGCCGTTCACGCGGTGAGAAGCAGGGGCGCACCGAGGGCTTCTGCACCAAGTGCGGCCACCCGTACTCGTTCGTGCCGAAACTGCGCGGCGGTGACGTGGTGCACGGGCAGTACGAGGTCGTCGGCTGCCTCGCGCACGGCGGCCTCGGCTGGATCTACCTGGCCGTGGACCGCGCGGTCTCGGACCGCTGGGTGGTCCTCAAGGGCCTGCTGGACACCGGCGACCAGGACGCGATGGCCGCGGCCATCTCCGAGCGGCGCTTCCTCGCGGAGATCGAGCACGCCAACATCGTGCGCATCTACAACTTCGTCGAGCACCTCGACCAGCGCACCGGCTCCCTCGACGGCTACATCGTGATGGAGTACGTCGGCGGCAAGTCGCTCAAGGAGATCGCCAACTCCCGCCGCACACCGGACGGCAAGCGCGATCCGCTGCCGGTGGAGCAGGCCTGCGCCTACGGCATCGAGGCGCTGGAGGCGCTCGGTCATCTGCACAACCGCAACCTGCTGTACTGCGACTTCAAGGTCGACAACGCGATCCAGACCGAGGACCAGCTCAAGCTGATCGACATGGGCGCGGTGCGCCGCATGGACGACGAGGAGTCGGCCATCTACGGCACGGTCGGCTACCAGGCGCCCGAGGTCGCCGAGGTGGGCCCGTCGGTGGCGTCCGACCTGTACACGGTGGGCCGTACGCTCGCCGTCCTGACGTTCGACTTCCAGGGCTACACGAACGTGTTCGTGGACTCCCTGCCGGACCCGGACCACATCGAGGTCTTCCGCCGCTACGAGTCGTTCTACCGGCTGCTGGTGCGCTCCACCGACCCCGACCCGGCCCGCCGGTTCGCGTCGGCGCAGGAGATGGCCGAGCAGCTGACGGGTGTGCTGCGGGAGGTGGTGTCGCTCCAGACGGGCCGCGCCCGGCCCGCGCTGTCCACCCTGTTCGGGCCCGAGATCCGGGTCACGGACACCGAGTTGTTCCCCCGGCTGGACGGCGACGTCTCGCGGCTCGGGGCGCGCGCGGCGCGTCCGCGCAAGGGCGACCGGCCGCTGCCACGGGCGCTGCCCGCGCCCACCGCGCGACTGGTCAGAGAGGTCGACACCCGCACCGCCGCGCTGGCGCTGCCGGTGCCGCGGGTGGACCCGGCCGACCCCAACGCGGGTTTCCTCGCGGGTCTGCTGGCCTCGGCTCCGGCCGAGCTGCTCGGCGCGCTGTCCGGGGTGCCCTCGCCCTCGGTGGAGACCCGGCTGCGGCAGGTCCGCGCCCTGCTGGAGCACGGCGACTTCGACACGGCGCTGGGTTCGCTGACCGCCCTGGAGGAGGAACGGCCGGACGACTGGCGGGTGGTGTGGTACCGGGGCGTGGCCGCGCTGGCCACCGGCGACCACGAGAGCGCCGCGCTCGCCTTCGACGCGATCTACGACGCCTTTCCCGGCGAACCGGCGCCCAAGCTGGCGCTCGGGGTGTGCGCGGAGGTCCTCGGGCAGCTGGACAACGCCGCGGAGTACTACCGGCTGGTCTGGTCGACCGACCCGAGCCATATGAGCGCGGCGTTCGGGCTGGCCCGGGTGCAGCTCGCGGGCGGCGACCGGCGCGAGGCCGTACGGACGCTGGAGTCGGTGCCGGAGTCGTCCATCCACTACACGGCCGCCCGGGTGGCGGCGGTGCGGGCGCGGCTGCGTCAGCGCACCGCCACGGCCGGCGACCCCGTGTTCCTGGAGGACCTGACGGCCGCCGCGGCGCAGGTCGAGGCGTTGCAGGCGTACGGCCTCGACCCGGCGCGACGCGAGCAGTTGGCGGCGGAGGTGCTCGGCTCCGCGCTGGACTGGGTACTCTCCGGTACCAATGGTTCCGCTCCCGCCGGTGCGGGAGGGCGGGAGCTGCTCGGCAGCGGACTGGACGAGCGGGGCCTCAGGTTCGGCCTGGAGCGCTCGTACCGGATGCTGGCGCGGCTGGCGACCGGCGGCGAGGAGAGGATCGACCTGGTGGAACGTGCCAATCGCTACCGCCCCCGGACGTGGGTGTAGTCGATGTCGCAGATGCCCCAGCTGTCCGCGTGCCCGAGCTGCGAGGAGCCCCTCGAATCGGGTGACCGTTTCTGCGGTGCGTGCGGATACGACCTGTCCGGCGGCCTTCCGGCGTCCTCGGACGACACCCTGATGCTGAACGTCGACGCCGCGGCGGGCGCCGCGCGGCCGGCCGATCCCGGCCCGGTCCCGGGTTCCGGTTCCGCCGCCGTGCCGTCCGCCGGTTCCGTCGGCGTCCCGTCCGCCGGTTCCGGTTCGGTCGGCGTCCCGTCCGCCGGTTCCTCCTCCTCCGCCGTCTCTTCCGCCGGATCCGCCGCCACCGTGCATCTGACGCTGGGCGCGCCGGGTGCCGCCGCGGGCGGTGCGCCGCTCCAGGCGCCTCCCGGCGCGGTGGGCGCCGTACCGCCGCAGCCCTCCGGCTCGCCGGTCTCGCCCGCCTCGGGAGTCCGCTTCGACCGACCGCCGGAGCCCGAGGAGTACCCGCTCCAGGCGCCGGACCCGCGGGTCGCGGCCGACGCCCAGGCCGCCACGGAGGAACAGAAGATGTGCGTGGCGTGCCGGGCGGGCCGGGTCGACGGCGACGGGTACTGCGAGAACTGCGGGCACGCCCAGCCGCGCGAGCGCGACCACATGGAGCAGGAGGCGGGGCCCGTCGCCGCCGTCAGCGACCGCGGGCTGCGCCACCACCGCAACGAGGACGCGTTCAGCGTGGGCAACAGCGTCCTGCCCGACGGCACCCCGGCGGCCGTGGCGATCGTCTGCGACGGCGTGTCCTCCGCGACCCGCCCCGACGACGCCTCGCTCGCCGCCTCCCGGGCCGCGGGCGAGACACTGCTCGCCGCGCTGCCCCGCGGCACGCATCCGCAGATCGCGATGCACGAGGCGATCGTCGCGGCCTCGCACGCGGTGAACGCGCTGGCCGAGGAGCCGGCCACGGCCCGCGAGCACGCCCCGCACCAGAACGCCCCGGCCTGCACGATCGTCGGCGCGGTGGTCACCCCCGGCCTGCTGGTGGTCGGCTGGGTCGGCGACAGCCGCGTCTACTGGGTGCCGGTGGACCGCTCCGCGCCGCCCGCCCGGCTCACCGAGGACGACTCCTGGGCCGCGCAGATGGTCGCCGCGGGCCTGATGAACGAGGCGGAGGCCTACGCCGACGAGCGGGCCCACGCCATCACGGGCTGGCTCGGCGCGGACGCCTACGAACTGGAGCCGCACACGGCGTCGTTCAAGCCGGACCGGCCGGGCGTGGTGGTGGTGTGCACCGACGGCCTGTGGAACTACGCCGAGACGGCCGAGGAGATGGCCGAGGCCGTGCCGCCGGACGCCGCCGTACGCCCGCTGCACGGCGCGCGGGTCCTGGTCGGTCACGCGCTCGACGGCGGGGGCCACGACAACGTAACAGTGGCGCTGCTGCCGTTCCCGCCTCCGTCCCAGGGGGCAGGATCCGCCTGAGGCGTGTGTCACGGGGAAGTCTCGGCGGGCCGGAGGGGACCGGTCCGCACAGTCGTCACCCGCGGTGAACCCGCGGGTTCGTGAGGGGGAGCGAAGCAGGCATGGCCAATTTCTCGAAGTCGAACGTGCCGGCGTTCTCGATGGACGTGTACCAGAACGAGTACCTGCCCGAGGGCGGCCGCGAGGTGAACGCGATCGTCACGGTCAGCGCCACGGGCGGGGGGACGGTCGGGAGCGCGGTGGCCGCGCCGCACCTGTTCACGCCGGGCCAGGGGCCGTCCGCGGCGGTCGCGATCATGGTCGACTGCTCGGGTTCGATGGACTACCCGCCGACCAAGATGCGCAACGCCCGCGACGCCACGGCCGCCGCGATCGACACGCTGCGCGACGGCGTGCACTTCGCGGTGATCGGCGGCACCCACGTCGCCAAGGAGGTCTACCCGGGCGGCGGCCGGCTCGCCGTCGCGGACGCGGCCAGCCGCGCCCAGGCCAAGGACGCGCTGCGCCGCCTGAGCGCGGGCGGCGGCACCGCCATCGGCACCTGGCTGCGGCTCGCGGAGCGGCTGCTGTCCCCGGCGGACGTGGCGATCCGGCACGGCATCGTGCTCACCGACGGACGCAACGAGCACGAGGCGCCGGAGGACCTGAAGGCGACGCTGGAGGCGTGTGCGGGAAAGTTCACCTGTGACGCCCGCGGCGTGGGCACCGACTGGGAAGTGAAAGAAGTCACAGGGATCGCCTCCGCCCTGCTCGGCACCGCCGACATCGTCGCCGATCCGCAGGGCCTGGCCGCGGACTTCACGCAGATGATGGAGACCGCGATGGGCAAGGAGGTCGCGGACGTCGCCCTCAGGGTGTGGACGCCGGTCGGCACGACCATCAAGTTCGTCAAGCAAGTGGCGCCCACGGTCGAGGAGTTGACCGAACGCCGCACCGAGGCCGGACCGCGCGCCGGGGACTACCCCACCGGCTCCTGGGGGGACGAGTCCCGGGACTACCACCTGTGCGTGGAGGTCCCCGCCGCGGGCGTCGGCCAGGAGATGCTGGCCGCCCGGGTCTCCCTGGTCATCCCCCAATCCGACGGCGGCGTGCAGAACTTGGGCGCGCAGGGCCTGGTGAGGGCGGTGTGGACGGACGACATGACCGCCTCCACGTCGATCAATCCGCAGGTCGCGCACTACACCGGACAGGCCGAACTGGCCCAGGCCATCCAGCAGGGACTCGATCTCCGTAAAGCGGGCGATTTCGACGGGGCGACGGCCAAACTGGGGCGCGCCGTCCAGCTCGCCAGCGCCTCGGGGAATGCCGATACGGCCAAACTCCTTGCGAAGGTGGTGGACGTCGTCGATGCCGCGACGGGTACTGTGCGACTGAAGGCGAAGGTCGCGGAAGCGGACGAGATGACTCTCGAAACGCGGTCCACAAAGACTGTTCGTGTAAAGAAGTGACGTACGACCACGCGTAGGACAGTGAAGGAGAGGGGGAAGCGCCGACATGCCGACCTGCCCGAACGGACACCAGTCGGGTTCCGACGACTGGTGCGAGGTGTGCGGTCACCGCATGGCCGGTGCCGTGCCTCCGCCTCCCCCGCCGCCCCCGGCCGGGGGCTACGGCTTCCCGCCGCCCCAGGGCGGCCGCGGCGGCGGGCGCGGCGTGCCCGCCGCCGAGCCGGAGCTCTGCCCGCAGTGCCGCACGCCCCGTGAGGGCGGCGCGCCGTTCTGCGAGGAGTGCCGGTGGAACTTCCTCACCAACACGGCGACCTCCTACACCCCGGCCGCGCCGCGCAACGCGGCGCCGAGCCCGGCGTCCCGCTTCCAGCAGCCGCCCGGCCCGACGTACGGCGGCGACCCGTACGAGTACCAGGGCTCGCGGCCCTCGCAGATGAACCGTCCCGCGGAGCCGCTGCCCCCGTTCACCAGCGAGCCGTCGGGTCCGACGCCGTTCGGCGGCGGGCAGCAGCAGGGTCCGGGGGGCCACCAGGGTCAGGGTCCGGGGGGCCACCAGGGCCCCGGCCAGCAGGGCATGGGCGGCGGTCAGCAGGGCATGGGCGGCGGCCGTCCGGGCATGGGCGGCCAGCAGGGCATGGGCGGACCGCAGGGTCCTGGCGGCTACCCCGGCCAGGGCGGCCCCGGGGGCCAGGGCGGGCCGTCCAACTTCGGTCCCGACCCCTCCCGGCCGGTTCCGCCGCCGCCCGGTCCCACGCCGAACGCCGGCCCGAACGGCCCGCAGGCCTTCCAGCCCGGCCCGCAGGCGCCGCCCGCGTTCCCGCAGGAGACCGGCAGGCCGCCGCGGCAGGGCGGTCCGTCCTTCGGCGGCGGTGAGGACGACTGGGTGATCTCCCCGCCCGGCGGCCCCGGTGGCCAGGGCGGTCCCGGTCAGGGCGGTCCGGTTCAGGGCGGTGGCTACAGCTACCCGCCGGCCGGCGGCACCCAGGCCCCGCCCACCCAGGGCTACGCGCAGGCGCCCCGGCCCCCGGCGGGCTGGACGGCGACGATCGGCCCGGACCGCGACTACTTCCTGGCGATGATGCAGCGCTCGGGTCCCGAGGCCACGGGCCTCAACCTGCCCGCGTACTCGCCGGAGCAGCAGCGCACCCTCAGCGGCAACCAGATCACCATCGGCCGCCGCCGGCACTCCACCGGCGACACCCCCGACATCGATCTGTCGGTGCCGCCGGAGGACCCGGGCGTCTCGCACCAGCACGCGGTGCTGGTGCAGCAGCCGGACGGCAACTGGGCGGTCGTCGACCAGAACTCGACCAACGGCACCACGGTCAACGGCTCCGAGGAACCGATCCAGCCGTTCGTACCGGTCCCCCTCCAGGACGGCGACCGGGTCCACGTGGGCGCCTGGACGACGATCACGATCCGCCGCGGCTGACGGCTGCGCCGGGCTCTGCGGGTGTGGGGCTGATCATCGGTCCCCACGCCCCTGAGACGCGCCACCCTGTGCCCCGCAAGGGGCGCGGGGAACCGCGCGACAGGCCACGACGCACCCGCACCGGGGGCACCAGGCGCACCGTCCGGCCGCGGGCCGGTGGGGGGCTGTTCGCGCAGTTCCCCGCGCCCCTGAGGCACGCAGCCCTGCCCCCCTGAGGGGTGCGGGGAACTGCGCGAACAACCACGACGCGCCCGCGGGGGATACCCGGCGGATCGGAGCGGCCGCGGCCCCGTGGGGCCGAGCGCGCCGTTCCCCGCGCCCCCTTACGGGGCGGAGCCCCCCGCCAGGGGCCACGCGTAGGGCCCCTCCGGGGCGTCCAGCCAGGCCCACGCGTGCTCACCGCTCACGGTGACCCCGTAGCGCTCCCGCGTCGGCCGCCCCTCGCGGTCCCACAGCGCGTACGCCTCCCGCGGCTCCAGCCGGGCGCGGGTCAGCGCCAGCAGGAACCGGAACAGCTCGTCCTCCCTGGCCGCCGTCGGCACCCCGCCGAGCGGAGCCGGCTCCGGCGGCGGCCCGCCGCCGCGCAGCGGCACGAAGTAGGCGGGCGTGGACAGGAAGCGCCCCTCCGCGTGCCGGGCGTCCCGGACGTCCAGAACCACCACCCCGGTGCCGAACGGCGTCAGGATGCGCCCGCCCGGACGGCACTGGGCGAGCCACGGTCGCGGCAGCACGCTCAGCCCGCAGGTCGCGATGATCCGGTCGAACGGGGCCCGTTCGGGCACCCCGCGGGCCCCGTCGCCGGTCACCACGGACACCGCGTACCCGGCGGCGGCCAGATGACGGCGGGCCGCCTCCGTGATGTCCGGCTCCAGGTCGACGCTGGTGACCAGGGAGCCGTCGCCGAGCCGGTGGGCGAGCAGCGCCGCGTTGTAGCCGGTGCCGGCGCCGATCTCCAGGACCCGGTCGCCGTCCCGCACGCCGAGCTCCGCCAGCATCAGCGCCATCAGCGAGGGCTGGCTGCTGGAGGAGAGCAGTTCGCCGTTGCGCAGCCGCGTGGCCAGGGGCGTGTCCGCGTACGCGCCGCGCGCCCAGCGCTCCCGCGCGGCCGGGTCCGCGCTCTCGCCCCACCGGCGCTCGTAGCCCCCCGCGACGCCGACGAAGTAGTACGGCACGAAGAGGTGGCGCGGCACCTCGGCGAACGCGTCGCGCCACACGGGGTCGGCGTTCCACGCGCCGCTCAGCTCGATCTCCCGCACGAGCGCCGCCCGCGCCTGACCGGCGACCTCCTCGACGTCCCGCCCGGGAGCCTGCGCACCCATGTCTCCACAGTACGGGCGCCACACCCGCCGGGCCGCTCGCGCATGGTCGGAGAGGTCCTGGGGCCCGGGTCCTCGGTCACCCCGTCTGAGACCATGGACGGGTGAAAGAGATTCGGCGTGGCACGCTTCAGGAGCAGACCTTCTACGAGCAGGTCGGCGGGGAGGACACCTTCCGCCGGCTCGTCCACCACTTCTACCGGGGCGTCGCCGAGGACCCGCTGCTGCGGCCCATGTACCCCGAGGAGGACCTGGGCCCGGCCGAGGAGCGCCTCACGCTGTTCCTGATCCAGTACTGGGGCGGCCCGACGACGTACAGCGACAACCGGGGCCACCCGCGGCTGCGGATGCGGCACGCGCCGTTCGCCGTCGACCGTGCCGCGCACGACGCGTGGCTGCGGCACATGCGGGCCGCCGTCGACGAACTCGGCCTCTCCGCGGAGCACGAGGAGACGCTGTGGCGCTATCTGACGTACGCGGCGGCGTCGATGGTGAACACCCCGGACCCGGAGTGACACGAGCCGCCCCGACGCCGGGCGGCCGAGGAGCGGGCGGCCCGGGGGCCCGAGGACGGACGGCCTGACGCCGGGTCGGCCCGACGGGCTCGAGGACGGGCGGCCCGAGGACAGGAGCTCCGAGGGCCCGAGGACGGACGGCCTGACACCAGGGCGGCCCGACGGGCCCGACACGGGCCGGCTCGACGGGCTCGACGCGGGCTGGCCTGAAGCGGGCGGCCTCGAAACGGGCGGCCTCGAAGCGGATGCGCCTCAGCGGACGCTGACGCCCAACGCCCCGAGTCCCGCCCGCCGTACGGCGATCGAGCCGTAGGGCGTGCGCAGCCGCAGCCACGGCCCGGAGGACAGCAGTGCCACCGGCTCCCCCGGCCTGAGGAAGCGCAGCGACTGCGCCGCGTGCGCGGCCCGCACCGGCAGGGGCGTCTGCCCGACCGTGCGGGACCAGATCTCCCGGCCGATCCTGTCGAGTTCGGCGCGGGTCCGCAGCTCCGGCGCCAACTCGGCCGTACGGCCCCGGAATTCGGCGACCGCCGCGCCGACCTCGGCGCGCAGCGCGTCCGGCCGGGGCAGGCCGGGTTCGGCCCGCCAGCCGGACCGCGGCGGCAGCACCCCGGCCCACGGCGGGCCGGTGACCGCGCCGGGCACGGCGGCCGTGGCCGCCGACTCGTCGACGGACTCCAGGAGTTCACCCGCGGACACGGTCACGTCGAGGGTGACGGCGAGCCCGTCCTCGTAGGGCTTGGCGAGCCGCACCGCGCGGATCGCCAGCACCTCGAAGGACGGCGGCCGCCCGAAGACGGCGAGCGCGGTGCCCGCCGCCTGGAGGCGCACCGCCGCCGAACGGTCGTAGTGCAGCAGCCGGGAGAGGAAGGCCGCGAGATCCGCCGCCTCCCCCTCGTCGGCGAGATGGAGCACCGTCATGCGGCGACGGCCTCCTCCTCCGCGTCGTCCTCGTCCTCGGCGTCGTCCGTGTACTCCTGGAGGAACTCCCGCTCCTCCGCGGTGATCCGGCGGGGCCGCTGCGCCTCGAAGTCGAACGGCACGATCACCGTCGAGGCCCGCACGTAGACCAGGTCGTCGTCCTTCACCTCGTAGGTGACGGTGAAGGACGCGGCCCTTATCTGCGTGACCCACAGCTCGATGTCCACCGGACGGTGCCGGTGCACGAGCTGCCGCTTGTAATCGATCTCGTGGCGCGCCACGACCGATCCCTGCCGGAAGTCCTTGTCCGGGCGGAACAGGAAGTCGATACGGGCTTCCTCGAGATAGCGGAGGAAGACCACGTTGTTGACGTGGCCGTACGCGTCCATGTCCGCCCAGCGCAGCGGGCAGCGGTAGATGTGGCGCAAGACCGATCAGCCCCGGGTCAGCTTCTTGTAGGTGGCGCGGTGCGGACGCGCGGCGTCGGCGCCCAGACGCTCGATCTTGTTCTTCTCGTACGACTCGAAGTTGCCCTCGAACCAGAACCACTTGGACTCACCCTCGTACGCGAGGATGTGGGTCGCGACCCGGTCCAGGAACCAGCGGTCGTGGGAGACGACCACGGCCGCGCCCGGGAACTCCAGCAGCGCGTTCTCCAGCGAGGACAGCGTCTCGACGTCGAGGTCGTTGGTGGGCTCGTCGAGGAGCAGCAGGTTGCCGCCCTGCTTGAGGGTGAGCGCGAGGTTCAGGCGGTTGCGCTCGCCACCGGAGAGGACGCCGGCCGGCTTCTGCTGGTCGGGGCCCTTGAAACCGAACGCGGAGACGTAGGCGCGGGAGGGCATCTCGACCTGGCCGACGTTGATGTAGTCGAGCTCGTCGGAGACGACCGCCCACAGCGTCTTCTTCGGGTCGATGTTCTCGCGGCTCTGGTCGACGTACGAGATCTTGACGGTCTCGCCGACCTTGATGATGCCGGAGTCCGGGGTCTCCAGACCCTGGATCATCTTGAACAGCGTGGTCTTGCCCGCGCCGTTCGGACCGATCACGCCGACGATGCCGTTGCGCGGCAGCGTGAAGGAGAGGTCGTCGATCAGGACCTTGTCGCCGAAAGCCTTGGAGAGGTTGCTGACCTCGACGACGATGGAGCCCAGACGCGGGCCCGGCGGGATCTGGATCTCCTCGAAGTCCAGCTTCCGCATCTTGTCGGCCTCGGCCGCCATCTCCTCGTAGCGCGCCAGACGCGCCTTGGACTTGGCCTGACGCCCCTTGGCGTTGGACCGCACCCACTCCAGCTCTTCCTTGAGCCGCTTGGCGCGCTTGGCGTCCTTCTGGCCCTCGATCTTCAGGCGGGAGGCCTTGTTGTCGAGGTACGTGGAGTAGTTGCCCTCGTACGGAATGGCGCGGCCGCGGTCGAGCTCCAGGATCCACTGCGCGACGTTGTCGAGGAAGTACCGGTCGTGGGTGACGGCGACGACGGTGCCGGGGTACTTCGCGAGGTGCTGCTCCAGCCACTGCACGGACTCGGCGTCCAGGTGGTTGGTGGGCTCGTCGAGCAGCAGCAGGTCGGGCGCCTCGAGCAGCAGCTTGCACAGCGCGACGCGGCGGCGCTCACCACCGGAGAGGTTGGTGACCGGCCAGTCGCCGGGCGGGCAGCCGAGCGCGTCCATGGCCTGCTCCAGCTGGGTGTCCAGGTCCCACGCGTTGGCGTGGTCCAGGTCCTCCTGGAGCTTGCCCATCTCGTCCATCAGGGCGTCGGAGTAGTCGGTCGCCATCAGCTCGGCGACCTCGTTGAACCGGTTCAGCTTGCCCATGATCTCGGCGGCGCCGTCCTGCACGTTCTGCAGAACCGTCTTGGACTCGTCGAGCGGGGGCTCCTGGAGGAGCATGCCGACGCTGTAGCCCGGCGAGAGGAACGCGTCACCGTTGGAGGGATGCTCCAGGCCGGCCATGATCTTGAGAACGGTGGACTTGCCGGCGCCGTTCGGGCCGACCACACCGATCTTGGCGCCCGGCAGGAAGCTCAGGGTGACGTCGTCGAGGATCACCTTGTCGCCGTGCGCCTTGCGCGTCTTGCGCATGGTGTAAATGAACTCAGCCAAGAGAAACCGTCCGGACGCTTGAAATCGGCAGTGGGCAGATACACCCCATCTTGCCGTACGTCCATCCCTTGGCGGAAACGTGTACGGCCGGGGGGCTGTGAGCAGGGCTTTCGCCGGGGGGCGGGAGCCTGGGGTACTCAGGCGGGTCTGAGTACGTTCACTCGTGCGGGTGCCGGGCGCGGGCGGAACCCTGGGGACATGAGCCGACCATCACCGCACCCCTTGGCGCGACTGCTGTCCTTCCCGCTGTCCTTCGCGGTCTCCGTCCTGCTGCCCGCCCTCGTGGCGGCCGCGCTGTGGGCCGCCTGGCTGGGCTGGGACCAGCACCGCGACGTCCATCCGGACGGCACGACCACCGGGCCGTACGAGGTCTGGCAGGTGGCCGGGCTGGTGCTGACCCTGCTGGTACCGGTGAGCTGGGCGGCGTACCGGCGCCATGTCACGGGCGCCGTCCTCGGCACCACCGCCGGTCTGGCGGTCGCGGCCTGGTGGGACTGGTCGGACGACGCCAGCGGCCTCTTCGTGATCGGCGTGGCGCTGGTCACCCTGGGCAGCCTCGCGGCGACCACGGTGGTGACGGCCGTGGTGCGCCAGGTCCAGCAGGCGGGGTGACCCCGCCCGGCGCTCCTGCCGCGTGGGGTGCCCCCCGGCGGCCTCGGCTAGGCGCCCCACGACCGGCCTCAGTCCTGACGAGGTGCCCCGCGACCGGCCTCGGTCCTGACGGGGCGCCCCACGACCGGCCTCAGTCCTGGACCCCGGTCTCCTTCTTGCGGACCAGGACCAGGGCCGCGCCGCCGACCAGCACCAGCCCGATCGCCACGCCCGCGATCAGCGGGGTCGTCGCGGAGCCGCCGGTCTCGGCGAGGTCGGTGCCGCCCGAGGTGCCGCCCACGGAGGCCGGGCTCGGCTCGCTCAGGGTCGAGATGTTCTCGGTCCCCTCACTGCTCTGGGTCTTGCAGTCCAGGACGCCGGTGAACCGCTCCGCGAGGCCGTCGGGGCCGTCGATGGAGAAGTCGTAGGGCTGGTCCTCCTGGAGCGGGATGGTCACCGTCCGTGAGGTACCGGCGGGCGTGCTGTACGTCGTCCCCATGAGCTCGAAGGTGAACTCCACGTCGCCCTGGTTGACCGCCGTGATGTCGACGCCGCCCTTCGCGCAGTCCTTGCGCGCCGACAGGGCGGGGACGGCACCCTTCGCGGCCCAGGTGGCGCTCGCGGTCGCGGAGACCGTCGACTCGCTGGACCCGGCGAGGATCTGCGTCTGGCTGCGGCTCTCGGAGGTGAAGGCGCGGCCCACGGGGACCGTGGTGGACGCCTCCAGGGTCAGGTCGGCGGTGCCGTCCGCCGCGTCCTTCGGCACGTCGAAGTACAGCTTGCTGCCGTCGGCGGCCGACGTGACGGCCTTGCCGTTCCGGTCGACGATCCGCACCCCGCTGCCGACCGCGCCCGTCGGGGCCCCGACGGTCACGCTGCCCGCGTCGGTGTGCACGGTCACCGGGCCGATCCGGGTGCCGGGGCGGCCCGAGACCGCGGGCGGGTCGAGCGTCAGCGAGGCGCTCGGCTCGGCCAGGCCGCGCGCGGCCTTCTCCAGGTAGTCGGCGAGCTTCTCGGCCCGCGGGTTCACGGCGTCGACGTCCGCGCCGTCCGAGTAGCGCCAGATGGCCACCTGGGTGCCGGCCGCCGCGTCCTGCTCGGTGAGACCGCCGGCCCCCGCCTTCGCGGCGAGCGCGGCGAGGTCGTTGACCTGCGGGTAGGAGTTCTGGAGGATCCAGCGGATCTTGCCCGCGTCCTTGTTGGAGGCGAGCGAGGTGCCGCTCCAGGACGTCTCGTGGTACTGCGCGTCCCGCTGGGTCGGGTTGTGGATGTCGACGCAGTACGTCTGGAGCGTGCCCCCGCCCTCCACGGACATCTCGAAGAGGCCCGCGGACACCTGCTCGTCGCCGCCGTCCTCGTGGATCACCGCGTCGCCGTAGGTCTTCAGGCCGCCGATGGTGGCCGTCGCCCCGCCCGGAGTCTGCGGCGTCTCGGCCGCGGCCGCCCCGCCGGCGGCACCCAGCACACCGGCCGCGACGAACCCCGAGACCACCACGAACCGAGACAACGCAGCAAGCACAGAACTCCCCTTCGAGCAGGACCCGTGTCGTGGGGGGTGTGGTCCCACCAGCAGCATCAACAGCCTCTCGGGCTACGACCGGCATCCTAGGGAAGCGCCGCACCCCCTCCCCCGGTGATGGCGTCCGATGGCCGATCCGAATCGGAATCGTTATCGCTCGCACAGCCTGCGAACAGGGCTTATCGGCGAATTCACAGGTCCGTTCACGACCGATCGGCCGATGAGCTGCGCGCCTCGCTCGCTGACGTCGTGTCATGGCGGACCGTGACACCGGGGCCTGCCGCCGCGTCAGCCGGCGGGCACGGGCTCCCGGCGTTTGCGCTGTGCGGGCTTTGCGGATGCGTCCGCCGAAGGCTCCGGCGGCCCCTCGGCGGAAACCTCCGGAGGCGGTGCCGTGGACGCCTCCGAGGAACCCTCGGCGGGGATCTCCCAGTTGGGCTCCGGGCTGATCTCCGCCCCAGCCTCAGCCCCGGTCCCGGCCCCCGCCCCCGTGCCCGGCTCCGGCCTGCTCGCGCGCCGGAAGGCCGAGGTGCCGCGGGCGAGGTCGTGGCCGATCGCCACCGCGTCGATGTCCGCCGACGTCCAGGTCTGCTGCCCCTCGCGCAGCTCCGAGCGCACCTTCAGCCGCCCCTGGACGATGACCGGATCGCCGACCGACAGCGAGGCCGACACGTTCGCCGCCAGCCGGCGGCCCGCCCACACCGTGTAGAAGCTGGTGTGGCCGTCCACCCACACGCTCTTCTCGCGGTCCCAGTGGCGCGCCGTCACCGCGATCCGGAACCGCGCCGACGGCCCGGTCACCGCCTCGCGGAACACCGGCTGCGTGGCCACGTTGCCCACCGCGCACACCATCGTCTCGTTCATCGTGCACACCCCTCCCTCGCCCGGCACTCGCGCCGGACGGAGTCCCGTACGGGGCCGTCCCGTACCGACGCAGACAGAGTGCATCCGCATCCCCCTGTCCCGCCGAGGGCTGTGGACGGCGGACCCGGCTGTGGACAACTCGCCCACCCGGACGAGTGACCTGCGACGACGTTCGACGCGACGGGTCGACGGGTCGACGGGGCCGAGGCGACGCACGCCGACCCGCCCGCCCCGCGAGGCGACGGCGGACTGTGGGTTGTGGGTTGTGGGTTGTGGGTTGTGGGTTGTGGGTTGTGGGTTGTGGGTTGTGGGCGGGCGAGGCCCTCACCCCACCCCCGCCCGGCTGCGCGCCACCCTCCCGTACTGCTCCCGGACCTCCCGGTACCGCAGGAGCTCGGCCGCCAGCGGATCGAGCACCCTCGCCCGTCCGCAGCCCGCCGCCGCCTCCCGCAGCCTGCGTTCCGCCTCTTGGCCGTAGCGCCGCGCGGGTCCCCGGGCCGCCATACGGCAGCTCCACTCGACGATCGGGCCGCCGACGATCCCGGCGATCATCAGCAGCACCGGCACGCCCAGGTTCGGCGCCACGACCCGGGCGATCTGGCCCACCAGCCACAGCCCGCCCACGACCTGAAGCAGCGTCATCGAGGCCTGGGCGAGGACCGCGACCGGCCACCACCCGGGCCGCGGCGGCCGCCCCGGGGGCAGCCCGGCCTTCGCCGACAGCTCGTCCAGCGCCTCCGGCAGCCCCTGCGCCCCCCGTACGGCCGCCTCGCGCACCGCCAGCGCCCACGGCGCGGGCAGCCCCGCGGAGGCGCGCTCCGCCACCGTGCGCACGGCCTGCTCCACCCGCTGGCGGGCGGTCGCCTCCTCGTCCGCCTGGGTGCGCAGCGGCAGCCGCCCCGTGGCGGACTCGCCGCGGTCGTTGAACCAGCGCCACAGCCGCAACCAGGGGGTGCCGCAGGCCTTGTTGGCGTTGCGCAGCCAGGCCCGTTCGGCCGCCTCGCCCGCCGCGGTGGCGCCCACGGCGTCGGCGAGCCGGGCGGCGAACTCCTCCCGCGCCTCCTCGCTGAGGCCGGTGCGCCGCCCGGTGACGTAGACCGGCCGGAGACCGTCCGCGGCGGAGTCGACGTCGGCGGCGACCCGCCGGGCCGCGGCACCCCGCTCGGTCACGAACTGGCCGAGGCACTCGCGCAGTTCGGGCATGCCGTCGCCGCTGAGCGCGGACACCGCGAGGACGGTCGCGCCGGGTTCGCCGTACTCGCCGAGGGCGATGCCGTCCTCGTCGAGCAGCCGGCGCAGATCGTCGAGGACCTGGTCGGCGGCCTCGCCGGGCAGCCGGTCGATCTGGTTGAGGACGACGAACATGATCTCCGCGTGGCCGGCCATCGGGCGCAGATAGCGCTCGTGGAGGACGGCGTCCGCGTACTTCTCCGGGTCGACCACCCAGATGACCGCGTCGACGAGCTTGAGGATGCGGTCCACCTGCTCGCGGTGGACCACCGCCGCCGAGTCGTGGTCGGGCAGGTCGACGAGGATCAGCCCGCGCAGCTGCGCCTCGGCCTCCGGCGACTGCAACGGGCGCCTGCGCAGCCGGCTGGGGATGCCGAGCCGGTCGATGAGGGGGGTGGCGCCGTCGCTCCAGTTGCAGGCGATGGGCGCGGCGGTGGTGGGCCGCCGTACACCGGTCTCCGAGATCGCGACCCCGGCGAGCGCGTTGAACAGCTGGGACTTGCCGCTGCCGGTGGCGCCCGCGATGGCGACGACGGTGTGCTGCCCGGACAGCCTGCGCCGCGCGGCCGCCTCGTCGAGCACCCGCCCGGCCTCGGCGAGCGTGCGGCTGTCGAGCCGGGTGCGGGAGAGACCGACCAGTTCGCGCAGCGCGTCGAGGCGGGAACGGAGCATGCCGTCGTACGCCAGCGGGGCGGCGTCCGGCGACACGGAGCCCCGCACCTCGACGACGGCCGGCCCCTCGCCGTTCTCGTTCACCCGCCGCGCGATGAGCCCGTCGTCCCAGGCCCCACCGTCCTCGCCGGGGTCCTTGCGGGCGGAGGGCTGGGGGCGGACGGGAGACTCACCACGGCTGCCGGCCGCGGAGCGATGACCGGATTCCGTACGGCTGCCGGGCTCCGGTCGGCTGCCGGGCTCCGTACGTCCGCGGGATTCCGTACGTCCGCTGGATTCCGTACGTCCGCTGCGGGATTCCGTACGGCCGGAGGGGCTGTCGTCCGACCGGGACGGACGGTCGACCAGCCGGCAGTGACCGTCACCCGACGGCGAGGGACCGTCACCGGACGGGGAGGGACGGGCACCCGACGGCAAGGGAAGGTCACCGGACGGCGAGTCCCCCGCGGCCTCGGGGGCGCGGCCCCCGTTCACGCTCCCCTCCGCGCTCCCGTTCTCGTTCCCGCTACCGCTCCCGCTCCCACTCTCGCTCCCGCTCCCGTTCTCGTTTCCGCTCCCGTTCTCGTTCCCGCTCCCGTTCTCGTTTCCGCTCCCGCCCGGGTCTCCGTCGGCGTGCTCGGTGTGGTCCTGGTCAGTGACGGCGGTCACCGGTCACCTCTCCTTCTGGAGTACGGACAGCGCGGCGATGAGTTCGGCCTGGGGTTCCGCGTGGACCTCCAGGGCGTCGAGCGGGGCGAGTCGGCGCTCCCGCTCGGTGTGCATGACCCGGTCCACGTGCTCGGTGAGCAGCCGCCCGCCGCGGTCGCGCAGCCGGAGCGCGCCGTGGGCGCCGATCCGCTCCGCGAGCCCCTCGCCCGCGGAGCGCGCGCGGCGGCCGCCTAGCAGGGCGGTGGCGACGAGGGCGGCGACGGCCTCGGCGTCGGGCGCGGTGCCGCGGTCGAGCTCGCGGATCTCGTCCTCGGCGTACTCCTCCAGCTCGCGCCGCCAGCGCCGTACGGCCATCCCGATGCGGTGCTCGGCGGTGTCGCCGGACGGGTCGGGGCCGCCGAGGCCGGGCGCGCCGGAGGCGGGCTCGCGGCGCCAGGAGTCGTCGACGCGCTCGTCGGCGGCGGTGACCGCGCAGAGCAGGAGCGCGGCGAGGCTCTCGGCGAGCGCGTCGAGCAGTTCGGGGGCCGTGCAGTCGAGGGGGAAGGCGCGCCAGCGTTTGAGGGCGTCCCCGGCGAGCACGGCGCCGGAGTTCAACCGTCCGCGTACGCGCGCGTGCTCGCTGTCGTACGCCCCCTCCACGGCGGCCGTGAGCCGGAGCGCGGCCGCGTACTGCTGGGCGGCGGCGCTGGCCAGCTCGGGCATCCGGGCCTTGAGGGAGTCGAGGACGCCGTGGGCGGTGCGGGCGAGGGTGTGGTGCCGGGAGGCGGGTTCCTGGGCCTGCTGGACGAGCCAGGTGCGCAGGGGGGCGACGGCGGTGGCGGGCAGGAGTCCGCCGCCCCAGGCGGACTCGGGCAGCTCGGGCACGGTGAACCGGGGCACGTGGCCGAGGCCGGCCTTGGTGAGCAGGGCGGCGTACTGCCGGGAGACCTCGGCGACGACCTGGTGGGGCACGCGGTCGAGGACGGTGACGAGGGCGGCGTCGTACTCCTTGGCGGTGCGCAGCAGGTGCCAGGGGACGGCGTCGGCGTAGCGGGCGGCCGTGGTGACCATGACCCAGATGTCGGCGGCGCAGAGGAGTTCGGCGGCGAGGACGCGGTTGTCCGCGAGGAGGGAGTCGATGTCGGGTGCGTCGAGGAGGGCGAGGCCGGGCGGGAGGGTGTCGGCGGTCTCGATGCGCAGGACGCGCGCGGGGTTCTCGCCGGGCAGCAGCAGCTCCTCCGGGGACTCCTGGTGGGGCACCCAGACACGGGTGAGGTCGGGCAGCACTCTCATCCCGCTGAACCAGTGATGATCCTCCGGATGGCAGACGAGCACCGGGGTGCGGGTGGTCGGCCGCAGGACGCCCGCCTCGCTGACCCGTCTGCCCACCAGGGAGTTGACGAGGGTCGACTTGCCGGCCCCGGTGGAGCCGCCCACGACGGCCAGCAAGGGCGCTTCAGGTTCCCTCAGGCGGGGCACCAAGTAGTCGTCGAGCTGGGCGAGCAGTTCGTCGCGGTTGGCACGCGCGCGTGGGGCCCCCGCCAGGGGCAGCGGAAAGCGTGCGGCAGCGACACGGTCGCGCAGGGCGGAGAGTGCGTCGAGCAGCTGAGGCCGTACGTCCAAGGTCACCACATGCGAAGAATGCCCGCTTTTAGGGGAATTCTGAAGCATATGGACACGCCTGCGCGCCGACTGGACACAAGGGACGGAAGGGATGACTGGGACGAGGGCACAGTCCAGGCATAACGAGTGCACAACACCCGGTGCGCCAGACGTCAAAGGTGATGCACTATTCGTACCTGCCTGCGATTATCAGGACCGCTTCACCGAACCTCCACATTGAGCCACGGAGGCGAAGCAACAGGGACAAGGATCCGGGAGCCCTATCCTTGTCCCCGGCAACGTCACGGACCGGCCCACTCCCGGGCAGCACGTACGAGGCCACCACATCGGCCCCCGTAGCTCAGTGGATAGAGCAGGCGCCTTCTAAGCGCTTGGCCGCAGGTTCGAGTCCTGCCGGGGGCGCACCGTCTCCGCCCTCCCTCTGGGAGGGCTTTTTGCTGGTCAGACCCGCTTCCTTGCCGCACGGCGAGGCCCCGGGCACTCCTCACCGATCGCGGGAGCACTCCGGGGCCGTCGGCGGTTTCGTGTTGGGTCAGTTGTTGAGGGTCGCGCCGTAGTGCGGGGTGCCCGTTGTGGAGACTCCGGTGGTCGAAGGGCCGAAGGAGAGTGCTCCGGTCGTCGCCGGTCCGGTGGAGGCGCCGCGCAGGGACCAGACCGCGCCGTCGCCCGCGTTCTCGCCCGGGGCGGCCACGGTCAGCTCCGCGCGGTGGTCGCCGGAGTGGTCGGCGAGCAGGACCCGGGCACCGAAGCGGTCGCCCTTCTCGGACGTGCCGGGCACGCCCGCCGTGCTCTGGGTGTACGACGCCGCGCCCTTGGTCGTCAGCCCGGAGGCGGTGCCCCGCAGAACGGTGACCGATCCGGTGCCGGAGTTCTCGCCGGGCGCGCCGATCGCCAGGTCCGCGAACCCGTCCCCGTCCACGTCGCCCAGGAAGACGCTGCTGCCGAAGGCGTCGCCCGACTCGGCCGCGCCCGGCACGCCCGGCGTGTCCTGGCCGAGGACCAGCGGGCCGCGGGAGGTGTCCTTGCCGTCCGGTCCGCCGTAGACGACGGTGACCTTGCCGCCCTTGCCCCCTGCCGGGTCGGCGGAGGTCTCGGCCGGATTGCCGACGGCGATGTCGGCGTACCCGTCCTTGTCGATGTCGCCGATCGCGGACACCGTGCCGACGGGCAGCGCCTGCAACCAGTCGGTGTAGTTGCCGATGGACGTGTCCGTGACCAGCTGGGTGACGGCGGTACCGGTGCCGGACTGGCGGCCGTGCACCACCAGGCTGGTGGGCCAGGCCGGGGAGATCCGCCCGGCGGTCACCGAGGTGACGCCGTAGGACGTGGAGTAGGGGGCGGGGAAGCGCGCGCCCGAAGCGCCCTGGAAGGAACCGGACCGCGTGACGGGGCCGTTGATGAAGTTCAGGTCGGTGGAGCCGGTGGAACCGATCACGATGTCGAGGTCGCCGTCACCGTCCAGGTCGCCCACGGCCAGGGACTGCCCGTAGCGGTCCGTCTGATCCGGCCAGTAGTCGACGACCGTGCGAGCCCCGGAGAGACCTGACGGGGAGCCCCAGACGGCGACCACCGTGCCGCCGTTGGTGTCGCCGTCGACGTCCTCGCCGGGCGCGCCCACCAGGAGGTCGGCGTAGCCGTCCGTGTTCAGGTCGGCGGAGGCGACGGCGCTGCCGAACGCGTCGCCCGCCTCGGCGGTACCGGGCACGCCGGCCGAGTTCTGGGTGATCAGGGTGCGGGTGGCCGTCTTCAGCCCGGTGGAGCTGCCGTAGACGACCGAGACGGCACCCGCCCCGGCGCGGCCGCCGACCGTCGCGTCGGGGGCGCCGATCGCGAGGTCGGCGCGGCCGTCGCCGTTGAAGTCGTACGGGGCGGCGGCCGCGGTCGCGTGAGCGGCGGGGGCGGTCAGGACGAGCGGGGTCAGCGCGCCGGCGACGACGGCGGCGAGAACGCGGGTACGCATGGGGTTTCCTCGGGGTGGCTCGGGGCGGGGGCGTGTCACTGGGCGATGTCCCAGGCGAAGTTGCCCATGCCCTGCACGGAGACGTCGCGGGCGCCGATGAACTTGGCGGAGACGGTGGTCAGGCCGGAGGCGGTGGCGCGCAGGATCGTGACGGCTCCGTAGCCGTTCTCGCCGGCGGCGCCCGTCACCAGGTCGGCCTTGCCGTTCTTGTCGATGTCGATCAGCCGCACCGACTCGCCGAACCAGTCATAGGCCTCGGAGCTGCCGGGGACGCCCTTCGTGTCCTGCGTCCAGCTCTGCACGCCCTTGGTGGTCAGGCCCGAGGCGGAGCCGAACAGGACGGTCACCGCGCCGGCCGCACTGACCGTGCCCACGTCCTCGCCGGGCGCGCCGACCGCGACGTCGGCGTAGCCGTCACCATTGATGTCGCCGGTGCTGATCGACGAGCCGAACAAGTCATCGGCCTCACCGGCCCCGGGCACCCCCGCGGTGTCCTGGTGGATCACCGTCGGGGTCTGGGCGGGGTCGGGTCCGGCCGGGCCGCCGTACCAGACGGAGATCTGGCCGCCCTTGTGGCCGGTCTTCTTGGACGCGCCGGGGTCCGTGGGGTCGCCGAGGACCACGTCGCCGTAGCCGTCGCCGTTGATGTCGGCGATCGAGCCGTACTGACCGTCGGCGTTCGGCAGGTTCTTCATGACGTGCTTGTAGCCGGTCCAGGTGAAGTACCTGATGTCGCCGCCCTCGTCGCCGTCGACGAGGAACGGGTAGATGCGCTCGGCGGCGTGGTCGCCGTTCAGGTCGCCCGCGAACACGTTGGTGGTGGTGCCCAGTTCGCCGACGCGGAGGTTGTTCACCGGGGTGCCCGTGCGGGTGAAGGGGCCCTTGTAGACGCGGGTCTGGGTCCGCCCGGTCAGGGTGAGGTCGTTCTTCCCGTCCCCGTCGAAGTCGGCGACCGCGATGCCGGTGGCGAAGTTGTCCCACTCGTCCAGGGTGGACGGCTGGGGCACCAGAGCGCCTCCGGACAGGCCGGACTTGCCGCCCCAGAGGATGGTGGCGCTGCCCACGGCGTCCCGGTCGCCGATGGTCTCGCTCGGGGCGCCCACCACGAGGTCGGAGTAGCCGTCGCCGTCGAGGTCACCCGCGGCCAGGCTCTCGCCGAAGAGGTCCCCCGCTTCGGCGGTGCCCGGCACACCGGCGGAGTTCTGCGTGATGACGCTGCGCCGGGCGGCCGAGACGCCCGAGGACGAGCCGTAGAGCACGACGACCGCACCGGCCTGCTCCGCCTTGCCGACCTGGTGGCCGGCGGCGCTCAGGGCGATGTCCAGGTAGCCGTCGCCGTTGAAGTCGCCGGCCAGACGGGAGGGCGCGGCGACGGCGGGGGTCAGGGGCAGGGCGGTGAGCAGGCCACCCGTCAGCGCGGCGATGGTGGCCGTCGCGAGGGCGAGTCGGCGGTGCTTGTGCATGCAGTTTCTCCTGCGGCATGCGGGGGCTGCCTCGGCGGGCATCCTCGGTCGATGGGCGGCGGCTCTCTCGCGTTCGACGTGAGTTGTCCCGTGGTTCACAGGAGAGCGACAGTCAGGAGACCGGAGCCGGAGGGTAAAGGTTGTACATGAGTTCGGTGGTTTTTTCGTGGCTGATGTGACCACCGGTGTATGAGGTCCCCCTCGTGGGGGTCCGACCGCCCCGGCAGACCCCCGTGCGGAGATCCGACCGCCCCGGCAGACCCCCGCGAGGGGCTCCGCCCGCCGCGTCAGCGCGTGCTCAGGGGCCGGGTGGTCGGTCGGATAGCGTGAGCGGTGGCCGTAGGTGGGTTCGGCCAGGGAGCCTTGGAGGAGACGCCGTGCCGCTGCGTTGTGCCGTTCTCGACGACTTTCAAGGGGTCGCCGGGGAGTTCGGGGACTGGGGGGCGGTCGCGGAGGACGTCGAAGTCGTCTCGTTCGGGGCGCATTTCGCGGACGAGGACTCGCTGGCCGCCGCGCTGGGCGACTTCGACATCGTCGTCACGCTGCGTGAACGGGTCGCCTTTCCCGGGTCGTTGCTCGGGCGGCTTCCCCGGCTGCGGCTGCTCGTCGCCTCGGGCATGCGCAACAGCGTCATCGACTACGCCGCCGCCGAGGCGCACGGCATCACCGTGTGCGGTACGGCCAGTTCGTCCACGCCGCCCGTCGAGCTGACCTGGGCGCTGCTGCTCGGGCTGGCCCGCGGGATCGTCGACGAGGCCAACTCGCTGCGCTCGGGCGGTCCTTGGCAGAGCGGTGTCGGGGCCGATCTGCACGGGCGGCGGCTCGGGCTGCTCGGGCTCGGGAAGATCGGCAGCCGGGTGGCGCAGGTCGGGCTCGCCTTCGGCATGGACGTCTGCGCGTGGAGCAGCAACCTCACCGAGAAGCGCGCCGCCGAGGTCGGCGTCCGTCTCGCCCCGAGCCTGGAAGAACTCCTCGCGGGCAGCGACTTCGTGTCCGTGCACCTCGCCCTCGGCGACCGCACCCGCGGACTGCTCGGCGCCGCCGAACTCGCCCTGCTCAAGCCGACCGCCTACCTCGTCAACACCTCCCGGGCCGCCGTCGTCGACCAGGACGCGCTGCTCGACGTCCTGCGCGAGGGCCGTATCGCCGGAGCCGCTGTCGACGTGTTCGACGTCGAACCGCTGCCCGCCGGCCACCCGATGCGCACCGCCCCGCGCCTGCTCGCCACGCCCCACCTCGGCTACGTCTCGCGCGCCAACTACGCGACGTACTACGGGCAGGCCGTCGAGGCGGTGCGGGCCTGGCTCGCCGGTGCCCCGGTGCGCCGTCTGCCCTGAGCCACCCGCCCCGCACCGCGGGGGCGTGCCGGTCCGGCCCGCTCCGGGTGGTGCTCCGGCGTGCGAAGGGTGATCCGCGCCGGTACGGCGTGACCCGCCCGCGCTCCTCGCGTTGAACGGGACGTGCGACGGCACCTCCCGCCGCCGCGCTCCCCGAGTCAGTGAGGAGAACGACATGTCTCGCATCGCGAAGGCAGCCGCCGTCGCCGTGGGCACCGGCGCTGTGGTGCTCAGTGGGGCCGGTCTGGCCCTGGCGGACGCCGGCGCCCAGGGCGAGGCCGTCGGGTCGCCGGGCGTGCTGTCCGGCAACGTCGTGCAGGTTCCGGTCAACATCCCGGTCAACGTCTGCGGGAACACCATCAACGTCGTCGGTCTGCTGAACCCCGCCTTCGGCAACACCTGCGTCAACGGCGGCGGCCACGACAAGTCCGGCCACCCCGGCCACCCGGGCCAGAACGGCCCCGGCGGCTACGACAAGGGCAACGGCTACGGTCACTGATCGCCCCCGCGTCACACGGAAAGGGCCCCGGCACCTCGAGCGCCGGGGCTCTTCCCGTTCTCACCGTCGGCCTCGGGGCCTCACGCGTAGCGGTAGACGCGGCTCATGTCCTCCAGCTGCGCCGGGGTCACGTCCCACGGCGGCAGCTTCTCGTCGCGCGCCACGATCCGGCCGTGCTGCGCGTCCCCTCGGCCCGGTGCCTTCGCCGGCAGGTAGCGGCCGCCGCGGTGCCGCTGCTGCCAGCGGGACCACTGGAGGTCGATGAAGGCGTGGTGCAGCCAGAAGACCGGGTCGTTGACGGACGCGCCGCCGAGCATCGCGCCGCCGACCCAGCGGTGCACCCGGTTGTGGGTGTGCCATGAGGCGCTGCCCGAGCCGGTGCCCCAGCCCTCCAGCCGGTTGCGGAAGCCCTTGGTGACGGTGGAGTCCCAGGGTGAGACGTCGTAGACCGGGTCCGCCAGCGCCCTCGACAGCTCGGCGGCCGTGGGCAGTTCGAGGGGGGCGCTTGCCCGGCCGAGGTCCCGGGTGAGGAACTTCCCGTCGGTGACGCCCTCCGTGATGATCCAGTCGCCCTCGGCATAGGCGAACGGCCCCGTCGTCACCTGGTGGTCGGAGCGTCGCCCGTTGCCGCCGAGCAGGTCCGCCGTCCACGGCACGGACGTCTTGCCGCGCTCGCGCGTCCAGTCCCAGTACGGCACCGTCACCGACCCGTCGACCCTGCGCAGCGCCGACTCCAGCTCCAGCAGGAACTTGCGGTGCCAGGGCAGGAACGAGGGCGCCATGTGGGCCGTACGCAGGCCCTTCTCGCCGTCCGCGGTGTAGTACTCGAGATGTGTCCGCACGAACTCGTCGTACTCGCCGGTCCGTTTGATCTCCAGCAGCGCCTTCACCAAGCGCTGCTTCTCGGCCCGGGTCAGGGTGCTGACGTCCTTACGCGTGTACGCCATGGTCATGGCCCTCGCCGCCTCCCGTCCTCGCCGTCCTCGCCATGTCCGCCGTCGTCGCCGTGTCCGCCGTACTCGCCGTGTCCGCCGTACTGTCCGCCGTACTCGCCGTGCCCGTCATGTCCGCCATGCCCGCACGGTGTCCCGTGTGGCTCGTCCGGCCCGGGGGCAGGGCGCGCAGGCGTTCCCTCGGGCCCAGCTCGTCGACCGCGCCGCGGGCCGCCGCCAGCGGGGTCGGGTACGAGCGGTAGTGGTCGACCATGCTCAGCCAGCTGCCGTCCGCCCGGCGCATCAGGTGCAGCGGGCGGCCGTCCACGCTGACCTGCCACTCGCCGTCGCCGGGGTGCGCGTGCGCGGCGCCCGCCGGGCGCGCGCCGGGGGCGCGGACTCCCTTGATGCGGCGGCCGCGGTACGTCTCGTCGAAGCCGGAGTCCGCGAGCCCGCCCGGCTGCGCCGGCCCACCCGTCTCCGCAAGGCCGCCCGTCCGCGCGGGTGCGGCCTGCGCGGGTACGGCCTCCGGGTGGGCGGACGCCCGCTGGGCCGGCCGGGACGCGGCCACCGCGGGTGCGAACGCCAGCGCGGTGGCGGAGGCGAGCAGCGCCCGCGCGACATCACGCCGGGGCCGGACCGCGGGTCCCGACGACCCGGGTGACCCAGATGGCCCGGGTGACCCGGGTGACCCGAGTGACCTGGGTGACCCAGGTGGCCCGGCTGACCCAGGTGACGTGACTGACGCGGCTGCCCCAGGCGGCCCGGCCGACCCGGACACCCCGGCCGCCCCAGGCGGACCCGCTGACCCCGCTGACCCCGACGACCCCGGTGGTCCCGCCGCTTCCCCCGGGTCCCCCGGGTCCCCCGGCGATCGCCCCGGTTCCCTGCCCGCCACGGACACGCCGCCCGCGTCGACGACCATCGTGCGCTCCTCGTCCGGATGTTCCGTCCGGCTCGGCTCGGTTCGGTGTTCCGTAGCCGTAACCGCCGAACGGGCCGTACGGTCACCGCCGGACGGCCGATGCGGTGATCACCACGCCCCAGCGCTCACTACCTCCCCGGCCCCGCCACCAGGTCCGCCCCCGGCACCGTCCGCAGGACCGGGGCGAGCACCCCCGCCTGCGGCAGCCTGAGGTCGGGCAGGCCGAAGTGGTCGGGGTTCGGCTGGGTGAGCGGCGCGTCCACCGCGAGGCCGGGCGTGAGCGCGCTGAGGTCGGCGGCGGGCGCGGAGACGCCGGCGTGGTCGAAGCCGGGGCCGAGCACATGCGGCAGGGGCGCTCGCGCGTCGAGGCCGGGAAGCCCGCCCGTGAGCGGCAGTTGGGGCAGCGCCCGGTCCGGCAGGAGCCGCCCCTCGGTGTACCGGGGCCCTTCGGGCGCGCCCGGGAGGGGCAGCGGCAGTTCCCCGCCGACCTCGGGGAGTTCGACGCCGAGCGACTTCTCGGCGCCGTCGAGCGGAACGGGGATCGGCACCGACCCGACCGCCGCCGCGGGGGCCGCGGCGGCTCCCACGGCGGCCGCGGCTGCGGCGACACCCGTGACGACGGCGGCAATGGTCCTTCGGACAGTCGGCTTCATGTCAGGTTCGGTCCCTTCCGGGGATCGGGGAATCGGCGTCCGAGTCGCTAACGAGCCAAGCCACGCGGCCAGCTCACCATTCCCCCGGGTGCAGCAATCGTCAGCTCGTCCTTCAGCTCGTCCAGACGTCCCGTCACCGGGCTCAACTCGTCCAGAAGTCCCACCAGCGGGTCAGGATCAGCATCCCGATCACCCCGATGTGCAGGACCGGCAGCACCCAGGTGAACTCGTCCAGGAAGGTCTTCACCGGGCGCGGGGCGGGCAGGAAGTCGTTGCGCACGGTGAACGAGGTGACGTACCAGAACAGCAGGATCGTCGCGGCCCACGCGAGACAGCACCACAGGCACAGCGCACCGATCCGGTACAGCGACTGGAACTGGAGCCAGGTGACGAACCCGATGCCGAACAGGCAGCCGGCGTCGAACACCAGCCAGTACCAGCCGGGGAAGGCGGCGCCCGCGAGCAGGCTGACGCCGACGCAGATCACGATGCCGTACGCCACCAGGCCCAGCATCGGGTTGGGGAAGCCGAAGGCCGACGCCTGCGCGCTCTTCATGACGCTGCCGCAGGAGACCACCGGGTTCAGGCTGCACCCGGGCACGAAGTGCGGGTTCTCCAGCAGCTTGAACTTGTCGAGGGTGATGACCCAGGAGGCCAGCAGCCCGGCCGCGCCGCAGACCACCAGCAGCACGGCGAACGCCCGGCGGGCGCCGGCCACCCTGGCCATGGTCAGCCGCGCAGGCTGCGCGCCGGGAGGACCACGTGCGCCGCGGCCAGGAGCGTCTCGGGGTCCCCGGCGAAGGCGGCCAGCGTCTCGGCCTCGATCGCGCGGCCGGGTGCCCCGTCGGGCCAGGCGCGGGTGGTGAACACCAGGTAGGCGTAGCCGCGTTCGGTCACGGCGGCGAGCCACTCCGGGGGCGCGACGCACTGGGCGCTGAGGTTCGGCATGCTCAGGACGGCCGAACCGGCCTCGACGAGCAGGCCGACCGGGAGGCTGGGCCGGGAGGTGCCGTCGACGACGTCGCCGCCGACGGGCAGGCCGTGGCCGGTGAGCATCTCCCGCACCGCGGCGGACGTCGTCCGCGCGCCGCCCTCGGCGTCGCCGAGGGAGTAGGCGAGCAGGTAGGGCATGTCGCTGCCGTCGGGGGCCTCGCCGCTCCACGCCAGGACGACGAGGGTGCCCAGGTCGGCGGGGCGGACGGGGCGGGTGGCGCTTGGGGTTGAGGTCACCGCGCGACCTTATCGACGGGCCGGGCGGTGGGCGGGCGCCCACTCACCCGACCGGCGGACACCGCGGGGGGCCGCCACACGAACGAGGGACGCCGGATCGGCGTCCCTCGAACACGGCCGCGGGGGACGGCCGTTCCGCTCCGGTGCGGCCGCGCGCGGGCCCGGGCCCGGCTGTGCGGCTCCGGCCTCGCTCCGGTCCCGGGCGTGCGTCTCAGCTCTGCAGCGGCAGTCCGCCGAGCAGCGGGTTGTGCTGGTTGAGCGCGCCGGTCGCACCCTTGACCGTGTTGAGCACCGAGTCCTTGTTCTCGGTGTCGAGCGCGTCCGACTGGTGCTGGAGCGGCATCACGTCGACGGGGCCCTTGGTGAGCGAGTTCACGGCGCCGTTGAGGCTGGTGGGCGTGAGGTCGGCCGTGTTGTAGGCGAACGCGGGGGCCGCGGCCCCGGCGATGACCAGGGACCCGGCGACGACGGCGGCAGCCTTCAGGGACTTCATCGTGTTCCTTTCCTCGGCGACCCAGGTCACCTCAGGGAAATCTGACGCCGTGCCTAACGACCTCCGTCCGGGGCGGAAACCCCGAGCGCAGAAAATTTCTGCGACCCACTCGAACGACGGCACCGTGAGGGGCTCAGCGGATCACGACGCCGGTGCCGGGTCCGCCGACAGCTCGGCCGGCAGCGTGACCACGTCGTCGTCCTCGTCGGGAACGGTGACGGTGGCGTCGTCGTCCGGGTCGGTGACGGTGGCGGCCGGGTCGGTGACCGTCGCGGTGCCCGCGGGAAGCATCGCCGACAGGTCGGGCATCATCGCGGACAGGTTCGGGATCATCGTGGACATGTCCGGCACCATCGTGGAGAGGTGCGGCAGCGACACACCCGGAACACTCGGCAGGCCCACCACGCTCGCACTCGACGTGTTCGACGTGCTCGGCAGACTCGGGGTGCTCGGCAGACCCGACGGACTCGGCAGACTCGGCGCCGTCAGGCTGCCGCCGAGCAGCCCGGTGACCACGCCGACGACCCCGCTCACCGTGGCGGTGACCGCGGGGATCAGCTGACCCAGGTCGCCCGAGGTGACCGCCTTCACCAGCGCGTCGAGCGAGCTCTGGAGCGAGGCGAGCGCGTCGTCCTGCGGGTCGGCGGCCCGGTGCTGCTTCCGGCCGGCGGCCGGCTTCACCTCGGCGACGGCGTGCTCGGCCGCGGTCACGAGGCGGTGCGCCTCGCGGGCGGGGAGGCGGCCGTGGCGGTCGGCCAGCACGGTGGTCAGCAGGTCGGTGACGGGGGTGAGCACGCCGCCGTACCGGCCGAGGGTTCCGACCTGCGCGCGCAGCGCGTCCGTGGTGGGGTCGGACGGGCGGGTCGTCACCCGCGTGCGCCCTCCGCCGGTGTCGGCCGCCGACGCGGCGGGGCCGGTGATCCCGACCAGGAGGGCGGCGCAGAGCGCGGAGGACGCGGCGCGCCGGACGGGCAGAGCACGCATGGGTGTTCCCTTCGGTGTTGCGTACGATCTCGCACTCACCGTCGGATCGGCCCGGACCCCCTGCAACCGGACACACGTCCGGTGGACCGGCCGTAGAGCCCCCATGTCCACGTCACGCCTGGTCAGGAACGCGTCAGGAATACGTCGGGCCGGCGCGACCGCCCCGCGCCCGCACGGCCGTTCGGCTCAACGCACGTTCGTACGCGACCGTACGGCCCGCCTGTCCGCCCCCGGCCACCCGAAAACGCCGGACGGCCACCCGAAACCGCCGGACGACCACCCGAAGCCGCCGCAGGCCACCCGAGACCGCCGGACGGCCGCCCCAAAACGCCAGACGGCCGCCCACCCGCGGCAGATGCGCGGAGGGGCGGCCGGCCGAAGGGGCGCGTCGACGTCAGCCGTTGACGCAGGTGTTGCCGAACGCGGGGTTCAGCAGGCCGATCACGTCGATCGTGTTGCCGCAGACGTTGACCGGGATGTGGACCGGAACCTGGACGACGTTGCCCGACAGGACGCCGGGGGAGTGGGCGGCCGCGCCCTGCGCCCCGCTGTCGGCGGAGGCGATGCCGGCGCCGCCGGCGACGGCCGCGGCGGCGGCGGTGGTCAGGACCAGGCCCTTCGCGATACGCGACATGGGAAGGTGCTCCTTGGGATTCGACACAAACATCCGGGCGGGATGCCCAGCGCTGTGTCAACGCGTGGCAGGGCCAGGGGTTGTGCCGCCGATGGAGTGAACCGCGAGGACCGGGATCGACGGTTCCGACACACATGCCCGGTTTCATCTGGTTCGTACCGGTAGCGGCTAGAGTTGCGGTCCTTCCCGACTCGTTGTACGCCCGCTCTTGCGACGTCACCGAAAGGGCACCGCCGGTATGTGCGAACGCCCGGGTCCGCTGCCGCCCGGTGGTGACCAGCCGGGCTTCCGGCTCGTTCCCCAACGGGACGCGGCGTGGGCCGGTGCGCTCGATGCCTCCGGCGCGCACGGCGCGTTCCCGCCGCCGTGACGAGCGCCCCCGTGAGCGAGGAAACCGCGCATGCATCTGTCAGCAACCGGCCCCGGGCCCCGGGTCCTCCACGTGACCCAGCCGGTGGACGGCGGAGTCGCCCGTGTCGTGACGGACCTGGCACGGGCCCAGCTCGCGGACGGTTGGCAGGTCTCGGTGGCCTGCCCGCGGGGCCCGCTCGCGGCCGGACTGCGGCGGCTCGGCGCGGACGTACGGCACTGGGACGCGAGCCGGTCGCCGGGTGCCGGGCTGGCCGACGAGGTGCGGCGGCTGGCCCGGCTCACCGCGGACGTACGGCCCGAACTGGTGCACGCGCACAGCGCGAAGGCCGGACTGGCCGGGCGGCTCGCGGTGCGCGGGCGGATCCCGACCGTGTTCCAGCCGCACGCCTGGTCGTTCGAGGCGGTGGACGGCACCACCGCCCGCCTCGCGCTGCGCTGGGAACGCTGGGGCGCGCGCTGGGCCACCCGGGTGGTCTGCGTCAGCGAGGCGGAGCGCGCGCGGGGCGTGCGCGCCGGTGTGGCCGGGCGCTGGCGGGTGATCCCGAACGGCGTCGAGACGCAGCGGTTCCGTCCGGCCGCCGTGGACTCCGTGCGCGCCGGGCTGCTGCCCGGCACCGATCCGCGCGCGCCGCTCGTGGTCTGTGTGGGGCGGCTGTGCCGGCAGAAGGGACAGGACGTGCTGCTGGCGGCCTGGGAGACGGTCGCCCGCCGGGTGCCCGGGGCGCGGCTGGTGTTCGTGGGCGACGGGCCGGACCGGGAGCGGCTCGCGCGGAGCGCGCCCCCGTCCGTCCTGTTCGCGGGCGCGGTCGCCGACACGGTGCCCTGGTACCAGGCGGCCGACCTCGTCGTGCTGCCCTCGCGCTGGGAGGGCATGGCGCTGGCGCCGCTGGAGGCGATGGCGTGCGGGCGGCCCGTGGTGGTCACCGACGTCGGCGGCGCCCGGGAGAGCCTGCCGTCCGCGCTCGCCTCGCGCTGCCTGGTCCCGCCGGACCACCCGGGCGTGCTGGCCGCCGCCGTGACGGGGCTGCTGGTCGATCCGCCGCTGCGCGCGTCGCTCGGGCACCAGGGCCGCGGCCATGTGCTGGACACGCACGACGTGCGGCACACCGCCCGCGCGGTCACCGGCCTCTACCGCGAACTCCTCGGCCATCGCACCGCGGTGTCGTCCACCGAGTACAGGGAGTCCATCCACTCGTGACTGCGGAAAGCACTGTGCCCTCGCCCGGCGGGCAGCCACGGGACCGCCGGCTCTCGTCCGTCTCCGTCCTCCCGCGCGCCACCGGCTTCCGGTTTCCGGTACGGCGTCCACCGCTGCGGCCCGCCTCGCCGCTGCCGCTGCTGGCTGCGGACCTCGCGGCCGCCCTGCTCGGCGCGTCGGCGTTCGCCGACGGACCGCACCGCCCGGTCCTGACCGCCCTGCTGCCGGCCGGGGCGCTGCTGCTGCGCCCGCGGCCGGCCCGCCCGGCGCCCGGGATGCTCGACGAACTGCCCGCCGTCTGCGGCCGGATCGCCGTCGTCTGGCTGGGGCTCGCGGCGCTGGTGGCGGCGTACGCGCCGGAGCACGCGCTGTCCTGGCGCACCCTGCTGGTCGGCTTCGCGGTGCACGCGGCGGCGGCCTGCGTGGGCCGTGGCCTGGTGCACACCCTGCGGCAGGCGGCGCTGCTGCGCCGGCCGCGCGCGGCCCTGGTGGTCGGCCCGGCGTGCACCGCGCAGCGGGTCGCCGCGGCCGTGCTGCGCCATCCGCGGTGCGGGGTGCGGCCGGTGGGCATCGTCGACGACCGGTCCGCCGACGGCGCCGCGGGGCTGCCGGTGCTGACCACCGGCGAGGAGGTGCAGCGGGCGCTCATCCAGAACGGGGTGCGCGCGGTGCTCACCGTCGATCCGGCGGTGCGCGCCGAACGCGGGCCGCTGCTGCGGGCGCTCGCCGAGTCGGGCTGTGTGGTGTGGGAGGTCGACGCGGACTCGCCGGCCTACGAGATGCGCGAGCAACTGGCCGGATTCTCCTGCCGCCGCCTGGAGATGGGCTCGCGGCGGCGCGGCAGCGCGGGCAAGCGGGCACTGGACGTGCTGGTGTCGGGGGCGCTGCTGCTCCTGGTCTGCCCGGTGCTGCTGGTGTGCGCGCTGGTGCTGCGGGCCACCGACGGACCCGGGGTGGTCTTCCGCCAGGAGCGCATCGGCAAGGACGGAGCGCCGTTCACGCTGCTGAAGTTCCGCACCCACCGCCCGGTCGACGCGCACGAGGCGGCGACCCGGTGGAGCGTGGCGGGCGAGGTGCGGATGAGACCCTTCTGCCGTTTCCTGCGGCAGACCTCGCTGGACGAGCTGCTCCAGCTGTGGAACGTCTTCCGGGGCGACATGAGCCTCGTCGGCCCGCGCCCCGAACGCCCCTACTTCGTGGCCCAGTTCAGCCAGACCCATCCTGGCTACGCGGCCCGGCACCGGATGCAGACCGGCATCACCGGGCTGGCCCAGATCCACGGGCTGCGCGGCGACACCTCGATCGAGGACCGGGCCCGCTTCGACAACGCCTACATCGACAACTGGTCGCTGTGGCAGGACGTCTGCATCCTGCTGCGCACCGCGGCGGCGCTCGTGCGCTCGACGGGGAGCTGATCCGATGAGCCAGGCACGAGTGGCCGAGCCGCTCCGCCCCGCACGGGAAGCCGCGCCCGCGGTCAGGGAGTTGGCGCGGCTGCGGCGGCGCGCCGGGGCGTTCGCGCCGGTCCTTCCGGTGGTCTCGGTGCTCGCCCTGGTGGCGCTGCCGTTCGGCCCGAGCGGCGAGGGCGGGGCGGGACCGGCCGACGCGGTGTCCGGCCTGGTGGTGCTGTACTGCGCGATCCGGCTGCTGCGCGACCGGCGGCGCCCGCTGTCGGGCACGGCCGCCGTGGTGCTGGGGATGCCGGTGGTGGGGCTCGCGCTCGCCGCGATGGACGCGGGCTCGCCGGGCGCCGGGCTGACCGGCCTCGGCCGCTATCTCCAGATCTTCGTGCTGGTCCCGGCGGCCGTGCTGCTGCTGGTCCGCGACCGGGCCGACTTCCGGCTGCTGGCCTGGTCGTTCGTGACGCTGGCGGGGTGGCAGGGGGCGGTCGGCGTGCACCAGTACACGACCGGCACCGGGGCGTCGTACCAGGGCGAGGACATCCGCGCGGTGGGCACGTTCGGCGCGGAGGACGTGATGGGCATGGCGACCGTCGTCAGCTTCGGGCTGGTGTGCGCGGTCGGCCTGGCGCTCGGCCGTACGCCGCTGCGGCAGCGGGCGCTCGCCGCGGGCTGCGCGATGGCGCTGCTGGTGCCGCTCGCGCTCTCCTTCAGCCGGGGCGCGTGGATCGCCACGGCCGTGGCCTGCGGGGCTCAGCTGGCGCTGGCCGGGCCCCGGCGGGCGCTGCGGACGGCCGCCGTCGCGGTGGCGGCGGGCGTGGTCCTGGTGGGCGGGTTCGGCGTCGGTACGGCGATGCTCCAGGAGCGCATCGACAGCATCACCAAGGTCACCGACGCCCCCGACCAGTCCGTCACCGACCGCTACACCATGTGGGCGGCGGCCACCGGCATGTGGCGCGAACACCCGCTGACCGGTGTGGGGTTGAAGGGCTTCCCGGACCACCGCGACGGGCACGCCTCGCTCGCGCTGTCGTCGGGCAGCGACACCGGGGGCGCGGGCGCGGCCTACCGCAAGCAGCCGCTGCTCTCCCCGCACAACATGTATCTGCTGGTGCTCAGCGAGCAGGGGCTGATCGGTCTGGTCGGGCTCGCGGGGAGCTGGCTGGCGCTGCTGGTGTGCGCGTTCCGGGGGCTGCGGCGGGCCCACGGCCCCGCCCCCGACCGCGGCCTCGACTGCGCGCTCGTCGCCTGCGGGCTGCTGGTCTGGCAGTTGACGGACTTCGTGTACGCCGACATCGGCGGCACCTCGACCGTGCTCACCGCCGTGTGCTTCGGACTGGCCGCGTGGTGGGCGCTCACGGACGCCGGTGCGGACGCCGGTACGGCCGCGGGCGACCGGTGCGCGGGCGCGCGGGCCGCCGGGGAGGCCGCGCTCCGATGACGGTGACCCCCGCCCGGCCGCCGGGAGCCGACGCCCGGCCGACCGTACCGCGGGCCCGGACCTCCGAGGAGGACACCGCACGCGCGCCCGCGCCCAAGGGGTTCCTCGCCCGCGCCGCGTTCGTCACCGTCGCGCTCTCCCTCGCGGGCGCGGTGCTGGGGCTGCTGCGCGACCAGGCGCTGGCCCGGCTGTTCGGGGCGGGCAGCGAGACCGACGCGTTCCTGGTGGCGTGGACGGTGCCGGAGTTCGCGGCGACCCTGCTCATCGAGGACGGGCTGGCGTTCGCGCTGGTCCCGGCGTTCAGCAGGGCGCTGGCCCGGCGGGCGCAGGGCGTGCCGGGCGACCCGGTGCGCGCGCTCGTGCGGGTCACGCTGCCGCGGCTGACGCTCGCGTTCGTCGCGGTGGCGGCGCTGCTCATCGCGGCGGCGCCGTGGCTGGTGCGGGCGCTCGCGCCGGGGCTGCCGCACCCCGCCCTGGCCGTGTCCTGCACCCGGCTGACCGCGACCTGCGTCGTCAGCTTCGGGCTGGCCGGGTACTGCAGCGCGGCCCTGCGCGCCCACCGGCGCTTCCTGGCCCCGGCGGCGATCTACGTCGCCTACAACGCGGGGATCATCACGGGGATGTTCGCGCTGGGCGGCCGCTGGGGCGTGCGGGCGGCTGCCGCCGGGGTGGCGGTCGGGGGGCTGCTCATGGTGGCCACCCAGCTGCCGTCCCTGTGGCGCCGGTTGCGCACCCGCGGGCCGGTGGGGGCCGATCGCGCAGTTCCCCGCGCCCCTTTCGGGGCACGGCTGCGAGGAGCCCCCGATAGGGGCGCGGGGAACTGCGCGAACGAGCCCCACCGGCCCGCAGGTGTCCAGGAGACCGTCCAGGAACCCGTGCCGCCCGCAGGGAGAGACCGCTCCATCGATCTCGCCCTCATCGGCACCGTCCTGCTCTTCGCCCTGTGCCGCCAGTCCCAGGTCCTCATCGAGCGGTTCCTCGCCTCCCGGCTCCCGTCCGGCGCCATCTCGCATCTCAACTACGCGCAGAAGGTCGCCCAGATGCCGATGGCGCTGTCGCTGATGCTGTGCACGGTCACCTTCCCGGTGGTGGCCCGCGCGCTCGCCGACGGAGACACCGAGCGGGCCCGCACGCGCGTGGAACGCGATCTGGCGCTCGTCGCCACGCTGGTGCTGCTGGGCACGGCCGTCGTCGTCGCCTGCGCGCCGCAGATCATCGACGTCCTCTTCCAGCGCGGCGCGTTCACCGCGCGGGACACCGCGGCGACGGCCGGCGTCATGCGGGTGTACGCGCTCGGGCTGCTCGGCCAGACGCTGACCGGCGCCCTGGTCCGCTCGTACTTCTCGGCGGGCCGCGCCACCTGGTACCCGGTCGCGTCGATGACCGCCGGGATCGTCGTCACCGCCTGGATCGGCGCGCTGGCCGTGGGCCCCTGGGGCGTGCTCGGGATCGCCGCCGCCAACGCGACCGGGATCACCGTCACCGCCGTACTGCTGCTGGCCGGGATGGGCACGGCGCGGGCCGCCCGGCACGGCGCGCCGCGGGGCATCCCGATCCGCACCCGGAGCGTGCTGCGCGAGCTGGGCAAACCGGTGCGGGCGGCACTGGTGGCGACGGCCGCCGGGGCGTTCGCGGCGAGCCGCACCGGCACGCCGGTCGCCGGACTCGCCGTCGGCACGCTCACCGTGACCGTGGTGTTCGTCCTGCTCGCCCGCGCCCTGGACGCCCAGGGCGTGGCGCCGGCCCTCCGTACCGTCCGCACCGTCACGCAAAGGCTCGCGCATGGCCTCTTCCGTTGAAGTCGGCTCCGCCGTCCCCCGCGCCGCCGCGCGGCGCGCCCCGGTCCCCTGGGTGGCGATGTACCACTCGGTCGGTGACTGCTCGGACGACCCCTACCGCGTGACGGTCACCCCCGAACGGCTGGAGCGGCAGCTGCGGTGGCTGCGCGGACGCGGCCTGCGCGGGGTCTCCATGGCCGAACTGCTCGCCGCCCGCGCCCGCGGCGGTGCGCGCGGGCTGATCGGGCTGACCTTCGACGACGGCTACGCCGACTTCGCCACCGGCGCGCTGCCGCTGCTGCGGCGCTGGCAGTGCAACGCCACGCTGTTCGTGCTGCCCGGCCGGCTGGGCGGCGAGAACGCGTGGGACCCGCTGGGCCCGCGCAAGCGGCTGCTGGACGCCGACGGCATCCGGCGGCTGGCCGCGCAGGGCGTGGAGATCGGCTCGCACGGCCTCGCGCACATCGACCTGACCGGAGCCGACGACGCCACGCTGCACGCGGAGGTGGCCCGCAGCCGGGCCCTGCTGAAGGAGCTGACCGGCACGCCGCCGGCCGGGTTCTGCTATCCGTACGGCGCCCTCGACACCCGGGCCGTGACCGCCGTGCGCACGGCCGGGTACCAGTACGCCTGCGCGATCGACCCGGGCCCGCTCACCGGCCCGCACGCGCTGCCCCGGCTGCACATCGGGCAGAACGACACGGCCCTGCGCCTGTATCTGAAGTACCGGCTGCACCGGCTGCGCCGCCGGCCGGTGGAGGGCGGCTGAGATGAGAACCCTGCATGTCATCACGGGGCTCGGCGTCGGCGGCGCCGAGCAGCAGCTGCGGCTGCTGCTGCGGCATCTGCCGGTCGACTCCGAGGTGGTCACCCTCACCAACCCGGGCGCGGTCGCCGACGGTCTCGCGGCCGACGGGGTGCCGGTGCACCACCTGGCCATGAGCGGCAACCGCGACCTGGCCGCGCTCCCCCGCCTGGTCCGGCTCATCCGCTCCGGCGGCTACGACCTGGTCCACACCCACCTCTACCGGGCCTGTGTCTACGGCCGTCTCGCCGCCCGGCTCGCGGGGGTGCGGGCGGTGGTCGCGACCGAGCACTCCCTGGGCGACACCCAGATGGAGGGCCGCCGGCTCGGCGCGGGCGTGCGGGCGCTGTATCTGGCGACCGAGCGGCTGGGCCGCGCCACGGTCGCGGTCTCGCCGACAGTCGCCGAGCGGCTGCGCCGCTGGGGCGTGCCGGAACCGCGGATCGAGGTGGTGCCCAACGGCATCGACGTGGACCGCTTCCGCTTCGACCCGGTGCGCCGCCACCGCACCCGGCAGCGGCTCGGGCTGCCCGAGGACGCGTACGTCGTCGGCGGGATCGGGCGGCTCGCCGCGGGCAAGCGGTTCGACGTCGCCGTACGGGCGCTGGCGCTGGCGCCGCCGGACCACTGGCTGCTGCTGGTCGGCGGCGGGCCCGAGGAGAGCATCCTGCGGCGGGCCGCGCACGACGCGGGCGTGGCGGACCGGGTGCTGTTCGCCGGGGAGCGGCCGTATCTGCCGGACGGCTCCCCCGGGCCCGATCTGCCCTCGCTCGCCTCGGCGATGGACCTGCTGGTCTCCCCGTCGCCGGAGGAGGCGTTCGGGCTGGCGATCGTGGAGGCGCTGGCGGCCGGGCTGCCGGTGCTCTACGCCTCCTGCCCGGCCATCGAGGACCTGCCCGCGGAGGCGGCCGCCGGGGCCCTCCGGGTCCGCGGCGGGCCCGAGGAGTTCGCCCGTGCCCTGGCCGCGGTCCGCGCGGCCGGCCCGGTGAGCCGGACGGCCCCGCGCGCCGCCCACCACTACTGCATCACCCGCAGCGCCGCCCAGCTGATGGACGTCTACGCGGCAGCCGTCGCCGGCCCGGCCGGACCGGCCTCCTCTTCCCCGTCACCCCAGGGAGTCAGTTCGCCATGACCGAGAACCCGACCGGACACCACCGTCCGACCCGCCCGCCGTCCCGGCGGTGGCTGCCGCCCTGGGCCCTGATCGCGGCCGGCACGCTGGCCGGGGGGCTGCTCGGCGGCGCGTACGGCGTGCTGAAGCCGCCGCAGTACACGGCGACCAGCTATGTCGTCGCCGTGCCGACCGCGCAGTCCGACCCGGCGTCCGCACTCGGCTTCGCACAGGCCTACGGCCGGGTCGCCACGCAGATCGCGGTGCTCGGGGACGCGCAGGTGTGGGCGGGGGTGCCGGTGAACACGCTGAAGGACAGCGTGCAGACGGCGACCTCGCCGGACGCGCCGATGGTCGCCGTCTCGGCCACCTCCACGCGGGCGGATCTCGCGGCGGACATGGCGAACGCGGTGGCCCGCTCGCTGACCCAGCACGCCAACGCCGACAAGGCGCAGACCCATGTCGGGCTGATCCAGTTCTCCCGCGCGGTCAAGCCCACCGCGCCGTCGTCGGCGTCGCCGGTGGTGACCGGGCTGGTGGGCGCGAGCGCGGGCGGGCTGCTCGGCGGGCTGGCGCTGCTGGTCCGGCCGCGGCGCCCGCGCGAGGAGGACACCGGGCGGCCCGCCTCCGTGCCGGGCCCGGCCGTCGCCGCCGACGCGCACGGCCGGCTGTGACCCCGCGGTACGCCGCCGACGTCGTCACGGACGAGCGCGCCTTCGCCGGACTCGGACCGCAGTGGGCCCGGCTCTACGGGCGGTGCGGCACGGCGACCCCGTTCCAGAGCCATGCCTGGCTGCACTCGTGGTGGCTCTCGTACGGCATCCGGGGGCGGCTGCGGCTCGTGGTGGTCCGGCACGGCGGTGAACTCGTCGCGGCCGCGCCGCTGCTGCGGGTGCACCGCCCGGTCCCCGCGCTGGTGCCGCTCGGCGGCGCGATCTCCGACTACGGCGACGTCCTCGTCGACGACGAGCACGCCGAGGCGGCCACGCGGGCGCTGGCCGAGCGGCTCTTCGCCGCCGCGCGCACCGCGCTGATCGACTTCCGTGAGGTACGTCCGGGCGGGGCGGCGGAGCGGGTCCACGACCAGTGGAGCGGCCCGCGCCGCCGGGTGACGGACTCGCTCTGCCTGGAGCTGCCCGCGGTGCCGATGGCCGACCTGGTCGCCAGGCTGCCGTCGGGCAAGGCGCAGCGGGTGCGGGCCAAGCTGCGCAAGCTGTCCGCGCTCGGCGTCGAGCGGCGGGTGGTCCCGCCGGACGGGGTGGACGGGGCGCTGCGCCGGCTGCTGGAGCTGCACCGGTTGCAGTGGCAGGGGCGGAAGGTGACCACGGAGCACCTCCAGGACCGGTTCTGCGAGCACCTGGTGCGCTCGGTCGGGCCGATGGTGCGCTCGGGCGACGCGGTGGTCACCGAGTTCCGGCTCGGGCAGGACGTGATGGCGGTGGACCTGACGCTGGTGTCGCGGCGGCTGGCGGGCGGCTATCTGTACGGCGCCCATCCGGGGCTCAGGGAGCGCAAGGCGGACGTGGCGGTGATGCTGCTCGACGCGTGCGCCGAGCGGGCCGGCGCCGACGGGCCGGCCACGCTGAGCCTGCTGCGCGGCGACGAGTCGTACAAGCACCACTGGCGTCCCGAACCCGTCGTCAACCAGCGGCTGTTGCTGGCGCGGCGGCGGACCGCGCCCCTCATGTCGGCGGTGCTGTGCGAGGCGGCCGCGCGCCGGTACGGCAGGGAACTGCGGGACCGGCGGCGGGAGTCGGCGGACCGCGGGGCCGGCGGCGGAGCGGGCTGAGCCGGTCCGCCGCCACCCGCCGACCGCCACCCGTCACCCGGTGCCGGACGCGGCCTTCGACCACCAGTCGAGGCGGACGCAGACCTTTCCGCCGATCCAGTACTCGACCCAGTCGCCGAGGTCCAGCGGGACACAGCTGCCGGGGGGCGGGTCGGCGGGCGCCGTGGTCGCCGCCGGATCGGGGGCCGTCGGAGTGGGGGTCGTCGGAGTGGGGGTCGTCGAGGCGGGGGTCGTCGGGGCCGGGGCGGTCGGGGCCGGGTCGGTGTGGCCGGAGAGGGCGGACCGGTAGACGGCGGACGCCTCGGGGTTGTCCCCGCACTGCCACACGCCGTGCGGGCAGTAGTCGGTCACCGTGTTGTAGAGCGGCTTGTGCTCGCCCATCCAGGCGAGCATCCGCCGCATGTAGTCGGCGTCGTCGCCGTTGCGGAAGAGGCCCCATTCCGGGTACGAGATGGGCTTGTCGTGGGCCTTGGCGAAGTCGACCTGCGCCTGGAGGCCGTACGGTTCGCTGATCTGCTGGTCGAAGGTGCGGCCGGCCGGCTGGTCGTAGGAGTCCATGCCGACGATGTCCACCGTGCCGTCTCCCGGGTAGCACTCCGTCCACGGCACGGCGTCCAGGCCCCGGCTGGGCGTGAAGTCGAAGCGGAAGTGCTGCCCCGGCACCGAGCGCATGGTGGTGACGATCCGGTTCCAGTACGTCTTCCAGCTCGCAGGGTCCGGGCCGCACCGGTGGCTGTACGTCGTGCCGTTCATCTCCCAGCCGAGCACGATCACGGTGTCCGGCACCTTCCGCGCCACCAGCCGCTCGGCGAGCGTGCGGAAGTGCGCGTCGTAGAACCCGGCGGCGCCGCGGCGCAGCTTCGCGCGCACCACGGCGTCGGACAGACCGTCCTCGTTGCGGTTCAGCATGGGCACGTTGAGCACGAGCATCCGGTCGGCCTTCGCGGTGCGCCAGGCGGCCCACGGGTCCAGGATGTCGGGCGATCCCTCGATCTCGGACCAGCGGTCGCCCCGCAGATAGGTGTGGCCGACGCGTGGTTCGGCGCCGCCCAGCCAGCTGCCGAGCCGCTCCGTGAGGGAGACGCCGAGGGCCCCGGAGCCGAGGAAGGCGCCGAAGGCCGGGGCGGGGGTCGAGGCCGGGGCCGGAGTCGAGGCCGGGGCCGGCACCGGGGTCGGCGGGGGCGTGGCGCCGGGGACCGCGGCGTACACCGGACCGGACGCCATGGCTGTCGCGGCCGCGACCGTGACCGCGAGGAACGCCGGTCGCCGGGACCGTGCGTGTCGCTGCTGCGGGGTCATGCCTGCTCCTTCCTCCGCTCTCGTGCTTCCTCGCGGTGCCGCCGAAGTGGGGCTGCTTCTCGGCTTTCTGACACGGCGATTACTGACACCCAGTCATATCGATATGACTTTTGCCAGCGCAGGTAGGGCTTTCGGGTGGGCCGAGCGCCCGCACGGGTGAACGGAGGACCAGGCTCGTCAGACAGGCTCTGGGGCCACGCTGATCAGCGCCCGAGGGTGGCGCACGGCCGACGGACCGTGCGCGGGCACGACTCGGGCCCCGGCCGCACAGGAGATCGGCCGGGGCCCGAGAACGCGCTCAGCGACGGGACGCGGCGCGGCCGCGCCGGTACAGGATCGCTCCGCCCGCGATCAGCGCCGCGCTGACACCGGAGGCCGCCAGCATGGCCTGGCTACCGGTGTGGGCGAGGGTGGGCGGGTGCTCGTGGTGCCCACCGCCGCCACCACCGCTCGGCGGGGTCGGGGTGTGCTCGCCGCCGCCGTAGGGAGGAGGCGTGTGGTCGCCGCCGTGCGGGGGCGGGGTGTGCTCGCCACCGCCGTACGGAGGAGGCGTGTGGTGACCGCCACCGTGCGGAGGGGGCGTGTGCTCGCCACCGCCGTAGGGAGGAGGCGTGTGGTGACCGCCACCGTGCGGCGGAGGCGTGTGGTCGCC
>NZ_LAVA02000039.1 GCF_000974985.2 Streptomyces mangrovisoli | reverse complement strand
ATGCGGGAAGGGTCCTTCGGCCGAGTGGGGGATGGGCCGGGCGACGCCGGGGCGCGCCGCGCGTTCGGTGGGGGTGGGGTCGGCGGGGGCGGGGTCCTCGGGCGTGGGTGCGGCGGTGGGCGGGGTGTGCGCCTTCAGTTCGGCCCAGACCACGCGGCCCGGCCGGCCCGGGACGCGGCTGACGCCCCAGTCGCCGCTGAGCGCCCCGACCAGGAGGAGCCCGCGGCCGCCCTGGTCGTCGGGGCCGGGCTCACGCGGGACGGGCAGACCGGCGCCGAGGTCCTGGTCCTCCACCTCGACCCGTACGGCGCCGGCCCCGCCGTGCACCCGGCACACGATGCGCGAACTCCCGGAGTGGGTCAGCGCGTTGGTGACAAGCTCGGAGGTCACGAGGGCGACGTCGTCGAGTACGTCGTCGTCCACGCCCCATTCGGTCAGCAGCGCGCGGACGCGGTGGCGGGCGAGGGACACCGCCGCGGGGGTGGCCACGAGGTGGAACACCTCGACGCGGTGCGCGGGCCGGGCCTCGGAACCGAGCGACACCTCATGGCCGGGCGCCACCTCGTGACCGGGCGGGGCCTCGTGACCGAGCGCCGCCTCATGGCCTGGCGGGGCCTCGCGACCGAGCTGCACCCCGCGACCGAGCGGCGCCTCGCAGTCGAGCGGGACCCCGGAACCGAGCGGATCTCCGGGCGCGGGCGGCTCGTCCGGATCGTGGTGCGGCTTCCCGGCCTCGTGCGGATTCCCGGCCTCGTGCGGTCTTCCGGCCTCGTGCGGGTCCCCGGAGGCGAGGCGGTCGGGGCCGGGCGGCCCAGGGAGTCGACCGAGGCGCTCGCCTCCGGGTGGTTCGGCGGGGTGGTGCCGTTCCGCGGTGGGCCAGGGTCGCTCGTTCGGCCGACCGGACAGCTCGCCGTCCTCGGGCCCGCGGTTCAGCGGCCGGGGGAGAGAGGGCGGAGCCATCGCCGTACGCCTTTCGTATGCCTGCGCACCGAGGGGTGCAGGTGCGGCCCCGTCTCCCCCGACCGGGCCGCCTGGTCACGCCCGTTCCTGAGTCCGGACGATGAATCCACTGTGGCACCTGCCAACAACAGCTCGCAACAGGCAAGTTGAAATTTTCAGACGGTCAAGTGCATGCTGCGTCCATCGAGTTGCTACGCGCCGACCACATCGATTCATCGACGTTCGGCGCGGCGCGTGCGGCCGGCGGCCCGCCGAGCCCCCGCCCTCCGAGCCCCCGCACGCGGGCGGGCGAGCGTGCCCGAAGCCCCCGACACGGCCTCCCGTCCCCTCCCCGCGGAGCGGCCCGGCTGGAATGCTGAGGGTTCCGGCCACGCCCAGGAGGCAGTCATGCCCGAGCCGTCCCTCCTCACCGCCCTGGTGTCCGCCCTGCGCGACGGATCGATCGAGGTCGTCGACCTCACCTCGCCCCTGTCCTCGGCGACCCCCGTGATCCAGCTGCCGCCCGAGTTCGGCCAGACCGCCGTGTTCGAACTGGAGGAGATCAGCCGGTACGACGACCGCGGCCCCGCCTGGTACTGGAACAACTTCCGCAGCGGCGAGCACACCGGCACCCACTTCGACGCGCCCAACCACTGGGTCACCGGCCGGGACCTCGACGACGTGGCGTCCGTACCGGCGGGCAGGCTGGTCGCGCCGGCCGCCGTCCTGGACGTCACCGCCGAGACGGCCAAGGACCCCGACTTCCTCGTCGAGGTCGACCACGTGCGCGCCTTCGAGGCCGAGCACGGCCCGCTGCCGGACGGCGGCTGGCTGCTGGTGCGCACCGGCTGGAGCGCGCACGCCGGCTCCCAGGAGAGCTTTCTCAACGCCGACGAGCGCGGCCCGCACACGCCGGGCCTGTCGCCGGAGTGCGCCCGCTGGGTCGCGCACGAGTCGCCGGTGATCGGCCTCGGCGTGGAGACGGTGGGCACCGACGCGGGCGTCGCGTTCGGGTTCGACCCGGCGTTCCCGTGCCACTCGTACCTGATGGGCAGCGGCAAGTACGGCCTCACCCAGCTGCGGAACCTGGCGGAACTGCCCCCGACCGGGGCGGTCGTCGTCACGGGCCCGCTGCCGATCGTCGCCGGATCGGGGGCACCCGCGCGCGTGCTCGCGCTGGTGGAGTGCCGGTGAAGGCCGGGGAGGCGGTGGGCCGGGCCCTGGCGGCGTCCGGTGTCCGGCAGGCCTTCGGCGTGGTCGGCTCCGGCAACTTCCATCCGACGGGCGGGCTCGTCGCGGGCGGCGCCCGGTTCGTGGCCGCCCGCCACGAGGGCGGCGCGGCGACGATGGCCGACGCCTACGCGCGCGTCAGCGGCACCCCTGCCGTGCTCACCGTCCACCAGGGCCCCGGCCTCACCAACGCGCTGACGGGCGTCACCGAGGCGGCGAAGTCCCGTACACCCATGATCGTGTTGGCCGCCGAGGCGACCGCGCCGAACTCCAACTTCCATGTCGACCAGGACGCGTTGGCCCGCGCCGTCGGCGCGCTCCCGCTGCGGGTGACGTCGGCGGCCGACGCGGTCGTGATGGCCTGCGAGGCCGTACGACGGGCCGTGCACGAGCGGCGTACGGTCCTGCTCAACCTGCCGCTGGACGTCCAGCAGGTGGAGGTCCCCGAGGGCGCGCTCACCGGGGTCGCGCCACCGCCTGCGCGCCCCGCCGTCGAGCCCGCCGAGGACGAGGTCGCGGCGCTCGCCGAACGTCTCGCTCGGGCCCGCCGCCCGGTGTTCGTGGCGGGCCGCGGCGCCCGCACGCCCGGCTGCCGCGAGGCGCTGACCGCGCTCGCCGACCGCTGCGGCGCGCTCCTGGCCACCTCGGCCGTGGCCCGCGGCCTGTTCCACGGCGACCCGTGGTCCCTGGACGTCTCCGGCGGCTTCGCCTCCCCGCTCGCCGCCGAACTGATCCGCGGCGCCGACCTGGTGGTCGGCTGGGGCTGCGCCCTGAACATGTGGACGACCCGGCACGGGAGCCTCATCGGCCCGGACACCGCCGTGGCGCAGATCGACGACGACCCGGCGGCCCTGGGCGCGCACCGCCCGCTGGACCTGGCCGTCACCGGCGACACCGTGGTGACCGCGCGGCGGGTGCTCGACACGCTCACCGGCCCACCCCGCGAGGGCTGTCGCACCCCCGAGGTCGCGGCCGCCCTCGCCGCCCGGCTGCGCTGGCGCGACGTGCCCTACGACGACACCGGCACCCGGGACCGGATCGATCCGCGCACCCTGTCCGTCGCCCTCGACGAACTGCTGCCCGCGGAGCGGGTGATCGGCGTGGACTCGGGCAACTTCATGGGCTACCCGACGATGTACTTGTCGGTGCCGGACGAGAACGGCCTGTGCTTCACGCAGGCGTTCCAGTCGATCGGCCTGGGCCTCGCCACCGCGATCGGCGCCGCCCTGGCCCGCCCGGACCGCCTCCCGGTCGCCGCCCTGGGTGACGGCGGCGCGCTGATGGGCGCCGCCGAACTCGACACCGTACGCCGCCTGTCCCTGCCGATGGTCGTCATCGTCTACAACGACGACGCGTACGGCGCCGAGGTCCACCACTTCGGCCCCGACGGCCACCCCCTGGACACCGTCCGCTTCCCCGCGACCGACATCGCCGCCCTCGCCCACGGCTACGGCTTCGACACGGCGACCGTCCGCACCCCGGCCGATCTGAAGCCGCTCTCCGACTGGCTGGCCGGGCCGCGCACCGCCCCGCTGCTGATCGACGCGAAGGTGGTCGCGGACCGCGGGGCCTGGTGGCTGGAGGAGGCTTTCCGGGGCCACTGAGCCCAGCCCGTCACCTTCACCTTTCCTCCACGGATCCGATACGTGGGCACTACAGTCCTACCCGTCCCGTTTGCCACGCCCCGGTGCGGTACGGGCAGTTGGGCCGAGCACGACGAGGTGCTCACGCATGTGATCTTGGGGGGCTTTGTGCACGACATGGTCAAGGGGTCGAACGTCGCCCTGGCGGCCCTGAGCGAGGACGCCGGTTCCGTGATCGTCGGTCTGAGCTGGACGAGTCCGACCGGCGAGGGCGACGCGGACGTCTCCGTGCTCCTGCTGGACGCGAACGGAAAGGTCCGCAGCGACGCCGACTTCTGCTTCTACAACAACCCGGTGGCCGCCGACGGCAGCGTGCAGCTGCTGGGCAAGACGCCCACGCGGGACGGCAGCGAGGACCGGATCGGCTTCGACCTGACGGCGGTCGCGCCCGACGTCGACCGGCTGGTCGTCGCCGCGAGCCGCTACGCGGCAGCCCGCTTCGGGGACCTGGAGGATCTCCAGGTCACGCTCGCCGACAGCTCCGGCGAACGGCTGCTCCGTTACGCCATCGACGACGCGGGCGAGGTCGCCGCCATCATCTTCGGCGAGCTGTACCGCAGAGGCGGCGAGTGGAAGTTCCGCGCCGTCGGCCAGGGGTACGCGAGCGGCCTCGCCGGTCTCGCGACGGACTTCGGCGTCGACATCGACGACGACGCGGGCGAGGCCGTTGATGCCGGCGAGGCCGCCGACGCCGCCGACACCACCGAGGCCGCCGATGCGGCCGACGCCACGGGGCACGTGGGGGACGCGGGGAACGCGGGGCAAGCGGGGGTTGTGGCGAACACGCGCGGCGCCGGGGACGACGGCCGCCCCGCCGGGGACGCGGTCGCCGGTGCCGTACGGCGGGAGACGGGAACAGCCGTGCCCGCCCCGGACCTCCCCGCCGTACCCGCCCCGGACCTGCCCGCCGCTCCCGCCCCGCGCGCCGCCCTGGACGCCGTACCCGCGCCGCGCCGGTCCGAGGGCGAGGCGGCGCGGCCGGTCCCCGCCGACCGGCCCCGTACCGCGAAGAAGAAGGTCACCCTCCCCGCCGGGCCCAAGAAGTCCCTTGCGGAGAACGACTCCTGGCGGGAGGCGCGGCTCTTCCCCGTCTCGGCGCTCAAGAGCGACCGGGACCGCGAGACGCGCGCCACGTCGGTGCTGCTGTCGGTGATGGCGCAGGTCCCCGAGTTCGGCCGGCGGCTCACCGCCGCGTTCGGGGCGCCGGCCGGGCGGATGGAGACGTTCACGGAGGTCTCCCTGCCGCACGGCGACGGCCCGCGACGCCCCGACGGCGTCATCCGGGTGGAGCGGGCCGGGAAGCTGTGGACGGCGCTCGTCGAGACGAAGACCAACGGCAACGCGCTGCGCGCCGAACAGGTCCAGGCGTACATGGACATCGCCGCGCGCCGCGGCTACGAGGCCGTGATCACGCTCTCCAACGACGTGGCGCTGGAGGGCACTCCGCTCGTGGAGGTCAAGGTCGACCGCCGCCGCAAGCACAAGGTGGCGCTGTGGCACCTCTCCTGGGCGGAGGTCGCGCACCAGGCCCAGATGCTGATCCGGCACGAGGGCGTCGGCAACGGCGCGCACGCCTGGCTGCTGGAGGAGCTGCTCCACTACCTCCAGCACGAGAACTCCGGATGCCACGGCTTCCAGAACATGGGCCCCGCCTGGGTCCCCGTGCGCAACGGCATCGACGACGAGACGCTGTGCCACGGCGACCCCCGCGCCCTGGAGGTCGTCGAGAGCTGGGAGCGGCTCGTCCGCCAGGTCTGCCTGCGGCTCGGCGGCGAACTCGGCCAGCGCGTCCTGCCCGTGCAGCGCGCCCGGCGCGGCACGGACCCGGGCATCCGCCGCGGCGCCCTCGCCGACCAGCTCTGCGCGGAGGGCAGGCTCCAGGCCGAACTGCGCATCGACGGCACCCCCGGCGTCCTCGCGATCGGCGCCGACCTGCGCACCGGCAGGGTGCGGACGTCCATCGAGATCCCGGCCCCCGCGCAGGGCTACCCGCTCTCCTGGGCCAAGCGGCTGGTCCGCAGACTCGCGGACGCGCCCGCGGACCTGCATGTCGAGACGCTGGTGGAGGGCGAGGGCAAGGGCCCCCGGGGCACGCTGGAGCGGCTCCGGCCGGAACCCGGTGACCTGCTCCCGAAGTCCGCCGACAGCTCGATCACCGGCTTCCGCCTGTCCCTCGTCAAGGGCATGGGCAGCGGCCGGGGCAACGCCGAGAGCGGCTTCATCCGCAGCGTCGACGACGCCGTGCACCGGTTCTACTCGACCGTCGTCGTCCACCTCGACGGGCCCGCCGCCCGTCGCACGCCGTCCGGTCAGCGCCCCGTGCCCGTGTGACGGCCCGCGGGCCGCCGGTGCCGCGTCCTGCACCGTCGGCCCGTCGGCCGGGCCCCTTCGCCGGGCCCGTTCCGGGCACCGCTATGTTGATCCGGAATCGTCGTACCGATGGAGCCGGTGTGCACACAACTGACGAACCGGCCGTGGCCGTTGGGGGCGCGGGCGGCCGGCCGAGGCGGCCGAGGCGGCCGAGGCGGCCGGGGGCAGCGCCTCGGGAGCCGGGACCGAGGCCGGGGCCGGGTGGCCGCGGCACTGGCCGGTGCTGCTGCTCGGGGCGGCCCTTCTGCCCGGGGTGCTGATCGTGGTGATCGGCCGGTGGTCGGACGCGCCCGCGATGCAGGCGTGGCGGACGGTCTGTCTCGCGATCACCGTGCAGGCCATGCCCTTCCTGCTGCTCGGCACCGCGCTCTCCGGAGCCATCAACGCCTTCGTCCCGGAACGGGTGTTCAGCCGCCTGCTGCCGCGCCGACCCGTGCTCGCCGTGCCCGTCGCGGGCGTCGCCGGGGTGGTGCTGCCCGGGTGCGAGTGCGCGTCGGTGCCGGTGGCCAACAGCCTCATCGGCCGCGGTGTCACGCCGGCCGCCGCGTTCGCGTTCCTGCTCTCCGCGCCCGCGATCAACCCCGTCGTGCTCACCGCCACCGCGATCGCCTTCCCCGGCCGTCCCGTCATGGTGCTGGCCCGGCTGCTCGCCTCGCTCGCCACGGCCGCGATCATGGGCTGGCTCTGGCTCTGGCTGGGCAAGGAGAAGTGGCTGCGGCCGGCCGTCCGGCACACCGGGCACCGGGAAGGGGCCGGCCGGTGGCGGGAGTTCCGGCAGGGCTTCCAGCACGACTTCCTGCACGCGGGCGGGTTCCTCGTCGTCGGGGCGATGGCCGCCGCGACCTTCAACGTGGCCGTGCCGCGGTCCGTGCTGGACACGTTCTCCGGTTCGCCCTGGCTCTCCGTGCTCTTCCTCGCCTCGCTCGCCGTGCTGCTCGCCGTGTGCTCGGAGGCCGACGCCTTCGTCGCCGCCTCCCTGGCCGGGTTCTCGCCGACGGCACGGCTCGCCTTCATGGTCGTGGGGCCGATGGTCGATCTGAAGCTCATCGCCCTTCAGGCCGGCACCTTCGGACGGGCCTTCGCCGCCCGCTTCTCCACGGCCACCCTGGTCGTGGCCGTCCTGTGCAGTGCCGCGATCGGAGGGGTGCTGCTGTGAAGCGGTTCGTCCAGGTGACCCTGCTCGTCCTCAGCGGTCTCGGGCTGCTGCACGTCTCCCTCTTCACCGACGACTACCTCCGGTACGTCAAGGAGGGGATGCGTCCGCTGCTGGTGGCGTCCGGGGCCGTGCTGCTGGCGCTCGGCGTCGCGGAGGCCTGGTCGCTGCGGTCCGGCGCGGGCGATGACGCGCACGGCGGTCACGGCAGCGGCGCGGGCGCTGACCCGCACGGCGGTCACGGCAGCGGCGCGGGCGCTGACGCGCACGGCGGTCACGGCAGCGGCGCGGGCGCCGGTCTCGGTACCGGCGCGAGCGGGGAAGGCGGCGAAGCGGATGCGGGTCGTGCGGTCGGCGAGGGGCACCACGGACACGACCACTCCCGCCTGCCGCGCGTCTCCTGGCTGCTGCTGCTCCCCGCGCTGAGTCTGATCTTCTACGCCCCGCCCGCCCTCGGCGCGTACACCGCCGCCCGCGAGGCACCCAAGGCGGTCGACGCGCAGGAGCACTTCGACCCGCTGCCGGCCACCTCGCCGCTCCCCATCACGCTGACCGACTTCACCCACCGGGTGCAGCAGGACAAGGGGCTCGCCATCCGGAGCCGTACCGTGCGGATGACCGGCTTCGTCACGCCCGGGGCCGGCAGCACCTGGGAGCTGACCCGGATCATCCTCAGCTGCTGCGCCGCCGACGCCCAGTCCGTGAAGGTCCGCATCTACGGCGTCCCCGCGCCGCGCGCGAACACCTGGGTCAGCGTCACCGGCACCTGGCACCCGGGCGGCACCCTGGGCACCGCCTCGGCGCCCGTCGCCATCGACGTCCGCACCCTGAAGAAGGTCCGCCGCCCGGTCAACGGCTACCAGGACGCGCTGCCGATCGGGACGTCGTGAGCCGCCCCGGCCGCGCGCGAGCGGGTCAGACCGCGGCGGCCGCCTCCAGGACCAGGTCCGCGATCGCGGCCGGCTGCTCCACCAGGAGCAGGTGACCGGCGTCGGGCACGGTCACCGTCGTGACCCGGGGGCAGTCCAGCAGGACCTTCTCCTCGTCCGGCTGGAGGCCGATCTCGTCGTGGTCGCCGAAGGCCACCCAGGCCCGGTTGCCCGCCTCGCACAGCCGCGGGGCGAGCGAGCCGTGCAGGTCCAGGTACTGGAAGTAGGCGTGGACGATGGTCCGGGCGACCGCCGGATCGTTGTTGCCCAGCACCGCGGCGAGCGTGTCCGCGCGCTCCGGCGGCAGGCTGGAGCGCGCCAGCCTCGGCGCCGCCTTCACCAGCGCCGACCAGGCCAGCGGCCCCACCCCCGAGATGCCGCCCAGCCGGTCCAGGAAGCCCATCATCGACGACTCGTCCTTGCGGGAGAACGACGGCGACAGCAGCACCAGCGGTCCGTCGAACAGCCCCGCGGCGCCCATCTCCAGGGCGACGTTCGCCCCGTAGCTGTGGCCCACGACGACGTCGCAGCCGGTCGCGCGGGCGTGGTCCGCCATCAGCTGCGCGTAGTTCTCCACCGTGACGTCCCAGGGCGGGTCCGTCCGCCCGAACCCGGGCAGGGTCACCGCGACCAGTCCGAGACCGGCCGCCGACAGCTTCGGCTCGGCCATCACGTCGGCGTAGAACTCGGTCGTGCACAGCCCGCCCGGCAGCAGCAGCGCCTTGCGCCCGGCGTCCGCCGGTCCGGCCTCCCGGATCTCCCAGTTCTCCGTCATGGTGGGATTCTGCGATCGGCCCCCCGCGGTCGTACGGCAGGCTCGCCGCCGGAGCATGATCCGAACGGCGAGGTGTCGCCCGGCCAAGGTTGACTTCGAGCGCACTCGACGAACTAGCGTCGGCGGTGACGAGACCGTGTCCGAGGTACGACGGGCGATCCGGCCGGAACGGAGATCCGCATGCGCGTGGGCGTGCACATCAACCGGTTCAACCACTCCGGGGGCGGCCCCGCGATCGGCGCCGAGCTGGCCGCGGCGGGTGCGGCCGCCGAGGCGGCGGGGGTCGCCTGGCTCTCGGTGATGGACCACTATTTCCAGATGGAGTTCAACGGCGGTGCCGAGGACGACATGCTGGAGGCGTACACCACCCTCGGCTTCCTCGCGGGCGTGACCTCGACCGTGCAACTCGGCGCGCTGGTAACAGGGGTGACGTACCGTCACCCGGGCCTTCTGGCCAAGATCGCCACGACCCTCGACGTGGTGTCCGGCGGACGCGGGACGCTGGGCATCGGCGCGGCCTGGTACGACCGCGAGCACCACGGCCTCGGCGTGCCCTATCCGCCGCTCGCCGAGCGGTTCGAGCGGCTGGAGGAGACCCTGCGGATCTGCCTCCAGATGTGGGATCCGGGCAACAACGGCCCCTTCGAGGGCGAGCACTACCGGCTCGCCGAGACGCTGTGCGTGCCCGCCCCGGTCAGCTCGCCGCACCCCGAGATCATGATCGGCGGCACGGGCGAGAAGAAGACCCTGCGGCTGGTCGCGCAGTACGCGGACGCCTGCAACCTGATCGTCGCCTCGCCGGACGAACTCCGGCACAAGCTGGGCGTGTTGCGCGGGCACTGCGATGCCGTCGGCCGTGACTACGACGCCATCCGCAAGACCACGGTGTACGTCGGCGAGGCCGCCACGGAGGAGAAGCTCGACGCCTTCCTCCACGACATGTCCGGCTACGCCGGGTTCGGCATCGACACCGTGATCCTCGGCCCGCGCGTGGGCGAACCCGCGGGCTGGATCGAGCGGTTCGCGGCTCCGGCGGTCGAGCGGCTGGCCGAACTGGACTGAACGGGTGCGGACTTGACGTCGTAGGCGAGCGGCTGCCGGTGTGGTTGACGACCGGATGCCTGGCCGAGGTCGCGCGGAAGGGGCCGGAGTCACCAGGACTCCGGCCCCTTCGGTTGCGCGCGGAATCGGATGCGCGCGGCAGCGGTCAGGCCGCCGCGGTCTCGCCCACGTGGCCGTGCAGGCGGGCGACGACCTCGGTCAGGTCGGCCGCGACCTCGGCGTCGTCGGACGGGTGGGTCTCGGCGAAGCGGACCACGGAGCCCGGGATCGACAGCTTGACGTCCTCGAGCACCTTGCCGCCGGCGATGCCCACGGCCTTGCGGGTCTCGTCCTGCGCCCACACGCCGCCGAACTGGCCGTACGCGGTGCCCAACACGGCGACGGGCTTGCCGCCGAAGGCGCCGGAGCCGTACGGGCGGGACAGCCAGTCGATGGCGTTCTTCAGCACGGCCGGGATGGTGCCGTTGTACTCGGGGGCGAACAGCAGGAACGCGTCGGCGGCCTGAGCGGCCTCCCGCAGCTTCTGGGCGGCGGCGGGCACGGCGCCCTCGACGTCGATGTCCTCGTTGTAGAACGGGATCTCCGCGAGGCCCTCGAACAGCTCGACCTCGGAGCCCTCGGGGGCGACGCGGACGGCGGCCTCGGCGAGCTGACGGTTGTGCGAACCGGCGCGAAGGCTGCCGACGAGCGCGAGGATGCGAACGGTCATGGGGTCACTCCAATGGGGGGTGGGCTGAAACGCCGTAAAGCGCCCAGCTCGCTTCGTAAGGCTGAAACATTGCTGCAACAAATCCGGACCGGGGTCCGGTTAGCTTTCTAGCAGGATAACCGGACCGCGGTCCAGTTTCATTCCCGATGCTTTACGCTGGGTTCATGTCCAGCGCGCCGCCGCCCTTCCCGCCGTCCTCGGAGCCCGTCGACGCGCCGCAGCAGCTCGACGCGCCCGAGCGCTTCGACGCGCCCGAGCGCTTCGACGCGCCCCAGCTGCTCGACGTGGGCTTCGCGGCGGCCGACGAGCCGTGCCTGCGGGCCGACGCCGCCCGCAACCGCGCCCGGCTGCTGGAGGCCGCCTCCCGGCTGATCGCGGAGCACGGGGTGGCCGGCGTCACCATGGAGGCGGTGGCCGCGGCGGCGAACGTGGGCAAGGGCACGGTCTTCCGTCGCTTCGGCGACCGCACCGGGCTGCTCATGGCGCTGCTCGACCACTCCTCCCGCACCCTCCAGGCGGACTTCCTCGGCGGTCCGCCGCCGCTCGGGCCGGGCGCGCCGCCGCTGGAGCGGCTGCGCGCGTTCGGGGTGGCGGTGCTCTACCGGTCGGCGGAACAGCTCGACCTCCAGCTCGCCGCCCTGCCCGAACCGACCCGCCGGTTCGCCCACCCGTCGCTGCGGTTCCTCCAGACGCATGTCTTCGTGCTGTTGCGGCAGATCGTGCCGGACGCCGACTGCGAGCTGCTCGCGCAGACCCTCCTCGCCCACCTGGACCCCGCCCTGGTCCATCACCTGACCCGGCAGCGGGGGATGCCGCTGGAGCGGCTGGAGCGCGGCTGGATCGACCTGGTCGCCCGCGTGACGCGCACGGAGCCGCCGCGACCGCCCTGCTGACACGTGCTACTCGCCGTGTCCGCGCGTGTGACGCGCGTAGCCACGGCGCCCCCGGCGCGCACCCCCGCCCGAACGGGCCCTTCCCGGCACCTGGCCTCCGCCCGGACCCGCCCCTTCCAGGGCCCCGGCGCCCGGCTCCACCCGGACCCATCCCTTCCGGTATGCCGTCTCCGTGACGCCCGTTGCCCCGCCGCGTTGCCCCGCGACCGGTTCTGCCAAGATGCGTCACGTCATGGTGCAGATACCGAACACGCCCGCCTCCTTACCGCCCGCGCAGCGCTCCGTGCCCACGAGCGCCGACGTGGCCCGTCTGGCCGGCGTCTCCCGCGCGACCGTCTCCTACGTCCTCAACAACACCCGTGCCGTACGGATCAGCGAGCCGACGCGCCGCCGGGTCCACCAGGCGGCCAAAGAGCTCGGGTACGTGCCGCACGCCGCGGCGCGCAGCCTGCGCGCCGGGCACAGCCGCATGGTGCTCATGCCCGCCCCCGCCGTCCCCCTCGGACCCCTGTACAGCCAGTTCCTCAGCGACCTGCAAGGCGCCCTCGGCCGCCTGGAGTACACCGTCGTGCTGTACGGCACCGGCGGGCTGCACGGCGACGCGGCCGCCCGCGCCTGGGCCGAGCTGCGGCCCGTCGCCGTGATCGTGCCCGGTCCGGGCATCGGACCCGAGGGCGTGGCGGTGCTCAAACGCTCCGGCGCCCGCGCCGTGGTGACCCTCGGACCCGAACCGGTCGACGGCGCGCACGCCCTGCTCATGGACCACGAGGCGGTCGGCCGCTGCGCCGCCGGGCACCTGTACGCCCGGGGGCGCCGCCGCATCGGCGTCGTGGTCCCCGAGGAGCCCGGCCTGCGCGCCTTCTCCCGGCCGCGCCTGGCCGGCGTACGGCACGCCCTGCGCGACACGGACGCGACCGTCACCGTGCTGCCGCTGGCCTACGACGAGGAGTGCGCGGCCCGGCTCGCCGCCCGCTGCCGCGAACTCGCGCTCGACGGGGTGTTCGCGTACAACGACGAGTACGCCATGCTGCTGATGCGGGCCCTTCAGGACGACGGGGCGCGCATCCCCGAGGACACGGCCGTCGTCGGCGCCGACGACCTGATGCTCGGCCGGCTGCTGCGGCCCCGGCTGAGCACGGTGCACCTGGAGCTGCCCTCCGGTCGCGACCTCGCGGAACTGGTCGACCGCGCGGTGCGCGAGCCCGGCGCCGCGCCCGAGACGCACACAGCGCTGGGGGCCACGGTGGTGCACCGCGACTCCAGCTGACCCGCCCGTCAGGGGAGGCCGGAATGCGCACCACGGTCGGTATCGTCGGCGGCGGCCCGGCGGGGCTGCTGCTCGCCCGGATGCTGCATCTGGCCGGCGTCGACTGCGTGGTCCTGGAGAGCAGGGACCGGGCGTACGTCGAGCACCGGCAGCGCGCCGGGATGCTGGAGCAGGGCACGGTCGACGCGCTGCGCGCCTGCGGGGCGGGCGCGCGGCTGGACGCCGAGGGCCTCGAGCACCACGGCATCGAGCTGCGCTTCGAGCGGGAGCGTCACCACATCGACTTCCCCGCGCTCGCCGGCCGTACCGTCACCATCTACGCGCAGACGGAGATCGTGAAGGACCTCGTCGCGCTCCAGCTGGCCGAGGGGCCGCCGCTGCTGTTCGAGGCCGAGGCGGTCGCCATCGAGGGGGCGGACGGCGGCGCGCCCGTGGTCCGCTTCCGCCACGAGGGCCGCGAGCGCACCCTGCGCTGCGACTGGGTGGCGGGCTGCGACGGCTTCCACGGCATCTCGCGCGCGGCCGTGCCCGCCGCGCTCGGCCGGGCGTACGAGCACGAGTTTCCGTACTCCTGGCTCGGCATCCTCGCCGACGTGGCACCGTCCTGCGAGGAGCTGATCTATGCGCGTGGGGAGAACGGCTTCGCGCTGCACAGCATGCGCTCGCCGTCCGTCTCCCGCCTCTACCTCCAGGTGCCCAACGGCACCGACGTCGCCGACTGGCCCGACGAGCGCATCTGGGACGAGCTCGCCGCGCGGTTCGCGACCGACGACGACTGGGTCCTCGAACGTGGACCGGTCACCGCCAAGTCCGTGACGCCGATGCGCAGTTACGTCCACGAGCCGATGCGGTACGGCCGCCTGCTGCTGGCCGGCGACGCCGCCCACATCGTGCCGCCGACCGGCGCCAAGGGCCTGAACCTCGCCGTCTCCGACATCCGGCTGCTCGCCCCGGCCCTGATCGAGGTGCACCGCACCGGTTCCACGGCGCTGCTGGACACCTACTCAGAGCGGTCTCAGGAACGCGTGTGGCAGGCAACCCGATTCTCATATGACATGACTAAGATGTTGCACGCTCAACCAAACGGGGATGCGTTCGATCGGCGGATGCAGCTCACACGCCTGCGCCGGATCGTCGCATCCCGGTCGGCGGCTGCTGAACTGGCCGTCCATTACACGGGACTCCCGCTCGCCGTGTGAGCGGCGGGCACCCACCGGTGATCCGATCGGAGCGCATGGACATGTCGTTGCTCGAGCCGAAGACCTGGCAGGCGGGCCGCCCCGGCCCGTTGTCGGGCCCTGAGTACACCGTCACCGAGCCCGCCACCGGCGAGGCGCTCGGCACCGTCACCCTCGCCGGCGGCGAGGACGTGGCCCTCGCGGCCCGGGCCGGCCGCGCCGCCCAGCACGCCTGGGCACGGGCCCCGCACTTCGCCCGCGCCGCCGTGCTGCGCAAGGCCGGCGACCTGTTCGCCGCCCACGCGGCGGAGCTGCGCGAATGGATCGTGCGCGAATCGGGCTCCATCCCCGGCAAGGCCGACTTCGAACTGCACGTCGCCGCCCAGGAGTGCTACGAGGCCGCCGCCCTCGCCTCCCGCCCGGCCGGCCAGGTGCTGCCCACCGAGGCGCCCCGCCTCTCCTACACCCGCCGGGTCCCGGTCGGCGTCGTGGGCGTGATCGCCCCGTTCAACGCCCCGCTGATCCTGTCCATCCGCTCCGTCGCGCCGGCCCTCGCGCTCGGCAACGCGGTGATCCTCAAGCCCGACCCGCGCACCGCCGTCTGCGGCGGACTCGCCCTCGCCGCGGTCTTCGCGGAGGCCGGCCTGCCCGAGGACCTGCTGCATGTGCTGCCCGGCGGGGCCGACGTCGGCCAGGCGCTGGTCGCCGACCCGCAGGTGCCCGTCATCTCCTTCACCGGCTCCACCGCCGCGGGCCGCGCCGTCGGCGAGGCGGCCGGCCGCCACCTCAAGCGCGCCCACCTCGAACTCGGCGGCAACTCCGCGCTGGTGGTGCTGGAGGACGCCGACATCGAGGCCGTGATCTCCACGGCCGCCTGGGGCTCCTTCTTCCACCAGGGCCAGATCTGCATGACCACCGGCCGCCACCTGGTGCACCGCTCGCTCTACGACGAGTACGTCGACCGGCTCGCCGCCCGCGCCGACTCCCTCGCCGTCGGCGACCCGCACCGCGCGCAGGTCCACCTCGGCCCGATCATCGACGCGGCCCAGCTCGCCAAGGTGCACGCCCTGGTGGAGGGCAGCACCTCCGGCGGGGCCCGGCTCGCCGCCGGCGGCACCCACGAGGACCTCTTCTACCGGCCGACCGTCCTCGCCGACGTCGGCGACACCACGCCCGCCTACGCGGAGGAGGTCTTCGGGCCGGTCGCGCCGGTACGCGTCTTCGACACCGCCGACGAGGCCGCCGCGCTCGCCGCGGACGGCGCCTACGGACTCTCGCTCGGCATCGTCACCCGCGACGCCGCCCGCGGACTCGACCTGGCCGAACGCATCCCCACCGGCATCGTGCACATCAACGACCAGACCGTGAACGACGAGGCCGTGGCCCCCTTCGGCGGGGTCGCCGCGTCCGGCACCGGCTCGCGCTTCGGCGGCGACGCGAACCTGGAGGCGTTCACCGACGTGCGCTGGACGACCGTACGCGGGGACGTGGCGCAGTACCCGTTCTGAGGCCCGCCCCCACACGCGGACGGCCGCGACTCCCGCCGTCAGGAGGAGGGAGTCGCGGCCCTCGGGGCCGTCGGGGTTGTTCCGCCCCCGGGGCGGGAGGTCACTCGCCCTGCGGCTGCCCGTCCGCCGCCTCGGCCTTCTGCCCGGCGACCGACTTGCGGACCTCGTCCATGTCCAGCTTCCGGGCCTGCCCGATGACGTCCGCCAGGGCGGCCTCCGGCAGCGCTCCGGGCTGGGCGAACACGGCCACCTGATCGCGGACGATCATCAGGGTGGGGATCGACTGGATCCCGAAGGCCGCGGCCAGCTCCGGCTGCGCCTCCGTGTCCACCTTGCCGAACACCAGGTCGGGATTGTCCTGCGCCGCCTTCTCGTAGACCGGCGCGAACATACGGCACGGCCCGCACCAGGCAGCCCAGAAGTCGATCAGGACGAACTCGTTGTCCGTGACCATCTGGTCGAAGTTCTCCTTGGTCAGCTCCACGGTGGTGCTGCTCATGGCTGATCCCTCATTCCTGGGTCGGTACGAAGCCGACGGCACAACACGGCCGAGGCGGCACATATTCCACGCGTGGTGCACGCCCGTGTCGCGCGCGTACCCGTGTGGCCTCGCCGCACACCACCCACCAGACTGACCCCATGACGGAAACGGAAACCATCGCGTACGACGTCGTGGTACTCGGTGCCGGGCCCGTGGGGGAGAACGTGGCCGACCGCACCCGCGCGGCCGGCCTCTCCACCGCGGTCGTGGAGAGCGAACTCGTCGGCGGCGAGTGCTCGTACTGGGCCTGCATCCCCAGCAAGGCCCTGCTGCGCCCGGCCATCGCCCGCGCGGACGCCCGCAGGGTGCCGGGGCTGCGCCACTCGGTCCAGGGCCCCCTCGACGCCGCCGCGGTGCTCGCCCACCGCAACTACGAGACCTCCGACTGGAAGGACGCCGGCGGGGTCGCCTGGCTGGAGTCCATCGGAGCCGACCTGTACCGCGGCCACGGCCGCCTCACCGGGCCGCGCACGGTCACGGTCACCGGGCCCGACGGCGAGCTGACCGTGCTCACCGCACGCCACGCCGTCGCGGTGGCCACGGGCACCACGGCCGCCCTGCCCGACCTGCCGGGCCTCGCCGACGTCAAACCGTGGATCAGCCGCGACGCCACCAGCGCCCAGTCGGTGCCGGGACGCCTGATCGTGGTCGGCGGCGGTGTGGTCGCCGCGGAGATGGCCACGGCGTGGCAGGCGCTCGGCTCGCAGGTCACCCTGCTGGTCCGCGGCAAGGGCCTGCTGCCCCGGATGGAGCCCTTCGCGGGCGAACTGATCGCCGAGGCGCTCACCGAGGCGGGCGCCGACGTCCGCACCGGCACCTCGCTCACCTCGGTCACCCGCGAGAACGGCACGGTCGTCGCGGTCACCGGCACCGGCGACCGCATCGAGGCCGACGAGATCCTCTTCGCCACCGGCCGCGTCCCGCACACCGACGACATCGGCCTGGAGACGGTCGGCCTGGAACCCGGCAGCTGGCTGTCCGTCGACGACAGCCTGCGGGTCCCCGGCACCGACTGGCTCTACGCCGTCGGCGACGTCAACCACCGCGCGCTCCTCACCCACCAGGGCAAGTACCAGGCGCGCATCGCGGGCGCCGCGATCGCCGCCCGCGCCGCCGGCGTCCCGATCCTGGAGAGCGACCCGTGGGGCGCGCACGCGGCGACGGCCGACCATGTCGCCGTCCCGCAGGTCGTCTTCACCGACCCGGAGGCGACCGCGGTCGGCCTGTCCCTGGCGGAGGCCGAGCAGAGCGGCCGCCGGATCAAGGCCGTCGACGTGGACCTGGGCTCCGTCGCGGGCGCCGAACTGTACGGCGACGGCAACCGCGGCCGCGCCCGCATGATCGTCGACCTCGACCGCGAGGTCGTCGTCGGCGTGACCCTCGTCGGCCCCGGCGTCGGCGAACTCATCCACTCCGCGACCGTCGCGATCGCGGGCGAGGTCCCGATCAGCAGGCTGTGGCACGCGGTCCCGTCGTTCCCGACGATCAGCGAGATCTGGCTGCGCCTGCTGGAGGCGTACCGCGACAACTGACCGCAGGGCGGTGGCCGGTGCCGGAACCGGCCACCGCCGCCGGAGTGCCCGAACATCCGCCGTCGCATCGCGCTCCGCTGATCAGGAAATCCGTCCCGCGTCGTGGAGCGCGTCGAAGACCAGCTCGTCGACGGCCGAGACCCGGTCCCGGTCGGCATACCGGAACCACGCCTTCTCGGCGATCTCCCGGGACGGCGTCAGCACACCGCGGTGATCGGCGGTGTAGCAGATCATCCGGAACGGCCCGTGATCGGGATGGCCCGCCCCGATCTCGAACGTGCCGAAGTGCACCATGGAGTTCGGGTCGATCGCCGCCCGCAGCTCCTCGTCGATCTCCCGCACCAGGGTCTCGTCGTCGGACTCGCCCGGTTCACGATGACCGCCGGGGAAGTAGAAGCGATCCCGGCCATGACTCCGCGTCACCAGCACCCGCCCGTCCCGAATAAGGACCCACGCGATCTTCTCCGGCACCGTGTCGCGATTCGCCATGGCACCGGACCGTACCGGAGGGTCCCGCTCGTGGCTGCGTCATCGGGCGGCCGGGCCAGGGACCCGCGTGCCCTCTCGTCCGCAGGCCGGAGGGAGGAACCCGCCCACCCCGGTCGGAGCATGGATGACCTAGTCTCCCCTTCCACGACACTCAGGGGGGCCTGACACAGATGAAGCACAGAGGCAGACGGCTGGCGATGGCCGTGTCGGCCTGCGTACTTGGCGCGGCCATGGCGAGCTGTGGGTCGCGGTACCACCCGACCGCCGGCGTCGGCACGGGACAACAGGCACAGGACAAGCCGGCGTACGTCAGTGCGGCCGATGTGCCCGAGACCGTGGCGGCGGACGGGACGACCGTCGTGGTCGGAGATCCGCACGCGGGGATCGCCGTGCACCTCTATGAAGATCCGCGCTGCCCGTACTGCAAGGACTTCGAGACCTCGGGCGGCGGGCCGGTCCTGACCAAGTGGATCCTGCAGCGCAAGGTCAAGGTCGAGTACACGCTGGCGTCGTTCCTGGACGGACGGCTGGGCGGAGTGGGGTCGAAGAAGGCGGTCAACGCACTGCGCGCGGCCGTGGACCAGGGGAAGTTCGCCGAGTATCACGCGCTCCTCTACCGGAACCAGCCTTCCGAAGCGGTCGACGGGTTCACGGATGCGCGCCTGCTGCAGCTGGCGGGCAAGGTCGAGGGCCTGAGAAGTGCATCCTTCGACACCGCGGTGAAGTCCATGAAGTACCGGAACTTCGTCGATGCCTCGGAGAAGGTCTTCGACGCCGCCGGCGAAGCCAACGGGCACGAGGGACCAGGCACGCCCACCGCCGAGATCAACGGATACCGGATCCCCGTCGCGTACAACGGACTCCTCTACGACGCGGATCTCTTCGGCGCGTACCTCACACATGTCTTCCTGGGCGGCGACGCGAGAATCGGCCGCTCCTGACGGCGGGCCGAGCGGAGACGGCCGTCGGGGCACGCCGCACCCCATGTTCGCGCCCCCGAGGGGTGCGGCCCTGGACGCTGTCCTACGGCAGTTCGAAGCTGAGCGCCTGCGCCGCCCGCTCCGGGGTCGGCTGTGCCCAGCGCTCCGCGGCCGTCTGGTTCGACGACAGGGAGCGCAACTCCGCACGGTCGAGATAGATCAGGCCGTCCAGGTGGTCGGTCTCGTGCTGCACGATCCGTGCGGGCCAGCCGGAGAAGACCTCGTCCAGCGCCCGCCCGTGCTCGTCGAGCCCGGTCAGCCGCACCTCGGCGTGGCGCGCGACCACCGCCTGCCAGCCGGGCACGCTCAGACAGCCCTCGTAGAACGCGGCGCGGGCGCCGCCCACGGGCTCGTACGACGGATTGACCAGCACCCGGTACGGCTGCGGCACGCGCCCGCGTGCGATCCGCACCTCCTCGGGGACGGGGGCCGGGTCCTCGATCACCGCGATCCGCAGCTCCACGCCCACCTGCGGAGCGGCGAGCCCGACCCCGGGCGCCGCGTGCATGGTCGCCCGCAGCGCCGCGAGGAACCGGGTCAGCAGCGCGGGCTCCAACTGCCCGTCGTACGGCTCGGTACCGCGCCGCAGCACCGGGTCCCCGGCCGCGACGATGGGCAACGGGCCCTCGGTGTCGAGGAGTTGCTCGACCCGCTCGGCGAGGGGCGCACGATCGTCCTGAAGTGCCATGTGATCAGCATGACATGGGGGTGGGTACGGCTCGGGTGCGACACCGGGACCGGGCCGGGACCGGGTGAGGGCGCGGGGCGTCACGGGGTGGTGGCCGTCTCGGGCAGGAGCAACCGGAAGGTGCAGCCCTCGCCGGGGCGGTTGTCCAGTTCCAGGCGTCCGCCGTGCGCCGCCGCTATGGCCGCGGCGATGGCCAGGCCCAGCCCCGAGCCGGGCTCGCCCCCGGCCCCGGCCCCGGACCCGGGCGTCGGGTCGGTGGCGGTGTGCGCCGTGCGGCCCAGTGGGGTCGCGCGGTAGAAGCGGTCGAAGACGTGCGGGGCCTCGTCGGGGTCGATGCCGGGGCCGTCGTCGGCGACCTCGACGACGCACACGGGGGTGCCGGGCGGCAGCGGTGTGCCGCTGCCCAGGCCGCCCCCGGCGGGCGCGCGGGTGGCGCCCACCCGGACGCGCACCGCCGCGTCGCCCGGGGTGTGCACACACGCGTTGGTGAGCAGATTGGCCACCGCCTGGGCGAGTTGATGGGGGTCGCCCGGCGCCTCGACGATGTCGAGGTCGCGCTCGCGGTCGGCGGCCCGCGGAGCGAGCGGCTCCAGGGTGATGGCGCGCCGGGGATGGCGTATCGCGGTGGTGGCGATGGCGTCCGCGGCCAGCGACAGCAGATCGACCGGCTCCCGGTGCGCGGCGGGCGTCTCGCCGAGCTTGGCGAGCAGGAACAGGTCCTCGACGAGGCGGCCCATGCGCTCGGCGTTGTGGGCGATCAGCGCGTGTGCCTCGCGGCGCCGCCGGACGGGCATGTCGGGCTCGTCCAGCAGGAGTTCGGCGAAGCCCTGGATCGCGGTCAGCGGGGTGCGCAGTTCGTGTCCGGCGTCCGCCATGAAGCGGCGCAGCCGCGCCTCCGAGGTCTCGGTGCGGTGCAGGGCGGCCCGCAGCCGGTCGAGCATGCTGTTCAGCGCCAGGCCGAGCCGGCCGACCTCGGTGTCCGGCGTGGCTCCGGGCACGCTCAGCTCCAGGGCGCCCTCGGTGATGTGCTGGGCGGTGCGCTCGACGCGGGTGAGCGGACGCAGCCCCAGCCGGACGGCGCCGTTGCCGAGGACCACGACCCCGACCGCCACCGCGGCCCCCAGCCCGAGGCTGAGCCAGAGGAGTTTCGCGGTCGCGCCGTCGACGGTGTCCAGCGGCAGCGCGACGACGGCCAGCATGTGTCCGGGGCCGTGGTACGCCACCACCCGCCAGCCGGATCCGGTGGCCCCGCCCCTGGCCGGGACGGTGGCCGGCCGCCCGGTGGCCAGTCCCAGGTCGGCCTGGCGGCGCGGCAGCCGCGGCCCCGGTTCGGCGCCGCTGCCCAGCGAGGTGTGCAGCAGCCGTCCGTCGCCGTCGTAGAAGTAGACCCGGTAGTCCGAGGGCAGCGCGCTGTCCGAACTGGGCGGCCGCAGCAGGCTGTTGGCGCGCAGGTCGACGTAGGTGCGGCCCGGGGGCCGGAAGTGCGAGAGCCGGTCGTCGACCTGGTCGGTGAGCCACCCGCGCAGCACGGCCAGCCCCGCCAGCTGGCACAGCAGCACGGCGCTGGTGGCCAGCAGCCCCGAGATCAGGACGAGTCGGATGCGCAGTGAACGCGGCCGCAGCCGGCCAGGCCATCTCATCGCGGGGCGCTGTCGCGCTCGTCGCGCGGCAGCCGCAGGCAGTAGCCGACCCCGCGCACGGTGTGGATCAGGGCGGGGGATCCGCAATCCACCTTGCGGCGCAGGTTCTTGACGTAGGTGTCCACGATCCGGGTGTCGCCGGAGAAGTCGTAGCGCCACACCTGCTGGAGTATCTCCGCCTTCTCCAGCACCCGTTCGGGGTGGGCGAGCAGACAGGCCAGCAGCCGGAACTCGGTCGGGGACAGCTTCAACGGGCGGTCCCCGCGCCGTACGTGGTGGGTGTGCTCGTCGAGGGAGAGATCGGCGTAGCGCAGGGGCGGACGGGAATCGGCGGCGGAGCCGGCCGCGTTGCTGCGGCGCAGGATGGCGCGGATGCGCAGGAGCACCTCCTGCACGTGGAACGGCTTGGTGACGTAGTCGTCGCCGCCCGAACTCAGCCCGATGATGCGGTCGTCGACGCCGGTCCGCGCGGTCAGGAACAGCACCGGCGTGTAGACGCCCTGCGCGCGCAGCCGCCGGGTGAGGTCGAACCCGTCGGTGTCGGGCAGCATCACGTCCAGCACGATCAGATCGGGGCGCCGCGCGCCGATCTCGAACAGGGCCTCCTGGCCGCGCGCCGCGCACTCCACGGCGTACCCGGCCGCGCTGAGCGCGGCGGTCAGCAGGGCGCGGATGCTGGCGTCGTCCTCCACGACCAGGACCGTGGGGCCGGTGGCGGAGGGGCGCGGGAGGGTGGACTCGATCACGTTCTGGCACCTCGGGGTACGGGTGGGGGGAGACGACGGCGCGTCCCGGGCCGCCGCGCGGGGGCGGGCGGTCCGGGACGCCGGGGGGTTCTCAGCCGGTGACCTCCTTGTCCTTGGCCAGGGCTGTCGTCCGGTCGGTGACGGTCTTCATCAGGCTGTCGACGGTGGTGTCCAGGGCGGTGGAGCCGGCGCCCGCGGCGCGCGCCTCCTGGGCCACGGTCTTGAGGTCCTCGACCGCCGCACCCGAGCCGTAGAAGGTCTGGTACAGCTCGCGGTACGCCTTCTTGTAGACGCCGTCGAAGGCGTCCGCGGCGAGGAACTTGGACTTGAGGGCGTGCTGCGCGAATCCGGTCGTGGCGCCGCCCGGACCGCCGCCCTTGCCGCCGTCCCCGCCGGGAGCGCCCTGGCCGCCGCCCGTGGCGCCACCGGGCATCCCCGACGGCATCCCGGACGGCATCCCGGACGGCATCCCCTGCGGCATCCCCGAGGGTGCGCCGGAGGGCATTCCCTGCGGCATCCCGCCCGGTGCGTCGCCCGTGCCGCCTGCGGTTCCGGTGCCCGCCGTTCCGGTGCCTGCGGTCCCGCCGCCTGCCGTTCCCGCTCCGGCCATCCCGCCGCCCATGCTGATCGAGTCGTCCGGTCCGGCCTTCGCGTCCCCGCTGAAGGTCAGGTTGTAGTCCCAGCCCAGGACGGAGAACTTCTTGGTGTCGAGGTCGTACCAGAGCAGGTAGTTCTTGCCCGGTCCCGCCATGTCGTCGAAGTTCAGCAGCAGGTTCTGCGCCGCGAGGTAGTGGGCCAGCGAGTCGACGTCGACGTACTTGTGGAGGTCGCGGGCGAACTCCTTGTCGGAGGCGCTGTTCACCCACTTGATGAGGCGCATCACCGGTTCGAGGTCCTGGCTGCCCTTCTTGTTCAACTGCTCGAAGGAGTCCTCGTAGTCGGTGGGGTCGTCGCCCTGGTAGTCGAAACTGCCGCTCGCCTTCGCCTTGTAGAGCACGCCGTTGCCCTCGGCGACGTCCTCGGCGTAGTCGGTGTCGGGGGCCTCGACCATGAGCCGGGTGGCGACCGGCCGGTCGTTCACCTTCAGCCGGGTGAAGGCGTACCGCTCGGCCTTCTGCCCGGCCTGCTCGGTCAGGTTCAGCGACAGGGCCTCGTTGACGGGGACTTGGGAGTTCGAGCCGGGGCGCAGCGAGATCTCCCGCTCGCCCTGGTAGGCGCGGCCCTCGACGAACTCGTCGATCTTCACGAGCCAGGGCAGCTCCTCGGGCTTGGCCGCGGAGAGGTTGTACTGCGTCATGCCGCCCATGCCCCCCATGCCGGCGGTCGCTCCCGCCCCGCCCGCTCCTCCGGCGGTCTTCTGCGCGCCCTGCTGTGCCCCGGTGTTCTGCGCGTCCTGCGGTCCCGCCGCGTTCTGCGCGCCCTGCGGCAGACCGCCCCCGCCTCCGCCCGGGCCGCCCCCGCCTCCGCCCGGCGCCCCGCCGCCCCCGCCGGGCCCACCCGTGCTTCCGCGCAGCGACGACAGCGTGGAGTTGCCCTTGAGCCGGATGCCGACGTCGTTGAGGGAGACGCCGTCGATCACCAGGTCGGCCTCGATGTAGTCCTTGGTGCCGTCCTTTTGGAACTCCTTCATCATCTTGTCGAAGTCGGTCTGCTGGTAGGTGAGTTGGATCGAGTGCGACACCGAGGTGTCGTACAGGCCGACCGCACCCTTGACGTCGTCGGTGATCGGGTCCGCCTCGACCCGCGAGGACGAGGTGACGTACGGCGAGATCCGCACGTCGCCGAGGAAGTAGACCATCACCGCCAGACCGACACCGAGCGTCGCGACCGGCCTCCAGTGGTGGCGCAGCCGTACGGGCAGCCGGTCCCGCAGCCGTCGGCCGCGCCGAACGGGCAGTTCGTCGGTCATTACAGGTCCGTGGTGTCGTAACCGGTCAGGATCGTGACCCGCTGGCCGGACGTCCGCTCCTGGAGCGCGCTCACGATGTCCGCGGGTTCGGCGCCCTTCTTCAGCCGGACCGTGTAGAAGACCTCGGTCAGTGCGCCGCCGCGGATGGTCTCGGTGCTGACCAGCTCGAACTCGGTGGTGTACTTGATGAGTACGTCCCTGATCTGCGGCGCGTAGTCGTCCCCGGCCGGCACCTGGACCTTGACGACCTGGCGCTGCACGTTCAGCGCGAACCAGTCGAACTTGAACATCACGACGACGACGGCGCAGATGATGACCGCGCCGACCGCGGCCAGCGTGTAGAACCGGGCACCGCACGCCATGCCGATCGACATGGCGAGGAAGATGAAGCCCACATCCCTGGTCTCCTTGACCGCGTTCCGGAAGCGGACCACGGACAACGCTCCGACCAGCGAGAAGGCGCGAGCCAGGTTGGACCCGACGACCAGCATGATCAGCGCGACGATCATGCCGACGATGACCAGCGTCTGGACGTAGGACTGGCTGTAGGAGACGTTGCGGTGCGTGTACCGGTACACGTAACCGATCAGGGTGGACAGGACGAACGACAGCACCATCGCTGCCGCGACGTCGGTCACGCTGAACGTGCCGCTGAGTTCCTGGAGATCGAAGTTCACTGTGCTCCTGCCTTCAACGACGCGGACTGCCGCGTCGGCCGCCACGCGGACGGCGGTTCTTCGGTGGGGGTGGCGGCCGGGCCGTACGTCTCGGGGACGTGGAAGACCGAACGGGGTGCCAGGCCGAAGGTCTCGATGGACTGCACGTACTTCGAGACCCGGATGAGATCGAGGTTGCGGCGCGCGGCCAGGTCGGTGATCCAGTGCGGGGTGCGCTCGTTGACCTTGATCTCCATGACCGACAGGTGCGGTGGGAGGGTGAACCGGTTCTCCGGCTTCGGTGTCCCGAAGTGGAAGTCCCGGTCCCGGCCCCGGACTCGGCGGTCGAAGGTGACCCGCAGCCCGGTGTCGGCGGCCCGTCCGACCAGGGCCTCGCGCTGGTACCCGGTCATCGCGGTGGGCCGCAGGTTCAGCCGGACCACGAGTTCGAGGACCTCCTGGATGAAGGCGCTCTCGCGTGGGGAGTGGTCCACCATCTGCCGCTCGTCGCAGAGTTGGCGCGCCACGTCGTAGGGCAGGGTGATCCGCCGCTTCTGGGTGACCCGGTTCACGCGCTGCTTGATCTCCACGCAGACCGGGGTGGCGTCGGTGACGCCGTCGGGATCGCCGTAGTGCCGCACGCGCAGCTTGCGGCGGAACTTCAGGCCCTCGACCTTCTCCCAGTAGAAGCGCAGATCGGGGGAGTCGTAGTAGAGGCTCCACACGCCGTAGCCGCCGACCGGGCTGTGGAGGTCCTGGTCCATCCGCTCGGCCAGTTCGTCCCGGATGTCGGCCGCCTGCTCCACCGGGACCAGGTACTTGAGCTCGAACCGGTTGAACGCGTGCAGCCGGCTGGCCACATGCAGCGGTTCCTCGACCACCTGATCCGCAGTGTCGTCCGGACAGGGCTCGACGCCCCGGCCTCTGCGCGCCGCCCTTGCCTTGGACAGGAACACCATGCGCCTCCTCGCTCGTACGTTGCGGACCGACCGGCATCGCATACGCAACCAACTGCGCATGAGAGGGGAGTGAGAATCGCGGGTGTATTTCAGTAGTCTCAGAAGTGGCGCAAGGGTTAACGAAAGGTGACGGACGACGTCTTGGGGGCGGGTGCGGCGTTCTGCGGGGAATTCCGTGGGACGGCCGGATGTGTGCGCGTTCGTCATCGCACACGAGGAAAGGGCCTGCGGGGAACGGGCGTGCGAGCACGGGGGCGTGCGAGGGGGGCATGCCGCATGCGTCAGGGCCCGACCCCCGGGAGGGGGTCGGGCCCTGAAGGTGATGACGGGGCTCGGGTGGCGTCAGACGCGGTCGAAGTCGCCCGCCAACGCCGACGCGATCCGCAGATGGGACGCGGCCTCGTCGTGGCGGCCCTGGCGCTGGAGGGTGCGGCCCAGCATCAGCCGGGCGTAGTGCTCCACCGGGTCGCGTTCCACGATGGTGCGCAACTGGGTCTCGGCGCGGCCCAGTTGGGCGGAGTGGTAGTAGGCGCGGGCCAGCAGCAGACGCGGGCCGGTCTGCTCCGGCGCCTCCTCGACCAGCCCGACCAGCACGCGCGCGGCGCCCGCGTAGTCCTTGGCGTCGAAGAACAGCAGCGCTCGCTCCCAGCGCTCCGCCGGTGTCCCGTGGTCGTAGTACGTCGTGTTCACGTGGCCTCCTTCGACGGTGGGAACCGGCGGAGGTTGTTGAATATTCCACCGAATCGGGAGGGGTGGCCGTCGAGCGGGAGGCGGGGCTGGTCGGATCGAGGTGATGCGGAGAGGGGCGGGGTGGTGCGGGTGATGCGGGGAGGTCAGGCGGAGAGCGCCGCCAGCTCGGCCTCGGCCCGCGCCGTGATGGTAGCCAGTACGCGGCCGGCGGCCAGCAGATCCTCGGCCGGGATGTCCGCGTAGATGCGGGCGGCGATCACGGCGGTCTCGGCGCTGACCTCGGCGTAGAGCGTCCGGCCCGCGTCCGTCGGCCGCAGCAGCGGCCCGTCGGCTGCCAGCAGTCCCTGGCCGACCAGCTCCGCGACGACGGTCCGAATGGCCGCCTCGCCGGTCTTGAGGGCCCCGGCGGTCCGGGCGACGACGTCGTCCGCCGCGACGGGCACGTCGGCCTGGGCGACGGGCCGCAGGGTCAGCAGCTGCTCGAAGGTGACGCCACGGCCGGCGAGGACCTTCTCCTGCACCGCCCGCGCGGCGTAGTGGGCGAGGCCGAGCATGCGGCTGTCGGCGGCGGGGGCGTCGGTGACGGGTGCGATGGGTGCGACGGGGGAGGTGTGAGTGGTCATGACTGCTCCTTCTCGTGCTCATTGCTACCGGTGGACGGATCGAGAGGTGCGGTGTACGGATCGAGAGGTGCGCCGGAGGGATCAGGAGATGCGTTGGAGGGGTCAGGAGATGCGTTGGAGAGATCAAGCGGTGCGCTGAACGGATCAAGAGGCGCGTCGAGCAAGGTGGTCAGCTCGCGGGTGAACTCCTTGGTGCGCACGCTGTCCAGGCCGCCCAGCGGCGCCAGCAACTGCCCCAGCAGCCCCTGCACGACACCGATCGCCTGCTTGGTGGTGTCGCGGCCCTGCTCGGTCAGGGTGAGCTGGACGGCGCGCGGGTCCTTCGGGTCCCGGGTGCGTTCCACGAGCCCGGCGGACTCCAGAGCGCGGGCCAGTTTCGAGACGTACAGGGGCTCCAGCCCGGTGTGGTCGGCCAGGCGGCGCTGGCTGGGCCGCAGGCCGGAGCGCTGCATGCCGTACAAGGACGCCACCAGGGAGTACTGCGCGTGGGTCAGCCCCAGCGGGGCCACCGCGCGGTCCACCGCGACGCGCCACTTCATGGACAGCCGCCAGACCAGGAAACCGGGCGTCGCGCCCTCGGGTGCCGTACTCATGACAGATACAGTACATGGCTACTATGTACATGGCTATTAAATCCGCGTGTGAACGTGGACGGCCGGACGAGCGACTGACGAGAGGGCCCGGACGGGACTAGGTTGTCGCCATGAGCAATCTTGATCGCGAGGCCGTGCCCGCGGTGTGCGGCGGCCGTGGCTTCGTGGTGGCGGAGCCGGTGCGCGAGCTCCTCAGCCCGCGCCGCGTCCAGCTCGGCGAGTCCACCGAGGTCCGTCGGCTGCTGCCCAACCTGGGCCGCCGCATGGTCGGCGCCTGGTGCTTCGTCGATCACTATGGCCCCGACGACATCGCCGACGAGCCGGGGATGCAGGTGCCCCCGCACCCCCACATGGGCCTGCAGACGGTGAGCTGGCTGCACGAGGGCGAGGTCCTGCACCGCGACTCGACCGGCAGTCTCCAGACCATCCGTCCGCGTGAACTCGGCCTGATGACCTCCGGCCGGGCGATCAGCCATGCGGAGGAGAGCCCCCGGCCGCACGCCCGGCTCCTGCACGGCGCGCAGCTCTGGGTCGCCCTGCCGGACACCCACCGCCACACCGACCCGCACTTCGAGCACCACGCCGACCTGCCGGTGGTCACCGCGCCGGGCCTGCACGCCACCCTGATCCTGGGCGGCCTCGACGGCGCGACCTCGCCCGGTACGACGTACACCCCGATCGTCGGCGCCGACCTCGCGCTGGCCGCCGGAGCGGACGTACGCCTGCCGCTGGAACCGGACTTCGAGTACGCGGTCCTGTCCATGTCCGGCGAGGCCCACGTCGACGGCGTGCCCGTCCTGCCCGGCTCGATGCTCTACCTCGGCTGCGGTCGCGCCGAACTCCCGCTGCGCGCCGACTCGGACGCCGCGCTGATGCTCCTGGGCGGCGAGCCGTTCGACGAGGAACTGATCATGTTCTGGAACTGGATCGGCCGCACCCAACAGGAGATCGAACAGGCCCGCGCCGACTGGATGGAGGGCACCCGCTTCGGCGAGGTGAAGGGCTACGACGGCGCCCCGCTGCCGGCCCCCGAGCTTCCCCCGTTGCCGCTGAAGCCGCGGGGGAGGGTGCGCTGACCTGCCGAGATGCCTGAGGGGAAACGGCGGCGGAGCTCGCGAGGTCGCCGCCCTCGGCGTGTCCCGGGAGTCCAGAGGCGCGCGATGAGCTGGGGCCGCCCTGTGGATGCGACCCAATGCCGTCGACCAGAGCACATCACGGCGGCCGAAGCGAGATGACGAACCCTGAGGCATTCGCTTGGCAAGCCTGTGTTTCTTGGTGGCGGTTGCTGGGCTGACCGGCGACGCAACGGTTTCGACGGCTGGCGTCAGCGGCTTGCGTTCCCCGGTGTTCCCCGTGGCTTCCCGCGCGGCCTGGCACGGTTGTGGCACGTCTGCCGGGGTGCCGGTCAGGGACAAGGCCGCTGTCAGTGGAGGCTGTTGGCTTCCGTGGCAGAGATGAGCCGGTTCGCTGCTCTCGGTGAAGAACACGGCGGCCAAGGGGGGTGGCCGGATAGGGGTCCCCGGACCACTGGGTCCCGGGATGCCGAATGGCTCCGCACCCACCCCCCTTCACAACCTTCTGATCCGTAGCTCCAGCCAGTCCGGTCAACGACGGTCATTCCGGTTGCTCCCAGGCCTCTGAAGGACGCCGACGGGCGGGGGCAGTCGCTGAGGTTGCTGTACCGCGCTGCTGTACGGCTTGCCTCGCTGCCAGATTCCGGGCGTGAGCCTCGCGTCGCAGCCGGCGTTCATAGTCGGCGATCTGACGGGCGACGGGGACGCTGGTGGCTGTTCGGATCAACCGTTCGTTCTCACGATCCACGAGGAAGGGACCGTTGCCTCCCAACCGAGGGCGCGGTCCGTTCTGACCATCCCAGACCGCCCCCCAGTAGAAGATCCATCCGAACGGCAAGTCTTCTACACGCAGGATGTGAAGGTCGTACTCGAAGAGACTTTGCAGTCTCGGGCGCGTCTGGTACTGGGTGTCGTGCCGTACCGTGGTTCCCCGTGGGGCCCCGTCCGTTCTGACACGAGAGTGGCACGGCCCTTCGGCTACTCGTACACGACGGCTGCGCTGAGGGCCCGCGCGAAGAACGTCCAGTCGCCGTCCGGCGGCATCTCTTCGCCGAGGTACCGGTACGAGCCGGGCGAGTCCGTGATCCACGCGGCGAGCGCACCTAGGTAATCCTCCACGGTGCGGTTCTCCCACTCCTCGCCCCGTCGGTGAAAATCGTCGCAGAGGCCGTGGATCATGGCGGCGAGGGACTCTCGCGTCATGACTTCCTTGAAGGGATCGAGTGCATCGTTCGACATGGCTGGACCGTAGCGTGGTCGACCTGGTGCCGTCCGTCGATTGGCGACGGCTCCACGTCGGCCTTGCAATCTGCCCTCATCCTTGTCAGGTCGGTCACGGTGGCCTGTCGACTGTGCTCGACCGGGGCCACACCTCAGCCGATCATTCACTGAAGTTCAGCGCCGATCGCTGCCGTTCGTGATTGTTGGTGTCAGCCGCTGATGTCAGCCGATGCATCTCTACTCCTCAGCGCAGAGGACTACGTCGGCAGCACGCGCGTACCCCTTTGGGTCATCAACTGCGACCCGTACTCGCCACTGCTGAGGTCCACCGATGTACTTGACGAACCGGCTCTCTCCCAGCACGTCACCGATCACGAAACGCCGGTCGGCCAAGTAGAGGGACCCGTCAAAGACTGTGGTGAACGAGGGATCGGCGGCGACACCCTGACCGTGGTCCATGAACAGCCGGACCTTTATCAGAACGACCTGCGCTTGAACGCGCACGAGGACGTGCGTATCAGAGGACGCAGCGGGAGTCCCCTCCAGCGCCAAGTCGTCGCGGATCCAGTCCGGGGACCCCAAAGCCATGATCGGATTGTTGACGTACAGGTCCACTCCGGCGATCTGCATGGGCCCACCCCATCTGTCAGCTTGAGGTTGCCAACATACTCAGGTACACCCGGTATCCGACCGGCCGGATGGGAGCTCCTAAACGCTCGCCAGGATGGCCCCGCGGCCGGGAATGGCGCTCCCTCCCACCCGGTGCCGGCCGATCCCCCGCCGGAGACATCGCCCTTGACCGGTGGCCGCGTGCGCAGCCGGGGCTTGAACCGGCAGCGAAGGTTGTAACGCGGTCTCTTGGGTGACAGTGCGTGCCGCTACGGTGCAGTTCCCTGGACGATTGGAGAAGCGCCGTGTCTGCTGGGGACCGGTTGGTGTCGCTGCTCGGGCTCGTGTCTGCGGAGCATGGGGTGGATGAACGCCTGGACTGGCGTGCGGTCGAGGATGCTCTGGGAAGCCGTCTTCCGGGGGACTACAGGGCCTTCATGTCCGTCTACGGCGCGGGTGGCCTCGGAGACCTCGGCATCCTGGGGCCGCTGCCCGTGGAGTTCTTGCAGTGGGATCCCGGCAGCATTCTGGACGGCTTGCCTGAGTTCCGGGAACGGTGGGCCGACGAGGGTGGTGTTCCTGGAGTCGACGCCGGCGGCACTTCGGTCATGCCGTGGGGCTCGGGCTGCAACGCCAACGAGCTGGGCTGGCTGATGCGCGGTGACGACCCCGACGACTGGCCGGTGGTCGTCTGGCGCCGGCAGATCAGCTGGGGCGACTCGCACTGGAAGCTCTTCGAGTGCGGCATGGTCGACTTCCTCGTCCGCATGATGCGCGCGGAGTTCGACGACTGCCCACTTGGCGACGCGTCCCTCTGGGGCCGGACCGCCCCCTTCGTCCACTGGCGCGAGAAGCAGCGGCGGTGGCTCGCGGGTCTGAACCCGGAGACGGGGGAGCCGGACCCCGTCATTCAGGACTTTCTCCAGTGGCCGGCGCCCTGACGTGTGCAGTGGCGCCAACCTGGGGCTCAGCTTGGCGCCGCTTCAGTTGGTCCGATGTGGTCTGAAGTCGCGTGTACAGGCTGCCAGTTCTGCCTCATCGCAATGGAGTTCCCTTCATCGGCACTGCTGGCTCCCCGGCTGTGCGGGGTGGGGCCCGGCAGGCTTGCCGTGGCGTGGAGCTCCGCGGTGATGGTCTGGCCGGTGTCGTCGCCGTGCACTGTCACGTTGGCGGCGAGCGTCGCGACGATGCCGAGTCCTCAGCCGTGGGTGGAGCTGCCGGGCGGGTGCTGGATCTCGGGTGCGGCCGTCGCCTGCCCGGTCGGACGTCGTGAGCGTGACGTGGAACATATGGGCGGCCTGCGCCGATTTCAGGTACGGCAGTGCCACGGTCGGAATGCCCATGCCCCTACGCGCCGGCGTGGAGATGGGCTGCCCACAGGGAGGGAGTGGCCGGGTAGCGGTCGCGCATCCCTCGGATGGTGTGGTGCAGGGCGGTCGCGGCGCCTGCAGGATCGAGCTCTCCCGATGGATCTCGGGCCAGGTGGGTGTAGAAGGACTCGGCGATCTCGGCGGCCAGGCGATCGTCGATCGGCCACAGGGTTCCGACGACGTGGGGAAATCCGGCCAGTTGGAAGGCGCTCGTGAGGTGGATGGCCTCGTCCAGCAGTTCGGGGCTTCCCGGGTCCGCGGTGCTGCACGCGGACAGGTACGCCAACTGCGCGTGCGCGAGAGGGGTCTGGGCGAGTACGGAGACGGTCAGCGGTGTGGCGGCATGGTCGTGAAGGAGGAGCCGGCTCTGGGACGGGTCGGTGTGGTTGCTGGCGCCGTGGCACGCGAAGTGCGCGATGGCGCAGTGCGGGAGGCGGGTGAGGACGGCGGTGGTGGTCGGGGTGTCGGCGCTCGCAGAGGGGGAGGCGCCGTCAGGAGCGGGGGCCGGTTCGGTCAGTTGGACCGGACAGGGGAGAAGCCGCTCGACTCGGCGGGCCTCCTCCTGGGCATACCGCAGTGGGCTGTGGCCCGGGGTGGTCGGCATGGAGACGATCAGGGACTGGCCGTCCGGGCGGGGCCGTTGCCCACGGGCGTGGCGCAGGGCGCGGATGGTGGGGGTGTAGGACGAGATCACGCGGTCCAGGACGGTACGCCGTCTCGGCCCCTCGGGGTCGGTGTGAAAGCCCGCGGCGTGCAGGGGCAGGAGGCCCAGCAGCCCTCCAGGCGCCCACCACACACGCGGCGGCGACTGATCGTGGGCCGGAGGGATCGCCTCGCCCAGGGCTTCCAGGGCGGACAGTACTGGTTCAAGTGCGGCTTCCCAGAGCCATTCCAGGACTTTCCGTAGGGCTCGCTGAGCGGCCATCCGGCGCTTGCCATCGGGCGATGCCGCATCGTCCAACGCGCCGTAGAAGAGAAGGACCTGCCTGATCAGAGTGTCCGGAGTCAGGCCGGGCAGCGCACAGGAGCTGATGCCGCGACCCGTGAGCAGGAGTGCATCGCTGCGGTAGCGGCTGATGTTGAAGGTCACCACGGGACCGTGCTCGGCTTCGGCCATGAGGCCCCCCACGGTCGGTGGCAGGCCGAAATCGGTGAACCCCTCGCAGGAGCGGATGCGCCGCAGCAACGCTTCCATCTCGCGTGCCAGATGGTGCCGCTCGGGGCCTGGGCCCTCAGCGCCGTCGGCGGCGGACAGCGGCGGGGCAGAATCCTGATCGAGGACGCTGCGGAGTTCGAGGAATCGCTCGGCCAGGTCGATGTGCCGGTCGTGCAGATCCGTCACGTCACTGCGGATGTCCAGCGTTTGAGAGAGGAGTACAGCTCGTCCCGCCTCGGCGAGCTGCAAGGCCCTGGCGGCGCGGGCCGTTGGGCCGACACTGGTGTCGGCCAGAGCCAGGGCGGCGGCATCCGCCGCGAGCCCCGTCGAAAGTCGCCCTATGGCGTCCTGCTGATCACCTCGCCGCAACCTGCGTGGCGCCACTTCCGGGAGCAACCGTACGGCTCCCTCCAGGAGTTGGGCCGCCCGGGCGGAATCCGAGGAGGCAACCAGACCTGCGCCCGCGCGGGCTGAAGCGACGCGTATCCGTGGTGGTGTCGTCTCCGTCTCAGCCAGTGTGAGGAAGATGCGGAGTGCCTTCTCCCGGTCCTCCGCCACCCCGTCGCGTGTGAATCGTTTGTGCAGGGCACGACCGAGGTGAACCAGAGCCGTGGCCTTCAGGATGTGGTCGTCGGGGAACCGGCGAGCAGCGGCGTGCATCATCTCCGCCGCCTCGTCCAGATCCGTCGGGGCCTCCGTGTGGTCGAACCGCGTGAGCAGTGCGCTGCCGAGGTTGAACAAGCCCATGGCTCGTTCGGGGTCGCCGTTCCGGTTGGCGGCGCCGAGTACGTCGATCGCCTCGTCCAGCTGTCCGTTGCCGTTGAGCAACGAAAGGACGAAGTTGAGTTGGTGCACTTCCTCGTCGGAGAGCCCGGGGAAGAAGCTGTTGTCGGGGATGGCCCGAACCGCGGCGCGGAGCGTCTCGACCGCCTCGTCGATGTCCGGCAGGGCCCGGGTGTGCTGGTAGCGCGCCATCAGGGCGAGGCCCAGACCCCCCAGGCGCAGGGACCGGGCGTGCGGGGCCGGGTGGGAGACGGCCCGGTTCGCGGCACGAGTTGCCTCCACTGCCTCGTCCACATCCTCGGGGACTCTCGTGCGCTCGTGACGCAGCAGGAGGGCGCCGCCGAGGGCGGACAGATACCGGGCCCGATCCGGGTTGCCGTCGGCGGTGGCGCGGACCGCACCCCGGATCAGGTCGATCTCCTCGTCGACGTCTGCCAGTGCCCCTGTGACCTCGTATCGCGACCCCAGGTCGAGGCCCAGTTGATACAGCATTTCGGTACGGTGCGGAGCGTGGCCGGGGGACATGCGGAGAGCGGTACGGAGGGCATCCACCGCCTCGTCGAGATCCGCCAGAACTCGGCTGCGATCGAACCAGCCGCGGAGGACGACGCCGAGATTGTTGAGGTAGGTCACCATCTGCACCGAGCCGCTGGGGGCGCTTCGAACGGCAGCCCGCGCCAACTCCACCGCTTCTCGCAGATCCTCCACCGCCGACGTGCTCAGGTACTGCCCGGACAGGGCAAGACTGAGGTAGGACAGGCAGAGGGCCCGGAACCGATGGTCCTCGGGCAGGCTCTTCAGGATGTGTCGGAACAGGCCCACGACACGTGTGTAGTCGGCCGGCTGCTCGCTGGACTTCAGGCGGGCGAGTTGTTCCTCGGCGAAGGGGATCGCCGCCTCCGCCAGGGAGGGGAGCAGCTCTGACGGAAGACCGTCCATCTCCACGATGAACCCTGCGGCGAGGAAGCGAACGGCGGCCCGCCGGTCCTGGTCCGCCACCGCCGGGGGCAGCGCCAGGGCACGCTGGTGGTGCAGCCGGCCCAGAGTGATCGCGGATTCCAGGACACCCGCAGCGTCGGGATCGCGTTCCAGGTACCGGGCCAGACGATGTGCCTCAGCGCGCGCGGGCGCCGCGAGAATCGCCGCCGGGTCCCCCGTCGTGGCCGCCCGCTCCAATCGTGCACGCAGCGCCGCCAGCAGTTCCTCGCGTTCCCCCATGGACCGACCTCTCGGTAGCCGCCGTTGCTGCTTCGCAACTGCCCACGATTTCAGATCGGTTGATGGAGGTGAACGAGTTCGGACATCATGAACCTGTTTCAGCAACTGCCGACAGCGTGTTCCGCGGCCGCCGCACGCAGGCGGTAGGAGTACGCCGAGGCCACCAACGAAACGGGGTCATGCGGTGGTCGACCACCAGGCCGGATCCTCTGCCACCGAGTCGCGTGAGGACATCGGCTACGTCTGCGGCCAACTGGACCACATACGATCGGTTCTGCAAGCACACGGGGCAGACGGCGCGGCTCCCCTGGAGCATCTGCTGGCCGTACTCGATGACGGTGGAGACCTCACCGCACCGCTGAGCGAGCTTCATGACGCCCTGCTGGTCGCGGGTGATGCCGCCGGCATCCGCGGCCAGGCCCGCGGGCTGCATCCGATCGGGATCGCTCCCACCACGCCGGACGAATGGGTTCTGTTGTGTCCCACCGGCCGGTGTTCTCGCCACGCATGGCCCGACGGCAGCGGACCTTCCCACTGCCAGGTCAGCAATCTGCCTCTGCGCAGAGAGCAGTTGTAGCGGGTGAGCGGATTCCTCAGCGGATTGGGCCAGAGACTCGCCGAGCGATGGCTGACCCTGTTGGTCCTCCCCGGTGCCTTCTTCCTGGCCACCGCCACCGCTGCCCACACCCTCGGCCAGACCCGCGCCCTGGACTTCCCGCGCCTGACCCACCACATCACCCACTGGGCCCGGACTCCCGCGGCAACCACCGTCGGCGGCCAGGCCGTGCTGCTCGCCGCTGTCCTCGCCGCCGCCGCGGCGGCCGGACTGGCCGCCCAGGGCGTGGGAACGCTGGTCCAGCGCGTCGTGCTCGCCGCGGGCTGGCACACCTGGCCGGTCCCGCTGAGACACTGGGCGCACGCCCGCGTCGTCCGCCGCCGCACCCGCTGGACCGCGGCCCAGCAGCGCTACCGGCAACAACTCGACGCCGACGCCCTCACCCTGGCCCGTGACGGGTACCGGGCCGACCCCGCCCCGCGGCGGGTCGCCCACCACGTGCTGCAACGCATCGCTCCCGAGGAACCCGACCGGCCCACCTGGAGCGGCGACCGCGTCCACGCCGTCGTCGTCCGCCTCGAACGCGACCATCACGTGGACCTGCCGCTCCTGTGGCCGCACCTGTGGCTCACCCTGGCCGAGACCACCCGCACCGAGATCACTGCCGCCGAACAAGCCCTCACCCGCGCCACGACCCTGTCCGGCTGGAGCATCCTGTACGCCTCGCTGGCCGCCTGGTGGTGGCCCGCCGCCCCGCTCGCCTTGGCAATGGCCCTGACCGCCAGGTCTCGCATCCGCGGCGCTGTCGACACCTACGCCCAGCTCCTGGAGGCTGCCGCACGCCTCCATGCCACGGACCTGGCTGTCCGTCTCGGCATCGCCCACACCGGCCCGCTCGACCCCGCCCTTGGTGAAGCCCTCACTCGGCAGCTCCGCCCTCGTCCCTCGCCGACCTCCGACGGCATGACCAACTGAACCCCCGGATCAGATCGAACCCGTACGCCACTTCGCTGGACGCAACCACAGCGGAGAGCGGAAGACGCAGAGTGGAAGACGGAGAACGGTAGACGGAGAGCGAAAGCCGAACGGCCCGCAGGTGTGGGCCGCGGGCCGTTCGGTGTGGTGGGTCAGGGTTCGGATCTCGGGGTCAGGAGTGCCCGTGCCCGTTCCCGTGCTGCCCGTGCCCGTGCCCGTTCCCGTGCTGCCCGTGCCCTTGCCCATTCCCGTGCTGCCCGTGCTGCCCGTGACCGTTCCCGTGCTGCCCGTGACCGTTCCCGTGCCCGTGCGTCTCGATCACGATGCCGAGGGACTTCGTCTCCTCGTGGTTCTGGGCGTGGTCGACCGAGCGGAACAGCAGTCGGTGCTTTCCGTCGCCGCACACGGTGAACGCTGACGTGTACTCCTTCCAGCCCCTGCCGTCGAGGTTGTACTCGGTCCTGGCCACGCCGGACAGGTCGTCCGTGGCGGTCAGGGTGACGGTGAGGGGCGAGTGGTGGACGCCGTGCCGGTCGGGGCGCGGGGTCGTCATCGCCTCGGTGACCGGTGGCGTCGTGTCGAGGCCCTCGTTCATCGCCTCGTCGGCCGGGGTCATCTCGTTCTCCGTCGTGGGCGCCGGCATGGTGCCCGAGGCGCTGGTACCGATGGAGCCGACGCGCAGCAGGAGGTTGCCCCAGTCGTCCCAGCCGGTGAGCTGGGTGTGCTGGCCGTCGTTGTTGACGTCGTAGGAGACCGTGGTCTGGCTGATCTGGCCGTCACAGTTCCAGTCGACCTGCTGGTCCGCGGCGGGGACGGTGACGAAGGCGCCGTTCCCCGAGTTGGCGCAGTAGTGCTTGAGGTCGTAGTTGCCGGTGCTGCTCGGGTAGGACCGCTCGTTGAGGCTGTTCTCGTTGAGCGCGCTGCTCTGCCGGGAGAAGTCCATGTTCCCCGTCGTCGTCCCGGAGGTGAGGCCCATCTGGTAGGCGTAGTTCATGACGCTGTAGTACTGCGGCTTGTGGTTGACGTTGTCGTTGCCGCCGTGCTCCAGGTTGAGGTTGTGGCCCAGTTCGTGCATGAACGTGCCGGCCTGCTCGGAGACGGTGCCCACCTGCTTGTCGAAGCTGCCCAGGCTGACGATGAGGTCGCTGCCCGGGGTGGGGGCGATGCCGCTGGAGACGCTGTCCGGCTCCAGGTTGTGGGCCGAGATGGCGTAGTGGAAGATCGGCGCGCGGCCGGTGCTCTTGAAGCCGCCGGTCTCCGTCTTGATCTTGTTGAACGCGTCCCACTGGTAGAGACCGTTGACCGAGGTCCCCAGGTTCTTCGTCTCCGTCAGTTTCCGTGCGGTGCTGAGGTCTCCCCACGTCTTGTCGGTCGCGAAGTCGAGGATGCTGTCAGGCCCGGCGTCCACGTGCAGGTTGATGCCGGTGCTGGGGGAGTGGCGGTGGTACGGCGAGTTCGCGAAGGCGTCGACGACCCGTTTGATCGCTTCCGGCGCGAGGGCGTGGCTGTGCGTGGCGTCCGCCATCCAGTCGACCTGGACGAAGATGTCCGGCTTGTCGACGCTGGCGCCCATCGCGGGCAGGTTGATGAACTTCAGGCCGGGAGCGGCCTGGGTGTGGGCGCTGCCGTCGGTCGGGTTGATGTAGATCCCGTTCTGCTTCCAGCTGTCGGGGATCCCGTCACAGGTCTTGGAGTTGCAGTCGAAGGTGAAGTTGACGGTCGGGTCGACTCCCTGACCGCCGCTGTGGCTGATCACGTAACCGGACGGCGCCGTCGCGGTGTAGCTCGCCGCCCCGACCAGGGGAGCGTCCCATCTGAGGTTGACCTGCCCGGTCTCCCGGTAGATGTTGAACGCCGCGGTGCCCACGTTGCCGCGGGAGTCGGTGCACGCGTTGAAGGTCCAGCTGACGGTGGTGCCCGCGTCGATGCGGTTCGGCGGGTTGATGGGGCAGCCGCTGTAGTTGATCTGGCCCAGGGTCAGATCTCGGTCGCTGTTGTTGGTGAACCGCATGGTCAGCAGGGTGCCCGAGCGCAGTGCGGCGGCGGCCGGCGTGGCGGCCGCCGCCAGAGTGACGAGTGCGAGGGTCAGCATGCCCAGGAGGGTGAGTCTGCCGGGGCGGGGCATGCGTGTGCGGCCGGATCGTCTTTCGGCGACGACACCGACGTTACGCTGTGTGTTCATGTGATCACGTTATGATCGGGCTTCGTGTCCGCCCTGCGGGGCGCGACACGTTGTCACTCCGCTGGCCGCCGGTACGGTGCGGGGTGATGCGGCGCCGAGGGCTTCGTCGACGGCGCCCGGCAGCCAGTCCGCGATGTGGGAGAAGGGGAAACCCAGCTTCTTCGCGCGAGCGTTGCTCATGGCGTAGTGGCGGTCGAGGGAGAACGGCGACGCCGTCTCGCCCGGACGGACGGTGCGAAGGACCGGTTCGCGACCGGCCTGCCTCCCGATGACGGCGGCGAGGTCGCGCACGTCGAGCGGGCCGTCGGAGCAGGCGTTGACCGGACCGCGGAAGTAGGCCGTGGCCGCCCACGCCAGCAGCTCCGCCAGCTCCTCGTAGTGGATGAAGACCGTGGGCAGCGTCTTCGCGTGCACGGTGATCTCCTCGCCGCGGGAGACGCGTTCCGTGTAGTACGCCAGCCGCCCGGTGAACTCCCGCGGGCCGCCGCCGAGCACGTGGGCGCTGCGCACGGACGCGAACTCGAAGCTGCTGGTGTCGCTGGTGTCGCTGGTGCTGCCGGAGTGGGCGGCGGCGTCGGCGAGGACCGTCTCCGCCTGGCGTTTGCCCTCGGCGTAGTGCGCCTCCGAGAACGCCTCGTCGTTCCACGGAAGGTCCAGGGACACCGTTCGGCCGGCCGGGTCCACGGTCTCCTCCGGCACCGCCGTACCCGGCGGCAGGGCGGCCAGGTCCGCGGTCGCGGGGTCGTAGACCTCGATCGTGGACGTCATGACGTAGCGCCGCGTGCGGCCGGCGAAGGCGCGGGCGGCGACGGCCGCCTGCACCGGGGTGTAGCAGACCTGGTCCACCACGACGTCGAAGGCCCGGCCGGCGAGCGCGGCCGCCAGGGCGGCCTCGTCGTTCCGGTCCACGACCAGGTGCTCGACGCCTGCGGGCGGCGCGGCGGAGCCGCGGTTGATCACGGTGACCTCGTGGCCCGCCGCCCGCAGGCGCTTCACCAGGAGCTTTCCGAAGTACCGGCTTCCGCCGACGACGCAGATCTTTGGCATGTCCCGATCGTGGAGCCTTATCGTCATCAGCAGAAGGCCCCACTTGCTGGGCGGGTATTAAGGAGAACTGTTGATCGACGTGCAGCGGCTCAGGGTCCTGCGGGCGGTGGCGGACCACGGCAGCTTCAACCGGGCGGCCGCGTTCCTCCGCATCACGCCCTCGGCCGTCTCCCAGCAGGTGGCTGCCCTGGAGCGTGGTCTCGGCGCCCAGGTCGTCGCCCGCTCCACCCGCGGCGTCACCCTCACCCCGGCCGGCCACATCATGGTCGCCGCCGCCGAATCCGTCGCCGCCGAGCTCAGCCAGGCGCGGCAGCGGGTCGCCCAGCTCGCCACCGGCCGCGCCCGGCTCACCGTGGCCGCCTTCACCAGCGGCGGGAGGCTCCTGCTGCCCGGCGCGTTCACCCGGCTCCTGGCGGTCCACCCCCACACCGAACTCCACGTACGGGAGGGGGAACCCGAGGACACCCTGCCCCTCGTCCGCCAGGGCGCCGTGGACCTCGCCCTCGCCTACCACTTCGACGGCCCGCTCCCCTCCGGGCCGGGCCACGGCGCCGGCCTCCGGTGGACGCCGCTCCTGGAAGACCCTCTGTACGTCGTCCTGCCGCAGGAACACCGGCTCGCGGACCGAGACGCGCTCGACCTCGCCGAACTGGCCGCCGAACCCTGGGTGTTGGGTTGCCTGAAGACCGAGGCCTACCTGCGTCGCCATGCCGAGCGTGCCGGCTTCGAGCCGAAGGTGCACGGGACCACGACCGACTACTTCTTCGCCCGCTCGCTGGTCGCCGCGGGCGCGGGGATCTCCCTGATCCCCGCCATCGGGCTCACCCTGGAGACCCCCGCCATCGGGCTCACCCCGGAGAGCCCCGCCATCGGGCTCACCCCGGAGACCCCCTCCATCGGGCTCACCCCGGACATCCCCGGCCTTCGCGCCGTCCCGATCAAGGCGCCGACGCCGATCCGGTACATCGGCGTCGCCGCCATCGACCACGGCAACCGGCCGCACGTGACCACGTTCATCCACGCTCTTCGCGAGCAGGCGGCGGTGCACGGCTCGCCGGGCACGGAGCCGGGATCGCCGACGTCGGGGCGCTTGGGCGGCAACCATCGGTAGGTTAGGTTAGGCATACCTAAGTTATCGGGCTCCGGGAGGATCCAGATGCGTCAGTCCCCACGGCACGCCGACGCGCCGACCGTCGCGGAACGGGCGCGTTCGATCCTGGCCGTCGCCCACTCCATGACCGTGGTGGCCGACGGACGGCGTATCGAAGTACGGCGTCTCGACGGAGCGGGGGCCCTGGGCCACGTCCACCTGCACGCGCCGTTCGAGGGGCCGGGTGTCCCGCCCGCCGGGCGCGTCCCGGTCAGGCTGGAACTCACCGACATCGCCCCCACCCCCGTACGCGACCGGCTGCGCGCCCGCGTCACCCTGGCCGGGCTGCTTGCCGCGCCGTACGATCCGGAGTCCGCCGACAGCACCTGCGTGGAGTTCGGGCAGTGCGTCCTGGAGGACGCGAGCGGACGCTCCTACGTGACCCTCGCGGAGCTGGAGGCGGTCGAGCTCGATCCCCTCGCGGCCGCCGAGGCGGGCCTGCTGACCCACCTCGTCGACGAGCACTCCGCGCTCGTCCCGCTGCTGCTGCGCCTGGTCCGTCCGTTCCCGGGCGGCGGTGTGCGGCGCGTCCTCCCGGTCGCCGTCGACCGCTACGGCCTGACGCTGCGCCTCGAGTACGCACGCACCCACCGCGACGTCCGGCTGCCCTTCGGGAGCCCCGTGGGCCACATCGATCACGTCGGCCCCCGGATCCAGGCCCTGCAGGCCGCGGCGCGCCGTTCGTCCCACACGGGGAATCTGCTGACCTGAGCCGCGAAGGGCTGGATCCGGCCGTCCTGTCCGGCCGCAGTGCCGTCGGTGACCTCCTGGTGGCCGAGCTTGACGTGCGTCGATCTTCCAATGCATCATTCATGTAGTTCATTGGTGCTTTGGGGGTTGGCAGTCGTGGCGTTCGACTTCCGGATCGATCGGCGTGGCGGCATCCCCGCCTACGTACAGATCATCCAGCAGGTCCAGCAGGCGTTGCGGCTGGGGCTGCTGGAGCCGGGCGACCGGCTGCCGACGGCCCGTGCGGTGGTCGAGGCGACCGCGCTCAACCCCAACACCGTGCTCAAGGCATATCGCGAGCTGGAATCCCAAGGCCTGGTCGAGACCCGGCGCAGGCACGGGACGTTCGTGACCGGCACGCTCGGCGCATCCTCCGCCGACTCACCCTGGCATGCCGAACTCGCCGACGTGGCCGCACGGGCCCGCGCGTCCGGTCTGGAGCGCGACGACCTCGCCGCGCTCTTCGCCGACGTGCTCGAAGACCTCTATTCATCGAAGGAACCCGATGTCGTATCCCCCCAGCCCTGACGTGGCGCTCGCCGCCGACGGCGTCAGCAAGCGGTACCGGCGCAGGGGTCCGGACGTACTCGACGACTGCACCTTTCGCATACCCGCCGGGGTCGTCTGCGCCCTCGTCGGCCCCAACGGCGCCGGAAAATCAACCCTGTTGGAGCTGGTGGCCGGAATGCGGCGACCGACCTCCGGGGAGGTCACGGTGGCCGGCGGCGCGCCGCGCGCCGGGCACCCCCGCGTCGCGTACCTCGCCCAGCACCGGCCGCTCTTCCCCCGGTTCACGGTCGCCGAGACCCTGCGTCTGGGCGCCCGCCTGAACGGCGCCGACTGGGACGCGGACCTCGCCGAGCGCGTCGCCGACGCCGGGAACTTCCACGAGAAGGACCGGATCGGAGACCTGTCCGGCGGCGAGCGCACCCGCGTCGCGCTGGCCCTGACCCTCGGCAAGCGCGCGGACCTGCTGCTGCTCGACGAGCCGATGGCGGACCTCGACGTCCTCGCCCGCCAGGAGGTGATGGGCCTGCTCATGGCGCATGTCGCCGACACCGGCGCCACCGTCGTGATGTCGTCGCACATCATCTCCGAACTGGCCGACGCCTGCGACCACTTGCTCCTGCTCGACCAGGGTGCCGCCCGCCTCTGCGGCGACATCGACGAACTCACCGCCTCGCACGCCGTGGTCACCCTGGCGGGCGGGCCCGAGCGGCTGGCCGGCCACACGGTGATCGAGTCCCGCCCGGCCGGCCGGGGCACCAGCGCACTGATCCGCCCCTCCGGCGCGCCGCTGCCCGCCGACTGGGAGGTCCGCACGCCGTCCCTCGAAGAGCTGGTCCTCGCCCACCTCGGCGCACCCGCAACCCCCCGATCCCCCGTCCCGCCGACCCCGGACGCATACCTCAAGGAACCCGCCGTATGAGCACCCTCACCACCCCGGCCGCCGGGACCGAGTCCCCCCGCCCGGGGCGCGCGGGCCGGATCCCGCCCCTCGTGCGGATCGCCGTACGGCAGTACTGGATCCCGCTGCTGGTCGCGGCGCTGCTGCTCGCACGTCCCGCCGCCACCGTGATCTACCACTACGGCGGCTGGGCGGACGCCGAAACGCTGCGCGCCCACGTCGGAGCCAAGGCCTATCACTGGGGCACCTACATCGACGGCGCCTACAACAAGACCGCGAAGCTGATGAGCGACGGCTCCGAGATCGCCTTCCGGCCCGCGCTGTACGCCGCCCTGCTGAGCGGTGTGCTCACCGCCCGCGAATGGGAGTCCCGCCGCGTTGTCCTCGCCCTGACCCAGTCGATCAGCCCCCGGCGCTGGTTCACCGTCCGCTGGGCGACGCTGGCCGCGGCCCTCGTCGTGCTGGTCACGCCCGCAGTGGCGGCGTTCCGCGTCAGCGCCGCGCACGCCTTCGACCTGAACCTGCTCACCTTCGGCGCCGAGCGGCAGAACGCGTACTTCACCATCGGCCCGGTCACGGTCGCCTACGTCGTGCTCGGCGTCGCGGCCGGAGCCCTGACCGGCACGCTGCTGCGCCGCACCTGGGCCACCCTGATCGCCGCACCCGCCCTCACCTGGCTGGCCGCCTGCCTGCTGGTCCGCTCCCGCGCGGTGATCCTCGCCGACCCCTGGATCTTCTCCGAAGTCCACGGCTTCCACATGGGCGGCGTGCTCGGCCTCATGTTCTGGGACGCCCTGCCGCAGGACGCGTACCTGACCAACTCCCTGACCCCGGGCGACTACTGGGGTTACCAGATCGCCTACAGCATCCTCGTCCTGGCGCTCGCCGCCCTGCTCGTCCACGCGGCCCTGCGCGCTCTGCGCCGCCGCGTCGCGTAGCCCCCCGCGCGGCGCCCGCAGCGCGCCGCCCCGTGCCCGAACGGGCGGACCCGGTACGGCATTTCACCGGCCGGGTCCGCCGGCACACCTCCCGAGACCTGCGCCCGGCCCGCGGCTGCCTTTCCGCCGCCCACGCTCCGGTTCGACGACGTCTCTCCGCACGCCTTTCTCGGCCCTGCGCCTCGCACTCCGCATCCCGCACGTCCGCACGTCCGCGAGAACCTGCCGCCCGGCAGCGCCCCGCCGCGCGACACGCGGTGATTCGGACTGCCCCCACCACCTCACTCGACCCTGCTCCGACCCGTTCCGACCTGCTCCGAGAGGAAAATTCCGTGAACCCCTCCGGCCACGAAACGCATCACCACTCCGCTCCCGTCGACGGACATCCCGCCGCGCAGGAGTCGTCCACGTGGGCCGCCCCGACCCGCATCACGTGGCTTCTGGCGGTGGGCAGCCTGCTGGGCATCCTCAAGCAGTTCGCCGCCGCCTCCTCCTCCTACTCCTCCGAAGAACTGAACAACGTCCTCAACCTTCCCGTGCTCGTCCTGACCGTCGGCGGCATCCTGGCCATGTGCCTGTCGCCCTGGTGGAGCCGCGACCGGAAGTGGATCGCGGCGGCGTGGCTGCTCGTGCCTAACTGGCTCGCCGCGCTGCTGGCAGTGGTCCTGCCGATCGACGACGACGTCGTCCGCTGGGCCCTGAACGTGGTCGCTGTAGGCGTCCGCATCGGCGCCCTCCGGTGGCTGTGGCTCTCCCGTACGGCGCCCGCCCCCGACCGGGAGCGGTTCCGCCTCCCGCGCTGGGCGCGGATCCTCTGCTGGAGCGTCGTACTCCTGGTCGGTGTGATCGAGGTCCTGATGTGGGGCATGTCCCTCGAACTCCTCCAGAACAGCGGCATCAAGAGCGGCAGCCTCACCCCGTGACATGCTCGCCATCATAGTCAGTCATGCGATATATATAGCGCTCATGACTAACAGGGATGGCCGGCAGCCGATGCGGGAGCCGACGCTGCTGCTGATGGCCGCGCTGGCCGACGCGCCCCGGCACGGGTACGCACTGATCGCCGAGGTCGAGCAGATGTCGCAGGGCCGGGTACGCCTGCGGGCAGGCACGTTGTACGGAGCACTGGACCGACTGCTGGCGGAAGGGCTGGTACGGGTGGAACGCGAGGAGGTCGTCGACGGCCGGGCCCGGCGCGTGTACGCGCTCACGGAACCCGGCACGGCGGCGCTGGACGCCGAGGTGGGGCGGATGGAGGCGGTGGCCCGCGAGGCGCGCCGCCGGCTGGGACGCCTCTCGGGCGGCGCGCAGGGGGTGACGGGATGAGCGCCCTGCTGCGCGTGGCCGTACGGCTCCACCCCGCCCCCTACCGCGCGGAGATGGGCGACGAACTGGTGGACGCCGTGCTCGCCGCGACCGCCGGCCGCGGGCGGGGCGCGCACCTCGCGGAGGCGGCCTCGCTCGCCGCGCACGGGTTGAGGCTGCGGGCGGGGCTGGGCGCCGAGCACCCCAGGGGCCGGGCGCTCGCCGCCCTCGTCCCCCTCGCGCTGGGCCTCAGCGTCGCCGGCGACCTGGCCTTCCGGATCCTGCAGGCCGACATGTTCCGGCGCGAGCTGACCTGGGACCAGATGGAGCAGACCTTCGGCATCTACCAGGGCCTGGCGGGGGTCGTCCTCGCGGCGCTCGCGCTCGTCGCACTGCTGACCGGACGGGTCGCGCCGGCCAGGGCCCTGGGGACGGCGGCCGGGGCGGCCACCGCCTGGTCGGGGGCCGTGGCCGTGTCCCACGCGCTCGCGCACCAGGGCTCCGTGCTGTGGCTGCTCGCCGGAACGGCCGGGCCGCTGCTGGCCTGCGCGCTGCTGTGGGCGGCCCCGCTGCGGCTGGCCTCCGGGCCCGGCGACCGTACGGCCTGGTCCGTCGTGGCCGCCGCGCTGCTCGCGCTGGTCGTGCTGAACAAGGTCCCCGGCTCGAACGTCTGGGCCGTGACCGACCTGGCCCTGCTGCTCGCTGCTGGCCTCGCGGCCCCGCGCAGCCGCCCGGCGGCGCTGGCGGGACTCGTGGCCCTGCTGCCGCTCTACCCCCTCGCGGCCTTTCAGCTGTCCCAACAGACGGGCCTCGTGTTCACCGCGCGGATCGAGGCGGGCGCGGCGCTGGCCGTCGTGACCGCCGTGCTGGTGTTCTGCGCCCGCGGCTGGACGGCGCCGCGGCGCGGCCGCCGGGCCGCGGGCGGCGACGGCCCGCACGGGGACACCGACGGCGGCCCGCTGCCGTCCTGAGCCCCGGCGCTCGCAGGCAGTCGGTGGGCCGCCGCGGACGCGGTGGGCCACCGGCCGTCCCGGCACGGGTGACCGACGTGAACCGGACGGCCCGCCACCCCGACACCCGGGCGGCGGACGGCCCGGCGGGCGGTTCGGGTGCCGGGGGTGGGACGGCGGCGGGCAGCCGGGTAGCCGTCCGGTATGAATACACACGCCTTCACCCCCGCCCCGCAGTCCGGGCAGGCCCTGGCCCGGACGACTCTGGACACGGCGTCGACCTGGTGGCTGACCACCCTGGACCGGCTCGAACGCACCACGCTCGCGGATCCGGCGATCCGGGCTCTCCAGCGGGGCATCCGCTCGCTCCCGCTGGGCGAGGCACGCGACCTGCTGCGTGGCCGGCCGCTCGGCCATCCCGTGCATCCCGTCCTCGTGCAGGTGCCGATCGGCTGCTGGCTCTCGGCGGCCGTGCTGGACGTCGTGCCGGGAACGGCTCACGCGTCGACCACCCTGACGGCGGTCGGCCTGGTGGGGGTGGCCCCGGCGGCGGTCACGGGCTGGGTCGACTGGGCGGACCTGCCGCCCGAGCAGGCCCGGGTCGGTCTGGCCCACGCGGTCACGAACGTGGCCGCGGTGGCGTTCCACGCGGCGTCCTTGACGGCTCGGCTCCGCGGTCGCACGGCGAAAGGCCGACTGTGGTCGCTAGGCGGCCTGGCGGCCGTCGCCGTGACCGGCGCGCTCGGCGGCCATGTGGCCTACCGGCGGCCGTAGGAGTGCCTGCCGACAGCGAGACCGAGACCGCGACCGCGACTGAAGCGGCGGCCGAGCCCGAGCCCGAATCGGCGGCCGACACCGGGCACGACGGCCCCGGGACTCCTGGGCGAGTCCCGGGGCCGTCGAGTGGAGGGCCGCGCGTGCGGTACGGCGCCTGCGGCACGGCTCCTCCGTCAGCCGGCTGCCCCCCGTGCAGCCGTTGCCGATCGTCAGCGTTCCGCTCAGGGTCCTTCCGTTGGCGGTGTTGGCCATGTCGATCGAGCAACTGCCGTCTGTGACCTTGTCCGTCGTCGTGAAGACCACGGACGTGGAGTTCTCGGCCCGCGTGAAGTACGAGATGTCCAGCGGTGATCTGTCGCCGGCCCCGATGATGTTGGTCCGCGCAGGGTCGGCGCACGAGCGGCGCACGGTGTGACAAGCTGTGCTTCCCATCGTCCGAACCCAGGAGGTCACCGTGACCGCAGAGTCTGCACCCCGAGAGGGTTCGGAGTCGGCCGAGCCCGAGACGTCGCCGCTGGCCCCCGACAGCGACGGCAACTACGACTTGAAGCGCAAGTTCCGCGAGGCGCTGGAGCGCAAGCGTGGTGCGCAGGCGGACTCCGGCGACGTCGCCGCGGGCGGTGACGCGCCGAAGGTCCGCAGGACGAAGGGCCCGGCCGCGAGCCAGCGCAACTTCCGGCGCAAGAGCGGCGGCTGACCCGGACAGGGTCGATCCGGCTGATCCGGCCCCACCTGCTCTCCATGCCGACCGCCTTCGGGCGGTCGGCGTCTTGCTGTCGCCGCCGCTGTTGCTGCTGTGGCTGCCGCCGTTGCCGTAGATCCGCCTGAGTTGTCGCCTCCCCCCTCCCTGCCGCCGGACTCCCCGTCCGGCGGCACTGTCATGTCCGGGGCGCCCTGCAAGGCCGGCGCCCCCGCGCCACACATTAGATCTTGCGTGTTCAATTTTTATTGTTGCAATGCTCTGTCTAGTTCTTGCGCGTTCTTGTTGCCGATATTACGGTCCCCCTCGCGTCATCAACACCCCCTGGGTTCCCCCTGCCTCCCGTCGCCCCCTGTGCCACGCCCCTCGCTCTCCGGCGGTGTCAGCGGAACATCCGCGGCAAGTCCTGATGAAAGGTGTGGAAAGTGCTCCCCTCCCCACGAGATCTGAGACGGGCCCTCGTCTGGGCGGTCACCACCGCGATGGTGGCCGCCGTCGGCATCGTCGCGCTGGCCGTCCAGCCCGCCTGGGCGGCGGCCGCCGCCACCGGCGGCAGCGGTGCGAGCCTGCCGTACGTCGAGGTCCAGGCGGAGAACTCCGCCACCAACGGCACCACCATCGGCCCGAGTTACACCCAGGGTCAGCTCGCCGACGAGGCGTCGTACCGCAAGGCGACGACCCTCCAGGGCACCGGCCAGTACGTCACCTTCACCACGCCGGTGGCGACCAACTCGATCAACTTCCGCTACAGCATCCCCGACACCTCGGGCGGCTCGGTCTACACGGCCGCGCTGTCGCTGTACATCAACGGCGTCAAGCAGCCCGACTTCACCCTGACCAACGCCTACAGCTGGTACTACGGCAGCTACCCGTTCACCAACTCGCCGGGCAGCAACCCGCACCACTTCTACGACGAGGCCCACCGCCTGTTCACCACCACCTATCCGGCGGGCACGACCTTCAAGCTCCAGGTCGACTCGGGCGACAACGCCTCCTCGTACACGATCGACTTCGCCGACTTCGAACAGGTCGGCGCCGCCCTGACCGCACCCTCCGGGTCCGTGTCGGTCACCAGCAAGGGCGCCGACTCGACCGGCGCGGCCGACGCGACCAGCGCGTTCAACGCGGCGATCAGCGCGGCAGGGCCCGGTGGCACCGTGTGGATCCCGCCGGGCACCTACAACATCCCCGGCCACATCAGCGTCAACAACGTCACCATCGCCGGCGCCGGCATGTGGTACTCGACCGTCACCGGCACGGCCCCCGGCTTCTACGGCAACTCCGCGCCCTCGGCCAGCACCGGGGTGCATCTGCAGAACTTCGCGATCTTCGGTGACGTGCAGGAGCGCAACGACAGCGCCCAGGTCAACGGCATCGGCGGCGCGATGAGCAACTCCACCGTCTCCAGCCTGTGGATCGACCACATGAAGGTCGGCGCCTGGATGGACGGCCCGATGGACGGGCTGACGTTCAGCGGCATGCGCATCCGCGACACCACCGCCGACGGCATCAACTTCCACGGCGCGGTGACCAATTCGAAGGTGACCAACAGCGACATCCGCAACACCGGCGACGACGGCATCGCCACCTGGGCGGACTCCGGCATCGGCGCCGACGCCAACGACACCATCTCCAACAACACCGTGTCCCTGCAGATCCTCGCCAACGGCATCGCGATCTACGGCGGTCACGACAACACCGTCAGCGGCAACCGGGTGGTCGACTCCGGCATCGCCCAGGGCGGCGGCATCCACGTGGGGCAGCGGTTCTCCTCGACGCCGGTCGGCACCACCACCATCTCCGGCAACACCATGGTCCGGGACGGCAGCCTCGACCCCAACTGGCAGTTCGGGGTGGGCGCGTTGTGGTTCGACGGCAGCCAGGGCGCGATCACCGGGCCGATCAACGTGACCAACGCGCTGATCCAGCAGAGTCCGTACGAGGCGATCCAGTGGGTCGAGGGCACCATCAGCGGCGTCAACCTCGACACCGTGACCATCGCCGGCACCGGGACCTTCGCCCTCCAGGAACAGACCGGCGGCGCTGCGAAGTTCACCAACGTCACGGCCACCGGCGTCGGTTACTCCTCCCCGGTCTACAGCTGCTCGTCCGGGAGCTTCACGGTGACCGACGGCGGCGGCAACTCCGGGATCAGCGGCACGCCGTACTGCGGAGGGTGGCCGTCCCCGGTCTACCCGCCGTACCCGTCCGAAGGCGTGACGGCCACCCCGGGCGCCCTCAGCTTCGGTTCGGTCCCGACCGGTTCGACCAGCGACGCGCAGACCGTGACGGTCTCCAACCCGACCAGCTCCGCCGCGTCCGTCTCCTCGATCTCGGCGAGCGGCGACTACTCCCAGACCAACACCTGCGGCTCGTCGATAGCGGCGAACGGCTCCTGCACCGTGAGCGTGAAGTTCGCGCCGACGGCGACCGGCAGCCGTACCGGGACGCTGACCGTCAACGCGGGCGGGGTCACCAACACCGTCACCCTCTCCGGAACCGGCACCGCGCCCGGCCCGGTGCTGAACACCGACCCGGCGAGCCTGTCCTTCGCCGCCACGGTGGTCGGCTCCTCGGCCGACACGCAGACGGTGAAGGTGACCAACTCGGGCACCTCGTCGGCGACCGTCTCGGGCGTCACGGCCACCGGTGACTTCAGCCAGACCAACACCTGCTCCACCCTCGCCGTCGGCGCCTCCTGCACGGTGACCGTCGGGTTCAAGCCCACCACCGGCGGCTCGCGCACCGGCAACCTGACCGTCACCAGCAACGCCAACAACAGCCCCACCGTCGTCACCCTGGCGGGCAGCGGCATCGACAGCACGACGAACATCGCCGCCGGACGGCCGGCGACGGCGAGTTCGAGCAACAGCCCCTACGTCGCCTCGAACCTCACCGACACGGACGCCTCGACCTACTGGGAGAGCACGAACGGCTCGTTCCCGCAGTGGGCCCAGGTCGACCTCGGCCAGAACTACAGCGTCGGCAAGGTCGTGCTCAAGCTCCCGCCCGCCACGTCCTGGTCGGCCCGCACCCAGACCCTGTCGGTCCAGGGGTCCACGGACGGTTCCACCTTCTCCACGATCAAGGCATCGGCCGGGTACACGTTCGACCCGAACGCCAACGGCAACACGGCGACCATCACCTTCAGCGCCGCCACGGCGCGCTACGTCCGGGTGAACATCACCGCCAACACGGGCTGGAACGCGGCCCAGTTGTCGGACTTCGAGGTGTTCCCCAGCACCGGCGGCTCCTCGCAGGCGACCCTGTCGGCCGACCCGGCGTCGCTGGCCTACGCCACCCAGGCGCTCAACACCGCCAGCGGCGCGAAGACGGTCACGGTCACCAACACCGGGACCGCCGCCGCGACCGTCTCCGGCGTCACCGTCACGGGCGACTTCGCGCAGACCAACACCTGCGGGACGTCGATCGCGGCGAACGCCTCCTGCACGGTGGCCGTCACGTTCACCCCCACCGCGTCCGGCACCCGCACCGGCACGCTCAGCGTCGCCAGCAACGCGTCGAACGGCACGACCACGGTCGCGCTGACCGGCACCGGAGCGGGCACGGCGAGCAAGAACCTGGCGGCCGGCGCGGCCACCACCGAGTCCAGCCACACCGACGTCTACCCGTCGACCAACGTCACGGACGGCAACCAGGGCACCTACTGGGAGAGCGCCAACAACGCCTTCCCGCAGTGGGTCCAGGTCGACCTCGGATCCGCACAGAGCGCGAGCCGCGTCGTCCTCCAGCTCCCCGCGAGCTGGGGCGCCCGCAACCAGACGCTGTCCCTGTCGGGCAGCACCGACGGCTCCAGCTTCAGCACCGTCAAGTCGTCGGCCACGTACACCTTCGACCCCACCACCAACAACACGGTGACCCTGACGTTCACCGCGACCACCCAGCGGTACTTCCGGCTGAACATCACCGCGAACAACGGCTGGCCGGCCGGCCAGCTCTCCGAGTTCCAGGTCTGGAACACCTGACCCGCCCCCCACGGTGCCGCCGGACGCACTCGCGCCCGGCGGCACCACCCTGCGGAAGGCGATGCGATGCGATGGGATGCGATGCGAGGCCAGGCCGCCCGACCTCCGCTTGCCCCAACCCTTGCCCCGGACCCGCGGGTCTGGTTCTGTACCCCGCTACAGGTGCGTGATCACGAAGACGCGAGGAGACCGGCGGCGTGGAGCGGGGAACAGGGACGAGCGGCGGGGACTCCCTGCCGGAAGGGCTCGGCGGGGCGATACGCGAGACCGCCGACGCCATCGCCGCGCTCCTGGACGGCGCGACGGACACGACCGCCCCCGTACCGGGGCTGGAGTGGACCGTCGGCGAGACGGCGGCCCACCTGGCACTGGCCAACGGCCTGATGGCCGATCTCGCGGCCGGCCGGGAACGCCCCTACGGCGACGGCACGCCGCAGGGCATCGCGGCGGCCAACGCGCGCAGCCTCGCCGAGTTCACCGAGCGCGGGGCGGGGCCGCTGGCCGCGATGCTCGTGGAGCAGACCGACACGTTCCTGGCCGCCGTGGACCGGGCCGCGGCGGACGCGGCCGCGGCGGACGGGCCGGCCGTGGACGGTCCGGCGACTGACGGGGCCGCGAGGCGGACGCTCGTGACCCCGCTCGGCCCCATGGACCAGGACGTACTCGCCGCGTACCTGCTGACCCACATGCTGGGCCACGGTTACGACCTCGCCCGCGGGCTGCGCCGGCCGCACATGATCGACGAGCGGCGGGTCGGGCTGTGCCTGCCGTTCCTGAAGACCGCGATGCCGCGCATCGCGGTCGCCTCCACGCTGACGGCCCGGTACACCCTGCGCATCCGGGGCGGCGCGGCCTTCGGCGTCACCTTCACCGACGGCGCGGTCGAGGTGCTGCCCGGCCCGCCGGAGCGTTCGGACTGCACCATCCTGACCGAGCCGGTCGCCTTCCTGCTCATCGCGCTGGGACGCCTCGGCCCGTGGCAGGCCATGGGACGCGGGGCCGTGCTCGCCTGGGGCCGCAAGCCCTGGCTCGCCCTCCGCTTCCCCCTCCAGTTCGAAGCGCCCTGACCGAAACGCGGCGGTCAGGCGGTGCCGCTGCGAAGCACCAGCAGGGTGATCTCACTCGGGGCGAAGACCCGGAACGGCGGGCCCCAGAAGCCGGTGCCGCGGCTCGTGTAGAGCAGGGTGCGGGTGCCGTGGCGGCTGAGGCCGGCCAGGGCGGGCTGGTCGATACGGACCAGGTGGTGGAAGGGCCAGATCTGGCCGCCGTGCGTGTGGCCGGAGAGCTGGAGGTCGACTCCGGCGGCCGCAGCCCGGTCGATGAACTTGGGCTGGTGGGCCAGGAGCAGGACCGGCAGGTCGGGGTCGGCTCCGGTCAGGGCTCCGTCGAGATGGGCGCCGTGCCCCGCCAGGCCGGAGGACTCGGCGGTGACGTCGTCCACGCCGGCGACCACGAGGGTGTCGCCGCCGCGTTCGAGCAGCAGATGGCGGTTGCGCAGCGGCTCCCAGCCCAGCTCGTCCATCAGGTCGACCCAGCCCTGGGCCGCGCTGTAGTACTCGTGGTTGCCGGTGACGTACACCCGGGCATGGGTCGCGCGCACGGTGCCGAGCGGCTCGGCCTGGGCGCGGCGGCGTTCGGCCGTGCCGTCCGCGATGTCGCCGGTGTGGCAGACCAGGTCGGCCTCCAGGGCGTTCACCGTCTCGCACACCCGGGCCGACCAGCGGGCGCGGTCGAGCGGGCCGTAGTGGGTGTCGGTGATGAGGACCACGCGGGTGCCGTCCAGCCCGGCACCCAGGCGCGGGAGCGGCACGTCGAGGGTGCGCACGCGGGGTACGCGGCGGGCCTCGGCGTAGCCCCAGGCGAGCAGTACGGCGGTCACGCCGAGGACGGCCCAGGTGACGATCCGGGCCCGGTCCTGGCCGTCGCCGACACCGGCCACGGTCAGGGCGAGCCGCAGCAGGACGCCGAGCAGCACGGACCAGGTGAACAGGATCCAGCTGCCGCCCAGCAGGCTGTCGCCGACGATCGCCGCGCGGTCCTGCTGGCGACGGCCGTGACCGCGCATCATCGCGAGCGGCATGGCGACGAGGCCGAGGACGAACAGCGCGGTGCCGGCCGCAGTGACGGGCAGCGGCCAGTGCTGGCCGGCGTACAGGAGCACTCCGCACGGCACGGCCCACAGCAGGACGGGGGCGATCAGCGGGATGTAGCGCATCAGGCGGTGCAGGCGGCTCGGCCGCGGTGCGGGTGCGTCGCCGTCGGCGGTTCGGGTGTTGCTGGTCTCGGTCACGCGTTCCCTCGCTCACCAGGCTGCCGTTCCGCGCACTGTATCCGGTCGGCCTCGGCCCGGTCGGACCGGTGTTCACGGGTGCGGGTGCGTTGTGGCCGGTCGCGCAGTTCCCCGCGCCCCTGGCGGGGGCTGGGCGCAGCTTTCCAGGGGCGCGGGGAACTGCGCGATCAGCCCCTACGCACCCGCAGGTGTCGGACGGCGCTTCAGGCGGAGCCTCTACGCACCCGCAGGTGTCGGACGGCGCTTCAGGCGGAGCCCTACGCCGCCGGTTCGCAGAGCCGCGCCGCCGCCGTGCGCCACGCGTCCGTCACCGCGCCGTGGGCGACCTCCGTCCAGGCCACACCCTCCGACGCCACCCGCAGCGGAGCGCCCACGTGCACGTGCAGCGCCGGCCGCCGCACCGGTGCCGTCAGCACCCCCGTGAGCTGTTTGGCCAGGCTTCCCGAGGCGACCCGCCGGGCCCCGGCCTGCCCCACCGGCACCACCGCCGCCCCCGTGCGCTGGACCAGCCGCGACAGGCCGCTGCGGAAGGCACCGGGTGCCGCCTCGGCGGCGTCCCTGCGGCGCGGGAGACCACCCTCCGCGTAGATCAGGACGAGACGCCCGCGCTCCAGCGCCCGGACCGCGTCGTCGAGCGCCTCCGCCGCGCGTCGGTCGCCCCGCCGGACGGGGATGTGCCCTTCACGCACCAGCGCGCGCCCGAGCAGCGGGATCCGCCACAGCCCGGCCGCCGCCATGACGACCGGCTCCACGCCGAGCCGGCGCAGGGCGGCGACCACGACGGCGGGGTCCGCCAGCGAGGTGTGGTTCGCGGCGATGACGCTGCCCGGCGCGAGGACGGCCCGCGGATCGGTGGTCACCGACAGCCGGCCCACGGCAGGGACCAGCAGGTCGGCGAGGCGGCTGAGCATGTTCGGTCTCCCGGTCCCGGCGAACTTGGATCTCCAGGATCCGTTGCCGGGACCTTCCGGGCCTGAGTACCCGCACTCAGCCCGCGCGGGCCCGGTACTCAGCCGGAACGGCCGCCGCACGCAGCCCCGCCACGCGTCAGCGCGGGTCGCCGACCGCCGGGGCGAGCACGACGTCGAAGCGGACCTTCGACCAACTGCCGTCCAGGCGGCGGCCGTCCGGCCCCGGTGTGCCGGCCGGCTGCCGGACGAACTCCTTCACCAGGGAGTCCTGTACGCCGAACACCGCGTCGGAGCCCAGCAGTTCGTCGCCGTCGACGAAGATGTGGGTGACCAGGGTGCGGCACTCCGGGTGGCCCACCCTGAAGTGCAGATGCGACGCGCGCATCGGGGAGCGCCCCGTCGCGGCCAGCAGCCGCCCCACCGGCCCGTCGTGCGGGATCGGGTACGGCACCGGGGTGAGCCCCCAGAACGCGTACCGGCCCCGCGCGTCGGTGCGCAGCCGGCCGCGGGCCGCGACGCGCCCGTCGGCGTACTGCACGTCGTAACGGCCGTCCGCGTCGGCCTCCCAGACCTCGACCAGGGCTCCGGCGAGCGGGACGCCCGCGGTGTCAGTGACGGTGCCCTCCACCCAGCAGGGTTCGCCCGGCGCGCCCCCCGAGACGTCCCCGCCGAAGGGCACCTCGGGGGAGTCCGCCAGGAAGAACGGCCCGACGACGGTCGCCTCGGTGGCTGCCCCGCACCCCGTGTCGTTGACCGCGATCGTCTGCATCGAGGCGCCGAGGACGTCCGAGAGCATGACGAACTCCCGCCGCCGGTCGTCGGTGATGTGCCCGCACGCGGTCAGGAAACCGATCGCCGCGGCCCACTCCTCCTCGGTCAGCCGCACCTCGCGGACATAGGCGTGCAGATGGCGGACCAGGCCCGTCATCAGCTCCGCCAGCCGGGGGTCCGGGCAGCCGCCGAAGGACCGTACGACCTGCTCGGTCAGCCTCTCCTCGCGGGCCTGCTGCTCGGTGGGCGGGGCGGCGGGGGACAGGGTCATGGGGGCGGTGGCCTTCCTTCGGTGACGGCGTGCGGGACACCACCTTGGACCAGGCGACCGCCGCGCACCCCGTGACAGCTCCGTCGTCCGGGCCGCGTATCCACTGATCAACCCGGTGTTAGGTTGACCGCATGGCGCTGCGCAACGCGGTGATGGCCGCACTGCTGGAGGGTGAGGCATCCGGGTACGACCTGGCGAAGGGGTTCGCCGCGTCCGTCGCCAACTTCTGGATGGCCACACCCCAGCAGATCTACCGCGAGCTGGAGCGCATGGCGGCCGAGGGCCTGGTCGCCGCGCGCGTCGTCGAGCAGGAACGGCGCCCGAACAAAAGGCTGTTCGCCCTCACCGACGCCGGACGCGAGGCCGTGCGCGCCTACACCGCCGAGCCCGCCAGCAAGCCGATGGCCATCCGCGACGAGCTGATGGTCAAGGTCCAGTGCGTCGACGTCGGCGACCTGGACGCGGTGCGGGCCGGGGTGACGGAGCGCGTGGAGCGGGCCGCGGCCAAGCTCGCCCGGTTCGAGCGGGCGCGGGAGCGGCTGCTGGCCGGGCGGACGGAGGAGGAGTTCCTCGCGGCCGCCGACCGGGTCGGCCCCTATCTCACCCTCCAGGGCGGTCTGGCCCTGGAGCGGGCCAACGTCGAGTGGGGCACGCGCGTGCTGCGCATTCTGGAGACCCGCGCCGAGGCCCTCGGCCCCGCGTCGGCCGCCCGCGCCTGACCGCGGCCCGATACCCCGCCCCGGCGGCCGTTTTCCGACCCCGCTGGTTTGATTTTCAAAGCTGAATCCCCAGGTGGGTCCCCGCTTCCCCGTGATCGCGACTCCTTCGCGGCTCCTCCGTTGCTCCTCCGCGGCTTGCGCGCGGAAACCGATCGGTTTACGTTGGGTCGCGACGGCAGGAAACCGATCGGTTTCACAGCTCTTCCGGAGGAAGCCATGACCACGCTCAAGAACTCCGTCGTCCTCGTCACCGGCGGCAGCCGGGGCATAGGAAAGGCCCTGGTGGAGGAGGCCTTCGCGCGAGGCGCCGGCAAGGTCTACGCCACCGCCCGCGACCCGCGTTCCGTCGTGCACCCCGACGCGGTCCCGCTCGCGCTGGAGGTCACCGACCCCGCCTCCGTGGCGGCCGTCGCCGAGGCCGCGCGGGACGTCACCGTGCTGATCAACAACGCGGGCGTCGCGACCGGCGCGGACTACCTAGCCTCCCCGATCGAGGACGTCCGCCGCGACCTGGAGGTCAACTTCTTCGGCCCCCTGCTGCTCACCCGGGCCTTCGTGCCGGTGATCGAGCGCAACGGCGGCGGTCACATCCTCAACGTCCACTCGGCGCTGTCCTGGTTCGCCGACGGCACCCCCTACAGCGCCTCCAAGGCGGCGCTGTGGTCGCAGTCCAACTCCCTGCGCCTGCACCTGCGTCCGCGCGGCATCGAGGTCACCGGTCTGCATGTCGGGTACGTGGACACCGACATGGCCGCCGCCGTCGACGCGCCCAAGAGCGACCCGCGCGACATCGCCGCGGCCGCCCTCGACGGCGTCGAGTCCGGCGCGTACGAGGTCCTCGCCGACGACGTCTCGCGCCAGGTCAAGTCCGCGCTCGCGGGGGACCTCGCGGACCTGTACCAGCAGCTCAAGCGGTAGGTAGCCGCCGAGCGGCCGCCCGCTCAGTCCGCGGAGGTCCCCGGGCGGCCGCCCGCCGTCTCCTTCGCGTGCCGGTCGACCAGCGCGAGGACCGCCTCCGGCCGTTCCACGTGCGGCAGATGGCCCGCCTCCCGTACGACCTCCAGGCGGCCGTCGCCGAACGAGGCGGCGTACGCGGCGCCGTAGGCCGGAGTGACGATGCGGTCGCTCTCGCCCCACACGAGCAGGGCGGGGGTGCGGACCCGGCCGAGGCGGCGCCGCAGCTTCGGGTCGTGCATGTACGGGTCCTCGGCGAGGATCCGCATCGTGGCCATGTTGGCGCCGCGGCGGGCGAGTTCGGCGGGCGGCAGGGTCGCGGGGTCGACGTGGAAGCGCTCGGGGTCGTGCCAGGAGTGCTCGGCGACCCCGCGGGCGTCGAGCGCGAAGAAGTCCGGGATCGGCGCCTCGCGCACGTCGATGCCGACGGCGTCGATCAGGACCAGCCCGCTGAGGATGCCCGCGGTGTCCCGTACGGCCATCTCGGCCGCGATCCAGCCGCCGAGGGAGGAGCCGACGACCAGTACGTCGTCCAGACCCCGGTCGGCGAGGAGGCGCAGGTAGGCGAGGGCGAGGTCGTCGACCCCGGTCAGCCAGTCCGGGCGGGGCGTGCCGTCCCAGCCGGGGTGCACGGGGGTGAGGGTGTGCGCGGCCCGGGAGAGGTGCTCGGCGAGTCCCGCGACGGTGGCGGGGCCTCCGCCGCCGTGCAGGACGAGCACCGGGCGGCCGGCGCCTGCCTCGCGGACGGTGAGCGGCAGGTCGGGGTGCGGCCGCGTGGTGTGCTCGGGCGCGGTGGGTTCAGGTGTCGTCGTCATGCCGACAGCCTAACTAAAGATGCTTATTTAAGCTAGCTTAGTCGTCGGGTAGACTCCCCTCATGCACGATGACCTGCAACGTCTCGGCCGGGCGGTCAAGCAGACCCAGTACCGCCAGCACCGGGCGCTGGACAGCGCCCTCGCGTCGGCGGGCACCACGCTCGCCCAGTGGGACGCGCTGCGCGCGATCAGCCGTACACCGGGCGCGTCCGCGCGGGAGCTGGCGGCCGCGACCTTCCAGAGCGAGCAGGCGTTCGGCACGCTCGTCGGGCGGCTGGCCGCGCAGGACCTGGTCGAGCGCCGGCCGGGGCACGGCCGGCGCATCGAACATCACCTCACCCCTGCGGGGGAGCGGGTCCTGGCCGCGGGGCACGCGGTCGCCGGGGAGGTGCTGGCGGAGTGCTTCGCCCCGCTGACCGGCGACGACCGCGCCGCCCTGCTCGTCCTGCTGGACCGGCTCAACTCCCAGGCGGACCCGCGTCCTTGAGGATCGCCCTCCCGGGCGGACCCGCGTCCTTGAGGATCGCCCCCCGGGCGGAGCCGCGGCCCTGAAGAGTCGGCCGCGGCCCTGAAGAGTCGGCCGATCAGACCGTCGTCACCTCGACCGGCAGCTTCTTGATGCCGTTGACGAAGTTCGAGCGGACCCGCGGGATGTCGCCGGCCAGCCGGATGTCCGCGATGCGCGGGATGAGCTCCTCGAACATGATGCGGATCTCGGTGCGGGCGAGCAGGTTGCCCAGGCACAGGTGCGGGCTGCCCTTGCCGAAGGTGACGTGGTCGTTGTTCTGCCGGGCCACGTCGAACTCGTAGGGGTCGCCGAAGACCTCCTCGTCGCGGTTGCCGGAGGCGTACCACATGACGACCTTGTCGCCTTCCTTGATCCGCTTGCCGCCGAGCTCGACGTCACGGGTGGCGGTGCGGCGGAAGTGGTAGACGGGGGAGGCCCAGCGCAGGAACTCCTCGACGGCCGTGGGGATGAGCGAGGGGTCGTCCTTGAGGCGGGCGAGCTGCTCGGGGTGCTGGAGCAGGGCCAGCATCGAGTGGGAGATGGTGTGCCGGGTGGTCTCGTTGCCCGCGACCACCAGCAGCAGGAAGAAGTTGTCGAAGTCCTGCCCGGACAGCGGGACTCCGTCGCGCGGGGTCTGGTTGACCAGGCGGGAGACCAGGTCGGTGCCGTCGCCACCGCGCCGCTGGCGGGCCAGTTCCCGTCCGTAGTCGAAGACTTCGAGGGAGGCGGGGGAGCGGAACGGCAGGTCGCGGTACTTCTCGCTCTCGGCGCTGTGCAGCAGCACGTCGGCGTAGTCCGGGTCGGTGTTGCCGATGATCCGGTTGCCCCAGTCGATGAGCTGCTGGTTGTCCTCCGGCGGCACGTCGAGCAGGCGGGCCAGCACGTTGATCGGGAAGTCGGCGGAGACCTCCTTCACGAAGTCGAACGAGCCCTTGGCGAGCGCCGCGTCGAGGGTCTGCGCGGTCAGGCCGCGCAGGAAGTCGGTGTAGCCGTTGATCACGGTCGCGCCGAACTGGCGCTGGATCAGGCTGCGCAGGGCGCGGTGGCGGACGCCGTCGAGCTCCAGGATGGAGGCGCGCTTCTTGATCTGGTCGTCGTCGACCTCTTCCAGGTTGACGAACCGGGTGGAGGTGAAGGTCTCCGCGTCGCGGTCGACCCGGGCGATGTCGGCGTGCCGGGTCACCGACCAGAAGCCGGAGTTGGGCTCCTCCTCGGGCTGCCAGTGGACGGGGTCCTCGTGGCGCAGGGTGTGGAACATGCGGTACGGCGTGACGCCGTCCGTGAAGTTGTCGAGGTCGGCGAGGTTCACGTCCCCCAGCGGAAGCGGTTCCTGGACCGCCTCGCGGACGGAGGGCAGCTGGGCGTGCGTGGTCATGATGGATCTCCCGGTCGTCACAGGTGGTAGCCGTACTCGGTGAACTCCCAGTCGGTGACGTGCCGTTGGAAGCGTTCTACTTCGTCCCGCTTGTAGCTGAGGAAGGCGGTGGCGAAGTCCTTGCCGAGGAGGTCGGTCAGGGCGGTGTCCGCCTCGAACGCGTCGAGGGCGGCGGGCAGGGAGGTCGGCAGCAGGGCCGACCTGCTCGGGTCGTAGCCGTAGCCCTCCAGCGGGGCGGGCGGCTCCTCGCCGGCCTGGACGCCCAGCAGGGCGGCGGCGACGGTTCCGGCGATCAGCAGGTAGGGGTTGGCGCTGGCGTCGCCCAGGCGCAGCTCCAGGCGGGCGCCCGCGCCGCGCTCCGGCGGGATGCGGACCATCGCGCTGCGGTTGTCCAGGCCCCAGTCGATCAGCCAGGGCGCGAGGGTGTCGGGCCCGAACCGCTTGTAGGAGTTGACGGTCGGGTTGGCCAGCGCGGCCAGGGCCGGGGCGTGCGCGAGGACGCCGGCCACCGCGTGCCGGGCGGTGGCGGACAGGCCGTAGGGCGCCGCCGGGTCGGCGAAGACGTTGCGCCCGTCCAGGTCCGCGCAGGACAGGTGGAGATGGAAGCCGGAGCCGCCCGCGTCGTTGAACGGCTTGGCCATGAAGGTGGCCAGGCGGCCCTCCTTGCGGGCCAGTTCCTTGACCGCCGACTTGAAGCGGAAGGCGCGGTCCGCCGCGTCGAGCGCGTCGGAGTGGGTCAGGTTGATCTCGAACTGGCCGCCGTCGAACTCGTGGTTGCCGTTGGTGACACCGATGCCGAGGCCCCGCAACTGCCTCAGGGTGCGCAGCAGATGGTTGTCCGGGTCGGCGCGCAGGCCGGCCGTGTACACGGCGCCCGGCGTCCCGCTGTAGCGGCGCCAGCCGCGCGGGGTCTCGGCGTCCGGCTCGCACAGGAAGTACTCCAGCTCCGGACCGACGACCGGGCTCAGGCCGTGCTCGGCGCACCGGTCGAGCACGGTGCGCAGCAGGGCGCGCGGCGACTCGGGGGTGGGCTGCCCGGTCGCCGGGTCGGTGGCGTCGGCTAGGCAGGTGGCCACGCCGGGCTCCCAGGGGAGCGGGGCGAGGGTGGACAGGTCGGGGCGCACGCTGACGTCGGGCAGTCCCGCGTCCAGGCCGCCGGAGACCGGGACCACGTCGCCCTGCGGGGTGGTGTGGTAGACGGCGCGGCAGAAGGCCAGGCCGTGGTCGCAGGCCGCGGGCAGGTGGTCCACCAGGACGTCGCGGGCCCGCTCGGTGCCGATGAGGTCGGGGTAGGTCACCCGTACGACGTCGATGCCCTCGGCGCTGAGCCGGTCCAGGTGACGGCGGTCGGGCGGGGAGTCGGATGCGCTCACCGGGATCTCCTCGGGGGATGTCGGGACGCCTCCCGCGGGCCCTGGATTCGGGCGCCGGGGGAGCAGGCGATCGGGGCGGTGTCGTACCGCCGCAAGGAGCTCGCAGAGGGCTCGCGGAGGACTCACGGAGAGGTCGCGGGGAGTCTGCGAGGAGCTTGCGCGGGGCGGGAACCGCCTTGAGGTTTGAGCCCAAACGGTAGGCAGCGCGCCACCTCCCCGCAAGAGTCCGGCCGCAAAAATTTATCCATCCGGATAGCTATTGACCAGGGTCCGGTCGCTTCATATGTTGTTTGACGCCAAACGAGTAGGGGGTTCGCATCGGACCCCTTTGGCGGGCGGGGCCCGGCCGTAGCCGGTTCGGGCCCCTCCTTTTCCCCATTTTCCGCCTTTCCCCGCCCCCACGCCCTCAGCAAGAGGAGGACCGGCCATGAAGGTCGTCGTCGACATGAACAAGTGCCAGGACCACGGCCAGTGCGTCTTCGCCTCCCCCGACGTCTTCAGCTTCGACGACGCCGGCCGGCTGGCCTACGTCGCCGAGCCCGACGACGCCCTGCGCGACGAGGTCGAGGAAGCCGCGGACGTCTGCCCGCTCCAGGCCATCCGGATCGAGGGCTGACGCCATGAGCGCCACTGTCGTCGTGGCCGGTGCCTCGATGGCCGGCCTGCGCGCCGCCGAGCAGCTGCGCGCCGCCGGCTGGGACGGGCCGGTCACCGTGATCGGGGACGAGCCCCACATGCCGTACAACCGGCCCCCGCTGTCGAAGGAGGTCCTCGCGGGCAAGGCGCCCTTCGAGTCCCTCGCCTTCCGGCCCCGCGCCAGCGTCCGCGACGTCGAGTGGCGCCTCGGCACCAGGATCGTCGCCGCCGACCTCGACGCCCGCCACGTCGAACTCGCCGACGGCGAGCGCCTGCCCTACGCCGGCCTCGTCGTCGCCACCGGGATGCGCCCGCGCCGGCTGCGCTGCCCCGGCCCGCTCACCGGCCGGCACACCGTGCGCACCCTCGCCGACGCCCAGGGCCTGCACGCCGACCTCAGCCGGCCCGGCGCCCGCGTCGTCGTGGTCGGCGGGGGCTTCATCGGCTGCGAGGTCGCCGCCACCGCCCTCGGCCTCGGCGCCGCCGAGGTCACCGTCGTCGACCCCATGCCGCTGCCCATGGTCGGCCCGCTCGGCGAGCTGCTCGCCCGCGCCCTGCTGCGCCGGCACGAGGAGCGCGGCGTGCGCTTCGCCCTCGGCACCGGCGTGACCGCCTTCGAGGGCGGCGACCGGGTCACCGGCGTGGTCCTCTCCGACGGCCGGGTGCTGCCCGCCGACGTCGTCGTGGAATCGGTCGGCTCCCTCGCCAACACCGAGTGGCTGGACGGCAACGGCCTCGACCTCACCGACGGCGTCCTCACCGACGAGCACCTGCGCGCCGGCGGCCGCCCCGATGTGGTCGCGGTCGGCGACGTCGCCCGCTTCCCCAACGCCCGCTACGACGGCGTGCCCCGCCGGGTCGAGCACTGGTCCATCCCCACGGACACCGCCAAGCACGCCGCCGTCACCCTGACCGCCCACCTGAACGGCACCGGCGGCACCGGGCGCGAGCCCTTCGCCCCGCTGCCCACCTTCTGGAGCGACCAGCACGACTTCCGCCTCCAGTCCTTCGGCGCCCCCGCGCTCGGCCTCGACGACGTGCGCGTCCTGCACGGCGACGAGGACGGCGACCTGCTCGTCGGCTACCACACCGACGGCCTGCTGGTCGGCGTCATCGCGCTGGGCGGCCAGTCCGCCGTCATGGGCGCCGCCCGCTACCGCGCCCAGCTGCTCAAGCAGCCCGCCCTGTCGGCCGCGCCCGCCCTGTCGGCCGCGCCCGCCCTGTCGGCCGCGCCCGACGTGGCCGCCGTGCCCGCACTGCCCGTCCTGACCGGCCAAGGAGCCCCCGAGTGAGCACCCTCCGCGGATACTTCCACCCCAAGACGGCGAGCGGCGCCTCGTCGCTGATCCCCAGCCCGCCGTGGCACTACTCCGGCGACCTGCTCACCGTCGAGTACCGCACCGACCCCGCCCGCGTGCGCGAACTCCTCCCCGAGCCGCTGGAACTGGCCGACGAGGACCCCGGCGCGGTCGCGCTGATCTGGGCCGACTGGCAGTCCTGCGCCGCCGCCGGCGACGAACTGCTCGACCCGGTGCGCTCCCAGTACAAGGAGGCCTTCGCGGTCGTCCGCTGCTCCTACCGCGGGCAGACGTACTCCCGCTGCGTGTACATCTGGGTCGACAAGGACTTCGCCATCGCCCGCGGCCTGCACCAGGGCTACCCGAAGAAGCTCGGCTCGATCCACCAGACCCGCCCGCACCCCTACGGGCCCGCCCCGCGGATCGAGGCCGGGGCGCGCTTCGGCGCGACCCTCGCCGCCGCCGACCGGCGACTCGCCCAGGCCGTCGTCACCCTGCGGGAACCGTCCGACACCAACGGGTTCGTCAACTCCCACCCCATGGCCCACCACCGCTGGCTGCCCTCCGTCGAGAAGGGCAAGGGGCTCGCCCTCGACGAGCTCGTCGAGACCGGCGCCGCGTCCTTCGAGGCCGGGCCCGCGTGGGTCGGCGACGCGGAGCTGGAGCTGTTCGAGGCGCCCACCGAGGAGCTGGCCCGGCTGGAGATCCGCGAGCCGATCGCGGCGTACTACCGGCAGGTCGGGGTCGTCTGGGACGGCGGCCGGCTGCTGGAGTCCGGAACGTCGGGGGCGCTCGCCGAGTGACACCGGCCCGCCCCGCTCGATGCCGGCTCTCGGCCGCGCGTCTCGTCGTGGCCGGTCGCGCAGTTCCCCGCGCCCCTGACGGGCGCCTCCCCGAGGGGGTTGCACAGCCTCCGCTTCCTTCTGGAGATTCCATGACCCACAAGACCCTCGTCGCCGGAGTCGCCGTCGACACCCGGCACTGGATCGGCGGTGAACGCGTCGCCTCCGCCGACACGTTCACCGACGTCTCGCCCGTCGACGGCACCGAACTCGCCGAGATCGCCCGCGGCGGACCGGCCGAGGCCGCCGCCGCCGTCGCCGCCGCCAAGGCCGCGTTCCCCGGCTGGGCCGCCACCCCCCGCGCCGAGCGCGCCCGCGTCCTGCACGCGATCGCCGACGGCGTCGAGAAGCGTCTCGAGGACCTGGCGATCGTCGAGACCACCGACAACGGCGCCCTGCTGCGCTCCCACCGCCGCGGTGTGATGCCCCGCGTCGCCCACAACTTCCGCTTCTTCGCGGACTGGCTGCTCACCCTGGAGCACGAGGACTTCGAGACCCGCGGCCACACCAACCACGTCACCTGGGACCCGGCCGGCCCCTGCGTGCTCATCACCCCGTGGAACGCGCCGCTGATGCTCGCCACCTGGAAGGTCGCCCCCGCGCTCGCCGCGGGCGACACCGTGGTGCTCAAGCCCGCCGAGTGGTCCCCGCTCACCGCCTCCCTCCTCGCCGACATCGCCGCCGAGGCCGGACTGCCCGCCGGCGTCCTCAACGTCGTCCAGGGCCTCGGCGCCGAGATCGGCGACGCCCTCACCTCGCACCCCGACGTGCGCCGCATCAGCTTCACCGGCTCGGTGCCGACCGCCAGGCGGATCACCGCCTCGGCCGCCGACAACCTCACCCCCGTCAGCCTCGAACTCGGCGGCAAGTCACCCCTGTTGGTCTTCGCCGACGCCGACCTCGACCTCGCGGTCGACCTCGCGGTGGAGCAGTACGACAACGCCGGCCAGGTCTGCCTCGCCGCGACCAGGCTGCTCGTCGAGGAGACGGTCGCCGAGGAGTTCACCCGGCGCTTCGTCGACAAGGCGGCCCGGCTCACCCAGGGCGACCCGCGCGACGAGGCCACCGACATCGGCCCGAACATCCACGAACGCCAGCTGGAGAAGATCGACGGCTTCGTGCAGCGCGCCGTCGCCGCGGGCGCCCGCGCCGTCACCGGCGGCTTCCGCCTGGACGGCCAGTACTACGCGCCGACCCTGCTCACCGACGTCGCCCAGGACTCCGAGATCGTGCAGGAGGAGGTCTTCGGACCCGTCCTCACCCTCCAGACCTTCACCGACGAGGACGAGGCCGTCCGCCTCGCCAACGACACCCGCTTCGGCCTCGCCGCCACCCTCGCCACCGGCGACCGGGCGCGCGCCGACCGCGTCACCGAGCGGCTCGTCGCCGGGACCGTCTGGGTCAACTGCTTCTTCGTACGCGACCTCAAGGCGCCGTTCGGCGGCTCCCGCCACTCCGGCGTCGGCCGCGAGGGCGGCACCTGGAGCTTCGACTTCTACTGCGACCTGAAGAACACCGTCACCGCACCGAAGGGCTGGAAGGACCATGGGTGAGATCGTCGGGGCGGGCCTGCTGGCCCATGTCCCCACCATCGTGCTGCCGCGCGAGACCCGCCTGGAGCTGAACGAGGGCAAGGAGATCACCCTCGTCACCGGCCTGGAGCAGCTGCGCGCGGACGTCTTCGACCGCGACGACTACGACACCGTCGTCGTCCTCGACTCGCACTGGGCGACCACCGTCGAGTTCGTCGCCACGGCGCAAGCCCGCCGGGCGGGCCTGTTCACCTCCGAGGAACTCCCGCGCGGCATGTGCAGAATGCCGTACGACTTCCCCGGCGACCCCGAACTCGCCCACAACATCGCCTCGTTCGCCGACAAGCACGGCACCTGGATCACCGCGATCGACGACGAGTACCTGCCGATCTACTACGCCACCATCAACCTGTGGAAGTTCCTCGGCGAGGGACTGCCCGACAAGCGGTGGGTGACCATCGGCGTGTGCCAGACCGGCGACGCCGAGGACCATCTGCGTCTCGGCCGCGCGCTCGCCGACGGCATCGCCGCCACCCCCGGCCGCCGCGTGCTGCTGATCGCCTCCGGCGCCCTGTCGCACACCTTCTGGCCGCTGCGCGAACTGCGCGACCACGAGTCCAGCGACCCCGCGCACCTCCGCACCCCCGAGGCTCGCGAGGCCGACCTCGAACGCATCGAATGGTTCAAGGAAGGCCACCACGACAAGGTCCTCGACACCATGGACGCGTTCTCGAAGTTCCGCCCCGAGGCGAAGTTCTTCCACTACCTGATGATGGCCGGCGCCCTCGGCGAGCGGAACTGCGTCGCCCGCGCCCGCCAGTACGGCGAATACGAGAACTCGATCGGCACCGGCCAGGTCCACCTCTGGTTCGACCGCCCGGCCGACGGCTGGACCGGCAGCGGCCTGCCCGCCACGCCCGCCCAGAGCGCCCCGCAGACCTCGCGCGCCCCGCGCACCCCCCACAGCCGCTAGGAGCCTTCGACCATGCCCGAGTACCGCCGCATCCTCCTCGACGGCGCCGCCGTCCAGGTCACCGTCGACGGGGACGAGCTCGTCGCCGCGGACGGCCGCCGCGTCAAGACCGAGGACGCCCAGCACCTGCCCCCGGTCGTCCCCTCCAAGGTCATCGCCGTCCACCTCAACCACCGCAGCCGCGTGGACGAGTTCGGGATCACCCTGCCGGACACCCCGACCTACTTCCACAAGCCGACCTCCGCCCTCAACTCCCACAAGGGCGCGATCGTGCGCCCCGAGGGCTGCAAGTGGCTCAACTACGAGGGCGAGGTCGCCATCGTCATCGGGCGCACCGCCCGCAACATCTCACCCGAGGAGGCGGGCGACCACATCGCCGGCTACACGGTCGCCAACGACTACGGCCTGCACGACTTCCGCGACACCGACGCCGGCTCCATGCTCCGCGTCAAGGGCTCCGACACCCTCTGCCCCCTCGGCCCCGGCCTGGTCACCGACTGGGACTTCCACGGCAAGAGCCTGCGGACGTACGTCAACGGCGAGGTCGTCCAGGACGGCACCACCGACGAGATGCAGTGGGACATGCACTACCTCGTCGCCGACATCGCCCGCACCATCACGCTCTACCCCGGTGACGTGCTCCTGTCGGGCACGCCGGCGAACTCGCGCCCGGTCAAGCCCGGCGACGTCGTCGAGGTGGAGGTCGAGGGTCTCGGCCGGCTCACCAACCACATCGTGACCGGCCCCACCGCGATCCGCACGGACGTCGGCGCCCAGCCCACCGAGTCGGAGGAGGTCCTGTCGACGGCGCTCGGCGGTGACTGGGAGTTCCGTGGCATCCGCCCGCCCAAGCGCTGAACTCGGCGCGGCGGGTAGGGTCGGCGCCATGACCGAGCCCGCCCCGCCCGAGCCCGCCGGTGAGCCCCGCCCGCGCAAGCGCGTGAAGAACTACGGCGCGGGCCGGGCCGCCCTGCTCGACGCGGCCGTACGCGTCGTCGCGCGGGGCGGGCTGCGCAGGCTCACCTACCGGGCCGTCGCGGAGGAGGCCGGGGTCACCCACGGCCTGGTCGTGCACCACTTCGGGTCCCGGGACGCGCTGATCGAGGAGGCGCTCGCGCACGCGGTGCGCTCCTCGCTCAGCAGCAGCGCGCTGGAGCCCGGCACGGGCAGCGTCCAGGACTTCTCCGCGGGCCTCGCCGACATGGTGGAGTCGGGGCCCGACCTCCAGGCGTTCCAGTACGAGCTGCTCCTGGAGGCGCGCCGGCGGCCGGAGCTGCTGCCGCAGATGCGGGGGCTGTACGAGGAGTACTTCGAGGCGACCCGGCGCGAGCTGTCCCAGATGCTGGAGCGGCCGGTGGACCGGGGGCTGTCGCGGCTCGTCTTCGCGGCGCTGGAGGGGCTGGTGCTGCACCAGCTCGTCTTCGGCGAGCGGGCCGTGACGGAGGAGGCTCTCGCGGAACTCCGCGTCCTGCTGGACCGCTTGGCCCAGCACCCGGACGAGAGCTGAGCCCCACCCCGCCTCGGGCCTTCTCACGCAGTCCCCACGCCCCTGAATCATCCGGGTCCGCTCCGGTTGCACCCGCGGCCCGGTGGGGGCTTGTCGCGCAGTTCCCCGCGCCCCTGGAGGGGGTGGGTCCGGTCCTGTGACACCTGCGGGCCGGTGGGGGCTGATCGCGCAGTTCCCCGCGCCCCTCAGGGCGCCCGGCCTTGGCCCACCCAGGGGCGCGGGGAACTGCGCGACAAGCCCCCACCCTCCCGCAGAGAACCACGGGGCGGGGGCGCCCCTTCCGGGGGCGCGGGGAACTGCGCGAAAGGGCCCCACCGAACCCACCCCCTCCAGGGGCGCGGGGAACTGCGCGAACGGCTCACTCCGGCCCGCAGGTGAGGCAAACGCGCACCCCCGCCGCCCGCCGCCAAGGCCCAGGTAACGGCCGCGTAAGGAATCCCGCCCGAAGGGGATTCCCCGCCCAGAACCCCTTGCCAAATGGATAGCCGCACACCACGATGAGGCAACTCGTTTGGCCTGAAACGACACTCCTCCTTCTGGCAGGTGATCCGAGTGGACAGTCAGACGGTCCCCACCGAACGGACCGCGCGGGACGCATCCACCGCAGCCGCACTCAAGCCCAACGCCCTAGGCGTCCTGGGCATCCTCTTCTTCGTCCTGTCCGCTCAGGCCCCGCTCACCGGGATCGCCGGGGCGGCCCCCATCTCGATCGCCATCGGCAACGGCGCCGGCACCCCCGCCGCCTACGTCCTGGCGGGCGCGATGATCCTGCTCTTCTCGGTCGGGTTCGTCGCCATGGGCCGCCACGTCGTCGACGCCGGCGCCTTCTACACCTACATCGGCACCGGCCTCGGCCGTACCTCCGGCGCCGGCAGCGCGGGCGTCGCGCTCTTCGCCTACTGCGGCATCCAGGCGGCGATGTACGGCCTCTACGGCGCCATCGTCTCCGGCCTGGTCTCCCAGCACACCGGACTGGACGCCCCCTGGTGGGTGTGGTCGCTGATCACCATGGCGATCGTGCAGGCGCTCGGCGCCCTCGGCATCGAGATGGGCGCCAAGGTCCTCGCGATCTTCGTGTCCGCCGAGTTCAGCATCCTGCTGGTGTTCGGCCTGGTCACGCTGTTCAAGGGCGGCGGCCCCGAGGGCCTCGCCCTCACCGACAGCTTCTCCCCGTCGGCCGCCCTCCAGGGCGCCCCGGGCGTGGCGATCATGTTCGCCGTCGCGTCCATGTTCGGCTTCGAGGCCACCGCGATCTACGGCGAGGAGGCCCGCGAGCCCAAGAAGACGGTCCCGCGCGCCACCTACCTCTCCGTGCTCGTGGTCACCGGCTTCTTCGCCCTCACGTCCTGGGCCCTGATCTCCGCGTACGGCCCCTCGCACGTCACCGGCGCGGCCGGCAAGGCGCTCGCCTCCGGCGACTCCTCCGGATTCGTCTTCGCCCCGATCTCCGAGCTGTTCGGCGGCTGGGCGGGCGACGTCCTGCCGGTCCTGCTGGCGACCTCCCTCTTCGCGGGCATCCTCACCTTCCACAACTCCGCCAACCGCTACCTCTTCTCACTCAGCCGCGACGGGCAGCTGCCCGCCGGTCTCAGCAAGCTCAACAAGCGGCACTCGCCGGGCACCGCCGGCATCGTGCAGACGGCCATCGCCCTGCTGCTCGTGGTGCCCTTCGCGATCACCGGCAAGGACCCCGTCCTGACCCTCTTCTCCTGGTTCAGCGGCGTCGCCGTCCTCGCGATGATGCTGCTCTACCTGCTCACGTCCGTCTCGGTGATCGTCTACTTCCGCCGTACCCGCCTCGACACCCGCCCGTGGAACACGCTGATCGCGCCCGTGCTCGGCGCCCTCGGCCTCGCGGGAGCCATCTGGCTGATCCTCGCCAACTTCACCACCCTCATCGGCGGTTCCACCGGCACGGCCGTCGCCCTCGTGGTCACCGTCCCCGTGGTGATGATCGCCGGCGTGGTCAACGAGCGGGTCAGAAGGTCGCGGGCCGCCGTGCGGACGTAGCCCCACCGCATTCCCGCATCCACCCCCCACCTCAGCAAAGGTCTGGAGAACGTCCCATGCCCGCTGTCACGCACGACGAATGGCTCCACCGGGCCAAGGCGCTCGACCTGCCTCGCGCACACCACATCGACGGTGCCGAGGAGGCCGGGTCGGGCGCTGTCTTCCCCGTGGTCTCGCCCCGCGACGGCCAGATCCTCACCGAGGTCGCCGACGGCGGCAGCGCCGAGGTCGACGCCGCGGTGGCCGCCGCTCGCCGTGCGTTCGACAGCGGGCCCTGGCCGCGCCTGGCACCCGCCGACCGCGGCCGGGTCCTCACCCGCATCGCCGACGTCCTGGAGGACCGGCGGGCCGACCTCGCGCTCACCGTGAGCCTGGAGATGGGCAAGCCCATCACCGACGCCCACGACATCGAACTGCGCGCGGTGATCAACACCTTCCGCTGGTACGGCCAGCTCGCCGACAAGCTCACCGACGAGTCCCCGCACACCGCGGCCGACGCGCTCGCCCTCGTCACCCGGGAACCGGCCGGCGTGGTCGGCGCCGTCGTCCCCTGGAACTTCCCGCTCACCCTCGCCGGCTGGAAGATCGCCCCCGCCCTCGCCGCGGGCTGCACGGTCGTCCTCAAGCCGTCCGAGAACTCCCCGCTCTCCGCGCTGCTGCTGGCCCGCGCCGCCACCGAGGCCGGACTGCCGCCCGGCGTCCTCAACGTCGTCTGCGGCGACGGACCGGTCACCGGACGCGCCCTCGGCCTCCACCCCGGCGTCGACGTCCTCGCGTTCACCGGCTCCACCGCCGTCGGCCGCCACTTCCTGCACTACGCGGCCGACTCCAACCTCAAGCGCGTCTGGCTCGAACTCGGCGGCAAGTCGCCCAACATCGTCCTGCCCGACGCCCCCGACCTCGACAAGGCGGCCGCCACCGCAGCCTGGGGCATCTTCTTCAACCAGGGCGAGATGTGCACCGCACCCTCGCGCCTCCTCGTCCACTCCTCCGTCGCCGAACGCGTCACCGAGGCGATCGTCGCCCGCGCCCGCGCGCTGCGCGTCGGCGACCCCCTCGACCCGGCCACCGAGATGGGCGCCCTGGTCGGCGAGGCCCACCTCGGCCGCGTCCTCGACCACGTCCGGCAGGCCGCCGACGACGGCGCCCGGCTGCGCACCGGCGGAACCCGCACCCTCACCGAGACCGGCGGCAGCTACCTCGAACCCACCGTGTTCGACCAGGTCGCCCCCCGCAGCCGCCTCGCCCGCGAGGAGGTCTTCGGCCCCGTCCTGTCGGTGCTGCCCTTCGACGACCTCGACGAGGCCGTCGCCCTCGCCAACGACACCGAGTACGGCCTCGCCGCGGGCCTGTGGACCTCCGACCTGTCCACCGCCCACCGCGTCTCCCGCGCCCTGAAGGCCGGCACCGTCTGGGTCAACTGCTACGAGGAGGGCGACCTGACCGTGCCCTTCGGCGGCATGAAGCAGTCCGGCAACGGCCGCGACAAGTCCGCGCACGCCCTGGAGAAGTACACCGAACTCAAGACCACCTGGATCCAGTTGTGAGCCGACCCCTCATCGCGATCCCCGCCCGGTTCGCCGCCACCACCTCTGCCCTGCGCTACGCGGCCGAGGTCAACGCCCGCGCCCTCGTCGAGGCGGTGTGGCGGGCCGGGGGCGAACCCGCCACCATCCACCCCGCCGAGAACGGCACGGCCGGCCGGCTCGCCCGCTTCGACGGCCTGCTGCTGCCCGGCGGCGGCGACCTGGCACCGCACCGCTACGGCGTCACCGACGCCCACGACAGCGTCTACGACGTCGACGACCTCCAGGACTCCTTCGACCTGGCGGCCGCCGAGTACGCCCTCGTCGCCGGGCTGCCGCTGCTCGCGATCTGCCGCGGCCTCCAGGTGGTCAACACCGCCCTCGGCGGCACCCTGCACCAGGACATGGGCGGCCCCGGCCGCGAGCACCGGCATGTACGGCACCCGGTCGCCCTGGCCGCGGGCTCGGTGCTGGCCCGCGCCACGGGCACCGACAAGGTCGAGGCGTCCTGCTACCACCACCAGCACGTGGACCGGCTCGGCGAAGGACTGACCGTCACCGCGCGCGCCGCCGACGGAACCGTGGAGGGCCTCGAACTCCCCGGCGGCGCGGGCTGGTTCGCGGCCGTGCAGTGGCACCCCGAGGACACCGCCGCCGAAGACCCCTCCCAGCAGCGGCTGTTCGAGGCGCTGGTGCAGGCGGCGGGCGCACCGCGCTGATTCGAAGCCTCCGTTCGCGGGCGGTCGTCGTACGCGAAAGGCCGTCGTACGCGGACGGTCGTGCCTGACCGGGTGGGCGCCCGCCGGCCCGCACCCGTGCGGGCCCGCCCGGTCAGCCCTTCGCGCGCCGTCCGCTGCGCCGCGGGGCGGGCTCCGCGCCGTTCAGCAGCTCACGGCGCCGGTCCTCGCCGCCCTGCTCGACCTGGAGCACCACACGGCGCAGCAGACCCGCCAGATCGCGGCACTCGTCATCGGTCAACTGCCCGGTCACGAAGGCCTCTTCCTCGTTGAACGCGGGGAAGACGCGGTTCATGAACGCCTCGCCCTCGGCGGTGAGCGCCAGCAACACCAGCCTGCCGTCGGTGGGGTGGCCCGTGCGCCGCAGCAGCCCCCGCGACTCCAGCGTGCGCGCCACCCCGGTCAGCGTGCCCTTGGAGATGCCCGCCTCCTCGGCCACGTGCCGGGTCTCCGTCTCGCCCCACACCCAGACCACCCACAGCACCACGAACGCGGTCCAGGTCAGATCGGACTCGCGCAGCACCGAGTTCTCCAGGTGCTGCCGCACCGCCGAGGCTGCCCGGTACATGTTGGCGACCGCCGCCATCTGCGCCCGGCGCACCGGGATCCCGCCGAGCTTGGCCTCCGCGAGCTTCTCCGCCTCCGTGATGGAACGCTGGCCGGGCACGGGCACTCCCTCGTCTCGCGGTCATTCGGGATCAAAGTGTACGGCGGCCCCGTCCGGCGGCCCGTCCGGTGAATGAACCCTGCCGCGAGCGCCCGCGTCTACCCTCCCGGACGGTGGGAACGGGACAAAGGGGGTGGGCCCACTGGGCGCGGTGGTGCTGCGATCCGTGACCGCACTCGGGCGGGCGCTGCGCGGCGAATGGCGGAACATCGTCGTGGAGCCGGTGCGGCAGCTCGCCCGCCGTGGCCTGTCGGGCCTGTTGCTGGCCTTCGTGGCCTGCCTCGGCGTGATCTTCTTCCACGCCCTCGCGCAGCACCCGGCGGGCGCGGTGGCCGTACGGCTGCTCGGCGGGGTCCGGGGCGACCTGCCGCTGTGGCTGGCCCTGCTGCGCACGCCGGTCTCGCTCTACGTCCCCGCGCTCGACCTGCCGGTGTGGGCGGGGCTGACCCAGCTGTTCCTGGCGTTCGCGCTGGCGGAGCTGACCCTGGGCCGGGCCCGCACCCTCGCCGTCGCCTACACCGCCACGCTGGCGGGCACGCTGTCCGTGCGTGTGATGCTCGCGCTCGGGCCGGGGTGGGGCGGCCTCGGCCTGCCGGCCGTGGCGGGTCGGGTGCTGGACACCGGGCCGTCGGCGGCGGTGGTCGGCCTGTTCACCTATCTCGCCGTCGTCCGACGGGCCCCGATCGTCTTCGTGCTGACCAGCGGGTCGATGGTGTGGGAGTCGATCGCGGTCCCGAACCTGGCGGGCCGCGAGCACCTGATCGCGGTGGCGACGGCGGTCGTGCTGGGGTTGTGGCGGGCGCTGGGGATGCGGGACCGGGTGCGCCGGGGCGCTTCGGGTCCCGCGGACCCGGGCGGTGCGCACGTCCTGGCGGACCGGGAGGCCGCCCCCGTGGCCCGCGGCCCTGGGGCGCCGCCCGGCCCCGCCGCCTCCCCGGCGGCCTGCGCGCCGGATCGGCGGTGACGCGGGGCCTCGCCTGCGTTTTTGTCTGCGGCCCGGTGGGGGTTGTTCGCGCAGTTCCCCGCGCCCCTTGAAGGAGTTGCGCCGCAAGCACCCCAGGGGCGCGGGGAACTGCGCGAATGCCCCCCACCGGGCCGCAGGTGAATCAGGGGCTCGGGACCGCCCGGAGAAGGGAGCCGCCGGGTCTCAGTCCAGGAGTGCTGAGAACTCCGCGACAGCAACCCGCCCCGACCGCAGGGACGCCGACCCCCGTGCCGAGCCGTCGACGGAGCCGAGCGCGTCGGCGAGGCTCTGGAGGTCGTCGTCCGACACCACCCGCAGGCCGTGTTCCGTCAGCAGGGCGGCCATGTGCTGCGGCTTCCACAGTGAACGCCACGGTTCGCCGGCGGTGACGGAGCTGCCGAGCAGACGGGTCAGCAGCCGACCCGCGGTCGCCTTCGCCGAGGGCGCCTGGTAGTTGAGGACGAGGATGCTGCCGGGCGCGCTGCGGGCGGCCAGCGCGGCCAGCGTCGCGCGCACCTCCTCGCGCGCGAGGTAGGGCACGACGCCTTCCCACAGCCAGGCTGTCGGCAGGGACGCCTCGTGCCCGGCGCCGTCCAGCGCCGTACCGAGGTCGTCGACGGCGAGGTCGACCGGAGCGAACCGCACGGAGCGGGCGACGACCGGGGGTTCGCCGTCCTCGGCGAGGCGGGCGCGCTTGTCCCGCTGGGACGCCGGATGGTCGACCTCCCACACGTCCGTGTGCGCCAGTTCCGGCAGCCGCCAGGCGCGTGTGTCGAGACCGGCGCCGAGGACGACGAGCTGCGGGGCCGGGTGGGCGCGCAGGGCGTCGTCGATCGCGACCGTCCGGGGCACCATGATCTCGGCGCAGGCGCGGACGCTCTCGTAGGTGGTGCGGGCGCGGAAGCCGTCCGGCGGGGTGCCGGCTCGTACCTCGTCCACGGGAGTGCGTTCGTCGGTGCTGAGCAGCCGTGCGGCGAGCCGGTCCGAGAACCGGCCCGGGGCGGCGCGTCCGTCCGCGACGGCGCGTCCCTGACAGACCAGCACGGCTGTTCGGCTTGCGGTGCGGGGGGTGTCGTCCACGGCCCCCATCCAAACACGGCGTCCGCTCCGCGGGGGTCGGCAGTGTCCGGCTGCGGGTCGGCGGGGGCTGATCGCGCAGTTCCCCGCGCCCCTTGCGGGGTGTGCCTGCGTTTTTGTCCGCGGGTCGGTGGGGCCTGGTCGCGCAGTTCCCCGCGCCCCTTTGGGGGGGCGGACCTGTGTTTTCGTGTGCGGGCCGGTGGGGGCTGGTCGCGCACTTCCCCGCGCCCCTTGGGGGGGGGTGCCTGCGTTTTTGTCTGCGGGCCGACGGCGGCCGGTCGCGCAAGTACCCCGCGCCCCTGGGAGGGGCTGCGCCGCGGGCCACCTCAGGGGCGCGGGGAACTGCGCGACCAGCCCCCACCGGCCCGCACTGGATCACCCACGGAGGGGCGCGGGGAACTGCGCGATCGGCCCCGGCGGACCCGCGCTCGACGGTCGAGGAGGTGGAGGCTCCCCCCGGGGCGAGCGCGGGGAACCGCGCGGGCCGGGGCCGGGCGGCCGGTGGCGCACGGGTGAATCCCGGCAGGGGACACGGGCCGACCCCCCGCCGCCGGGAAGGCCACCCGCACCACCCGAAACCGCCGGAGGCGGCCAGCAAGGGAGCACCACCGATGCCGAAATACCTCATCCAGGCCAGCTACACCCCCGACGGCACCCAGGGCCTCCTCAAGGAGGGCGCGAGCGGCCGCCGCGCCGCCGTGGAGCAGGTCGTCGCGGGCCTCGGCGGCACCGTCGAGACCATGTACTTCGCCTTTGGGGAGGACGACTTCATCTGCGTCCTCGACTTCCCCGACGCCGTCTCGATGGCCGCCGCCAGCCTGGCCGTCAAGGCCAGCGGCGCGCTCCGCACCCGGGCCACCCCGCTGCTGAGCGTCGAGGAGATCGACGAGGCCGCCCGCCGCCAGGTCGGCTTCCGCCCGCCGGGGCACTGACCCGCAGGTGCTGTACTGAGCACATGGGTGTCGAGGAGCGCTGGCAGCGCAGACAGCAGCAGAGGGTCTCGGACACCGAGACCCGCGAGGCCGAGCGGGTCCGCCGGCACAACGACCGCGTGGACGGCCGGCAGGAATGGTTCGTCGGAGCGGCCCGCCAGGCCTTCGCACGGGGCGACGGCTGGTTCGAGGTCGAGGTCCCCCGGCGCACGGCGGGCTGGCTGATCGACATCCCGCTCACGGAGACCAAGCAGGATCACCCCGCCGTGCCGCAGGCCGCGCGGGGTGACCTGCTGTCCCGGATCGAGGACGTGGGCTGGCGGCTGCACACGGCCCAGTACCTCTACGTCCAGCTCCGCGAGGATGTACGCGACAAGACGTTCTCGACCGGGCAGCGGGTGACGGCCCAGGGAGAGATCGTCGGCGTGTACCTGTTCCAGAGGGTCTGAGGTCAGAGGTCAGAGGTCTGAGGCCTGAAGCTTGAGCCCGGCCCTGGCCCCAGCACGCCGAAACCCGCCGACGGCGAGGTCGGCGGGTTCCCGGTGGGTCCCGCGGCGCGGGCCCGGACCGGTCGGCGCAGGGCGCGCTCAGCGCGTCGGCGCCGCCGCGTCGTACACGTGGTCGGGCGTGACGATCTGGGTCACCGCCCGCGCGACGAGCGAGGACGGCTCCTGGCCGCCCACCGTCACGTCCGTGTTGAGCAGCACCACCAGGGTCGCCTTCTTCGACGGCAGATAGACGGTCACGCTCTCGTAGCCGGGGATGGAGCCGTTGTGCCCGATCCAGCCGCCGCTGTCGAAGATGCCGAGACCGTAGCTCGTGCCGGGGTGGCCGGTCGGCAGGAACTTCAGCCGCTGTCGCTGGGCCTCGGGACTGATCAGCGTGCCGGTCGCGACGACCCTCGCCCAGCGGTGCAGGTCGTCGAGGTTCGAGATCATCGCCCCGGCGGACCAGGCCCAGCTGGGGTTCCAGTCGGTGGAGTCCTCGACCGCGCCGCTCAGCGTCTGGTTGGTGTACCCGTGCGCGTGCGGCTCGGGGAACTCGGCGGCGCGCGGGAACAGCGTGTGGCCGAGGCCGGCCGGGCGCAGCACGTGCCGCTGGACGAAGTCGGCGACGCGCGCGCCGCCGGCCTTCTCGACGACCAGCCCGAGCAGCACCAGGTTGGTGTTGGAGTACTCGAACTGGGCGCCCGGCGCGAAGGTGTTCGCGTGCTTGAAGCCGTACGCGAGCACCTCGCGCGGGGTGAACTGGCGCTGCGGGTCGCTCAGCAGGTCGTGGACGAAGTCCGGGTCGGAGGTGTACGGGAACAGCCCGCTGCGCATCTCCGCGAGCTGGCGCAGGGTGATGTGGCGCCCGTCCGGTACCCCGCTGACGTAGCGGGAGATCGGGTCGTCGAGCCGGACCCGGTGCTCGTCGACGAGCTGGAGCAGCGCGGTGACGGTGAACGTCTTCGTCTCGCTGCCGATGCGCATGAACAGGTCGGGGCTCATCGGCTTGCCGGTGGCGGTGTTCTGGACGCCGGTGGTGCTGAGGTAGTTCCCCTTGCCCGGCATCCACAGCCCGACGACGAGCCCGGGGATGCCGGCCTGCTGCTGCACGTCCGCGATCGCCCGGTCGAGCCGCGCGGTCGTCGCGCGGTCCAGGCTGCTGTGCGGGCAGTCGCCCCGGTCGTGCCGGTGGTGCCGGTCGGCGGCCGTCCCGCGGACGGCACCCGCGGCGGCGGGAGCCAGGGTCACCGGTGCCAGCACGGAGGCCGCCAGCACCGCGGCGGCGAACAGACGTCGGGAGGAGGTACGTCTCATGTCAGGGCGCCTCTTCAGGGGGTATGGGGGTCTCGGGCAACCAACGGCACCACGCCCACCCCGCCCCACCCGCCGCCGCGCGGCACGCACCCCCACGAGACCACTCGATCGGCCCGCCCCGGGGACAGCCCGTCCCGAGCCGCGCTCACCAGGGACAGCCCGCCCTCGGCGCGCCCACCAGGACGGCCCCCCGGCCGCCCCTCAGGGACCCCCTCACTCCACCCCGCTGGCCTCCCGCCCCAGCGCCCACGCGTCCGCGACCGGTCCCAGGTGGCCGAGCTTGTCGGGGTTGACGACCGAGCGGATCGTGCGGATACGGCCGTCCTCGATGTCGACGGTGACCGTCGAGAGGACCTGGCCCTCAGGGTCGCGGAAGACCCCGCCGGGACGGCCGTTCACCGGGTGCGCCTCGAAGCGGACGCCCGCGCGGGCGAACCGGTCCGCGACCAGGGCGATCACCGGGACGGCGTGCTCGCGGCCGGCGATCTCGGACGCGAACAGCGGGGCCTTGCCGCCGCTGTCGCCGATCATCTGCACGTCGGCGGCGAGGAGTTGGCGCAGGCTGTCGACGTCGCCGGCCATGAAGGCGTCGAAGAAGCGGTCCGCGAGCCGCTCGCGCTCCTTGGTGTCCGCCTCGAAGCGGGGGCGGCCCGCGGCCATGTGGCGGCGGGCGCGCACGGCGAGCTGGCGGCACGCCGTCTCCGAGCGCTCCACCGCGTCGGCGATCTCCGTGAACGAGAAGCCGAACACCTCCCGCAGCACGAACACCGCGCGCTCCAGCGGCGAGAGCCGCTCCAGCAGCACCAGCGCCGCCATCGAGACCGAGTCGGACAGCTCGGCCGCCCGTTCCGGGTCCTGGTAGGGGTCGTCGAGCAGCGGCTCGGGGAACCACGGGCCGACGTACTCCTCCCGCCGCTGCCGCGCCGAGCGCAGGACGTCGACCGAGACCCGGGTGACCACCGCCGACAGGTACGCCTTCGTCGACACCGGCCGGGTCGCGACGGCCTGCCAGCGCAGCCAGGTGTCCTGGAGCGCGTCCTCGGCCTCGGTGACGCTGCCGAGGATGCGGTAGGCGATCGCGAAGAGCAGCGGCCGCAGCTCCTGGAACTCCTCCGTACGCGTCACGAGAGCCCTCCCCGTGGGTCCAGCCCGTCCCGCAAGCCCGTCGCGTGATCCCGCACGACCCGCACCTCCCGGTTCCGGAGCGCCGCCGTCCTGTGGTCCGGCTCCTGTGAGAGTGACGAGACGACCCCCGTCATTCGTGACATACGGCCCGGTGGGTGTGACGTACGGCACCAGCGTACGGGCCGCGCCGCCGTACGCGTGCGTGCGGTCACGCCTCCCGTGCCGCCACCGGCTCCGTCCAGTCCGGGTCCGCCCACCGCGTCGCGTCCCCGCGGCCGGGCAGGCCCGCCGGACGGCGGGGTGCGCTCGCCAGGCGCAGCCGTACGCTCGCGTGCAGGACGGCGTCGGCCGGCAGCGGGCGCGGGCGGCGGCCCGTCAGGGCCCACAGGGCGCCGTTGCGGTGGGCCGCCGCGTGGGCGTAGTCCTCCGTCACCGTGCACGCCTCCAGGTAGGCGCCGGGGCGGAACAGCAGGTCCGGTCGGACCCCGTCGGTGATCCACTTCAGAGTGATGGCGGAGAGGACCGGCTCGTCCCGGCCGTGCTCGAACGTGCCCCCGACGTCGGCGTGCACCCCCGCGAACCACACCTCCTGCGCGGTGTGCGCCACGAGCGCGGGGCGGGGCGCGAGGAGGAACTCCCGGAAGGGGCGGCGGTCCTCGTCGAGGGAGACCGCGTGCCGGACCCGGGCGGCGTTGGGCACCTGGTGCGTGTACGGCCCGCGCGGCTCGCCCCGGCGCAGCGGACCGGCCGCCCGCACGGTGTCCCAGAGGCCGAGATAGGCGACCGGGAGGGAGTAGGGGGAGACCTCGCGCGGATTGACCGGCTTCACCGCCGGCCACAGCGGCTCGTCCTCGGTGTGCCGGCAGAAGTCGCTCGAGAAGCGGGCCGCGGCCGGGTCGCCCTGGTCGAGGTGCTCGGCGCGGGCGTAGCGCGAGACGGCGTAGGGCACGAGGTGTTCCGCGCTCGGGCGCAGCAGGCCGGGGCGGTTGAGCAGTCCGGTCAACGCGCGGGCGGTGCGCGCGCCTTGGCCGAAGCCGAACACGTACACCTGGTCGTCCGGCCGCCAGTGCCGGATCAAGTAGGTGTATGCGGCGCCGAGTTCGGCACGCGCGCCGAAAGCCGACCCACCGGGACCGTAGCAGAGCAGTTGCTCCTCGGGCCGGTCGGGCTCCAGCATCCCGAACAGCCGTACCACATTGGTGGGATGGGAGGCCGCGCCCGCCGGGTACCCGGTGCCGTCGAGGAGGACGACGATGTCGCGTGCCATGGTCGCAGCCGTCCTGTCGTGGACCTTCTACCATCGTGCGCCCCAGGGTGTCGGCCGTCGACTCGGGAGTCGTCGTGGGGCAAGGAGGCGGACGCCGTCGAGGCCCCGGACATCGCTGCCCGGGACCTCGCGGTCAGTGCCGTGCCGTGCCCGCCGCCCGCGTCAGCGAGCCGTGAGCTTCCACAGATGGTCCGCCGTGCCGTTGTCGTCCCACTGGAGGACCTGCGCGCCGGAGGCGGTGCTCATGTTGGTGACGCCCAGCAGCAGCCCGCTGTTGTAGTTGGCGATCTTGTAGTAGCCGTCGCCGCTGGGGATCAGCTGCCAGAGGTGGTCCGCGGTGCCGTTGTCGCTCCAGATCAGCGCCGTGCCGCCGTCCGCGGTACCCGCGTTCGTGATGCCGAGCAGCAGTCCGCTCGCCTTGTTGGCGATCTTGTAGAGGCCGGAGCCCGCCGCCGTCAGGGTCCAGGTCTGGCTGGTGCCCGAGCCGGAGGTCGCCTGCACGACCGCCGTACCGGCCGTGGTGCCCGAACCCGAGGTGTCCAGCGCGAGACCGCTGTTCTTGTTGGTGATCTGGTACGACCCCGCCAGCGACGTCGAGGTGCCGCTGGGGGTGACGACCAGGTGGTAGCCGTCGGAGGCGTTCGTCGTCACGGGCACCGTGATGGAGCCGCCCGAGACGGTGTAGTCGGTGTCCGAGATCGTGACCGGCGCCGACACCGCGGTCGTACGGCCCTTGGACGGCGTGTACTCCAGCTTCACGTGCACCGTCGAGCCGAAGGCCGACAGCGAGCCGAGACCGCTGACCGTCACCGCGGACGCGCCGGTGCCGCCGCCGAAGACCACGCTGACCTGCTTGCCGTCACCGGTCAGCGAGGCCGCGCCGTCGATGCCGGTCTGCGCCGGGGGAGTGGTGACCACCATGTTCCCGGACATGGCGCCGTACCACTTGTAGAGCCAGTACGCCCCGTTGGTAGAGCCGCCGGTGTCGGTCAGGGTGTCGCCGAGGGTGCCGTAGTGGTTCCAGAAGGCCAGCTCCGCGTCGTGCACGCCCGCGCGCTCGAACTTCGCGATGTAGCTCGCCAGCGGTCCGGGCACGCCGACCTCGCTCGTGGTGCCGTACTCCTCGATGGAGATCGGGCGGGCGCTGATGCCGAGACTGGACTCCAGGGCGCGGTACGCGGCCACATGGGCGGCGATGTCCTGGGAGCCCTGGAGCTCGTGCCAGGAGACGATGTCGGGCAGCGTGCCGGAGGCCTTCGCGTCGGTGAGGAAGGTGCTCATCCAGCTCTGGTTCCAGGCGGAGTAGCTCGGGCCCTGGATGGACCGGGTGGAGTCCTTCGCGCGGACCTCCTTGTACGTCGTCGCCCAGCCGGAGTCGAAGCCGCCGGCCGAGGAGGTGTTCCAGGTCCAGTCGGGCTCGTTCCACAGCTCGTAGGCGCTGATGTTGCTCGCGCCGGAGGCCTTCACCGACGCCACCTGCTTGTCGACCGCCGCCAGCCAGTCGCTCCAGCTCACCCACTGGTAGGGGAAGGTGGAGTACCAGTCAGGCATCCGGACGACGACCTTCGCACCGGCCCGCGCGGCCTTCGCGGCGACCACGACGGCGTCCCCGGCCGGCGTGCTCTCGCCGTTGGGCAGCTGCGAACCGCCCGGCGCCATCTGCACGAACGTGTTGGGCGCGGTGGCGCTGACCAGGCTGTCGGAGGGGGTGCTGTCGTTGGCCAGGCCGTAGAGGCTGCCGGAGGCGGCATGGGTGACCGAGCGCAGGGTCTGGTCGGCGTGCACCACCAGCGTGGTGGACGACGTCGGCGCGGCGTGCGCCGGGAAGGAGGCGAGGGCGGCGGCGAGGGCGGCCGCGCCCAGGGCGGCGGTCAGTCGGCCGCCGGGTCTGCGGCCGGCCGTGGTCGTGCGGCTCATGGGGGTCTCCTCTGCGGGAGGTGAAGGGTGGGGGACTGCGGCCGGTTCAGTCCTTCACGGCGCCCGCGGTCACACCCGCGGCCACGTAGCGTTGCGCGAGGACGAGCAGAACCGCCGCGGGGATCGACGCGACGACGGCGGTGGCCATGATCGCGTTCCACTCCTGGTTGTTGTTGCCGATGTACTTGTAGATGCCGAGGGTGATCGGCCTCAGCTCGCCTCCGCCGTCGAGGGTGTTGGCGAAGACGAAGTCGGACCAGGCCCACAGGAAGCTGAACAGCGAGACGGTGACGAGGGCGTTCCGGCTCAGCGGCAGTACCACCGAGCGGAAGGTGCGCCAGGTGCCCGCCCCGTCGATGCGGGCCGCGGAGATCAGTTCGCCGGGGATGCCCGACATGAACGCGGTGAAGATCATGACGCCGAACGGCACGGCGATCGTGGAGTCCGCCACGATCAGCCCCCACCAGGAGTTGAGGAACCCCAGGTTGAGGAAGACGCCGTAGAAGCCCATCGCCATGACGATGCCGGGGATCATCTGCGCGATCAGCAGCGCCAGGGCCAGTGCCCCGCCGCCGGGCGCGCGCAGCTTGGCGAGCGCGTAGCCGGCCGGCGCGGCCAGCACCAGGGTCAGCGCGACCGTGCCGAGGCCGATGAGCAGACTGGTGCCGAGGTAGGGCAACTGGTCGTTCAGGACGGCCTGGTAGCCCGCGAAGGTGGGGTGCAGCGGGAACAGGTCGGGCGGGGTCTTGCGCATGTCCTGCTGCGGGGTGAGGGACACGTTGATCATCCAGTACACCGGGAACAGCATCAGCGCGGTGAGGACGAGCCCGATCGCCGTGTGCCGGCGGGAGCGGGCCCGGCCCGCGGGCTGCGACCGGCTCGCGTGGGGCCGCGAAGTCCGACTGCGGGTCCAGGAGTTGGCCGTCATGCTTCCTGCCTCCTCTGGACGCGGATGTACAGCAGCCCGAAGACGAGCGCGATGAGGATGAGGATGTCGCCGACGGCGGCGCCGGGCCCGAACCTGGGCAGCAGGGTGCCGAAGCCCAACTGGTAGGACCATGTGGCCAGTGTGGACGAGGAGTCGCCGGGGCCGCCCTTGGTCATGATCCAGATCAGGTCGAACACCTTGAGCGTGTAGACCAGTCCGAGCAGCAGCGTGATCGCCGACACCGGCCGCAGCAGCGGGAAGGTGATCCGCCGGAACTGCTGCCAGGTGCCCGCCCCGTCGAGCGAAGCCGCCTCGTACAGCTCGGCCGGGATGTTCTGCAGTCCGCTGTGCAGGATCACCAGGTTGAACGGGATGCCGATCCAGATGTTCGCGATGATCACCGAGGTGAGGGCCCAGTTCGGCGAGGTGAGCCAGCCCACCGGCGCCACGCCGAGCAGGTGCAGCAGGTAGTTCACCACGCCCGACTCGCTGTTGAACATCCACGACCAGGTCGACGCCGACACGATCAGCGGCAGCAGCCACGGGATCAGGAACAGCGCCCGCAGCACGGTGGAGAGCCGGAAGTGCCGGTCGAAGAAGACCGCGAGGGCGAGCCCGATGACGTACTGGAAGACGATCGACACCAGGGTGAAGATCATCGTGTGGCGCATCGCCGGGCCGAACGTCGGATCGTCCAGCACCTTGCGGAAGTTGTCCCATCCGGAGAAGGGCGCGTCCCCCGCGACGAAGGACCGGACCGTGTAGTCGCGCAGGCTCAGGTCGAGGTTGCGGTAGAGCGGATAGACGTAGAACGCGGCCAGGTAGACCACGAGCGGCGCGACGAACGCGAGCGCGGTCAGCCGCCGAGTGCGGCGGTGGCGCCGGGCGAGCGCCGAGGCGCCCGCCCGCTCGCCGTCCTCGCCGCCCGCCCCCGGCGCGGCCGCGGCCGGCCGGGGACGGTCGACACGTGCGACGGCCATGTCAGCTGCTGCCCTTCTCCGCCGCCGACTGGGCCGTCTTCAGGGCCGATTCGGGGCTCTTGCCGCCGGACAGCGCCGACTGCACGGCGGTCCACATCTGCTGCGAGATCGTCGGGTACTTGGTGCCCAGGCCGCCGCTGGTGCGGCCGCGCGCCGCGGCCACCGCCGACACCCACGGCTTCAGCTCCGGGTTCTGCGCGACCTGCTGGGTCTGCACCGCGCTGGTCGGCGCGACATACGTCAACGTGGTGTCCGAGGCGAGCAGGTTGGCCGCCGAGGTCAGACAGGTGACGATCTTCTTGCTGACGTCGTAGCGCCCGGTGTCCTTCTGCACGGGCACCGTCACGAACTCGCCGCCCGTCGGCACCGGCGCCGAACCGCCTTTCTGGGCGGGGATGTTGATGACGCCGTACTCGAAGCCCGCCTTGTCGGCGTTGCCGAGCTGCCAGGTGCCGTTCTCGCCGAACGCGTAGTCCCCGGTGGCGAACTCCTGCCAGCTGGTGGTCTGGGTGTTCTGGAGGACGTCCTTGGGCGCGTAGCCCGCGTCCACCCACTGCTTCCACAGCGTCAGCGCGGCGACGCCCTGGCCGGAGTCGAGTTGGGTGAGGTCGCCGCCGGCGCCCCAGAACCAGGGCAGGAACTGGAAGCTGCCCTCCTCGGTGTTGATCGCGGAGAAGGTGATGCCCTTCTTCCCGGCCGCCTTGACCTTCTTCAGCGCCGCCGTGAGCGAGGACCAGTCCTTGATCGAGGCGGCGTCCACACCCGCGTCGGACAGGACCTTCTTGTTGTAGTAGAGCGCCAGGGTGTTGGCGCCGATCGGCACGCCGTACGCCGACCCGTCGAGGGTGCCCGCCCCGATGATGTTCTTCTGGATCGACGACGTGTCCAGGCCGAGGTCGCTCGTCTTGTTGAGGATGCCCGCCTCCACCAGCGTGGAGACGACCGGGTTGTCCACCATCATCACGTCGGGCGCGTTGCCCTGCTGGGCCGCCAGCAGCGCCTTGTTGCCGAGGTCGGTGGTGTCGTAGGCGGTCCGCTTCACCGTCACGCCCGCCTTGGTGCCGCACTCCGCGACGCGCTTGCCCCAGGCCGAGGAGGCGTCGAACTGCGGGTAGGGGTCCCAGAAGGTGTACGTCCCCCCGGCGGAGCCGGAGGACCCCGCGGAGTCGGAGCCGCCTCCGCAGGCGGTGAGGGAGAGGAGCGTGCCGATCGCGGCGGACGCGGCGAGCAGGGAGCGGCGGGTGCGTATCACGGGGTGACCTCGTTGTCGTAGAACGGAAGCTGAGGGACGGTCAGGAGACGGGCAGCCAGACGCGCATGGCGCCGTCCTCGCGGTTGGCCCAGACGGGGTAGGGGACCGCGGTGAGTTCCACGGGGTCGCCGTGTGCCGCGGTGAGCTCCACGGCGCCGCCGGGTGTCGTGGGGCTGCCGGGTGCCACCGGGCCGCCGGGTGCCGCGGGGGCCGTGTCGGCGGCGGCCCGGTACGGCCACCACCCCGGGTCCGGGAGGGGCCGGCGGACACCGGCGGCGATCACGGTGGTGACGCCGCCGAGCAGGTCCGGGCGGTGCCGCACGGCGAGCGGGCGCGTGGGGTCCAGGACGATGTCGTCCAGGCCGCCGCCGGGATGGTCGGCCCCCTCCAGGCAGTACACGAGCGGGCCGCGCTCGATCGCCACGCAGCCGCGCACGGCGTCCACCCGCGGATCGGCCGCCGTCAGCCGTGGTTCCAGGGCGAGTTCGAGGACCAGCCGGTCGCCGGGGCGCCACACCCGCGCCAGCCGCAGCCAGCCGTCCTCGACGGGCGCGTCCGCACGGTCGTACGTCCGCTCGCCGACCCGCACCCGGAACTCCCGGCACCACTGCGGGATGCGCAGCGACAGCGTCCACGGGCGGTCGTCGGGCGCCGCCTCCACAGTGAGGGCGATCGTGCCCTGCCAGGGGTAGTCGGTCTCGGCGCGTACGGTGAACGGGCCGTGCGTGTACGTGCCTTCGGTGTACTGATGGATCTGGAGGCCGTCCGCGTCGCCGCTCGCCAGGTAGTGGTCGAGGGAGGCGAGCAGCCGCATCACGTTGGGCGGGCAGCACGCGCAGCGGAACCAGCGGGTGCGGCGGGCCGACTGGTCGCCGCCGGGGTCGGTGTGGCCGTCGCGGACCTGGAGCGGGTTGACGTACAGCCAGCGCTCGCCGTCGAGCGACACCCCGGCCAGGAAGCCGTTGTAGAGGGTGCGTTCGACCAGGTCGGAGTAGCGGGCCGAGCCGGTGAGCAGGGCCATGCGCCAGCTCCACTGGACGGAGGCGATGGCCGCGCAGGTCTCGCAGTACGCGCGCTCGTTGGGCAGTTCGTAGGGGTCGCCGAAGTCCTCCCAGTCGTGGTGGGCGCCGAGTCCGCCGGTGAGATGGGTCTTGGCGGCGGTCATGGCGTGCCACAACCGCTCGGCGGCGGAGCGCAGTTCGGTCTCGCCGGTCTCGGTGGCGAGGTCGGCCGCGGCGGCCAGCAGATACAACTGCCGTACGGCGTGCCCCTCGACGTCGGTGGCCTCGCGCAGCGGCACGCGGTCCTGGCAGTACGCCTCGTGGCCCAGCAGGCCGTGGCCGTGCCGGTCGACGAAGTACCCGGCCAGGTCCAGATAGCGCCGCTCGCCGGTCTCCCGGTACAGCTCCACCAGGGCGGTCTCCACCTCGGGGTGCCCGTCGATGCCGTCGACCGGGCGGCCACTGCCGGGCGACCCGAAGACGGTGTCGATGTGGTCGGCGAACTTCCGTGCCACCGTCAGGAGTTCCTCGCTCCCGGTGGTGCGGTGGTGGGCCACGGCGGCCTGGATGAGATGGCCCGCGCAGTACAACTCGTGCCCCCAGCGCAGGTCCTGGTAACGCTCACCGCCCTTGACCAGCTGGAACCAGGTGTTGAGATACCCGTCGTCCTGCTGGGCGCCGGCGACCAGCGAGACGATCCGCCCCACCTCCGCCGCGAGCGACGGGTCGGCGCCCTGCCCGAGCTGCCACGCCGCCGCCTCCAGCCACTTGTAGACGTCCGTGTCCACGAACGGGTACGCGCCCCGGAACTCGCCCTCGGCCGCGCCCGCCGCCAGCCGCAGGTTGTGCAGGTTCCCGGCGGACTCCAGCAGGGCCGGGCCCTGAGGGATGGACACACGGGCGTTGGTCTCGCGCCGGGCGTGCCAGAAGCCGCCGGTGATCTCCATGGCCGCCGGACGCAGCACCGCACGGGAGCCGGGGCCGAGGCGGACGGGGCCGAGGCGGACCGGTCCGGTGGGCGTGGCGTCGTCGGACCGGGCGGGATCGGCGGGGGCGTGACCGGTGCGGGCGGGGTCGGGGCGTGCGGGATCGGCCGAGGGCAGGGCGGGGCTTGTGCGGGGCA
>NZ_LAVA02000038.1 GCF_000974985.2 Streptomyces mangrovisoli | reverse complement strand
GCCCCCCGGTTCCCACCGAACACCCCGCGGCAGCGGCCCCACCCGGACTGGCGTCCGGGAAGTTTTACGTATAACCTCACCCGTCATCCATCCCCCGCGCAGGTCGCGGGCCGCACCGTACCGAAAGGCCACGATGAGACGCGTCGCCCTGGTCACCCTCGTCGTCGACGACTACGACGAGGCGATCCGCTTCTACACCGAGGCCCTCGGTTTCCGGCTCGTCGAGGACGCCCCGCGGCCCGACGGCTCCCGCTGGGTGGTCGTGGAACCGGGCGCGGACGGGGCGGCCGCCCCGGGGCTGCTGCTCGCCCGCGCCAAGGACGACGCCCAGCGCGCCCGCGTCGGCGACCAGACCGGCGGCCGCGTCGGCTTCTTCCTGTACACCGACGACTTCGCCCGCGACCACGCCCGGATGACCGCCGCGGGCGTGACCTTCCTGGAGGAGCCGCGGCACGAGCCGTACGGCAGTGTCGCCGTCTTCCAGGACCTGTACGGCAACCGCTGGGACCTGCTCCAGCCGGCGCCCGGCACGGACGCGTAGCCCTCACAGCGCTCACCGGACCGCCGTCCCCGCTTCAGAACGACCCCTCCCACCCGTCCCGCACCCGCCGGAGAGACCACCGCCCATGACCGCGCCCCGCATCGACATCGACACCCTTCGCCGGCTGCCCAAGGCCGTGCTGCACGACCATCTCGACGGCGGGCTGCGCCCCGCGACCGTCGTCGAACTCGCGGCCGCGGTCGGCCACACCCTGCCCACCACCGACCCCGACGAGCTGGCCGCGTGGTTCTTCGAGGCCGCCAACTCCGGTGACCTGGTGCGCTACATCGCCACCTTCGAGCACACCCTCGCCGTCATGCAGACCCGCGAGGGCCTGCTGCGCACCGCCGAGGAGTACGTCCTGGACCTCGCCGCGGACGGTGTCGTCTACGCCGAGGTGCGCTACGCCCCCGAGCTGAACACCCGCGCCGGGCTCGCGCTGAGCGAGGTCGTCGAGACCGTGCAGGAGGGCCTGGCCGCCGGCATGGCGAAGGCGGCCGCCGCCGGCACCCCGGTGCGGGTCGGCACCCTGCTCTGCGGGATGCGCATGTTCGACCGGGTGCGCGAGGCCGCCGACCTCGCGGTGGCCTTCCGGGACGCCGGCGTGGTCGGCTTCGACATAGCGGGCGCCGAGGACGGCTTCCCGCCCGCGGACCACCTGGCCGCCTTCGAGCACCTGCGCCGCGAGAACGTGCCGTTCACCATCCACGCGGGCGAGGCGCACGGCCTGCCGAGCATCCACCAGGCGCTGCAGGTCTGCGGCGCCCAGCGCATCGGCCACGGCGTGCGGATCACCGACGACATCGTCGACGGCAAGCTCGGCCGCCTGGCCGGCTGGGTGCGCGACCGCCGTGTCGCCCTGGAGATGTGCCCGACCTCCAACCTCCAGACCGGCGCCGCGGACTCCATCGCCGCACACCCCATCACCGCCCTGAAGGACCTGGGCTTCCGCGTCACCCTCAACACCGACAACCGCCTGGTCTCCGGTACGACGATGACGCGCGAGATGTCCCTGCTGGTCGAGGAGGCCGGCTGGACGGCCGAGGACCTGCGCACGGTCACCGTGAACGCCCTCAAGAGCGCGTTCATCCCGTTCGACCAGCGCAACGCCCTCATCGAGGACGTCGTGCTGCCGGGGTACGCGCCGCTGGTCTGAGCCGGACTACCCGTTGGCGCGCTGCACCAGACCGCGCACATAGGCGGCCTGTCCGACGTGCTGGAGATCGTCGGACAGGACGCTGACCAGGCGCACACCCAGCGTCACCGGCGGGTCCCAGCGCTCGTCGACGACGCGCTCCAGGTCGGCGGCGGTGAGCCCGCGCAGGGCCGTGCGGCTCTGTGCGTGCACGGCGTCGTAGTAGCCGGTCAGCAGGTCGCCGGAGTCCACGCGCACCGCCGCGACCTGCTCCGGGGTGTGGCCGTAGCCGGTGTCGCGCGCGGGCAGGTCGAGGGCGAAGCGCTTCTGCCAGTCCTGCGACAGCCACACCTGGTCGAGGCCGAAGGCACCCGCGAGGTGGTCGTCCTGGACCCGGGTCAGATGCCAGACCAGCCACGCGACCGAGTTGGCGGCGGGGTCGGGACGGGCGCTCAGCCGGTCCGCGTCGAGGCCCTCGACCACGGCATGGACTTCTTCCTGGATGCGGCCGAAGCCGTCGATGAGGACGTCCTTTGCATGCATGGCTCCACCATCGCGCATCGCCGCGGCCGACGCGTGCGGAACACGATCCCGTCGGCCCGTCGGCCCGTCGGCCCGTCGGCCCGTCGGCCCGTCGGCCCGGCGCCCTCGACCCGTCGGCCCAGCGCCCTCGGCCCCTCGGCGGGAGCCCCCGGCGGGAGCCCTAGGCCGGCGTCCTCAGCCGCCGTCCGTCTCCAGCAGGGCCATCAGCGCGCGGGCGGCCGGGCTCATGCTCTCCGGCGGCGGCAGCAGCGCCACCGTGCGGTAGACCGTCTCGTCGGTGCCCTTCAGCGGCAGCGCGGTGAGCGAGGGGCGCTTGTGCCGGAAGTGCCGGGGGACGACCGCCACGCCGAGGTTCTCGCCGACCAGGTCGAGCAGGCTGTGCACGTCGTTCACCTCCAGGGCGACGGTACGGCGTACGTCCGCGGCGGCGAAGGCCGCGTCCGTGGTGCGGCGTGGGCCCCAGTCCGGGTGGAAGTCCACGAACACCTCCCCGCCCAGCTCCTCCACGGCGACGGCCGCCGCCGCGGCCAGCGGATGACCGGGGTGGCACAGCACGATCGCCGGCTCGCCGGTGAGCGCCACCGAGCGGAGCTGGTCGATGTCGCCCCGCGTCCGGTAGGCGAAGGCCAGATCGAGCCGTCCGGCGGCGACCTCCTCCGTGAGCGCGCCGGAGCCCGCCTGCCGCAGCCGGATCTCGACGTCCGGATGGCGCCGTCGGAACGCGGCCAGCAGCCCCGCCACGTCCACCCCCGCGATGCACTGCTCCGTGCCCAGCGCGAGCGTGCCGCGCAGCACGCCCTGCACCGCGGCCACCGCCTCGTGCGCGGCCCGCACCTGCGCCAGGATCCGCTCCGCCTCGGTGAGCAGGGCCCGCCCGGCCCCGGTGAGCGTCACTCGCCGGGTGGTCCGCACGAAGAGCGGGGTCCCGAGCTCCTTCTCCAGCGCCCGCACGGACGCCGACAGGCCGGACTGCGACACCATCAGCCGCTCGGCGGCCCGGGTGAAGTGCTGGTCCTCGGCGACCGCGACGAAATGCTGGAGATGGCGCAGCTCCATCCGTCGTCCCTCCTACGTCACTCTCGCCGGTCCGGATTCAGCACGGCGGCCGCTGAATCCCATCCGATTCTCCTGTTGGACCGCTGCCCACCGGGCGCGAAAGAGTAGGAAACGGTTTCCTGGAACCAGATCGTGATGTGCCCAACCCCTCTGGAGTCGCGTTGTACACCGCACACCCCGACCGCTACACCGAGATGCCCTACCGGCGCTCCGGACGCAGCGGCCTGAAGCTTCCCGCGCTGTCGCTCGGCCTGTGGCACAACTTCGGCCCCGACCGGCCGGTGGAGACCCAGCGCGCCATCCTGCGCCGCGCCTTCGACCTCGGCGTCACCCACTTCGACCTGGCCAACAACTACGGCCCGCCGCCCGGCGCCGCCGAGTCGGCCTTCGGCGAGGCGCTCAAGGCGGACTTCGCGCCGTACCGCGACGAGCTGATCATCTCCACCAAGGCCGGCTATCTGATGTGGCCGGGTCCGTACGGCGAGTGGGGCTCGCGCAAGTACCTGCTGTCCTCGCTGGACCAGAGCCTCGGCCGGATGGGCCTGGACTACGTCGACATCTTCTACTCGCACCGCCCCGACCCGGACACCCCGCTGGAGGAGACGATGGGTGCGCTGCACTCCGCCGTCCAGCAGGGCAAGGCGCTCTACGTCGGCATCTCCAACTACTCGGCCGAGCAGACCCGGGAGGCCGCCCGCATCCTCGGTGAGCTCGGCACCCCGCTCCTCATCCACCAGCCGCGCTACTCGATGCTGGACCGGCGCCCCGAGACGGAGGGCGTGCTCGACGCCCTGGACGAGCTCCAGGTCGGCTCGATCGTCTTCTCCCCGCTGGAGCAGGGCCTGCTCACCGGCCGCTACCTCGACGGCATCCCGGAGGACTCGCGGGCGGCGAGCGACAGCCCGTTCCTGAACTCCGACGCGGTGACCGAGGAGCTGGTCGGCAAGCTGCGCGCCCTGGACGACATCGCCAAGTCCCGCGGCCAGACGCTGGCCCAGCTGGCCCTGGCCTGGGTGCTGCGCGGCGGCCGGGTGACGTCCGCGCTCGTCGGCGCGAGCAGCGCGCGGCAGATCGAGGACAGCGTCGCGGCCATCGCCCACCTCGACTTCGAGGACGCGGAGCTCGCGCGGATCGACGAGGTCATCGGGTCGGGGTCGTAGCGTTCGGCGGTGTGCCGCGGGCGGGCGGCGGCGGTCGGGTCCACGGTGTGGCCGAGCCCCCAAAACCTCCGCCGCCTGCCGTCTGCCGGCCGGCGCCCGCCTGCTTGGTGGTCGAGTGCGGGTCCGCGGTGGCTGATCGCGCAGTTCCCCGCGCCCCTGAGGCGAGCGACGGCCAGTCCCCTGAAGGGGCGCGGGGAACTGCGCGATCAGGCCCCACCGGCCCGCAGGCGACAACACAAGGGGTGGGCCCCAAGGGGCGCGGGGACGGCGGCTCAGGCCGCGGCCGGCACCCGGTCCAGGAAGCCGAGCACGTCCTTGATCCGGCCGTCCGCGTCCAGGGTGATCACGTCGAACCCCGCGACGGGTGCCGAGCCGTCGGCGTCGCTCACCAGCTCCCAGGCGAACCGCGCCGTGTCGTGGTGCCCGTCGACGGCGCCGGTCAGCCGGAAGGAGAACCCCGGGAACTGCTCGTGCGCGCCACCGATCACCGACGCGATCGCGTCATGACCGCGAACCTCGGCGAGCGGGTCGGAGTAGCCGCCGTCAGGGGCCCAGGCGGCCGCGACGGCCCGGGTGACCTCCTCGGGTCCGGCGGCGTTCCACGCCTCGAAGTAGCGGGCGACGGCGCTTGCGTGGTGTTCGTTCCGTGCGGCCATGGGAAACCATCCTCCAGGGAGTCGTCGGGCGACGGATGTCGTGCGTTCCGGCCGTGGTGATCCGGTACGACAACCATGGCCGCCTCCGCCCCGCCCGGTCGATTACCCCCGAGGTCATGCCGCTGCCATCGAGGCCGTGAAGGCTCTCCCCGAGGCCGTGAAGACTCTCCCCGAGACCGTGCGGATCCCCCCGAGGCCGTGCGGCCCGCCCGGCCCGCTGTTCAGGGACCCGGACCCGTTCCGGCCGACCGCCCCGGTGAATATGCCAGGAGAGTGGCCGGAAAGTCGTGGTGACAGTGTTTCAGTCGTGAACATACTCGACTCTTAAGGCACTTCACCTCGAACGACGGGCGCCCCGCCCGGAACACCCGAGCCGCATGGAAAGCGAGGCCGACACCGGCAGGCGAGCCGGCCAGCGGGGGAGAGTGATCGTGCACGACGAATTCCTGTGTCATGTCACGGCGTACGGCGTCTGCGACGGCCGGCGCATCGGAGTACCGCTCGGCACCTATCGGGCGCCGACGTTGGCGCTGGCCCTGTGGTGGCTGCGGGACCGCGCCTCCTGGATAGCGGAACGCCTCGACCCGAATCCGGAGGACCCGCTGTACCCACCCAACTCGCTGATCCCGGTGGGTGAATCGGTACCCGACGTGCCCTGCGCCCTGCGCTTCTGGTGTGCGGACGACGCGCAACAGGAGCTGATCGCGGACGAGTTGGGGGCAGGCCGGCTGGTGCAGATCACCGTCGGCGACGAGACGACCGAGTACGAGCTGCTCGCCGAGTCCGTCGACGCCCTGCGGATGCAGCGCACGGTCCCGGCGCTCGTCCTGCCCGTGGCCTGAACCGCGACGGCAGGCGCGTACACAGCGGCGGGCGCATACAGGGGCGTATCGCTAGAATTCAGTCATGGCTGCCCGGCCCGTCGCGCCGACCGCTCCCGAGCTCGTGCTGGAGACCGAGACGGGCGCCATGCTGATGACCCCGGTGCGCGACTACAGCGTCGGCCGCGACCCGCGCTGCGACCTCGTCCTCGACGACTCCCGTGTCTCGTGGCACCACGCGGTGCTGCACCCGGACGCCGGCCGCTGGACGCTCCACGACGAGGACAGCACCAACGGCACCTACGCGGACGGCTGCCGTGTGCACGCCTGGGACGTCGGCCCCGGCAGCGTGATCCACTTCGGCAGCCCCGCCGACGGCCCCTGCGCCGTCCTGGTCAGCCCGGCACCGCACGCCCCGCGGCGACGGCCGACCGCGGTCTCCATGCCGGTGCTGACCGGCACCTTCCGGCAGCCCGCCACCGTGCGCCCGCTGCCCGCCCGGACCGTCCGCATCGGCCGGGCCGCCGACAACGACCTCGTCGTCGACGACCTGCTGGTCTCCCGTCACCACGCCGAGCTGCGGGTCCGCTCCGACGGCAGCTACGAGATCGCCGACCTCGGCAGCCACAACGGCACCTACCTCAACGGCCGCGCCGTCACCGGCCCGGACGCGGCCGACGTCGGCAGGGGCGACATCGTCGGCATCGGGCACCGCGCCTACTGCCTGGTCGGCGACGAACTCCAGGAGTACGTCGACACCGGTGAGGTCTCCCTCGACGTGCAGGACCTGACCGTCGCCGTCGACCGGGGCCGCAAGACCCTGCTCGACCACGTGTCCTTCCCGGTCGGCGAGAAGTGCCTGCTCGCCGTCGTCGGCCCCAGCGGCGCCGGCAAGTCCACCCTGCTGGGCGCCCTCACCGGCCAGCGGCCCGCCGACCACGGCACCGTCCTGTACGACGGCCGCGACCTCTACCGCGACTACGCCGAACTGCGCCAGCGCGTCGGGCTGGTCCCGCAGGACGACATCCTGCACGCCCAGCTCACCGTGCGCGCCGCCCTCGGCTACGCCGCCGAACTGCGCTTCCCGCAGGACACCGCGAAGGCCGAACGCCGCGCCAGGGTCGACGAGGTGATCCGCGAACTCGGCCTCGAACAGCGCGCCCGGCAGCCGGTGCACAGTCTCTCCGGCGGCCAGCGCAAACGCGTCAGCGTCGCCCTGGAACTGCTCACCAAGCCGTCGCTGCTCTTCCTCGACGAACCGACCTCCGGACTGGACCCGGGCATGGACCGCTCGGTGATGCACATGCTGCGGGGCCTCGCGGACGACGGCCGCACCGTCATCGTCGTCACCCACAGCGTGCTGAGCCTCGACGTGTGCGACCGCCTCCTGGTGCTCGCGCCCGGCGGCCGGGTCGCCTACTACGGCCCGCCCGGCGACGCGCTGGCCTTCTTCGGCTTCGCGGAGTGGCCGGAGGCGTTCGAGGCCTTCGAGCGGGACCAGGACCGGGACTGGGCGGGGGAGTACCGGAGCTCCCCCTTCCACCGGCGCTATCTCGCCGACGCGAGCGACCAGCCCCGGCGGCCCCGCCAGGGCCCGGTCATCATCACGCCGCCGCCCCGCGCGCGCAGCCGCGTGGCCCAACTGGGCACCCTGGTCCGCCGCTACACGGCCGCCCTCGCCGCCGACCGCACCTTCCTCGTCATCATGATCGCGCTGCCGTTCGTGATGGGTGCGATGGCCCGCGCGCTCGCCGGCGGCGCACTGACCCGGGAGACGGCGATGAACACGCTGCTCATCCTGTGCGTCGGCGGCGTGCTCACCGGCGCGGCCAACGCGGTGCGCGAACTGGTCAAGGAGCGCGGCATCTACCGCCGGGAGAGATCCGTGGGGCTGTCCCGGTCGGCCTACCTGATGTCCAAGGTGGTCGTCCTCGGCACGGTCACCGTGGTGCAGGCGGTGGTGCTCACCCTCGTCGCCCTGCTGGGCGTCGACCTGGGCGCCCCCGGCGGCACCGGGGTGCTGATGCCACCGCTGATCGAACTGTGCCTTGCAGTCGCCCTGTTGGCCTTCACCGCGATGACGCTCGGCCTGCTGATCTCCGCGCTGGTGCGCAAGGAGGAGGTCACCATGCCGCTCCTCGTGCTGCTGGCCATCGTCCAAGTGGTTTTCTGCGGGGCCCTGTTGCCGCTGCACGGCGTGCCGGGACTGGAGCAGCTGTCGTGGCTGGTGCCGTCCCGCTGGGCGCTCGGCGCGATGGCGGGCACCGTAGGGCTGTCCCGGATCGTGCCCGGCGACCTCACCACCGACCCGCTGCTGCGCCACTCGCCCGGCATCTGGCTCCTCGACCTGGCCATGCTGGTCGTGCTGTCGGCCCTCTTCCTCTACGTCGTCTCACGGCTGCTGCGGCGCCGAGAGCCCGCCATCGTGCGGGGCTGACCGCCCGCGCCCCTTGCGGTGCACCGCGCGGGCCAGCAGGCCGCCCACGAAGCCCGCGACCAGCCCCCACAGCAGGGCCAGGCCCACCGCCGACCAGATGTCGGGGCGCAGCAGCACCTGTCCGGACAGCCCGCCGCCCAGGTCGCCGACGCCGAGCAGGGACAGGCCGTAGTGTGCGTCGATCCGGCACAGCAGGCAGATCGCCAGCACCGTGAGGGCGAGCCCGACCGCCATGCGCACGGCGTGCTGCCAGGCGGGCGTCCGCGGCGGCGACCGTACGGCCATGAGGAAGGCCATCGCGAGCAGCAGCACCGCGTCCACCACCGGCAGCCACCACACCCGGCCGTCGTGGTCGGCGAGCGTGCTCAGGTTCAGCGTGGAGACACCCTTGGTGCGCAGCACCTCGTCCAGCAGGTGCGGCATCGGCAGCCCGAAGGGGCCGTCGACCCTGCCGTGCCAGGTCGCGCCCAGACCGATGGTGAAGACCGGCCACACCAGATTCGGCAGCCCCAGCAGGATCAGCGCCCAGGTCTCGGCGGCGTGCCCGCGGGTCGCCGACACCACGATCGCCGTCACCAGTCCGATCACCACGCAGACGAGCAGCAGCACGACCATCGCGTACGCCGCCGGGCGCACCGGCTCCTGGTAGCGCAGCAGCCGGGGCGGCAGCGGGGCCCCGCGCGCGACCAGCAGCGCCAGGACCAGCACCCCGGCCAGCCACAGCAACCCGAACAGCACGGTCTGCGCCAGGTCCGTCGTGAAGCCGACCTTCGGCTCGATGCCGAACAGCTCTCCCAGGTCGCCCAGCGTGCCGTTGCCGAGGTCGACCGCGAACGTCTGCCGGGCGCCCAGGCCCAGGCCGATCAGCGCGAGCAGCCACAGCACACCGATCCGCGCCGCCCAGCCGGCCAGCTCGCGTCCCTGGGCGACCGCCCGGTGGCGCAGCGGCCGCAGAAATCCCGCCCCGATCACCAGGGCCCCGGCCAGCGTCACCGACAGCGGGATCACCGTGATCCCGGCCTGGGTGCGGGCGAGACTCCCGGCGTTCCCGGAGAGCTGCACGGCGCCGCCCACGGCGGCCACCAGGGTCGCCGCGACGACCCGCGGGAAGGCGTTGTCCGGCAGATCGGCCGCGCCCGCCGCCCACAGCCCGAACGCGGCCACCAGCACCATGGTGAACAGGCCGGTCAGCGTGACAGCCAGGGCCCGCGCCCAGCCGTGGCGGGCCTCGGCCGGGGGGCGCGGGAGGGGCTCGGAAGGGGTGCGGGCGCTCACCCCTGCCACGCTAGGCAGCACCCCGCGAAGGCGCCCCCCGGGTGGGCCGTCCGCGTCCCCCGCCGGCCCGCGCCGGGCCGCCGTACGGCTGTGAGCTGGGCCTTCGTGGAGATGTGGGTCATACGGGAAGCCGGAGGACTGCGGCGCCCAGGTCTGGGTAACAGCAGTCTCGGGGGATGGGTGTGCCGGGACGGCGTTGGCGATCCGGCGGACCGGAGGGCGAGAGAGACACGCATGACAGAACATCTGGACGGGGCAGTGATATCGACCGGTTTCGACGTACCCGTGGAACCACTGCGGCGCGCGGCGCACTACACCGGCGAGCCCGGCTGCATCGCCGAGGCGCGCGCCTTCGCCGCGCGCTTCCTCGAGCAGCTCAGGACCGAGTGGTGCGCGCCCATCGACGCCCGCTCGGGGGAGGAACTGCTCCTCGTGGTCAGTGAGCTGGTCACCAACGCCGAGCGGCACAGCAACGGCCCGTACATCCTGGAGCTGGAGGGCACCGACAGCGCGGTGCTGGTCTCGGTCTACGACAGCAGCGTCGCCCTGCCGCGGCGCTTCCCGCGCGATCCGCAGCGGGTCGGGCGGCACGGACTGGAGATCGTCCACGCCCTGGCCGCCGACGTGACCGCGGAGCGCGTACCGGTCGGCAAGCGCGTGCGGGCGAGGCTGAGCCTCGCCCGCTAGTCCGGGCCTGATCGGGTGGTCCCGTCCTGATCGGGCCGGAAAGATCGGGTCCGAATCGGGTCGGAAAGATCGGGTCCGGCCGGCCCGGAAGCCGGACCTGTGGGATCAGACGCGGTCCAGCTCGCCCAGCATCCCCTCGCGCAGGCGCGCGATGATCCGCTTGATCAGCCGGGAGACATGCATCTGCGAGCAGCCGAGCAGCTCGCCGATCTCCGCCTGGGTGGCCTCCTCCACGAACCGCAGATGCAGGATCTGCCGGTCCCGCTCGCTGAGGCCGGTCATGAGCGGGGCCAGCGAGTGGAAGTCCTCCACCAGCCGCAGCCGGTCCTCCTCCACCCCGATGAAGTCGGCGAGCACGGCCTCCCCGTCGTCGGCTCCGTCACCGGTCAGCGCGGCGTCCAGGGAGGCGGAGTTGTAGCCGTTGGAGGCGAGCTGCGCCTCGACGACGTCGGACTCGGCGATGTTCATGAGCGTGGCCAGCTCGGCGACCGTGGGGTCGCGGTCCAGCCTGCTGGACAGCTCCTCGCGCGCCCGCGCCAGCTCGACCCGCATCTCCTGGAGCCTGCGCGGCACGTGCACCGCCCAGGTGGTGTCCCGGAAGAACCGCTTGATCTCGCCCACGATGTAGGGCACCGCGAAGGAGGTGAACTCGACCTCGCGCGACACCTCGAACCGGTCGATCGCCTTGATCAGGCCGATCATCCCGGTCTGGACGACGTCCTCCATGTCGTCGCCGCGGCTGCGGAAGCGGCCGGCCGCGAACCGCACCAGGGACATGTTCATCTCGATGAGGGTGTTGCGCGCGTACTGGTACTCCGGCGTGCCCTCCTCGAGTTCCGTCAGGCGCCGGAAGAACTGACGGGACAGCTCGCGCGCGTCACGCGGGGCGACGGTCCGCGGCTCCTGGATCCCCGGCAACTCGCTCGTGACACCCCTGTCACCTGCGGTGGCGGTGTTCATCTACCTCTCCCACGAAGATCACGATGTGACGTGTCTGCCTCTTCGGCCAGCATTCTGCCCGGCACGTGTGACGGTTTCGCGAAGGTCGGGTACCCGCGATGTGGCGGCTCATGCGTCGCAGGCGCACGCCAATTCGAATCGCCCTTCCTCTCTCGGCTGATTCTCCTCTGGGCGCAGAACGGATGCACTCCGCCGCCTTCCGTCTCGGCCCCGGGAATCTAGGCTTGGCACGTGACCTCCCAGCAGCCGCATCCCGTCCGTGTGATCCCTCTGCGCCCGGGGCCCGCCGGCCCCGCCGCCCCCCGGCAGGCGGCCCCCGAACCGCTGTGGCGCGACCTTCTCGGAGACGTCCTGCGCCGTGAGCGGCTCGCGCAGCAGCGCACGCTGAAGGAGGTGGCCGAGGCCGCCCGGATCTCCATGCCGTACCTGTCCGAGATCGAGCGCGGCCGCAAGGAGGCGTCCTCGGAGGTGCTCGCGGCCGCCGCCCGCGCCCTGGGCCTCGGCCTCGGCGACCTGCTGGCGCTGGCCCACGGCCGGCTCGTCCGGGTCACCAGCCGCACGGCCGCGCCCGGCCGCCGGACGACCGGAACGCCGTACGACGGACTGTGCCTGGCCGCCTGACGCGCGCGGGCCGGCGTCTCGCACGGAGGCGAGGCGCCGGCCCGGAGCACGGTCCGAGGGCTCGGAGGTCGGGAGACCTGGAGCTCAGAGATCCGGAGGTCGTGAGACCCGGAGCTCAGAGGACCGGAGGTCGTGAGACCCGGAGGCCGGGAGACCCGGAGGGAGCGCGCGGTGAGTGCTCAGAACGCGGCGAGGCGTCGGCTCAGCACCTCGTCGGCCAGGCCGTACCCCACCGCCTCCGCCGCGGTGAACACCTTGTCGCGGTCCATGTCGGCGCGCAGCGCGTCGACGTCGTGCCCCGTGTGCCGGGACAGCACCTCCTCCACCTGGGAGCGGATCCGCACCATCTCCTTCGCCTGGAGCGCCAGATCGGAGACCATGCCCCGGCTGCCGCCGGTCGCGGGCTGCCCGAGCAGCACCCGCGCGTGCTCCAGCACGAACCGCCGCCCAGGGTCGCCGCCCGCCAGCAGCACGGCCGCGGTCGAGGCCGCCTGGCCCACGCAGAAGGTGGAGATCGGCGACCGTACGAAGGTCATCGTGTCGTAGATCGCCATCAGCGAAGTGAACGAGCCGCCGGGGGAGTTGAGGTAGATCGCGATCTCGCGCTCCGGCTCGGCCGACTCCAGGTGGAGGAGTTGCGCGATGACCACGTTGGCGACGCCGTCGTCGATGTCGGTGCCGAGGAAGATGATCCGCTCCGACAGCAGCCGGCTGAACACGTCGTAGGACCGCTCGCCCAGCGGGGTGCGCTCGACGACGTTCGGAATGGTGTACGAGCCCATGTCAGAGCCCCGTCCGTCGCTGGGCGGACGGGCGGACGTCGGCCAGCGACTCCACCACCCGGTCCACCATGCCGTACTCCCTGGCCTGTTCGGCCGTGAACCAGCGGTCGCGGTCGCCGTCGCGGGAGATGGTCTCCGGGCTCTGCCCGGTGTGCTCCGCGGTGATCCGTTCGATGGTCCGCTTGGTGAACTCCAGGTTCTCGGCCTGGATCTCGATGTCCGCGGTGGTGCCCCCGATGCCCGCCGACGGCTGGTGCATCATGATCCGCGCGTTGGGCAGCGCGTAGCGCTTGCCGGGGGCGCCCACGCTGAGCAGGAACTGGCCCATGCTGGCGGCGAATCCCATGGCGAGCGTGGACACGTCGTTGGGGATCAGCCGCATCGTGTCGTAGATCGCGAGGCCGGCGTGCACCGAGCCGCCGGGGCTGTTGATGTACAGGCCGATGTCGGCCCGCGGGTTCTCCGCCGACAGGATCAGCAGCTGCGCGCAGACCCGGTTGGCGGACACCTCGTCGACCTGGGTGCCCAGCAACACGATGCGCTGGCCCAGCAGTTGGGCGGCCAGTTGGTCGTCGAAGCGGGTGGGCGGGGTGTCGCCCTCCTCCGCGCGCGGTGCGAGCGTGCCGAGTGCGGTCATGGGTGCTCCTCGTCGAGTCCGGGGCCGGTCCGCGGTGTCCGGGCGGCCCGGTGGATGCCGTCGCCTCCACTGTCGGCTCCGGCCGGCCCCAGGAGGAGTCCGCTCTGCCCGCGGCAGATTCGCCAGGGGCGAAGCTGCCCGCCCGCCCCGCGCGACTGCCCGCCCGGCCCGGCGCCACGGCGGCCGGCGCGGCGGCGCGGCCCGTGACGGAAGGGGCGGATGCCGGCGGGCGCGGACGACGTCGTCATGGGCGCGATGCCAGGCGCTCCGCTGACGGGGGCGGATCGGGTTGTCCTGCCGCCGCCGCGCCCTCGTGGCCGGTCGCGCACCACCCCACGCCCCTTCGGGGGCGCACTGTGCGCTGGAGGGTGGACAGGAGGGGCGGTGCGATGAGTTCCGTGGGGAGGATCGGTCTGTATCCGTGACTGAACCACCGTGCCACCCAGCCAGGAGGTCCCCATGCCCACCAGCGCCTTCACCACCTGTCTCTGGTTCGACGGCCAGGCCGAGGAGGCCGCCGAGTACTACGTCTCCGTCTTCAAGAACTCGCGGATCGGGCGGATCGGCCGCTTCAGCGAGGCCGGACCGGGCCCCGCCGGATCCGTCATGGCCGTCGAGTTCTTCATCGACGGCCAGAGCTTCGTCGGGCTCAACGGCGGCCCGCAGTTCACCTTCAGCGAGGCGATCTCCTTCCAGATCCACTGCGCCGACCAGGCCGAGGTCGACCTCTACTGGGCCAAGCTCACCGAGGACGGCGGCGAGCCCGGCCCCTGCGGCTGGCTCAAGGACAAGTACGGCGTGTCCTGGCAGGTCGTCCCGGACGAGCTCCTCGAACTGGTCACCGACCCGGACCCGGAGAAGGCCGCCCGCACCAGCAAGGCCATGTTCGCCATGGGAAAGCTGGACATGGCCGCACTGCGCCGGGCCTACGACGGCGAGTAGCCGGGCCTGCGAGGGCGAGTGGCAGGGCCTGCGAGGGCGAGTGGCAGGGCCCGCGAGCGGGAGTGGCCGGGCCCGCGCCGGGGGCCGGGCGCGCACCGCCCGCGCGGCCGCGGCCGTCCGCCGTTGCGGGCTCCCCCGCGGCGGGTGAGGATCAAGGCGTGGGCGATACAAAGGAGTCTCCTTCCGCCTCCCTCACACCGAGCGGTGACCCGCTGCTGGCGGCGCGGTTCAGCCGTCCCGTGCTGCCGCCGACCTATGTGCGGCGGCCACGGCTGATCGAGCGGCTCACCCAAGGCGTGCGGGGCCCGCTGACCCTGGTCAACGGAGCGGCGGGAGCGGGCAAGACGCTGTTGGTCGCGGACTGGATCAGCACCCTCGACGTGCCGGGCCGGACGGCGTGGCTGGCGGTGGAGCAGGAGGACAACGGGCCGGGCGTGTTCTGGACGTACGTCCTGGAGACCCTGCGCCACCACGGCCTCGCGTCGCCCGACGACATCGGCACCCCCGCCCGCCCCGGCGAGGTGGACCACTCCCTGCTGGCCCGGCTCGCGGCCCGGCTCAGCGACGGCGACGAACCGGTGGTGCTCGTCCTCGACGAGTTCGACCGCGTCGCCTCCTCCGCCGAGCTCGCCGACGAGCTCCAGTTCGTGCTGCGGCACTCGGACGGCGGGCTGCGCCTGGTCCTCGTCACCCGTACGGAGCCGCTGCTGCCGCTGCACCGCTACCGGGCTGCCGGCGAGGTCACCGACATCCGCAGCGCCGACCTCGCCTTCCGCCCGGAGGAGACCGCCGAGCTGCTCGACCGGCACGGCATGGACCTCTCCCAGGACGGCATCCGCGCCCTGAACGAGCGCACCGGCGGCTGGGCCGCCGGGCTGCGGCTGTGCATCCTCGCCGCCGAACAGGCCGACCAGCCCGAGACCTTCCTCAAGGACTTCGAGGCCGGCCAGAGCATCCTCGCCGACTTCCTGCTCGCCGAGGTGCTCGACGCCCAGCCGCCCGCCACCCAGGACCTGCTGCTGCGCAGCAGCATCCTCGACCGGATCCACCCCGACCTCGCCAACGCGCTCACCGGCCGCGACGACGCCGAGACCGTCCTCGCCGGGCTCCAGCGCGCCAACGCCTTCGTCGAGTCCACCGGCCACTCCTGGTACCGCATCCACCCGCTGTTCGCGGAGATCCTCCGCGTCCACCTGCGGGTGCGGGAGCCCGGACTCGAAGCCGAACTGCACCGCACCGCCGCCCACCGGCTCAGCGAGGCCGGCCTGCTCGGCGAGGCGCTGCCGCACGCCGCCGACGCGGGCGACTGGCAGCTCGCCGCCGACCGGCTCGTCGAGGACCTGGCCATCGGCAGGCTGCTCACCGGCCTCGACGCGGACCGGCTGGTCGCGCTGTTCGCCCGGATGACACCCGACGCCTCCGGGCCCGCCGTCGACCTCGTGCGCGCGGCCCGCGAACTGGCCGGCGGCGCCGTCGAGCGCGGCATCGCCCACCTGACCCGCGCCGAGACGGAGCTGCGCAAGGACGGCGCCGGCACCTCCGAGGCCCGGCGGTTCAGCTGTGCGCTGCTGCGCGTCCTGGCCGCCCGCATGACCGGCTCCGCCGACCTCGCCGAGACGGCCGCGCTGGAGGCCGAGGCGGCCCGTCTCGCCCTGCCCGCCGACCGGCTCGCCCAGCACCCCGAACTGCCCGCGCTGATGCTCACCGACCTGGGCTCGGCCCAGCTGTGGGCGGGCCGTTTCGACGCCGCCCGGACCGCGCTGACGGCCGCCATGCAGAGCGACCCGGGCTCCGCCACCGCCTTCCCGCGACACGAGTGCCTGAGCCGGCTGGCCCTGCTCGACCTGCTGCTCGGCTGGCCCGGACGGGCCGAGCAGCACGCCCGCAACGCCGTCGCCGAGGCCGAGCGCTCCGGCCTGCCGCCCGCCGCCCGCACCGGCATGGCCCGGCTCGTGCTGGCCGCCGTGGACCTGGACCGCGGTGATCCGGGCACGGCACGCGACCACCTCGACCAGGCGGCGGACTCGTCGGCCGCCCCGCACGACCCCCTGTACACCGCCGCGCTGGCCCTGATCCGGGCCCGGCTGCGGCTGGCCCAGGGCGACCCCGAAGGCGCCCTGCACACGCTGGTCGACCTGGAGAAGCCCTCCACCGTCGTCGAGCCGTCGCCGTGGGTGCGCGAGCGCGGCGCCGTGGCCGCGGCCTCCGCGCACCTCGCCGCGGGCCGCCCCCGGGCGGCGGCGCGCGTCTTCGAGGAACACCCCGCCGACGGCACGTCGAGCGTGGTGGCCGCGGCCTGCGTCCAGCTCGCCTGTGGCGCGCCCGAGGCGGCGGCCACGCTGCTCGACGGGCTGCCCGCCGGCCCGCACGACGGCCCGGCGATCACCGTACGGGCGCTGCTGGCACGGGCCCGCGCCGCGGAGCTGCTGGGCGACGACGGCACCGCTCAGCGGCTGGTCGCGCGGGCCCTGCACCAGGCGCGCCCGGAACGGCTGCTGCTGCCCTTCCTGGAGGCGGGCCCCTGGCTGCGGCCCCTGCTGCGGCAGCGGCCCCAGCTCACCCGCGGGCACACCTGGCTGCCGGTCTCCCTCGCGGGGCGCCCCCGCGAGGCCGGGCCGTCGCCGGCCGAGGCGGCGCAGAACCGGGCGCCCGTCGTGGTCGAAGACCTCAGCGAGCGCGAGCACGAGGTGCTCGAACGCCTGGCGCAGATGATGTCGACCGAGGAGATAGCCGCCGACCTCTACCTCTCGGTCAACACCGTCAAGACGCATCTGAAGAGCATCTACCGCAAGCTCGCGGTGACCCGGCGCGGCGAGGCCGTACGGCGGGCCCGGGAGCTGAAGCTGCTCCCGTAGCCGGTCACCGCGTACCCGGCACCACCGCCGCGGGTCCTCGCGCGGCGGTCACCTCCGTCGCGCATCCTCCGGGCGCCGGTCCTCGCCCGGCCGTCCCCGCGGCGCCCGTCCTCGCGGCCCCGGCGGGCCGTCCGGCCCGGCGGGGTCTCGCCCGGGTGGCGACGCCGGTGACGTCGCTCTGCGTGCTCACTCCGGCAGCCGCCGCATCTCGATGACGTGCAGCCCCAGGTTCTGGCAGCGGGCCAGCAACCCGTACAGGTGCGCCTCGTCGGTGACCTGGCCGACCAGCACGGTCTGGTGAGGCACGACGAAGCTGTCCAGCTCCGGGAACGCTTTCGTCAGCGTCTCCGACATGTGTCCGTCGACACGGATCTCGTAGTGCATGTGGACGCTTCTCTCGGGAGTCGTGACTCTCGGTCGTCTCTCCTGCGCGCCTGGCGCATCGCCCCTGAGGGCCGGGCGGAGCCGGGTGCGCGTCTGCGAGTGCCCGCATCGCGGGCGGATGCACACCCGGCGTCCGGCCCCGCCGGTCAGGCGGCGGTGAGCACCTTGGCCTTGGCCGTCTCGTACTCCGCGTCGGTGAGGTCACCGTGCTCGTGCAGACCCGCGAGCCTGGCCAGCTCGTCCGCCCTGGACGGCCCGGTGGCGGGAGCCTCGGCCGCCGCGCCCTGCACATAGCTGCGGAACGCCGCGTCGCGCTGCTGCGCCTCGCGTAGGGTCCGTTCGCCCATGCCCCGGCCGCGTGCGATCAGGTAGACGAAGATGCCGAGGAACGGCAGCAGGCAGACGAACACCGTCCAGCCGGCCTTCGCCCAGCCGCTGAGCGAGTCGTCCCGGAACACGTCGACGATGACGCGGAACAGCAACGCGAACCACATCACCCACAGGAAGAACCAGAGCATCGTCACGAAGACGTCGAGCAGCGGGTAACCGGACACAAGAGCCTCCCGGGGACGATCCGCCACCGCTGGGTGGGCGGGGTGGGGGAGCGGACCTGACGCTGTCCACGGTGCCCCCCGGCCCGCCGCGCCGGGATCACCCCGTGCGGGTGGCCTGCCGCGACGCCCGCACCGGGGCCGCCGCCGGGCGGTGTCGCGGGGCCGTCACGGCGCGCCGCGCACCCGCGCGTGGTGAAGTCGGCGGGACGCGGGTCGAGTCGTCGGGACGCGCGAGAAGGCGCGGTGCCCGGCGCCGCGCGACCCCCCGCGCCGACGGCCCCGAAGGGCGCCTCCGGGCCCCGGCATCACCCGTGGCGGGTGGTGTGCCGGTGCGGGCGGTGTGCTGGCCACCCGTGCGAGGGGTCCGCCCGGTGTTCCCGGCGTGGCGGTCACCCGTGCGAGGGGTCCGCCCGGTGCTCGTCGAGCTGCGTGGCCCGGCCGGAGGCGGCCAGCAGGGCCAGCAGGGCCAGCACCGCCAGCAGGATCAGGACCAGGAGCAGGATCGTCAGGACCGTCGGGTGGTTCCACAGCGCGAACACCAGCGCGATCACCAGCAGCGCGCCGAGGGCGATCCACTTGCGGTACCGGTCCGCCCACACGCCCGCCCTCCCGGTGTGCACGTCGTGCGCGTACGCCCAGTTCGCGGCGGAGTCGGCGGTGCGGTCGCTCGCCCCGCGGATCGCGACCGGCACCCGGCCCGGACCGATCAGGTACGCGCCGATCGCGATCACCACGCCCAGCACGATGGCCGTGCGCAGGCTCACCTTCAGGAAGCGCACCAGCGTGTCGAAGATCGACGCGGCGGCCGCATGGGACTGCACCTGGGCCGGCAGGTGGTCGAGGTAGTAGTGGCGTGCGACGACCAGCGCGATCGAGACGACCAGACAGGCGAACGCGGCGCCCAGCGCGGTGCGGGCGAGGGCGCGTCGCCGGTGGTGGGCGAGAAAGACCCCCGCGACGCCGATGAGCACGACGATGATCGGGAGCCAGTTGCCGATGTCGTCCAGCAGCCGGGCGCCCGTACGGGCCTTGGCCAGCTGGTCGGACTGGAACAGCACGAACTCCTTGTTCACCGTGGGGATCGCCTTCGCCGGGCTGAGACCGGCGGCGACCAGCTGGGACTTGAGCTGTTCCACCGCGGTTCCGACGTCGAGGGTGACCGTGCCGCCGTTGACCTCGACCGAACCGCGGCCCCGGCCGGTGAGCGCGTGCACGACCGCGCTGTGGGCGGAGCGGTTGGCGTTCTTCCAGACCGTCGCGAACGCGTCGCTGTGCACGATCCTGGTGGCGATCTTCTGTACGGCGCTGTCGACGGCCGAATCCAGCTGCGGGCCGAGCCCCTTGACGGCGGCGGCCGCCGTCGGCGGCAGGCCCTGCGACCGGAGCCAGGACGCGAGGTCCGCGGCGGCCTTCTCGCCGTCCACCTTCACGTCCGCGGCCTCGGTCAGCCGGTGGACCGCGGCGTCCTGCACATCGGGGTCGGTGGCGAGCGGCGCCACCGTGGAGACGTACCGGTCGGTGTCCAGCGCGATGTCGTGCACCCAGGTGGCGAGCAGGGCGACCGGAACGAGGACGCAGGTGAGGACGATGAGGATCGCCGACGCCGTGTTGCGCAGGATCCGCGTGCCCGTCGATCCGCCCCCGCCCTTCGCGGACCCGGACGCGGACGCGTCCCGGCCGGCTGCTCCGCCGCCGGGCGCGGGACTGGGTTCTGGCTCGTGCGGGGAGCTCATGAGGGCCCTCCGGCTCTCTCGGCGTGCCTTCTGCCCCTATTCCCTCCGCGCACGGGGCAGAAGGCACGCCGAGAGAGCCGTACGGGCGAATCCGGCACCCCTTGCGGACTCGCCCGTCACCCGCCTGGCTCTCAGGTCTCCGAGTCCGGCTTGACCACGCACAGCGCCCAGATGATGAAGCCGTACAGCGCGATCAGCGTCAGCGACCAGACCGGGTAGTACGGGATGGACAGGAAGTTCGCCACGACCAGCAGCGCGGCGATGCCCACGCCGGCGACCCGGGCCCAGGTGGACACCGAGAACAGGCCGACGCTCACGATGACGGCGAGGGCGCCGAGCACCAGGTGGATCCAGCCCCAGCTGGTCAGATCGAACTTGAAGACGTAGTTCGGCGTGTTGACGAAGACGTCGTCGTTGGCGATCGCCATGATGCCCCGGAAGATGTCCAGCACTCCGGCGATCATCAGCATCACCGCTGCGAACAGCGTCAGACCGGTGGCCGCGGCCATCGTGCCGGGCGACCGGTGGTGAGATGGTGCGGTGGTGGTCATGGCGGAATCTCCGTTCCTGAGGTGGCTGCTGCACACAGCCGCTCATCACGAGGCTGCCCTCGCCGACGCACGCCGTCCTCACCCGGGAAGGGTGACGGTGGGCCGACAGGTGAGGCCGGACCGGGACTCCCCGCCCCCGGCCGCCACCGGTGCACCGGGACCCTCCCGTCGAGCCCGTGGCCGGGCGGACCTGCGGGGACCCGGTGGACAATGGCGCCAGGGGGACGCAACGGCCGGTTCGCCAGACGGGCGGGACAGCACATGCCGCAATCCGACATCGACCACGGAACGCACCCCGGGACCGACCGCGGCGCGCAACCCGACGGCGGCCACGGCATGCGCCCCGACCCCGGCCACGGCATGCGTCCCGACGTCGACTACGCCGCCCTCTTCCAGGCGACCCCGAGCGCCAACCTGCTGCTGGACCCGGCACTGACCATCGTCGACGTCAACCAGGCGTTCCTGCGCGTGACCGGCCGCAGCCGCGAGGACCTGATGGGGCAGTACCTCTTCGACGCCTTCCCGGACAACCCGGGCAACCCCGAGGCCGACGGCGTGCACAACCTCAACGCCTCGCTCCAGCGCGTCCTCACCACCGGCCGCATGGACACGATGGTGCTCCAGCGGTACGACATCCCCGTCGCGGACCGGCCCGGTGAGTTCGAGGAGCGCTGGTGGTCGCCGGTGAACACGCCGTTGCTCGACGAGGACGGAGGGGTGCGGTACGTCATCCACCGCGTCGAGGACGTCACCGCCTTCGTCCACTCCCGCGATCTGCCCGGCAGCCACGAGCTGACCCGGCGTGAAGAGGCGATGGAGGCCGAACTCTACGCCCGCGCCCGCGAGTTGCAGCACCTGAACGAGGAGCTGAGACAGGCGCACGCCCGGGAACGGCAGGTCGCCGTCACCCTTCAGGAGGCCATGCTGCGCTCCCCGGACCTGTCCCGGCACCCCGATGTCGCCGTGCGCTATCTGCCCGCCGTGGGGTCCCTGAACGTCTGCGGTGACTGGTACGACGTGGCGGACCTGTCCGAGGACCGCTTCTCCGTGGCGGTCGGCGACGTCGTCGGGCACGGTCTGAAGGCGGCCACGGTGATGGGCATGTTGCGCAGCGCCCTCAGCGCCGCGATCCGGGCCGTCGCCTCACCGGCCCAGGCGCTCGAACTCCTCGGCCTGTACGCCCGTTCCGTGGAGGGCGCGACGGCGGCCACCGCGATCGACGCCATGATCGACACCCGCAGCCGGCTGATCATCTACAGCTGCGCCGGGCATCTTCCGCCGATCCTGCTGCACCCCGACGGCAGCCACACCCTGCTGGACCAGGCCACCGATCCACCGCTCGGGGTACGGCCCGAGCACGTGCCGCGCCCGCAGGCCGTGCAGTCCTACCACCGCGGCGACACCCTGGTCCTGTACACCGACGGCCTGGTCGAGCGCCGGGGCGAGGACATCGACGAGGGCCTGGCACGCCTCACCGAGGGCCTCGCCCGCTACGCCCGGCTGGCCCCGCAACGCCTGGCCGACGCGCTGCTGGCGCACCTGGGCGTCAGCGTGGGCGCCCGCGACGACATCGCGCTGGTGGCCGTACGGCTGTGAGGGCACGGCGAGGCCGCCGGAGCCGTGCCGGAACCAGGCCGGAACCGGGCGAACCCGATCGGAACAGGACCGGGAGCAGGCCGGGGCGGCCCGTCACGGCCACGGCTCGGTCGGGCGGACGGTGTCGAAGGCCAGCCCGCTCGAACTCCCCCCGGTTCCCGGGGCCTTCTCCCGGCGCACCCAGCTGTGCCACGAACCGTCGTACCAGCGGGCCAGTACCGGACGCCGGGTCAACCGCACGCCCTCACGCGGGACTTCCTCCTCATGGATGCGGACTCCGGGCACGATCAGCCGTCCGGGCGGCGGGGGTTCGGTGCCCGGTTCGTCCTGCGGCACCGCCTTGAACCGCGTGGACAGCGTCCCCTCGCGAAGGACGGGTTCCGGGACCAGCGGGAGCCAGTAGTCGGGGACCGTCGTGCGCACCGCGTAACCGGGCAGGTTCCCGGCCGGCGCCGGATCGGGCGGTGCGACGCGAGCCCAGCGGTCCCGCAGATCCGTCGGCACCCCCCGCCCGTCGGTGCAGCGGTGCCGGACGGCCCAGGCCAGATTGGCCAGTTCGTCGCGGGCCAGCACCACCTCCTCCAGCGGCTCACCCGCCTGACCGGGCTCGGTCGGCAGCACCACCAGCGCCGACGCCGCGGGGTGGTCGGCCTCTGGGGCGTGCAGCGTGAACATCGACCAGGACGGGTCGTCCAGGCCCGCCCGCCGCACCAGGTGCTGCCGGCCGAACACGTCCCGCACCAGCAGTTGGTCCAGGGTGGTGAGCGAGCCCGCGGGCACCTCCAGCGGGGCCAGGAACCAGTCGTTGCCGTAGACCGTGGCGAACGAGATCAGCAGCAGCCGCCCGGTGTCCAGGGTGGACACCTCCGTCGCCCCCAGATCGACCCGGGCGTCCTCCATCTCCCAGAACCGGTCGGCCGGCAGCCCGCCGTAGCGGACCGTCGTGGGCACGCTCTCGCCCGAGAAGGAGCGCGGGGCCGCCGCGGGCGCGGCCACCACCTCGTCACCGGTGTGCACGTCCAGGGCGTACCAGTCCAGGCCGTCGCCGAGATACTGGTCGGCGCGCAGCACGGTGCCGCCCGTGGACAGTTCGGCCGCGTACTCCAGGCGCTGCGGGGCGTAGCAGTCCGGTCCGGCCCCGGCCAGCTGCCCGGCCCACCAGCGACGCCACCGTCCGGTCACCTCCGCGAACGCCGGGTCCGCCGCGCCGCCGAGCGTGCCCGCGTCCAGCGCGGCCGCCACCGCGGCCGCGTCCGGCACCCGGCCTTCGAGCAGTCCGACCAGGCTCATGTCGGGCGTTCCGTCCGCGAGTTGATGCGCCGTCAGAGCGGTGACGGCGGCGGCGAGAACGCCCGCGTCGTCCGCCATGCGCAGCAGCGCGGCGCCGCCTTCGGCGCGCAACCGCTCGTCGGCGCGCACCGGTTCGTCCTCGATCTGCACGTCCAACGGCCCGAGCCGCGGATCGTACGGCACCCAGTCCGCCGCCCCCACCGGGCGCCAGGCGTCGATCGGGGCGCTGCTGCCGCTCATCCGCACCACGGCGGGGGAGCCCGCGTCCTGCGCGGTGAACTCCCCGAACTGCCACTGCCGGGTGAGCAGCCAGAGCGGGTCGTGCACCCGTGCGGCCAGACCGGCCTCGATGTCGTCCGTGCGGTGCCCGGGCTCCAGCCGGAACGGGCCGTCCGGGTCGGTGTTGGGGCGGCGGGTCTCGATCGCGGCGAGCGCCTGTCCCGTGCCGCCGTGCGCCGGGATCTGGATCGCCGGGAGCAGCTGGTTCATGCCGGGCAGATCGGCGATGTCGACGGCCCGCAGTTTCGCCGACTCCAGTGTCTCGCGCAGCACTTGGACGAGTCCGTCCGAGGTCCAGCCGCGGTCCGTGTCCGGCGGTACGGCGATGAGCACGCTGTGCGGGGCCTTGGCGTCGGGCCGGTCGTAGTGGAAGGCGACCCCCGTCAACTCGCTCTGTTGCGGGGGCCCTTCGGGCGGGGTGCCGGGCTGCGGGACACCTCCGGCGGTCGCGGGCTGCGGGGGCGTTGCGGCGTTCTCGGGCTGCGAGGGGCCCGCGGCGGGCGGGGGCGGCGGGTCGGAGCCGGGCAGCAGCTCGATCCACTCGTCCAGCAGCAGACCGGCCGCTCCCGCGCCGGGGGCGAGGTCGACGGGGGCGTGCCAGACGACATGGACGGTGGCCGCGGGGCGCTGCCCGCCCGGGAACGGCCCGCCGATCCAGCAGTCGGCCGCCGCGGCCGGAGCCTGCGCCGCCCGCAGCGGCTCCGTCCGCCCGCCGCGCGCCCCCGCGAGCAGCAGCGACTCGTGCAGGGCGCGCACCAGCGGCCGTACGGCGGCGTTGCGCCGCAGCCAGTCCTCCAGGTCGGCGCCGGACACCTCGCCCCGGCCGTCCGGAACGGTGGTCAGCGACGGCAGCAGCGGGACGTCCGCGCCCAGCACCTCTCCCAGCGCCGCCCGCGCCCGCGACAGCCAGCTCTCGACCGGCCCCGCGGCGGGCGGTTCGGCGGCCAGCTCGGCGAGGTCGGGCGCGGCGGGGTGCGGCGACACCTGCGGGTCGGCGGCGAACCGGGCCAGCCGGGCGCGGAGTTCGCCGAGGTCTGCCGACGGGTCCGGCGGCCCGGCGGTCCCGGTCGGCTGACCGGCCATGTGGACCGGCAGCAGCGGCTGGGCGGTGGCGAGCAGCGACCGGATACGGGCCGCCCGTCCGCACAGGCCGCTCCACCCGGGCCCGCCGAAGGTCACCTGCGCCCCGGCCGGGGCGCCGAGCACGGCCAGAACCGCGCCACGCAGCCGGGCCTGCTCCCCGCCGGCGTCCAGCACGGAGGTGAGCGCGCCCAGCCCCAGCCGGTCGATCCTCACCTCGAACGCCCGCCCCCCACCGGCTCCCCCAGGCACGCCACCTCCGACATCACCGGGCTCCGCGCCTCCGCCACGATCAGCCCCGCCGCCGCTCGCCCCGCCGCCGGTCGGGCCGCCGTCGGCTTCCGCCGTGCCGCCGACCGCCGGGCTGCCGGGCGTCGCCGCCGAGCCGTCGGACGATCCCGCCCCGCCGCCCGTCACGCCGCGGGCCTCTCCCGTCGGCCCGCCGCCGCCCGCCGGGCCATCGCCGCCGTCCGCCGGGCCGGCCCCCGCCGGGTCACCGGCCCCTTCCGGTGCGTCGCCGTCGCCCTCCTTCGACGGCACGCTCAGTACGCCCGTGATGGTCCAGGCCGCCGCCGGGCCCAGCAGGTGGGCGGTCCAGGTCTCCAGGGCCGGCTGGAGCGTGGCGAGGGGGTCCGTGGGCCAGCCCGTCGGAGCGCCCGGCGCGGACGGCAGCAGCGCGGCGATGCGGTGGGTCAGCGCCCGCGCCCGGCGCGGGGTGCGCAGGACGTGGAAGTCGTCCGGCACGTTCTCGCCGCGGCCCAGGGTGTCGGCGGTCAGCCCGGCGCGCACCGGGTTCCCGCCGACCAGCTGGTGCACGCTCTCGGCCAGCACCAGGTCGCCCACCGCGTCCAGCGCGTCGGCGAGGTCGTCCAGCAGCGGAGCCACCGCGTCCCGGTCGGCGTCCGGCACCACGGGCGCGCCGTCCACGTCGCTGGGCAGCGCCGAGGCCCCGGAGCCCGCCCGCACCAGCGCCATCCCGTCGACGACGTTGCGGGCCGCGACGGCCTCCGCGCTGCGCGCCCACAGACCGGCGTCGGCCCCCGGACCCTGCGGCTCGGGCACGACCGGCAGCGGGAACCGACGCCGGAAGCGGTCCACGAGATGGTCCAGCTCGGCGTCGTGCAGCGCCCGTTCGAACCGGTAGCCGAGCAGCGAGCCGAGTTCCTGGCCCTGGCGCACCCCGCCCACCAGCCAGCGGGCGACGCGCGCGCGGCGGGAGGTCAGGTCCACGGCGTACGTCTGCTCCCCGGGGTGCCCGAGGAAGCCGGAGCGGAGCACGGCGGCGGTCGCCGCGTGCTGGAGCGACGGCGCGTGGATGTAGCCGTCCTGGTCGGACACCTCGACGGTGGTGTTCTCGCCGTCCAGCTCGACGTCCGCCTGCTCGCGCCCCTGCGCCGGCCGGGGCAGCTCCTGCACCCAGCCGTAGCAGCCGTAGCGCACACCCCCGGCGCCGGACGACCGCAGCTCGGCGAGGCGCCGGGACGCCAGCGAGGTGACCCAGGCGTCGACGCGGTGCGCGTGGACGTCGACGACCTCCAGCAACAGTTCGGGCAGCCGGCTCACCGGTACGGCGGCAAGCGTCCTCAGGGCCTGCTCGAACCGGGGGAGCGCGCCCGTCGCGCGGACGGCGGCCGCGACCCGTTCGGCCCGGTCGTGGCCGGTCAGTCCCTCCAGTACGTCCGCGACCAGCTGGTCCACGTCCGCGGTGACGGCGAGGGCCTGGCGCAGCGGGTCGTCCGTGCCGTCGTCGCCCTCGAAGAAGGCCCAGTTGGGCAGGAACAGCAGGGCGTCGAGCAGACCGGTCGCGTCCGGGGGGCCCGGGTCGGCGGCGGGCGAGGCGTCGTCGGGAGGGGGCGCGTCGGACGCGTCGGACGTGTCGTCCGGGGGAGTGCCGTCCGCGGCGGGAGTTCCGTCCGGGGAAGGGCCGCCGTCCGGGGCCGGGGTGTCCGTGTCCGCGGGCGTCCCCGCGGCGCCCGTGCCGAGGTCGAAGAAGGTGGCGCGGCGCGGCGGCGTGTCCCGTCCGGAGGACAACTGCACCGGCCAGGCCCGGTCGTAGCCCTCGGCGTCCAGCTCCCCGGCCAGGAACGCGCGCACCGCGGCGAAGTAGTCGGCGGTGGCCGTCGCGCGGGCCGGGAAGGCGACCGCGTCCGGCGCGAGCCGGGTCACGAACCGCGGTACCCCGGTCTCGTCGTCCAGGCCCCAGCCGAGATCGGTCCAGCCGTCCGCGTTCGTCGTCCAGCGCAGCACGCCGGCCGGGGACAGACCCGGCACCCCCGGTTCGGCGGGCGGCTGGTCGCGCGGGGTGCGCGGCACGGCGAACCCGGGGCCGTCCAGCCGCCGCATGGCCAGCCCGGTCGCCACCGGCAGCCGCTGCAACGCGTCCACCGCCACCTGGTCCACCGGCTGGTCGGGCCGTACCCGGGGAATCAGGTCCGCGGCGGCCACCGCCGCGCGCCAGCGGTCCCGCAGCCGCAGCAGCCAGGGCGCGAGCAGCGCGTCCACGTCCTCGGGCCGCCGCGGGCGCCAGTCGCCGAGCGAGGTCACGGGCAGCACCCCGTACGGCTGCCGCCCCACCCGCAGCATCGGCAGCGGCCCGCGGCTGCGGACGTGCTCGGCGAGGTGGTCGCGGACCGCGCGCCAGGGCCGGGCCGACCCGGTGGCCGTCACCTGCCGGGTGCCCAGGTCGAGTTCGGACACCGCGGCCTCGGCGAACCCCTTGCCCAGCGTGGGCCAGGTGAGCAGGGTCAGCGCGGCGACCGCCGCGGGCTCCGCGTCGGCCGCCCCCGGGCAGCCGCGCAGAAAGCCCGCGTCCGGCAGTCCGAGGGCACCCGCCAGCGCGTCCGCGACCGGGCGCGCGCCGGCCTCGGGGTCCGGGTCCGGGCCGGGGTACCCGGGGGCGGACGACCAGCCGGACCGGGCGCGGGGGGTGTTGTTGGTGGCGGTGCCCGCCGGGAGCAGGCCGAGCCCGCCGCCGTACCGGTGCCCGTGCAGCAGGTCGCGCAGCCGGGCGGCACCGTCCGCGGCCGAGTCGGCGCGCACCCCGACCACGAGCAGTTCGTCCAGGTGGTCGACGCCCTCGGGCAGGATCAGTTCGACGGCCATGCCCGCCTTGACCGCCTCGAACCAGTCGGTCTCCCAGCCCTCCTCGTCGGCGCGCAGCAGCCCGACGGGCAGCGGGTCCGGCACCGGACGGCCGGGCTTGTCGACGACCACCTGTCCGGCCACCAGGCCGACGAACCGCCACCGCTTGGGCAGCGCGGCCGTCCGCTGCCGGCGTCCGCCCGGGTCGGCGGCGATCACGGGCGGCGCCGCACCCGGCCGGCAGGCGGCGACCGCCCACGACGCGCGCTCCGGGCGCAGCCGGTCCTGCACCCGCTGCCAGGCCTCGGGCCCCGGGGCCCGCCAGTACCCGGTGCCGGCCTCGGCCTCGGCGGGGCTGAGCGCGGGATCGAACCGGGAGAGCAGGATGTCGTCGGGGTAGACCCGCACCCGCAGCGTGCTCGGCTCCCACCAGATGGTCTCCACCCGCACCGGCAGCAGGGCGATCGGGTCGGTGTTGCCGTCGGGGAACAGCGGGGTGCCCTCGCCGAGGGCCTGCGCGAGCGTGTCCGCGGCGCCGCCCACGAGGGCGTCGAGCCCGTCGGCGGTGCGCTGCGCCTCCGCCTGGGCCGCCTCGGCGGCCGCCAGCAGGTCGGGGGTCGCGCGCTCGTCACCGGCCCGAGTGGCGTCCTGGAGCCGCCGTACGACGGCCAGTTGCTCGTCCGCGTGGGCCTGCGCGGCGTCCGCCTCGGTGCGGGCCCGGTCCAGTTCGGTACGGGCGCCGAACGCGTCGGTCATCTGCGGTGTGCTCCTGTTCTCGGCGCCGGACTCACCCGCCCAGCAGGGCGGCGGCGTGGAAGGCCAGCTGGAAGGGGTGGCGGAAGGCGATGCGCGCCATGTCGGCCGCGTCCCGGCCCCAGACCGGCGGATCGACGGGCGGCGGCGGGCTCGGCGGGACGGCGGGCGGTTCGAGGTGCACGCATCGGCCGCCGTCCACGCCGACGCTGTCCCAGGCGAGGTCGGCCCAGCCGCCCGGCGACGCGGCGTCGTCCGGCTCGGGCGCATCCCGCGGGTCGGCCGGGGCGTCGAAGCCGAACTGGGTGCCCCGCATGGGCTCCCGGAAGACGAAGAACCAGTCCTCCTCGCGGGCGCGTTGCTCGTCGATGCCGTCGAACAGGTAGAGCACGGTGGACTCGTCGAGCGCCATCGGGGTGCCGGGCACTCCGGCGAAGTCGGGGGGCAGCCTGCCGTCCTGGCCGCGCACCGCGAGCAGCGCCGTGCCCGGGAAGCGGCGCAGCAGGTCACCGCGGACCAGCACGGTCAGCGCGCCGGAGCCCCCGCCGCGCACCCGGCTCTCCAGACTGGCGTCCAGCGGCCAGCGGGCGATCTCGTCGATGTCGGCGTCGGTCCCCGGCCAGAACCGGGCGAACGGAGTGCCGCGCTGGTCGGTGGGGAACTCCCGCCACAACAGCTCGCGGTTGAACTCGTGGTTGAGGCCCACCAGCACGGCGGCGACGAACTCCGGGTTGGTCTCCAGCAGCGTCACCGAGTCGGGCGGCAGCCCGCCGATGCCGGGGATCGCCCACTCCGGCCAGCGGGTCAGCAGCTCCGTCGCGATGGGCACCGTGAACGTCGGGTGCGCCATGATCGGGCCCAGCGGCCGGGGCCCGTCGTCCGTGCGCCCGGCGTCGAAGCCCGCGCAGATGCGGTCGGCCATCCGGCGCAGCTGGAGCCGCGACGGGCCGATCCCGGCGCGCAGGTCGCCCGGCAGGCTCCGGTCCATGCCGTCGGCCTCGCCGAGCTGTTGCTCCAGCACCGGCACGGGCCGCTCCGCGGCGGCCACGTTCTCCCCCGCGGCCACGCCGTCCGCCGTGGCGCGGGCGGCCCGGCGCGCCAGCGCGCCGCCCCGGCGGGTCAGCCGGACGAACGACGTGTCGGCCGTCCCGGCCATGAGCCGCGACCGCCCCAGCGCCGCGGCGAGCGTGCTCGTCGGGGCGCCCGAGCCGTCGGTGCCGGGCGCGGACACAGGCGTACGGCCGCCCGCCGGCGCCATCACGGTGACCAGGTCGGCCACCCCGAGCGGGTCGAGGTGCTTGCGCTGGGCCCGTTCGGCTGCGGCGGCGGCCAGCTCACCGGCGGCCAGCAGCCGGTTGGCCCGGCGGATCTCGCCGACCTGCTCCCACGCGCGCGCCATCAGGAACTCCTGCTCCTGCTGCACGTACCGGGCGCCGAGCGCGGCGGCGACCCGCCTGCGGACGTCGAGGTTGAGCGTGCCGAGCCAGCCGCCGGGATCGGCGGGGACGGTCTGCTGCCCGGTGTGATGACTGCCGTAGAGGGGCGGCGCGACGGCGGCGGTGTCGCGGTCGTCCTCCCCGACGTCGTCCGCGTTCCCCGTACTGTCGGCGCCCGCGCTTCCCGCGCTTCCCGTGCCTTCCGTTCCGCCCGTGCCTTCCGTGCCGCCCGCGTCTCCCGCGCCCTGCCCGCCGTCCGGGCCGGCCCCGCCGTCCGGACCCGCCCCGCCTTCGCCCCCGCCCGTGGCGTCCGCCTCGGCCGGGTGCGCGCGGCGCAGCGCCGGGGCGTCCAGGCGCTCCCGCAGCAGTGTGCGGAAGCGGTCCTGGGCGGCGGTGTCGGACCAGACCTCGGGCGCGGCCGCGCCCGGCGCCCGCAACGCGCCGTCCAGGGCGACGGTGGCGGTCCCGACGGGCGGCTCGGTGGGCCAGGGGCGCCCGACGTCGACGACCCTGCTGCCCAGCCCGGCCTCGGCCGCGGGGCGGAAGCGCAGTCGGCGGGCCAGCTTCTCGAACGTGCCGGCGGCTCCGGTGCGGAAGGTCCACCAGTGGTAGACGGGCAGGTCGACGGTCGTACCGTCGCCGTGCGGCCAGGCGGGGCCCAGGTCCGTCGACGAACCCGCCGCGTGCAGCCCGGCGTCCCGGCCCGCGGCGGTGGCCGGCACCACGGCGGCGATCCAGCCCCGGTCCGGGGCCAGCCTGCGCGGGCACACCAACCGGGCGACCACCTCGGCCGAGTGCTCGCGCAGCCCCTGCGTGGCGCGCTGCCGCGCGGTGTCGAGGTCGGTGACGTCGTCCGGGAGGCGGGCCTCCACATGCGCCCAGGCCCAGCGCTCGGCCGGCGGGGGCAGGGCGGCGACCGGCGCGGTGAGCACCGGGAGCGGTGCCGCGTCACGCGGCGGCGCGGCCTCGTCGTCCGCCAGCACGACGAGCGTCATCCACGGCAGCGGGGTCGCCCCCGACGGCGTGGCCGCGGAACCCGTGGACAGCAGCCAGGGCAGGTCCGCGTGGGCGAACTCCACACTGGCGAGGATGTTCTCCGCGGCCTCGGCCGTCCCGGGCGGCGGCTCCTCGCGCAGCACCAGCGACCGGTCGAAGCCCTGCACATGCCCGGGACCGAGCAGGGTGAGCGACGGGCCGGGGAGGGCCTGCCGGTCGTTGCCGCCGCCGCCGGAACGGTCGAACGCCACCTCCGTGCGCAGCGAGGAACCGTCCGCGGAGGCCGCCGCCCCGAGCCGCGCGGAGGAGAAGAACCATCGCGTGCTCACGCCGGCTCCCGGCGGCGGGTTCGGCTCATGAAGGCAGCTCCCAGCTCTCGACGAGTTCGACCGGTGCCTGCGGGCCGGGGGCCCGGTCGCGCAGCGCCTCCCAGGCGTCGGCCGAGGCGTTGACCAGGGAGACGTCCGCCAGCCGCGGCAGCAGGGTGCCGGCCGTCACCAGGTTCAGCGTGGGCGGCCGTACCCGCACCAGGGGCTCGGGCGCCCGCCAACGCGCCAGCCGCTCGCCTGGGTTGAGCGAGAACACCGCCTCGTGCCCGAAGTGGCCCGGCCAGCGGGTGAACTCCTTCGGCCGCAACGGCGGTTCGTACGCGGTCTCGTAGCCGTCGTCGACCCGGTGCCCGGGGCCGAGCGCGGTGCCCTCGACCGGCACCAGCACACCGCCGGCGTACTCGGCGAGGGCGGGCGCCGTGAGCTGCCGCTCCTCGTCCAGGTCGAAGAAGTCGCCGGGCACGAACCGCTCCGGCACGGGCGGCAGATGCCCGGCGTCCTTCGCGGTGCCGCCGAGGGTGACCGAGGCCAGCGTCCAGGTCTGCGTCGGCACCGGGCGGCGCTCGAACCGGGAGACGGCGATGCCGAGGGGCACCACCCGCTGGCTGAACCGCAGGGTGGCGTCGGGGTGCACGAGCAGCCCCTCGGCCAGCTCCCCGGTGGCGGCGGGGGAGAGGACCAGCGCGGTGCGGTCCGCGGACGGCCGCTCCGCCACCCAGGACCCCGGCCGCGCGACGGCCTCCCGCAGCGGAACCAGCGGATCGCGGCCCGGTTCCGGGAGGGCCGCGGGCGGCGCGCCCCAGTGCACGTCGAAGTCCAGGTCGACGTCCCAGAACAGCACCGAGATGCTGCCGGTGCCGTACGCGCGCCAGGGCGCGGGGCCCACCAGGGTGAAGTCGAGGGCGACACCGGCGAGTCGGTGGCCGAAGGCGCGCACGGCCACCCCGCCGCGCACGTGCACCGAGAAGAGGAACACCGGGTCGAACACGAACAGCGCGTCCAGGCCGAGCCAGCCCGTGACCCCGCACCCGGCGATCGTCGCGTCCAGCTGCACCTGCCCGCCGAACATCGCGGCGTTGGAGGTGATCGCGAGATACGCCTCCATGCGCAGTCCGAAGCCGTTGCCGGGGGCCAGGTCGACCTGGAGCCGGCGCAGTGCGGGGACCCGCGCGGGGCGGGCGTAGCGCGGGTGGAATCCGCCGGCGGACAGCACGAACTCGGGCTGCGCCCCGCCCCGGATCAGCAGATACAGCTCGCCCCGCACGGCGAGCCCGACGATCCACGAGCCGGCGAGCGAGACCAGCAGCTCGAACTCGGGCACCGACGGGTCGAGCCGGCCGAGCACCCCGGCCTGGAGGCGGATCAGCGGGACGGCCGGGTCGGGCACCGCCACCAGCAGCCGCCCGATGAGCACCGCGCGCACGGGGGCGGGCAGTTCCAGTACCAGCGCCCCGGACAGCGACACCATCCGGCCGCCCCAGTTGAGCCGTACCATCGGCCCGATCAGGAACCGGCCGGGGGCCACCGGATACACCGCGACCAGCGACTGGACGATCTCCGCGGCGCGTTCGGCGGGTTGGTCGGGGAAGAGCACACGGTCGGCGTTCCCGTCGGAGACCAGCTGCCGCAGGGCGGTGGCGTCGACGCGTCGGTTGACGCCGACCTGCCCGCCGATGGCGTCCAGCGCGAAGCCGAGCCCCACCTGGATCCCGGGCGGGGGGAACCGGGCCGACAGCAGCACCAGGAAGCTGGTCGGCGCGGTGCCCGTCGGGGCCCGCAGCAGCGCCACGGCCTGGAGTTGGAGCACACCGAGGTCGAGCGCGATCAGTCCGGCCCAGCCGCCGTCCGGGGTGCGCCGGACCAGCCCGCCGCCGGAGACGGGCGGCAGGTCGAGGGCGGCTCCCAGACCGTCCGGGAACAGCTCCCGGGGCCGGACCGGGCCGCCGCCCCGCCGGGGGACGAGGAGCGCCAGGAGCGGCAGGTCGATGCCGGTGTCGGCCAGGGTGATCCGCAGCGGCAGCCGCGGCAGTGCCGCCTCCAGCGACAGGGACAGCGCGAGCCGGGGCTCCGTGCCGTCGAGGGCGACCCGCAGCGCGGTGTCCCGCAGCCGCACCCCGGCGACGGAGAGCCGTAGCGGAAGGGGGATACGGGGCCCGCTGCCGCCGTCGAAGACCAGCCCGGTGTCCCGGTCGGCGCGGGCCGTGACGTCGACCGGCCCCGAGCCGCCGGACATCGGCCCGGAGCCGTCCGCGCCGACCAGGCCCGCGAGCGCCTTCGGCAGGACGGCGGCGGTGAGTCCGCGCAGCTCCACCGTGACGGCGGGCGGCGCCGCCGGGGTGGCCGTCACGGTCACGGTGACGCCCTCGACGGCGATGCACGGACCCTCGGCCGGGCCCGCGCCCAGCCTGCCGGTGCGCTCCAGCCGGATCGTCGCGGTGCCGGTGACGGGCGGGGCAGGCCGGCCCGGCCCGAAGGCCGCGTCCCAGCCGTCCGGCGCGGCGATCTCGGCCTGCACGGTCCACGGCCCGTTGGCCGTCGGCGGCAGCCGCAGGGCGGAGCCGGGCGTGACCACCACGTCGAAGACCGGGCCGTCCGGTGTCACCCCGAGCACCGCGCGCCCGCCCGCCGGGCCGTCGCCGGTCAGGACCAGCGCGACACCGAGGGGACCGCCGGGCGCCCGCCGCCAGCCCGCCAGCCGCAGCGCCGAACCGTCCGTCAGGTCGCCGAGCGCGTCCCGTACCAGCTCCACCAGCTCGTCGCCCGGCGGCAGCCGGTCGTGGACGGCCAGCAGCCGCCCGGCCAGGACCGTGCCCGCGGCCGACGGCTCGTCGCCGAGCTCGGGCAGCCGGCCCAGCAGGTCCCGTACGGCGTCCCCGGCGAGCGCGCGCAGTTCGTCGGCGATCCGGTGCAGGATCTCCCGCGCGTCCACGGCCGTCATCCCGCGCCGAACGGGCCGTTGTCGAGCAGCACCGCCCGGTTGAAGCAGCCGATGGCGAGCAGCCGGCCGTCCGGGCTGAAGCCCATCGCCAGCACCTCGTCGGTGCCCACCGCGTAGTGCTCCTTGCCGTCCAGGTCGAACAGGCGCACCACGTTGTCGACGCAGGCGCTGGCCGCCACCTTGCCGTTCGGGCCGAACGCCACATGGGTGACGGCGCCGACCCCCGGGTCCGGGGCGGCCGGATCCAGCTTGGGCGCCCGGCCCCGCTCGACGCCCGACTCGGCCTCCAGCACGCGCGCGAACCCGTCCGAGCCGCCCACCACGCTCCAGCGGCCCTTCGGGTCGTACGCCAGGCAGTGCGGCGCGGTCACCTGGTCGTCGACGTCGTCCTCGGCCGGCCACAGCTGCGCCCCGCCGTCCGCCTCGAACACGCGGGTGGTGTCGTCGGCCGCGCAGCACAGCACGAGGGACGCGTCGGGGGAGAAGGCGACGGCGAACACCGCGTCGTCCGGTGTGAGCCGGCCGGTCTCGGCGCCGGTGTCCAGCCGCAGCACCCGCGCGGAGCCGGCCTGGTGGTGGTCGCCGCCGTGGCGTTCGTCGATGGCCAGCGCGATGAGCGTCCCGTCGCGGCTGATGTCGGCGCCGGCGATGAGCGGGGTGTCGACCGGGATGCTCCGGACGGGCGAGCCGGTCGCCCCGTCGAGGACGAACACCGCCGTGTCGGTGACGGCGACGACCCTGCCGTCCGGCAGGAACCGTACGAGGTTCACCGCGTCGCCCGGCTGCGGCGGCCCCTGCCAGAGCACGGCGCCGGTCGTCGCGGAGCGCAGGAAGACCTGCTCGCCGTCGGCCACCGCGAACACGGTGCCGTCGGGGCCGAAGGCGAGGGAGGTGACGAACCCGGAACTCGGCACGTCCAGCGGGGGACCGATGCCGGTGGCGCGCACCCGCACCACCGAGTCGCCGCCGCCGCTCGCGAACCGTGTGCCGTCCGGGCTGAAGGCGATGGCCTGCACCCCGCCGTCGTGCTCGACGGTCAGGGCCACGGAACCGGGGTCGCCCATGCCCGCACCTCCTCCGCGTGTCGTGTCGTCCGGGATGCGCCTAGGCGACCGGGGACGACACGTCGAAGGCCGCGGTGCCACCGCGAACCGTCACCGTGACCGTCGCCGGCGTGAGGCGGTCGGGGTTGTCGAACCGGTACAGCGCGTACGCGTTCGCGCCGGCCAGCCCGATCGTGGGCAGGGGTCCGGCGGCGGGCTGCTCGGCGACCGTCAGGGCCGTTCCGTCGGCGAGGAGTTCCACGGTGACGTCGGTGTCCTGGAGGCCGTCCGACTCGTCCACGGCGATCGCCACGGTGACCCGCACGGAGTCGTCGGCGCCCTCGCCGAACGCCGGGACCACCCAGAAGTCGCCGGCCGCTTGGGGTTCTTCGGGATCGACCGGGCTCATGGCACCTGACACCTCACGGTCCATTCGTTCGTGAACAGGATGGCTCCGCCGTTGCAGACGTCGACGACCTGGCCGCGGAAGTCGACGTCGATGGAGAAGAAGCTCCCCGCCGCGCCGGTGGCGCCGGGTTCGTCCCGGCCCACGTACTCCGCGCCCGAGCGCCGCTGGGGCAGGTACATGTCGAAGCGGTTGCCGTTGCCGACCGAGGCGTTGCGATGGCCGTAGGTCAGATCGACCGCGAACTTGTTGCCGGGGCTGCCCGCGGCCTGTCCGTCCTCGAGGAAGTTGTCGTCGGCGGAGCCCGGACCGGGGCGGGAGCGCATCTTGCGCGGGGTGGCCACGCCGTTCTCCCGGAGGATGAAGGGCACGGGCTGGTCGCCCACCTTGAGTTCGCCGCGCACGTACTGCCGGTACTCCCCGCACGCCGGGACCGAGGGGATCGCGTCGTCGAACACCGCGTGCAGGTCGAACGAGCCGCCGCAGCGCACGTCCGGCTGGGTGCGCCTGCTGCACGGGTCCAGCCGGGCGGGGATGTCGGGGGGCCTCGCCGGGTCGGCCTGCGGCCACTCCAGGACGTCGTCGAAGGAGGCGGTGAAACCGGCCCGGACCAGCTCCGGCCACTTGTCCGGCTCGGTGACCGGCAGCGGGTAGCCGGGGCGGACCTTGCTGCCCTGGATGTCGTAGTTCAGATAGCTGCCGCCCTTGAAGAAGTAGGCGGACCCGTTGCCCCAGTTGACCGCCGCGTCCACGCCGGTCCGGAAGGCGGCCGGGAAGTCCGGCCAGCCGTCGCCGATGTCGCGGGGGTAGAGGGTCCGGTCCACGAAGTCCTGGGCGATGTCGTAGCGGACGTACTTCGAGCCCTTGAAGAAGAACGCGCGGCCGTCGCCCCAGTTGACGGCCGCGTCGATGCCCGCGGCGAACGACGCGGGCAGCGCCGGCCACTGGTCGGCGATGTCGTGCGGATAGAAGGAGGCGTCCACCGAGTTGTCGGTGGCGTCCCAGCGGACGTACTGCGGGCCCTTGAAGAAGTAGACGAAGCCGTCCGGCCAGGGCACCACGGCGTCGATGCTCTGGGCGAACGGGGCGGGCATCGCGGCCCACCCGTCGGCGACGGCGCGCGGATAGCTGCCGTGGTCGACGGTCTCCGCACCGGTCGCCGGGTCGATCTCGTAGCGCACGTACGAGCCGCCGCGGAAGAAGAACACGGTCCGTGCCCGTGCCAAGGCTGCTCCTCTCGTAGCCGGGCCGGTGTCAGGAGTGGGCGCGGAACCGGGGACCGTAGGTGCTCTTGCCGCCGGCGATGCCGGTCTCCATCAGCTGTACGGCCAGGTCCTCCAGGCCTCGCATCGAGTGGACCGCCGCGCTCAGGGCCCGCCCCCCGCCGCCGGACCACGCGGAGTCGAGCCCGTCGAGGACCGCGGTGTAGGTGGTGTCGAACTGGTCGAGGAGCGTGCGCACGCGCGCCGGGGCGTGCGGCCAGCCGTCGGCCGGCACCCGGGCCATCGGGCGCGCCGCGGGGAAGGGCACGACGGCGCCGTCGTACTGCCAGGTGCCGCGGGTCACGCGCAGCCGGCGGCCGTGGTAGATCTCGCCGAACGCGTAGTAGTGCGCCGGGTGGTCGTTCTCGAAGGTGTCGTCGGGGGAGCTGTCGGTGCCCTCGCCCTGCTCCTTGATGATCTCGATGGAGCGGTCGACGTCGTCCGGGGTGGCGGCCGGCCGCAGCAGGTCGGAGCCGATGCGCACGGAGAGCTGGCCCGTGCCGGACAGCTCCGGCGAGACGCTCCGGAACGTCTGGAGCAGGTCCTCGTAGAAGACACCGATGCTGGGGGCGGCGCCGACGCTGCGGGCGAGCGGGGACTCGGGGGCCTCGATCGCCATCATCACGTCGTGCACCAGGGCCTTGGTCAGGCCCGAGAGGTGGATCGTGACGCCCTTGTGCACCCCGCCGGGCAGCGGGCCGGGATAGACGGGCGCCGCCTGCCTGACCCGCGGCCGGCCGCCGACGGCGAGCGTCAGGTTGCACACCACGCCGAGGTGGTACATCTCGTCGTCGATGACCCGCTTGATGAGCCGCGCGGCCTCGGAGTTGCGGTCCTTGACGGACCACCAGGCGCAGAGATACGGCGGCAGGGTGGCGAGTTCGAGTCCCACCGCGAGCTGGAGGGCCGACCGCAGCCAGTGGATGTCGCGCTGCCGTTGCGGCACGGACAGCAGCCGGGTCACGGAGTCGCCGTCCGTGCCGGCGGCCGGTGCGCCGGCCTGCGAGGCGGTCACCGGTACGGCGTGCGTCGCGGCGGTCACCGCCGCGGCATGACCCGTGGCGCCCGCGCAGGGGTCGGCGGTCGCGGCGAGCGCGGGGTCGGCCGCAACGGCCGGGACCGTCGCCGCCAGCGCCGCCGACGCCAGGAACCCCCGGCGTCCGAGCGGTGCAGCTCCCGACTTCTCCGGCTCTTCCGTCGTACCACTCACCGCTGCCTCCACTCACAGCCACCGGCCACGGCCCCACCTGGGCGCCTGCGCACTTCGGGGGCCCTCGACAGCGAGCGAAGCTAGCAGCGCTCACCGCCGATCCCGGGCTGCCCCGACGCGTACGGCGCGCGCGCCACCCTGACGGCCCAGCCCGGCGCACGCCCCCGCGGCACGGGCACCGGCCGGTCCCGGGACACGCCGCCGTACGGAGCATCGGCCCGGGGAACGGCCCCTCCAGGCCTAGCGTTCGGAATATGAAAAAAAGCCATATCGTCCCCCTCGCATGCGCCGCCGGGCTTCTCGGCGTGGGGCTCGGCGCCGCGCCGGCCCCCGCGGCCCACGAGGTCCACCTGGTGCATGAGGGCCAGTCGATCCAGAAGGCGGTGGATGCCGCCCAGCCCGGCGACACGGTGGTCGTGCTCGCCGGCGTCTACCACGAGAGCGTCACGGTACGGACGCGCGGCCTGACCCTGCGGGGGCTGGGCGCCAGCACCGTGATCGAGCCCACCGCCGCGCAGCTCGCCGCGGCCGCCGCCCCGGCCACCGGTACGGCGGCGGCCCCGAAGAAGGAGGCGGCGAAGAAGTCCGCCGCGAAGAAGGCCACCAAGAAGGCCGCCGACAAGGCCGCGAAGAAGGCCGCGAAGAAGTCCGCCCGGAAGCGCACCCCCGTCGCGCCCACCTGTGAGGGCAGCGGCAACGGCATCTGCGTGATCGGCACCAAGGACAAGGCGCTGTCGGGCGTCATGGTCACCGACCTGACGGTGCGTGACTTCCCCAAGAACGGCGTGTGGGCCATGGGGACCGACCGGCTGACCGTGCGCGGCGTGGTCGCCGTGAACAACGGGCAGTGGGGCATCGCCCAGGAGCGCTCGACCCGCGCCGTGATCCGCGGCAACAGCGTCCGGGGCAGCGGGGACGCCGGCCTGTTCCTCGGCAACACCGTGTCGGCGGAACAGGGCGCCACGGACACCCTCGGCACGCGGGTCGTCCACAACGACCTCCGGGACAACCGCATCGGTCTCACCGTGCGCCGGCTGCGCGACCTCACCGTCACCCGCAACGTGATGACCGCCAACTGCGCCGCGGTCTTCGTCGTCGGTGACGAGAACAAGCCGAAGGCCGGCGACATCACCATCGGTGGCAACCGCATCGAGCGCAACAACAAGTACTGCGCGAAGACCGCCCGGCTGCCCTTCCTCCAGGGCTCCGGAATCATCCTGACGGGCGCCGAGAACACCCAGGTGATGCGGAACACGATCACCGGCAACACCGGCACCTCCCCGCTGTCCGGCGGGATCGTGCTGTTCAAGAGCTTCGTCGGCGTCACCAGCGAGCACAACCGCATCACGGACAACACCCTGTCCGGCAACGGCCCCGCGGACCTGGTCAACCAGGAGGCGACCGCCAGCGGCAACGTCTTCCAGAGCAACTCCTGCCGGGCTTCCCGCCCCACGGGACTGTGCTGACCGGCCGTCCGCACCGCCAGGACCGGCACCCCACCACCCGCACCTGGACCCCCAGCGCGACCCCCACCAGGAAGGAACGCGGCACATGACCGCACCAACCGCTCCACCGCCGTCCATGCGGCTGAGAGAGCTCGTCTTCGGGGCGGCCTGCGCGGCAGCCGTCCGCGCGGCCGCCCGGCTGGGCGTCGCCGACGCGCTCGGCGACGCGCCCATGGCCGTCGAGGACCTCGCCGCCGCCGTCAAGACCGAGCCGAAGCCGCTGCGCCGGCTGCTGCGCGCCCTGTCCTGCTACGGCGTCTTCGCCGAGGGCGCCGACGGCACGTTCACCCACACCGACACCTCCAGGCTGCTGCGCGAGGACGACCCGCACAGCCTCCGCGACATCTGCCTGTGGTGCACCGAACCGTGGACCTGGGACGCCTGGCCCCAGCTCGACGAGGCCGTGCGCACCGGCAAGAACGTCGTCGAGGACCTCTACGGCAAGGAGTTCTTCGTCTACCTCAACGAGGACGCCCCCGAGTCGGCGGACGTCTTCAACCGCGCCATGACGACGTCCAGCGAGCAGTCGGCCCGCGACGTCGCCGCCCTGCTCGACCTCTCCGGCAGCTCCTCCGTCGCGGACATCGCCGGCGGCCAGGGCCATGTCGTGGCGAGCCTGCTGGACAAGTACCCCACGATGCACGGCACCCTGCTCGACCTGCCACGCGTCGTGGAGAACGCCGTGCCGCGGCTGCGCGCGGGCGGCGACCTCGCCGACCGCGTGCGCATCGTGCCCGGCGACGTCCGCACGGCGGTCCCCGTCAAGGCCGACGTCTACATCATCAAGAACATCCTGGAGTGGGACGACGAGTCCACCACCCGGCTGCTGCGCAACGTCATCGAGGCGGGCGGCCCCGGCGCCCGCGTCGTCGTCATCGAGAACCTCGTCGACGACACCCCCTCGATGCGCTTCAGCACCTCCATGGACCTGCTGCTGCTGCTCAACGTCGGCGGTGCCAAGCACACCAGGGACAGCCTCGTCGGCCGGCTGACCGGCGCCGGCCTGGTCCTCGACGGCATCAGCCAGGTCAACCCCTACCTGCACGCGTTCGACTGCCGTATCCCGGGCTGAGCCCGCCGGACCGGCCGATCCCGCCGGACCGGCCCGAGCGCCCGACCCGGCACGGCGCCCCACGCGCGCCGGCGGCCGCCGGCCCGCGAGGAAGCGGGTACGGCGGCCGCCGGCCGGTACGCGGACTCAGCCGCCCGGCGTGCGCTCCCAGAGGTAGAAGCGCCGCGCCATCGCGTCCTTCGGCGAACGCCACGTCTCCGGGTCGTAGGCGCTGACGTACGACGTCAGACGCTCGCTGACGGACTGGAACTCGGGGTGCGCGGTCACCTTGGCGATGGCCGGGCCCGGGTCCTTCTCCGACTCGATGAGATGCAGGTAGACCTCGCCGAACTGGAAGAGGCTGCGCCGGGTGACGCCGACGAGGTGCGGCAGTTCACCCCGGTCGGACTCCTCGAAGATCTTGGCGATGTCGGGGGCCGCGCCCGGGGCCATCCGGGCGACGATCAGTGCCTGGTGCATGGCTGCTCCGTCCCGTCAGTCCGTCAGGCCGGGGTGCGTGCCCTGCTCCGCGGCGACCTTCTCGATGCGGTCGCGGATGAGGGCCATCTGCACCTTGGAGTTGCGGTTGATGTTGTCGGTCATCCACTCGTCGTCGACCGGCGCCTCGGGCTTCATCGCGAAGTCCTGCGTCCAGGTCATGCGGACGCCGCCGGGGATCTGCTCGTAGCGCCAGTGGATGTTCATGTGCGCGAACGGGCCGGTCTCGACCCGGCGCGCCTGGACGGTGAGCGTGGCGCGGTCGGTCTCCCGCTCGGAGACCCAGCTCCACACCTTGCCGTTGTCGTCGGGGTGCATGGTGAGCCGGAATCTCGTCCGGTTCCCCTCCTGCGAGAGGATCTCCGCACTGGCGTACTCGGTGAACAGGTTCGGCCAGTTCGCCACGTCGTTGGTCATGTCCCACACCAGGTCCAGCGGCGCGGCGACGGTGATCTCGTTCTGGGTGTGTCCGGGCATGTCAGGCTCCTGCGGGAAGTGCGCTGTTGACGAGGTCGAGGAACTGGCGCGGCGTCTTGCAGCGCTCGGCGTCGGGCGGCATCGGCGCCCCGTGGCGGTTCTCCAGCTCGCCGACGATGCCGAGCAGGCCGAGCGAGTCGACGCCGAGGGTGTCGAAGCCGCGGTCGTAGCTCTCTTCGAGCTCCGCCGGGGAGACGGTGATCCCCGCGGCCTTCTTCATGAGTTCGGACAGCTCTTCCACGGTGATGCGGTCACTCATGGGTGCTTCTCCTTCGTTCCGGGAGGTGTTCCGGTTCCGGGCGGGGGCCGCCGCGCCGCGTACGGCCGCGGGGCGCTCCGCCGGGAGCCTCAGGCGGCGCCGTGCCGCAGCACGAGCGCCGAGTTCGACCCCATGAGCCCCCGGCTGAGGACCAGCGCGGTACGCAGTTCGGCGGGGCGGGCCCGGCCGGTCACGAGGTCGAGGTCGTGGCAGATGTCGGCCACGCCCGGGGTGGGCGGGATCAGGCCGTGCTCCATCGCGAGCACCGCCGCCGCCGTGTCCAGCACGGGCGCGGCGCAGTAGGCCCGGCCGATGCCGGTCTTGGGCGCGGTGACGGGGACCCGCCGGGCGCGGTCGCCGAGGGCGTCGGCGATGGCGAGGGCCTCCGCGCGGTCGGCCTCGGGCACGCCGAGCGCGTCCGCGAAGACCACGTCGACGTCCTCGGGGGCGAGATCCGCGTCGTCCAGGGCGCCGCGGATCGCCTGCGCGAGCCCCTCCCGGGACTCCGCCCAGCGGGACGCGCCGGTGAACGTCGCGCCGTGTCCGGCGATCGTGGCCCGCACCGGCAGACCGCGCCGGCGCGCCGACCCGATCTCCTCCACGACGAGCATCGCGCCGCCCTCGGCCGGCACGAACCCGCAGGCCGCGTCGGTGAACGGGCGGTAGGCGCGGGCCGGGTCCGTCTCCCGGCTCAGCTCGTCGTAGCCGAGCTGGCACACCATCGAGTACGGCGCGAGGGGCGCCTCGGTGGAGCCCGCCACGATCACGTCGGTGCCGCGCTCGACGGCACGGGCCGCGTGGGCGAGGGCGTCCAGGCCGCCCGCCTCGTCTGCCGCCACCACGGAGCAGGGTCCCTTGAACCCGCGCCGGATGGAGACCTGGCCGGTGCTGGCGGCGTAGAACCAGGCGATGGACTGGTAGGGGCCGACGAACCGGCTGCCCTTGCCCCAGAGCTGCTGCAGCTCGCGCTGGCCGAACTCGCCGCCGCCGGAACCGGCCGCGGTGACGACGCCGACCGAGAACGGCTCCGCGTCGGTGTCGGCCCGGCCGAGCCGGGCCTCCTCCAGCGCGAGGTCGGCCGCGGTCATCGCGAAGTGGGTGAAACGGTCCGTCTGGACGAGGAAGCGCTCCTCGACCATGTCGGCCGGCTCGAAGGCGCGGACCTCGCCCGCCACCTTCAGCGGCAGGTGGTCGCAGCCCTCGCGGGTGATCCGGTCGAGGACGCTGATGCCCTCCTGGACGGATTTCCAGAAGGTCTCCGTGCTCGTTCCGTTGGGCGCGACCACGCCGATACCGGTGACGGCCGCGCGTCGCTCCTGCGGTGCGCTCATCGCATCCTCTCCCTAATGGCCCGGACGGGTCAGGATCACCGCGGACTGGAAGCCGCCGAACCCGCTGCCCACCGAGAGCACGCTGCTCATCCGGCGTTCGCGTGCGACGCGCGGCACATAGTCCAGGTCGCACTCGGGGTCGGGCGTCTCGTAGTTCGCGGTGGGCGGTACGACCTGGTGGGCGAGCGCCAGCACGCAGGCGACCACCTCGATGGCGCCGATCGCGCCGAGGGAGTGCCCCACCATGGACTTGATCGAGCTCATCGGCGTGTCGTACGCGTGCTCGCCGAGGGCGCGCTTGACGGCCGCGGTCTCGTGCCGGTCGTTCTGCCGGGTGCCGGAACCGTGGGCGTTGACGTAGTCGATCGCGGAGCCGTCCAGCCGCGCCTGCTCCAGGGCCAGTTCGATGGCGCGGGCCATCTCCAGGCCCTCACTGGTCAGGCCGGTCATGTGGTAGGCGTTGCCGAAGGTGGCGTAGCCGCCGAGCTCGCAGTAGATGCGCGCACCGCGCGCCTTCGCGTGCTCCAGCTCCTCCAGGACCAGTACGGCGCCGCCCTCGCCCATGACGAACCCGTCACGGTTGTTGTCGAAGGGCCGGGAGGCGTGCGCCGGGTCGTCGTTGTTCGGCGAGGTCGCCTTGATGGCGTCGAAGCACGCCATGGTGATCGGTGAGATCGGCGAGTCGGACGCGCCGGTGATGCAGATGTCGGCGCGTCCCTCCTGCACGGTGTGGAACGCGTAGCCGACCGCGTCGAGCCCGGACGTGCAGCCGGTGGAGACCGTCTGCACCGGACCCTGCGCGCCGAACCGCTCGGCCACCGCCGAGGACAGCGTGGCCGGGGTGAACGCCCGCTGAAGCTGCGGACGGGCCTCGTGGTGGTCCACGTCCCAGCGTTCGCCGCCATGGCTGACCAGGACGTAGTCGTTCTCCAGGCGGGTGGTGCCGCCGACCGCCGTGCCGAGCGACACCCCGATCCGCCAGGGGTTCTCCCGGCCGAGGTCCAGGCCCGCGTCGCGGACCGCCTCGTCCCCGGCGACCATGGCGAACTGTATGTAGCGGTCCGCCCGTTCCACGTCCTCGGTGTCGAGGCCGTGGGCCGCCGGCTCGAAGTCGCACTCGGCGGCGATGCGCGAGCGCAGACCCGACGGGTCGAAGAACGTGATGCCCCGGGTCGCGGTGCGGCCGGCCGTCAACAGGTCCCAGAACGCCGGCACACCTATCCCGCCCGGGGCGACGATGCCTATGCCGGTGACCGCCACCCGCCGCGTCATTGAGCACCCGCTTCCGCCGATTCCGCGACCGCCGCCGCGGCCCCGGCGGTCGTCACGGCCTCCGTCTCCTCGGTGTCGACATGGCCGAGCTGCGGGCGCGGGGCCAGCGGGCCGAGGTGGAAGACGAGGCGCGCCTCCACGTTGCCGACGTTGCGGAAGCGGTGCCGCACGTGGGCGGGGATCATCAGACCCTGCTCCGGCCGCAGCGGGTGCGGTTCGCCGTCCAGGTCGACCTCCAGCCGGCCGCAGACGACGTAGATGAACTCCTCGGAGTACGGGTGGTAGTGCTCGCCGATGCGGTCGCCGGGCTGCACGATGGCCACGCCCATGAAACCGCTGGTGGATCCGACCGTGGCCGGGGTGAGCATGGCGCGCAGATCACCGCCGCGCCGGACGTTGGGCTCGACCTCGCTCAGGTCGACGATGCGGGGACGGGGTTGGGTCACGACAGTTCTCCCTTGGGGTACGGCTGGTACGGCTGGGGTGCGGCAGGGATCGGGTACACCGCCCGAGGGGGCGCGGCCGGGTGGCTCAGGCGTCCGGCGAGCGGCGGTCGGTGATGAGCTGCATACGGACCGGCTCACCGTCGAGCAGCTTGCGCAGCGCGGCCGGCGGCGCCGCCAGCTCGTTGCCGGAACCGACCGGCACGTCCACCAGGCGGACCACGACGTCCTCGCGGTGGAAGATCGTGGAGCGCAGCACCGGGTGCGCCGGGTCCTGCGCCGCCTTCTCGTCCTGCTGCGCGAGCAGTTCCGCCAGGCGCATGCCCTGGTCGGGCTTTGCCGGGTAGTACAGCGCGTGCCGCTCGCCCTCGGGGAGGCCGTCCGCCGTCATGTGGTGCACGGCGGGCAGCGCGGCCCGGGTGAAGAACATCCGCGCCGACTCCTGGTCGTCCAGGTCCCGGTCCTGCTCCAGATAGGGGTTGATGGCCTGTTCCACGGCCCGCACCTCGGGCTGGCGGGCCACGTGCCGCAGCGCCGCGAGCAGGTCGCCGCGTACCTCGACGGCCCGCACCACGCGGTTGCCGTGCATGAACAGCGAGGTGCGGCACAGCCGGGTGGTGTCGTCGACGTGCGGGTCGGGCGAGTCGTACCCGGAGAGGATCTCGGCGACCTTCGCCTCGCTGCCCGGCTTCACCGTGAAGGTGAGCGCGTGCCGGATCACGCCGTCGCCGATGCGCGGCGCGGCCTGGAGCCGGCGCTTGCCCGCGGCGGCCGCCGCCGCGTCGCCGCCGGTCTCGCGCACCACGTGGAAGCGGAGCGAGCGGGTGTTGCGGACGCAGGCGTGCAGCGGCTCCACCATCTGCACGTGCTCCTCGCTGTTGACCCAGGCGAGGAACGGCGGGGCGCTCTCCCACTCACTGGTGATGAGCCATTGGGAGGGATTCTCGATCGACTGGCACAGCTGGTCGCTGACATGGCCGGGAACCGACGCGACCTGGTTGCACAGTTGCTCGTACGCCTCCAGGAACTGCTGCTGGGCTCCGTCGTAGACGTCGACCAGCAGCACGACCCGCAGGCGGGAGCCGTCGAACACGGACTGCGAGATCCGCTTGGACTCCTGTCGCGTCAGCTGATCCGCGACGCGTTCAGAGGTGGTGGTCATACCGCAGGCATCTCCTTCGAAGGGGGTGGGTGCCGCACGTAAAAGCGACGTCAGCGTTCCTTGAGCCTCATCCGGTCCCGGGGCGCGCGCGATTCGTGTGAACCACGCGGGTGATGTCACCGCGTGTCGGCTCCCCGAAGCGGCCCCGAGGGGCATGGACAGCAGTAGGCGCCCACGCGCGCACCCCTGCCCCTGGAGACTTCGATGCACCAAAAAGCCGATCACCAGGTACCCGTCCTCGTCGTGGGCGGTTCCCTGGTCGGTCTTTCCATGTCCCTGTTCCTGGGCCGTCTGGGCGTACCCCATCTGCTCGTCGAGCGGCACTCCGGGACCTCCCAACACCCGCGCGGACGCGGCAACAACGTCCGGACGATGGAGCTGTTCCGGGTGGCCGGCGTCGAGCCGGACATCAAGACGGCGGCCTCCCTGCTCGCCGACAACCACGGCATCCTCCAGACCCCCACGCTCGTCGGCGACGCGGGCGAGTGGCTGTTCAAGGAGATCGACCCGGGCGGCGGCCTCGCCCGGTTCAGCCCCACCGCCTGGTGCCTGTGCAGCCAGAACGACCTCGAACCCGTGCTCGTCGACGGCGCCCGCGCCCTCGGCGGCGACCTGCGCTACTTCCACGAGCTGGAGTCCTTCGCGCAGGACCCCGACGGGGTGACGGCGTACGTCCGCGACCGCGACAGCGACGACCTGTACACCGTGCGGGCCGACTACCTCGTCGCCGCCGACGGCCCGCGCAGCCCGATCCGCGGCCGGCTGGGCATCGGCCAGAGCGGCCCCGGCGAGCTGTTCGCCAACGTCAGCGTCACCTTCCGCTCGAAGCTGCTCGCCGACACCGTCGGGGACCGCCGTTTCATCTGCTGCTACCTCACCGACTCCGAGGCGGACGGCGCCCTGCTGCCCGTCGACAACAAGGAGCGCTGGGTCTTCCACGCCCCCTGGCACCCGGAGAACGGCGAGACCCTCGACGAGTTCACCGAGGACCGGCTGCGGCGCCACATCGCCCGCGCCGTCGGCGTCCCGGACCTCGACGTGGAGATCACCGGCCGGGCGTCCTGGCGGGCCGCGGAACGCGTCGCGGACCAGTACCGCTCCGGCCGGGTCTTCCTGGCCGGCGACTCCGCCCACGAGATGTCCCCGACCGGCGCGTTCGGCTCCAACACCGGTATCCAGGACGCCCACAACCTCGCCTGGAAGCTCGCCGCCGTGCTCGGCGGCTGGGCCGGACCCGGCCTGCTCGACAGCTACGAGGGGGAGCGCCGGCCGGTCGCCGTGGCCACCAGCGCCCGCGCGTCCGCCCGTTCGGTGGAGCACAGCCACCCCGGCTTCGCCCCCGCGCCGGGCGTCGGCGGCGGCCGCAAGGGCGGCATCCTCAACGTCGTCCTCGGCTACCGCTATCCCGAGGGCGCCGTCGTCGGAGCCGAGCCCGCGCAGCCCGTCGTACCCGAAGGGATGAACCTGACCGCGCAGCCCGGCAGCCGCGCCCCGCACCTGTGGCTGCGCCGGTCCGGCGAGCGCGTCTCCACCCTCGACCTGTACGAGCGCTCGATGGTCCTGCTCTGCGACGCCGGTACGGCCGCGGGCGCGGCCTGGCACACCGCGGCCCGCCGTGTCGCGGAGACCGACGGCGTGCCACTGGCGGCCTACCGGATCGGATCGGGCGCGGACGCCGACCTGACGTACGACGCGGGCGGCGACTGGGCCGAGACCCACGGCACGAGCCCCGACGGGGCGGTGGTGGTGCGCCCGGACGGGTATGTCGCGTGGCGCTCGGCGGGCGCGGTGCCGGACGCGGAGGCCGAGCTGCGATCCGTCCTCGCGACGGTCCTGCGCACGCCCTGAGTCCGTCGTGGCCGCTCGCGCAGTTCCCCGCGCCCCTCAAGGGGCCGCGGGGAACTGCGCGAGCAACCCCCACCGGCCCGCAGATCACAACCGAAGGATCACAGCCGAACGGCGATGAGCGCCGTGTCGTCGGTCGCGCCGGTGTCCGGCAGCAGATCCTTCAGCAGCGCGTCCGCGAGGGCCTCGGGGTCGGTCCCGCAGTGCCGGGCGAGCGCTTCGGCGAGACGGCCGATCCCGGTGTCGATGTCCTCGCCGCGGCGCTCGACGAGCCCATCCGTGTAGAGCACGAGGGTCGCGCCCTCGACGAACCCGGCCCGCGCCTGCGGGCGCGGCGACGCGGCCGGCCGGGCGCCGAGCGGCGGGTCGGTGGCCCCGTCCAGGAAGCGGACGGAGCCGTCGGGGTCGAGCAGCGCCGGCGGCGGGTGTCCGGCGCAGCTGTAGGCGATGGTGCGGTCCGTCCAGTCGATGAACGTCGTCGCGACCGTGGTCGACTCCGCGCCCTCGACCGAGCGGGCGTACATGTCGAGCGCGTCCAGCGCCTGCGCCGGGCCGTCGGCGACCCGGGCGGCCGCGCTCAGCGCGCTGCGCAGCTGGCCCATCGCGCAGGCGGCCGCGAGTCCGTGGCCGACGACGTCGCCGACCGCGACCGACAGGCTGCCGTCGGGCAGGTCGACCAGGTCGTACCAGTCGCCGCACACGTTGAGAGTGCCGACCGCGGGCTGGTAGCGCACGGCGGCCTGGTGGTGGCCGAGGGGCCGCGGCGCCGGCAGCATCGCCTCCTGGAGCGCGAGGGCGACCCCGCGCTCGCGGGCGTGCGCCTGGCGCAGCCGCTCGTTGACCTCCTGGAGCTCCCGGGCCCGGGTGTACAGCTCGGCCTCCAGCACCTGGTCCTCGCGGTCGCCGCCCGCGCCGCCGCGGGCCCGGATCAGCTCGGTGACCTCCTCCACCCGGTGCACGATGAGGGTGGCCTGCCCGTCGGGGCCGAGGACGGGGGCGTTGACCGGGCTCCAGTAGTGCTCCTCCCAGTGGCCGGGCCGGGCGGGGTCCTCGATGTCGTAGCGCTGCAACGCCATGGTGTCGCGCTCGCCCGTGTCGACGGCCCGCTCCATGGACATCTGCACGTCGCGCATCCCGGCGGCCGCCGGGTCGTGCGGGTTCTCGGGGAACACGTCGAAGATGTAGTTGCCGACCAGCTGTTCCCGCGTTCGGCCGGACAGCCGGACGAAGTCCTCGTTGGCGTCGGCGTAGACGAGGTCCGGGGTCAGCAGCGCCACCATGCCGGGCAGGGCCCGGAAGACCGCCGCATAGTCGATCTGCGGTTGTGTCATGTCGAGCCTGCCTCGGCGCCGTGTGTCACTGTGCCGTTCCACGATAGGAGCCACGGCGTCCCACGGCTTGTGCACCGGGAATTTGGGGGGCGCGCGGGCCGACACGGAAGGAGCGCCGCCGGTTCGCCGGGGTGCGCCGCCGGGCCGCTCCGGCGTGCCGCCGGTTTTCCGGGGTGCGCCCCGGGGCGGTTGTGCCGCCGGGTGGCCGTGCCGCCGTGCCCGGCGGTCACGCGGTGTCCTTCGGTGGCGTCGTCGCGTCCACGAGGGCGTCCAGCGTGCGCAGCGCCCGGGCGCATCCGGGTGGCACGGACCCGAGGTCCCAGGGGAGGACGGCGGTCCCGAGGCCCGGCAGGTGCAGGGTCCGGGTGCGTTCGTCCGGCATCAGGTGGCGCCGGGGCAGGGCGGGGAAACCGGCGTCGCGCAGGTCGGCGAGGACCGCGGCGGCCACCTCCGGGCCGACCCGCGCCGACCAGGACCGCACCTGCCCGGTCAGCCACGCGTGATGGGCCAGCCGCACGGAGCCGTCCGCGTCCAGCTCCAGGGTGAACCGCCCCGCCCGGTCCGTCGGGCTGTGCTCGTTGCCCGTCGCGTAGTGGATCAGCATGGTCCGGCCACGGTACTGCCCCGGTGCGCGCCTCAGGCCGTGTTCGCGCGGATGCGTGCCAGCAGGGCCCGCAGCCGCTCCCGGTCGTCCCCGTCGAGCGTCGCCGTCGCCTCCGCGAGGGCGCGGCGGTCGATCTCCTCGGCCTCGCGATGGCAGCGCAGCCCCGCCTCGGTGAGACGCAGCAGGAAGGCGCGGCGGTCGTCGGGGTGGCGCAGCCGTTCCACCAGGCCGTCACGCTCCAGGCTGTCCACGATGCTGGTCGCGGTCCGCGCCGCGACGCCCGTCATCTCGCTCAGGTCGCGCATCCGCAGCGGCTGTTCGGAGCGGGCCAGCATCCGCAGGGCGCGCAGCCGGGCGACCGAGGCGCCGCCGGTGCGCAGCCGGGCCTCCACGAACTGGCGCAGCTGATGGGTGGTCTCGTACAGCTCGTCGACCAGCACGTCGCTGCTGCCCTGCACTGCCATGTGACTCCTCGCCGCACCCGGTCCGGGCCCGCCCGGACCGCCCGGCGCCTCGTCGCGCCGCGGGAAACCCATTCTATGAGTACGCACATAGTGAGTATGCTCAGTATGTGTTGACGTCCTGGCCCTCCGCTGTCCCGAAGTCCCTCTCCCGCCTGCTCTCCACCCGTCTCGCGCACCGCGTCCCGCAACGCCTGGCCGTGCCGGTCATGTGCGTCAGCGTGACCTTCATCGCGATCGTCGACGGGGCGATCACCACCGTCGCGCTGCCCTCCATCGCCCGGCAGTTCGGGCTCACCACGGCGGCCCTCGACGGGGTGGTCGTCATCTACCCGGTCTGCCTGGCCATGGCCATCCCGTCCTCGGCCTGGCTGGTCGAGCGGTGCGGCGCCAAACGCGTCCTGCTCGTCGCGCTCGCCGCGTTCCTCGCGTCCTCGCTGCTCTGCGGCACGGCCGCCGGGCTCGGCCCGCTGGTGGCGTACCGCGCCGTCCAGGGCCTGTCCGCCGGTGTACTTTTCCCGGCCTCCTCGGCCCTGCTCCTGCACACCTTTTCCGCCGCCGAACAGGTGCGGCTGTCCCGGTACATGATCGTTCCGCAGCAGATCGCGCCCGCCGCCGCGCCGATCCTCGGCGGCCTGCTGGTCGACCACCTGTCGTGGCGCTGGGTCTTCTACGTGAACGCGCCGGTGGGCGTGCCCGCCCTGCTGTTCGGCGCCCTCTTCCTCACCGGGCACCGCGGCCGCGGTGCGGGCCGCTTCGACCTGACCGGGCTGCTGCTGACCGCGTCGGCCCTGGGCACCGTCATGTTCGGCGTCTGCGAGGGCCCGGAGCGCGGCTGGACCTCCGCCCCCGTGACCGTCGCCCTGGCCGTCGGCACGGTGCTGACGGCCGCCGCCGTGGCCTTCGAACTGCGCACCGCCGAGCCGCTGCTGAAGCTGCGGCTGTTCGCGGACCGGCTGTTCCGGGACACCAACCTCATCAACTTCCTGGGGCTCGTGCCCATCTTCGGCGCGCTGTACCTCACCCCGCTGTTCCTTCAGGAGCGGCTCGGCCGCACCGCGCTGGAGTCCGGCACCAGCACCTTCCCGGAGGCGTTCGGCGTGCTGCTGACCGTCCAGCTCGCCGGGGTGCTGTACGCCAGGGTCGGGCCGCGGCTGATCGTCGGCTGCGGGATGGCGGGCGTCAGCGCGGTGCTGCTGCTGTTCGCCGGCTGCGACGCGCACACCGGGCTCTGGACCGTGCGCGCGTACATGTTCCTGCTGGGGCTCGCCATGGGCGGGGTGTTCATGCCGACGATGGTCGCGTCGGTGGCCACCATCGACCGCGCGGACCTGTCGCAGGCCTCCACCCTCAACACGGTCGTACGGCAGACCGGCGGCGCGTTCGCCCCGGCGGCGGTCACCACGGCCCTGGTGCTGGGCACGCCCGCGGCCGCGGCCGCCCACCCGCCCGTCGGCGCCTACCAGCACGCCTACGTCGTCCTGGCCGCGATCGCGGCGGTGACGGCCGTCTTCGCCTTCACCCTCCCGGACGGCGCGGCCCGCGCGGCGGCGGGCGGGGTGACCCGCCACCGTTCCCTGCCGGTCCGCCGCCGCGAGGAGGCGGTGCGCAGTTCCGAGGCGGCCCACTGAGGGGAGCTGCCCGGCAGGTCCCAGGGGAGGCCGGGGGCGCCCCCGTACGGCGCGCCGGGCGGGGAGCGGCCCTCGGCTGATCCACAGAAAGCACCGCCCGACCGAGGGTTTCCCCGCAAGATACGTGGGGCGCCCCCATGGTCCCCGGAAATGGCCGCGCCCTCCCGCTGACCCCGTCGTACGCTGTCGGCCGCTGTCTGACGAGGGAGGACGTATGGGGATCCGCAGCCTGACCCGCACCGAGGCCGAGCGCCGGGGCGCTCTGCTGACGGTCGAGCGCTACGACATCGAGGTCGACCTGACCGCCCTGCCCGGCGGACCGGACGTCCGCTGCGTGTCGACGGTGGCCTTCGACTGCCACGAGCCGGGCGCCGACACGTTCGTGGACTGCGCGGCCGAGGTGCTGAACGCCACGCTCAACGGGGTGGCGCTCACCCCCGGCGACGACGGCCGGATCCCCCTGCCCGACCTGGCCGCGCACAACGTGTTGCGGGTGGAGAGCGTGCAGAGCGACACGACCACCGGCGAGGGCGTGCACCGCGCGGTGGACCCCGCCGACGGCGAGGTCTACGTCTGGACCAGCTTCGAGCCCGACGAGGCCCGCTTCGTGTGGGCCTGCTTCGACCAGCCCGACCTGAAGGCCCCGCACGCCTTCACCGTGACCGCCCCCGCCGCGTGGACCGTCACCTCCAACTCCGGCTCCCCGCGTGTCGAGGAGACCGACGGGGCCCGCCGCTGGACCTTCCCCGACACGCCGCCGCTGTCGGTGTACAACACCGTCGTCAACGCGGGCCCCTTCCACGAGATCCGCCGCGAGGTCGGCGGCTACGACCTCGGCCTGTACGCCCGCCGCTCCCTCGCCGCCGTCCTGGAACGGGACGCCGACGACCTGTTCACCCTGACCGGGCAGGGCCTCGCCTTCTACGGCGAGGTCTTCTCCATGCCGTTCCCGCAGCGCACCTACGACCAGGTGTTCATGCCGGAGTTCGGCGGGGCGATGGAGAACTACGGCTGCGTGACCTGGTCGGACGCCTTCCTGCGGCGGGCCGTGCCGACCCACGCCGAGAACGAGCTGCTCGCCAAGGTGCTGCTGCACGAGATGGCGCACATGTGGTTCGGCAACATCGTCACCATGCGCTGGTGGGACGACCTCTGGCTGAACGAGGCGTTCGCGGAGTTCGCCTGCCACTGGGCCGCCGAGCGCGCCACCCGGTACACCGACGTCTGGGCGGGCCATCTGGCGGCCGACAAGCTGCGCGCCTACCTCGCCGACCAGGGACCCGTCTCGCACCCGATCCACCAGCCGATCCACGACGTCGCCCAGGCCGCGTCGATCTTCGACAACATCACCTATCCCAAGGGCGCCTCCGTCCTCCAGCAGCTGATGACCTATGTCGGCGAGGACCGCTTCACCGCCGGCATGGCCGCCTACTTCGCCCGCCACGCCTGGGGCAACACCACCCTCCAGGACCTGATGGACGCCCTGTCCGAGGTCAGCGGCCGCGACCTGGACGCCTGGCGGGCGGCCTGGCTCGCGACGGCGGGCACCGACCGCTTCACCCTGGAGCGCGACGGCGACACCGTCGTGCTGGTCGCGGACGGCACCCCCCGGCCCCAGGTGCTGGCGCTCGGCGCGTACCGCGTCGACGGCGAGACGGCCCTGCGGGACGCGCTGGTCCGGGTCGAGGTGACCGGCCCCCGCACCCCCGTGCCCGGCCTGCCGGCCGAGGCGGACCTGCTGCTCGTCAACGACGGCGACCTCACCTTCGCCACGGCCCGCCCCGACCCGGCCGGCCGCGAGACCCTGCTGCGTACGGCGGCACACCTGCCGACCGCCATCTCCCGCGGGGTGGCCGCGGCCACCGTCTGGGACATGCTGACCACCGGGGAGGCCACCGCGGCGGAGGCCGGACGCTGCATCGTCTCGGTCCTCGCCACCGAGACGTCCGACGCGGTCATCGAGCCGTATCTGACCCGCGCGGCGGACATCGCCGAACTGTGGGCGCCGGACGCCGACCGCGCCGACCTCACCGCGGCGGTGGCGGCGGCCTGCCGACGGCTCGCCGCGGATCCCGGCCGGCGCCGGGTCGCGCTGCGCGGCCTCGCCCGCACCGCGACCGGACCCGACGACCTCGCCGACCTCCGCGCGCAGGCGGGCGACGAGGTGGACCTGGGCTGGCGCCTGCTGGTCCGCGCGGCCGAGCTCGGCGAGGACGTCTCCGGCGAGGTGGCGGCGCTGCTGGAGCGCGACACGGATCCGGACGCGTGGGTGCGCGCCCTCACCGTCGAGGCCGCCCGCCCCGACGCCGCCGCCAAGGCCGAGGTGTGGCAGCGCCTCGCCGTCGACCGCGCGGTCCCGGTCAGCGCGGTCCGCCAGGTGGCCGGCGCCTTCTGGCGCCCCGGCCAGGACACCCTGCTCGCCCCGTACGCCCAGCACTACCTCGACGCGGTCCCGCAGCTGCACCGGGGCGGCATGATCCCCGCGATGTCCTTCGCGTCCCACCTCTTCCCGCCCTTCGCCATCGACCTCCCCTACATCGAGAAGGCCCAGCAACTGGCCGAGGACGCGGCGCCGGTCGTCCGCAACACCCTCCTGGAACGCTCCGACACGGTGCGCCGGATGCTGCTCGCCCGGGACGGGGGCGCGGGGGGCGCCTGACCCGGGGGCGCGCGAGGGGGACTCGCGCGCCGAACCGCCGTGCGCGCGGGGCGGGCCACGCGCGCACGGCGGGCGTGGCCCGGAGGATCACACCCGGTCGGCGGCGATCAGCAGGTACTGGAAGCTGCCGTTGCGGTACGCCGTGATGAACGTGTCCTCGATGCCGGTCACCAGGTGGTCCGCCTGCGCGCGCAACTCCCAGTAGGGAAGGGCCGCCTGGGTGAGGTCCTCGACGTGCACGGGGACCAGCCGGTTGCGGGCCAGGGCGCGGAAGTACGCCGACCGCGGATGGATGTCGCAGATGTAGTGGGCGTTGATCAGGGAGACCTCGCGGGAGGCCTGGCCGTAGGTGTCGTTGTAGCAGCCGGTGATCACCACGTAGCGGCCGCCGCGGCGCAGCAGCCGGGCGTGCTCGGCGAACAGCAGGTCCAGCTCGACGTACATGGACGACTCGTTGTTCCAGGACGCCGTGTACGCGCCGGAGTCGAGGCCGGTGTCGAGCATGTTGCGGTGGTGGTAGCGGACCTTGTCGTCGATGCCCCGGGCCCGTGCCTGGCCGTTGGCGAAGTCCGCCTGTTTCGCGGAGATGGTCACGCCGTCGGCGTGGCAGCCGTAGCGCAGATGGGCCGTGACGCTGCCGCCGCCGCGCCCGCACCCGGCGTCGAAGACGCGGTCGGCGGCGGTCAGCGGGCCGAGGTGCGCGGCGAGGAGTTCGGCCTGCGCGTGTTCCAGCCGGTGCAGTTCGGCGGTGACGCGGTCGCGGCGGCGGGCCGGGTCGGGCTCGTCGAGCACGGCCCGGTCGGCCTCACCGACGCCGTAGTGGTGGTGGTAGAGGTCGTCGATCCTGCCGAGTTCGAGGTTGACCGGGTTCTCCTCGGCGTTCCAGTACTCCGCCACGCGGGACTGGTACGTCGATTGGGACGGCACCGGTGCGGTGCGGGTGCCGGCGTCGGTCATGGTCAACGGTGACTCCTCTGGTGCGGTGTTCCGTGTGCGTTGCTGGTGTGTGCGGGGGCGGTGCCGGGCGGGGCGGTGCCCGCTCCCGGTGGCGCGAGCGGCCCCGCGGTGGGGCCGTCACCAGTAGTCGGGGAGGTGGTAGCGGTGGGCGTTGGTCGCGTGCCATTCGTGGTTGCCGGACACCCAGGTGGCCAGTGAACGGGCATAGCGCTCGACGAGCGGTGAGGTCGCCGACAGGGCCGCGGACTCCGTCTCGAAGGCCTCCATGACACGGTTGTGGATCTCGACGCTCTTGAGATAGGCGGCCTTCAGACCGTGGCCCTCGTTCCGCGCGACGACCTGCGGCAGGTTCAAGTGCTCCGGATCACTGGCCAGTTCCTTGGTGAAGGAGTAGAGGTCGTTGACGATGGTGGTCGCGTTGCAGGCCAGGGCCGTGATGCGCTGGATCTCGGGGCGGGCGTAGAGCTGCTCGGGCAGTTCGTAGCCGTCGACCGCGTCCACGATCGACAGACACGGCCGGAAGTTGTTGAACTGCCGCATCACCAGGTACTCCCACACCCGCGGCAGATACCGGGTCTCGGACCAGGCGGCCTCGGCGAGGTAGCCGAGGTGCAGGCGGGCGATGTCGTGCACGAAGCGGTCGGTCTGGCTGGGTGTGGCGAAGGCGGCGAAGTCCCGCACCGACCAGTGGTACGACCTGAGCGGTCCGTCGGCCTGTACGCCCTCGCGCCACTCGGCCTCCAGCTCGGCGGGACCGGCGAACGGGTCGATCGCCGACTGGGCGAGGACCAGCGGCCCGCCGAGCCCCAGCCGGGAGCCGCCGCGGCCCTCGTCCTCCTCGCAGTAGCAGCTGTCGACGAGGTTCTCGGCGAGCAGCAACTGTCCTGCCACGGTGAGCCGTTCGAGGTCGAGGGCGCCCGGGTGCTGGAGCACCACGGCGCGGCCGAACTGGAACCCGGAGAAGTCGCCCCGCCAGGCCGGCGGGAACAGGTCCAGGGCGCGGGCCCACGCCTCCAGCCGCCGGTCGACCTCGGCGGCCTTCACCGGGTCGGCGGGGGCGGCGGGCCGGTACAGCAGCCCCGGAATGGCCCCGGTGCGCCGGGTGGCGAGCGAGCGGGCGATGTTCGGCGGACCGGGCAGGGCGGTCGTGCGGGGCAGCGGGGCCGGTGGGGTGAGGCTCGGTGGTGCGGTCGTGAGGCCCGGTGGCGCGGTCGTGGCGGTCGGCGTCGTGCTGCCGGGCGGTGAACCGGCTCCGGTCGGCGCGGTCGGCGCGGTCGTGGCGGGCGTCGAGGCGGTCGGGGTCTTGGGGGGCGGGCTCATTCCGTGCTCCACGGTGTCAGTCGGCCGTCCTGCCGATCTGGACGTTCTCCAGGATCCCGGCCGCGTCGGGCACGAGGATCGCCAACGAGTAGTAGGCGGTGACCAGATAGCTGATGATCGCGGCGGCGTCGATGCCCATGAAGCGGACGTTCAGGCCCGGTTGGAACTCCTCCGGGATGCCTGTCTGGTAGAGGCCGACGACACCCTGGTCGGACTCGCCGGTGCGCAGCGCGATGATGCTGCTGGTGTGGTGCGCGCTCACCGGGATCTTGCTGCACGGCAGCATCGGCACGCCCCGCCACGCGGGCACCTCGCGCCCGCCGAGGCTGGCGGTCCCGGGCACGAGCCCGCGCCGGTTGCACTGCCGGAAGAAGGCCGAGATCGCCTTGGGATGGGCGAGGAACACCTTCGTGCTGCGGCGCATGGCGAGCAGTTCGTCCATGTCGTCGGGGGTCGGCGGCCCGGTGAAGGTGCTGATGCGCTGGCCGTAGTCGACGTTGTGCAGCAGTCCGAACTCCCGGTTGTTGACCAGCTCCCACTCCTGCCGCTCGCGGATCTCCTCGACGGTCAGGCGCAGTTGCTGCTCGGTCTGGTTCATCGGGTCGTTGAAGAGGTCGGCGACCCGGGTGTGCACCCGCAGCACGGTCTGGGTGAGCGACAGCTCGTACTCCCGTGGCGCAAGGTCGTAGTCGACGTAGCCGCCGGGCAGGGTCGGCTCGCCGACGTGGCCCGCCTGCACGGGCACCTCGGCCTCGCCCTTGCGGTTCGTCGGCAGCCGCCGGCGCTCGGCGTACCGCGCCAGATGCTCGGCGAGCGAGGGCGCCCGCGCGGTGAGGTCGCCGACCACCTCCCACGGGAGCACGAGCACGACGCCCGCGGTCTCCGCGCGCACCGAGGTGAGCCACAACGGCCGTTCCTGGCCGATCGCCTCGTCGCCCATCTGGTCACCGCCGGTGACCGTGCCGAGGATCTCCTCCTCGCCGTACTTGCCGTCCGTGAAGCGGGTGAAGCGGCCGTGCACGACGAGGAACGTCTCGGTGATGCGCTGCCCGGCCTGGAACAGCACCTGCCCGGCGCGGACCTCACGGGCCCGGAAGCGCCCGGCCAGCTCCCGCAGGACATCGATGTCGGGATAGCCGCGCAGCACCGGCAGCTCGGTGAGCGTCTGCGGGACGACCCTGATGTCGTCGGCGCCGTTCTGCTCGAACTGCACCCGGCCGCGCCCGATCCGCAGTTGGAGTCGGCGGTTGACGCGGTAGGTGCCGCCCTTGACGTCCACCCAGGGAAGCGCCCTGAGCAGCCATCGCGAGCTGATGGCCTGCATCTGGGGCGCGGACTTGGTCGTCGTGGTGAGCTGGCGCGCGGCGCGCGTGCCGAGACTGGTGAGCTCGTCGGTGAGGGGGCCGGCGGCGGGCCCGGGGCCGGGGCCCGGCCCGGGATCCGCGGTAGTGGTGGCGTGGTCGGGTGCGGACACGTGCCCTCCGGGGATGGCGGGTGGGGGAGCGGCGGTCGTCCGGATCCGCCGATCATGTGCAGGCACCAGCCAAACAGCGATGATCGCGGGCCGGTACGGCGTACAAGGGGCGCTTTCACGCTCGCGAAGGGGTAAACCTCCCTCCGGGGGCGGTCGTACGGTCACTCCGCGCGCTCGCGCCGATCCCGCGACGGTACGAGCTCCCGCCGGAGGGCGTACGTCCGGACCGCTGTGCGACCCGGACGTTCGAGCCGACACCGGAGCGGACACCGGAGCGGAAACCGAGCCGCTGCCGAGCCGCTGCCGAGCCGCCGTCGGGCCGAGGCCGAGGAGAGTTCGAGGAGAGTCCGAGGAGCGGTCGTCAGGAGAGGTCGTTCACCAGGACCGCCGCGCCGTCGAACCGGCCGGCCTTCAGGTCCCGCAGCGCGTCGAGCGCCCGCGACAGCGGATAGGCGTGGGTGGTCGCGCGCACCCCGTGCCGTGCGGCCAGGGCGAGGAACTCCCGTGCGTCGGCACGGGTGTTGGAGGTGACGCTGCGCACCTCCTTCTCGTAGAACAGGTCGCTCTCGTAGTGCAGCGGCGGGATGTCGCTCAGGTGGATGCCCGCGATCGCGAGGACCCCGCCGCGGTCCAGCGCCCGCAGCGCGACCGGCACCAGATCGCCGACCGGCGCGAACAGCACGGCGCTGTCGAGCGGTTCGGGCGGCGGCGCGTAGGCGTCGCCCGCCGAGGCCGCCCCGAGCTCCAGCGCGAGCCGCCGCGCGGCCGCACCCCGGGTCAGCACATGCACGGTGGCGCCCTCCGCGAGCGCCACCTGGGCGCACAGGTGCGCGCTGCCGCCGAAGCCGTACAGACCGAGCCGTCCGCCGGCCGGCAGGGCGGCCCGCCGCAGCGCGCGATAGCCGATGATCCCCGCGCAGAGCAGCGGTGCCGACGCCTCGTCCGGCACGTCGGCGGGCAGCCGGTGCGCGAAGTCCGCGGGCACGGTCGTGTACTCGGCGTACCCGCCGTCGGCGTCCCAGCCGGTGTACCGGGACGCGGGGCACAGATTCTCCGCGCCGCGCAGGCAGTACGCGCAGCTCCCGTCGGTGGAGCGCAGCCAGGCCACGCCCACCCGGTCACCGACGGCGAACCCGCGCACCGCGGCCCCGGCCGCCGCGACCTCGCCGACCACCTCGTGGCCCGGGGTCACGCCGGGACGGCGCACCGGCAGGTCCCCCTCGGTGACATGCAGGTCCGTGCGGCACACCCCGCAGGCCCGCACGCGGACGAGCAGCTCGTCGTCCCGCGGCACCGGCACGGGTTTCACGACGAGCCGGAGCGGGGCCGGGGTGTCCGCCTCGACCGGCCCCGGTTCCGTGACCGCCCAGGCCCGCATCGTCCGTGGGGTGTCCGTGTCCGCCATCCCGAGCCCCGTCCGCCGAAGCCGCGCCGTCGTGTGTGCGCCGTAGTGTCCGCGCCGTCGTGTGGTGCCGCCGCCCAGTCTCCCGTGGTCCGGCGTTCGGCGCGCGGGCGGGCGGAGCGATCGATAGCGTGAGGATCCGGACACACAGCCGGACAGGACCCGGCCGCGCGCCGTACCGCGCCGAGCGACGGGCGGCCCGCGCCGCCGGGCCAGAACCGAAAGAGGGCGGCACCGATGGGCGTGGAATCAGAGGGAACCCCGTGCTGGGCCGACGCGATGTTCAGCGACGTCGAGGGGGCCAAGCGCTTCTACGGCGAGGTCCTCGGCTGGACCTTCGGCGAGGCGTCGTCGGAGTACGGCAACTACACGCAGGCGTACGCCGACGGAAAGGCGGTCGCGGCCGTCGTACCGCCGATGCCCGGCCAGGAGGGGCAGTCGCAGTGGTGCCTCTACCTCGCCTCGCCCGACGCGGCCGCCACCGCGGCGAAGATCCGCGAGCACGGCGGTGAGGTGCTGATGGAGCCGATGCAGGTCGGCGACTTCGGCACCATGTGCCTGGCCCGCGACCCCGGCGGCGCGGTGTTCGGCGTCTGGCAGGGCGGCGTCCACAAGGGCTTCGAGACGGTCGCCACGCCCGGCGCCTACGGCTGGGCCGAGGTCTTCACCCGCGAGCCCGGGAAGTCGGACGCGTTCTTCCCGGCGGTCTTCCCGTACACGGTGAAGGAGCTCCAGGACGACGCGGTCGACTACCGCATGTTCCATGTCGGCGCAGACCCGGTGCTCGGCTGCATGAAGATGGGCGACGAGTTCCCGCCCGAGGTGCCGGCGTACGTCAACGTGTACTTCGTCGTCCCCGACTGCGACGAGGCCGTGGCGAAGGCCGGCAAGCTCGGCGGCGTCCTGCGGTTCGGTCCGATGGACAGCCCCTTCGGCCGGATGGCGTCGATCAGCGACCCCCAGGGCGCGAGCTTCTCGGTGATCGACGTCACGCGGACGACCGGCGAGGTGCCGCCCAGCGCGGACGTTTCCTAGGGTCCGTGGTCCGGAGCGGGGGTCCCGGCCCGCCGTGGCATGATCGAGCCCATGCGTGAACGAGTGGTGGCCGCCTGCGACGGCGCGTCGAAGGGAAATCCCGGTCCGGCCGGCTGGGCGTGGGTGGTCGCGGACGGCTCCGGCACACCGGAGCGCTGGGAGGCCGGACCGCTCGGCCGGACCACCAACAACGTCGCCGAACTCACCGCCCTGGAGCAGCTGCTGGGCGCGGTCGACCCGGACGTGCCGCTCGAGGTCAGGATGGACTCGCAGTACGCGATGAAGGCCGTCACCACCTGGCTGCCCGGCTGGAAGCGCAACGGCTGGCGCACGTCGGCGGGCAAGCCCGTCGCCAACCAGGAGCTGGTCGTCCGGATCGACGAACTCCTCGCCGGCCGCGCGGTCGACTTCCGCTACGTCCCCGCCCACCAGGTCGACGGCGACCCGCTCAACGACTTCGCGGACCGGGCCGCCAGCCAGGCGGCGAGCGCCCAGCAGGCGGCCGGCAGCGAACTCGGCTCGCCCGAGCCGCCCGCCGCGCCGGACACCCCGCGGCCCGCCGCCTCCCGCCGCAGGCCGGCGGGGAGCGGGACGGGCGGGGCGGCCCGCGCGAACGGCGGCTCGGCCCGGACGCTCAAGGCGAAGTTCCCCGGCCGCTGCGTGTGCGGCCGCTCCTACGCGGCGGGCGAGACGATCGCGAAGAACCCCCAGGGCTGGGGCCACCCGGAGTGCCGCACGACCACGGAGTGACCCGACCCGGACGGAACGACGGCTTCGCCTTCGCCGCGCCCGAAGCGCACGCCGGGTCCTCGCCGCCGACGTCAACCGCTACCCCCTGGGGGCGCGGGGAACTGCGCGAACAACCCCCACCGGCCCGCGGTCGGACGACGACGCCCGCCGCCCCGCGGCCGGACCGCGACCCCGAACCCCGGCCGGGAGGCCCCCGCGGTCAGCCGTCCGTGTCGAACGTGTAGAACCGCGTGTGATCCAGCAGATCCGCCGGCGTCGTGTCGTTCCACGGCTTCATCGTGTCGTGCAGGTCGACGACGTCCGGCGTGCCGCCGCCCGGCACGTACCCGGCGCCCGGGTGCCGGCGCTGCCACTCGGACCACAGCTTGTCGACGAACGCGTGGTGCAGCCAGAACACCGGGTCGTTGGGGGAGACCCCGGTCGCCATCTGGCCGCCGACCCAGACGTGGACGCGGTTGTGCAGATTGACCCCGCGCCAGCCCTCCAGGTGGTTGCGGAACCCGTCGGATCCGCTGTTCCAGGGCGCCGCGTCGTACGTCGCGATGGACAGCACCGAGTCGACCTCGGCCCGCGTGGGCAGCTCCCGCACCCCGGTGCCGAGGGAGCGCCGCAGATACGTGCGGCTGTCGACCCGTACGTTGACCGGCCAGTTGCCCGCGGCCGCGGCGAACGGGCCGTCCGTCACCCGGCCGTCGGAGCTGCGCCCGGTGCCGCCGAGGAAGTCGGGCGCCCACAGGGCGGCGCGCACCGTGCGATCGGTGCTCCAGTCCCAGTACGGCAGCGCGACCGAGGCGTCCACCGCCTGCAGCGCCCGCTCGAACTCCAGCAGGAATCTGCGGTGCCAGGGCAGGAAGGACGGCGAACGGTGGCCCGTGCGCTCGCCGTTGTCGGTGTCGCCGACGATGAAGGCGTTGTGGGTGGTGACGAAGGCGTCGTAGCGGCCGCTGCGCTTGAGTTCGAGGAGGGCGGCGACGAGGCGCCGCTTCTCGTCGGCGGTCAGGGCGGCCTGGTTCTTGCGGACGGTCATGTGGCGGGTGCTCCCGTTGTCGTGCAGGGTCCGTGCGGGGGTGGTCAGTTGGCCGGGAACGGGAGCAGCCGGGCGCCCTCGAGCTCGTCCACGGCGGCGCGCGCGGCGGCCCGCGGGGTCGGCACGGGGTCGTAGTGGCTGACGACGCTGATCCACGTGCCGTCGGCGTTGCGCATGACGTGCAGGGCCACGCCGTCGACGAACACGCCGTAGCCGCCGTGGTGTTCGTGCCCGGTGCCCATGGTCGTCGGGCGGCCCGCTATCCGGCGGCCCTTGTAGACCTCGTCGAAGGGCTCGGGCATGTCGGGCATCCCGTGCCCGTGGTGCGGGTCGGCCGACGGCATGGCGCCCGGCGACGGCTCGACGCCTGCCTGGGGTGTGGCGTCTGCCGCCGGTGCGGCGCCGGCCGCGGGCGCCAGGACGGCCTGCGCCCCGGCCGCGGTGGCGAGGGCGGCCGCTGCGGTGAGCGCGCGGCGGCGGGACAGGTCGGGCATCCGGAACCTCCTGGGATCGTTCGTTCGAAGGGGACGCCGTATGACTATCGGGCCCGGGGCAAGCGGGAGAAATCGCCCCGGACCGGTTGGCCGTGATCCGGACAATCACCCATATGCCGTGCAGGGTTGAACGAAGACGATCCTGCTCGCGTGACGTCGGCGTACTCCCCGGAAGAGGGAATTCCTTGCGCGGATCCGGGCGTTGGCGGTGATCTTTGGCGGGCCCCGGTGCGGCGGGTGACCCGGCTCACCGCGGGAGGTTGACGCGATCCGCGGGTCCGCCGCCCGCACCTCTCCCGCTGCTACTCTTCGGCTCCGGTCGGCGACGTTGAGTGACCGTCATCGCCGAAGCAGTCCGAACCACCACAACCGCCAGAACCGTCAGGGGTGTCCGTGAAGGTCTCGTGCGTCGGCGGCGGGCCCGCCGGCCTGTATCTGTCGATCCTGCTCAAGCGGCAGGACCCGTCCCACGACATCACCGTGTACGAGCGCAACCCGGAGGGCTCCACCTACGGCTGGGGCGTCACCTACTGGCGCGGCCTGCTCGACCGGCTGACGGAGCACGACCCGGAGTCGGCCCGCGCGGTCGAGGCGGACTCGGTCCGGTGGACCGAAGGCGTCGCCCGGGTGGGCGACCTGATCGCCCGTCAGCCCGGCGACGAGGGCTTCGGCATCGGGCGCCACCGGCTGCTGGAGATCCTCGCCGACCGGGCCCGCTCGCTCGGCGTACGGCTGGAGTTCGAGCACGAGATCGGCGGCGGCGACCTCCCCGAGGGCGACCTCCTCGTGGCGGCCGACGGGGTGCACAGCGCGCTGCGCGCCCGGCACGGCGACGGATTCGGCACCGAGTTCCACGAGGGGAGCAACCGCTACCTCTGGCTCGGCACCACCAAGGTCTTCGACGCCTTCACCTTCGCCTTCGTGGAGAGCGAGCACGGCTGGATCTGGTTCTACGGCTACCCGTACGGCCCCGGGCACAGCACCTGCGTCGTCGAATGCGCCCCCGGGACCTGGCGCGGGCTGGGCCTGGACCGCGCGGACGAGGCCGAGGGGCTGACCCTCCTGGAGAAGCTGTTCGCCGACGTCCTCGACGGCAACCGCCTGATCGGGCGCCCCGCGGGGGACGGCAGCGCCCCGTGGCTCGCCTTCCGCACCCTCACCAACCGCTCCTGGCACCACGGCAACGTGGTCCTGCTCGGCGACGCCGCCCACACCACCCACTACTCGATCGGCGCGGGCACCACCCTCGCCCTGGAGGACGCCGTCGCCCTCGCCGGGGCCCTGCGCCGCCACACCGGCCTCCCGCAGGCCCTCGCCGCCTACGAGGACGAACGCCGCAGGGCCCTGCTGTCCGTGCAGAGCGCGGCCCGCTACAGCGCCCGGTGGTACGAGAACCTGCCGCGCTACATCCATCTGCCCCCGCACCAGATGTTCGCCCTGCTCGGCCAGCGCCACTCGCCGCTGCTGCCGTACGTGCCGCCGCAGCTCTACTACGGCCTCGACCGGGCCGTGGGCCGGCTGGAGTCGCTGCGCCGTCTCAAGCGGTGGCTCGGGCCGAAGGTGGCGCGCACCGTGCACGCGCGCGCTCTCGCCTCCGGCGCTTCCCGGGGGGCGCAGGCCGCGGCGAACGAGGACGGATGACAGAATTCGGTCATGGACGAGCGCGAATTCATCAGGTCAGGCCGGCACGCGTCGGTCATCGGTCTCGGCACGTGGCAGCTGGGCGCCGACTGGGGCGACGTCGACGACAAGGAAGCCCTCGCCGTGCTGGAGGCCGCGGCCGAGTCCGGGGTCACCTTCTTCGACACGGCGGACGTCTACGGCGACGGGCGCAGCGAGGAGACCATCGCCACCTTCCTGCGCGGCCGCCCCGACCTGCACGTCATGGTCGCCACCAAGATGGGCCGGCGCGTCGACCAGATCCCCGAGAACTACGTCCTCGACAACTTCCGCGCCTGGAACGACCGCTCGCGCCGCAACCTCGGCGTCGACCGCATCGACCTCGTGCAGCTGCACTGCCCGCCGACCCCGGTGTACTCCTCGGACGAGGTGTTCGACGCCCTGGACACCCTGGTCGCGGAGGAGCGCATCGCCGGGTACGGCGTCAGCGTCGAGACCTGCGCCGAGGCGCTCACCGCCATCGCTCGGCCGAACGTCGCGAGCGTGCAGATCATCCTCAACCCGTTCCGCATGAAGCCGCTGCGCGAGGTGCTGCCCGCCGCCCGGGAGGCCGGCGTCGGCATCATCGCCCGCGTCCCGCTCGCCTCGGGCCTGCTGACCGGCAAGTACACCAAGGACACCGTCTTCCCGGAGAACGACCACCGCACCTACAACCGGCACGGCGAGGCGTTCGACCAGGGCGAGACGTTCTCCGGCGTCGACTACGCCACGGGCGTGGAGGCCGCCGCGGAGTTCGCCGCCCTCGCACCCGAGGGCTGGACCCCGGCCCAGCTCGCGCTGCGCTGGATCGTCGAGCAGCCCGGCGTGACCACCGTCATCCCGGGCGCCCGCTCGCCCGAGCAGGCCCGCGCCAACGCGGCCGCGGCCAAGCTCCCCGCCCTGCCCGAGCAGACCCTCACCGCGATCCGCGACCTCTACGACCGCCGGATCAAGGACCAGGTGGAGCAGCGCTGGTAGGACGCCGTTTGAGGATCCGCCGGCACGGTACACGCTTCACATGACACCGCCGGTGGCGCGCACGGGGCGCGACGAGAGTCCGGAAGAGCGAGCCGACCGGATGTGGGGTGAGCTCATCCAGGAGGTCCGTGTCGCCCAGACGGGCGTGCAGATCCTCTTCGGCTTCCTGCTCACCGTGGTGTTCACCCAGCGCTATCCCTCCCTCGAGGACACGGACCGGGCCATCTACGTCGTGACCGTCGTCCTCGGGGCCTGCGCCACCGGCGCCCTCATCGGCCCGGTGTCCCTGCACCGTGTGGTCGCGGGGCGCCGGGTCAAGCCCGAGGCGGTGCGGTGGGCGTCCCGGCTGACCTTCGTCGGGCTGGTCCTGCTGCTGGCCACCATGGCCTCGTCGCTGCTGCTGATCCTGCGGGTGGCCACGCACGGCAGCTGGGTGCCGTGGCTGGTGGCGCCCGTGGTCGTCTGGTACGTCCTGTGCTGGTACGTGCTCCCGCTGTGGACCCGGCGCCGTCACACGTCGGAGTGAGCCGCCAGGGCCGCCATCCGGCGGTCGTGCAGCCGGCTCAGCACCAGTACCGAGACCACCGCGCCGATCAGCGCGCAGAACATGTCCCACTGGGTGTCCCACGGGTCGCCCTGCGTGGCGAGGAACGCGTCGGCGCCGTGGCCGCCGATCTCGGCCGCCGCCCACTCGAACAGCTCGAAGAGGGCGCTGAAGGCCAGGCAGGCGCACACCGTCAGCGGGGCCAGCCAGCGGCTGCCGCGCAGTGGTGACCTGCGGCTGAGCACCTCCCGCACCAGCACGGCCGGCACGAACCCCTGGAAGAGGTGGCCGAGGCGGTCGTACGGGTTGCGGCTGAGGTGGAAGGTGTCCCGCACCCAGTCGCCCGCCGGCACCTGCGCGTAGGTGTAGTGCCCGCCCACCGCCAGCACCAGCGCGTGCGCGGCGAGCAGGCAGCACAGCAGGTCGGTCAGCGGGAAGCGGCGCCGGGCCAGGACGATCAGCGGCAGGCCCACCAGCACCCACACCGTCTCCAGGAACCAGGTCGCGCGGTCGCGCGGCGCCCATCCCGACAGCACCATCCCCACGACGACCACCGCGACGCACAGCGGCGGCACCAGGCGCCGTCCGGCGAGCCGTTCAGCCAGCGGCACGGACAACACCCGGCTTCCGGAGGAGGGTTCGCGGGACACGGCGGGGAACCCGGCGCGTGCGGCGGGCGGTTCGGGGCGTGCGGCGGGCGTCGCTGCGGTCGGTTCGGCGGCGGTCATCAAGGCTCCTCGGAGCGGTCGCGGCGGGCTCCCTGCCCGTCGGGGCTCCAGACTGGCGGCACCGCCCGCCCCGCGGCATGAGTACGCCTACTCATCGCGGCCCGGGAGGTGCGGGGGCCGGTGGCCCTCAGCCGCGCGCGAGGATCTCCGCGAGGAAGTCGTCGACGCCGATCTCCTCCTCGCCGGGCGGTACCACGGCCCGGGTGCTGCGCAGGAAGGCGGAGACCGCCGGTGCCCACGCGTAGACCACGGCGTGGTGGCGGCTGCCGTCCTCGTGCGTGTCCCCGAGGAACTCCATCCGCAGCTCCGCCCACATCCCGTTCGTCACGGGCGAGAACCGTACGTCGCCGACGCCGACGGACCTGCGCAGCCCCTCACCCAGCATCTCCCGGTCCAGCCGCCACCGCGTGAGGACCCGGCCGTCGTGGCTGAACACCGCGGTCACGGCGAACGGGTCGGCGGCGTCGTAGGAGAGATGGGCGAGGACCGGACAGCGGCTCGCGCCGTCCGCCTGGAGTTGCACGACCAGGGTGCTGTGGACGTGGGGATTCACAACAAAGCCTCCGAGGGGTGCGGACGTCGTGCCCTCTAGTACCCCTCTCGCGCGAAAAATGCTCAGTCGAGCGAACGATCGGCACGGTTTCGGCCGAAAGCGTCCCGTGGGGCGGGGCACCGGAGTCTCCTTCTACGGGTGTTGAGTGTCCACGCGGGCGGGTGGTTCCCGACGGCGGCGGAGGAAACCGGCCGGGTCCGTGCGGCGCCCTGGTGACCGGCGCTCCGGCGGGAGAGGATGCGGCTCATGAGCGACCGTCCATGGCCCACCAGCGCCCCCGCCGAGCAGGGCGTCGACGCGTCCGGCGTGCTCGCCTTCCTGGACGCCGTCGAGGCCGCCCCCGGCATCGAGCCGCACAGCCTGATGATCGTGCGGCACGGGCATCTCGTCGCCTCCGGCTGGTGGGCGCCGTACACCCCCGAGCGGCCGCACCTGCTGTACTCGCTCAGCAAGAGCTTCACCGGTACGGCCGCCGCGCTGGCCGCCGCCGAGGGGCTGCTCGACCTCGACGACCCGGTGATCTCCCACTTCCCGGAGTTCGAGGCCGACATCACCGACCCGCGCAGTCGGGCCCTGCGGGTGCGGCACGTGGCGTCGATGGCCAGCGGACATGTCGCCGAGACCCTGCCGGCCTCGCTGGCGGCCGACGCCGCCGAACCGGTCCGCGGCTTCCTGCTGGTGCCGCCTGAGCGCGACCCGGGCACGGTCTTCGCCTACAACCAGCCCACCACGTACACGTTGGCGGCCATCGTGCAGAAGGCGACGGGGCAGCCGCTGACCGAATGGCTGCGGCCCCGGCTGCTCGACCCGCTCGGCATCGGCGACGTGCGCTGGCTGCGCGACCGCACCGGCCGCGAGATCGGCTACAGCGGACTGCACGCCCGCACCGACGCGATCGCCCGGCTCGGCGAGCTGTACCTGCGCCGCGGACAGTGGCGGGGCGAGCGGCTGCTGCCCGCGGACTGGGTGGCCGACGCGAGCCGAGCGCACATCCCGACCGGGGACGGCTCGAAAGAGGCGGCGGACTCCGACTGGGGGCAGGGCTACGGCCTCCAGTTCTGGCGCTCCCGGCACGGGTTCCGCGGCGACGGCGCCTACGGCCAGTTCTGCCTGGTGCTGCCCCAGCAGGACGCGGTGATCGCGACGACCGCCGACACCGAGCGGATGCAGGCCCTGCTCGACCTGGTCTGGGCGCATCTGCTGCCCGCGTTCGGGACCGCGCCGCCGACCGGCGCGGGGGAGCGCGACGCGGCGCTCGCGGACCGCCTGGCGGACCTCGCCCTGCCGCCCGCGCCGGGCGCGTCCGTCCCGCCCGCACGGGCCGACGCGTGGCACGGCGCCCGCTTCACCCCGTCCGGCGGCGGCTGCCCGGCCCAGCCACGCCTGACCGACGCCCGGGTGACCTCGGACGCGGACGGCTGGTCGCTGGTGCTGACCGAGGCGGACGAGCCGCTGCGCCTGCCGTTCGGCGCGCCCGGCTGGACCGTCACGGAGGACCCCCTGCCGCTCGCGATCAGCGGCGGCTGGACCTCCCCGGACACCCTGTCGCTCGACGTGGCCTTCCTGGAGACCCCGCACCACCTGCTGCTGACCTGCTCCCTGCCCGACGCCGGCTTCACCGCCCGCTGGCGCACGACACCGCTGCACCCGGGCCGACTGCGCTCGCAGCGCGCCACGCGGGGCCGGGACTGACACCACCGCCCCGGACCGCAGCTGCCCCTCCCTGACGGGCCGAGGTCCAACCGCCGGACGGCGCCCCTCGAACCGCCGGACGGCACCCCCGTTCAGGCCGAGGGGCGGAAGGACGCCAGGACCGTCTTCAGCGCTCGGGCGTCGCGCAGGGCGTGCAGGTCCAGGGCCGGGACCGTCCAGCGCAGGGAGAAGCCGCGGGTGCCGGTGAGGAGGAAGCCGCGGCCGAAGGTACGGGTGCGGGACAGGCCGACGCCCTCGAACCACTGCATGTCGGCGGCCTTGTGCCCCTGGTAGGTGGTGGCGCGGATGGTGCCGATCAGCGCGAAGCCCCGGGTCTGCCGCAGGTTCGGCAGGACGTCGTCGCGCCACACCGCCACCGGGTCGGGGCCGACCTGTTGGCTGAAGGTGACCGCCAGCGTCCGGTCGTCGCCGCTCGCGCCGAACGTGACGCGATAGGCCCCGTCGGCGGACCGCTGGGTGCGCAGCCGGGTCCAGTCCTCGGGTATGTCCACCGCGAACCCCTCCGGGGCGGTGTAGCGGCGGAAGCCGAGCGGAACCGCGGTGGTCGCGGAGGCGGACGGGGACGCGGAGGCCGGCGCGGACGGGGACGCGCTCCTGCTCGCCGTGGGGGTGGGGGCGGCCGTGCGCGTCGGCGAGGGGACGGCGGTGGCGTGCCCGTCGGCGGTCTCGCCCGCGCCGGCCGCCGTCGCCGAGGCCGGGTGGCCCGTCGTACCGGAGGCCGACGACACGCCGCTGTCGGGCAGTTCGTGGGTCGCGGCGAGCACGGCGAACGCGACGGTCACGGTGGCCAGCGCGGTACCGGCGGCGAGCGCCCGGCCGCCGCGGGATCCGGCGAGGCGCACGGCGGCGGACGCGTGGACGCCGGGGCCGACGTCCTCCCGCCCGTCCGGTTCCTCCTGGGCCTCGGCCAGCACCCGGGTCAGCGCCTCGCGCACCGCCGTCCGTGTCAGCCGTTCCCGGGAGTCCTTGCGCAGCAGTCCCTGGACGGTCCGGGACAGCGGCCCGGCGCGCAGCGGGGCCCGCAGCGGCAGCCGGTCCACCGCGCGGAGCGTCGCCTCGGGCCGGCCGCGGTCCCGGAACGGCGGCCGCCCCTCGACCATCGTGTAGAGGATCGCGCCGAGCGCCCACAGGTCCGCGGCCGGCCCGATGCGCTCGTCGCGCGCCTGCTCGGGGGAGGCGTACGACGGTGCCGCCACCCGGGGCACGAGGGTGGCGCCCGCGAGGCCGAAGCCGGTCACGACGACCGGGCCCTCGTCGCGCAGGTAGATCTGACCCGGACTCAGTTCGCCGTGCGTGATGCCCTCGCCGTGCGCGGCCTCCAGCACCTCCAGCAGTTCGAGCCCGACGCGGGCCGCCCGTTCGGGCGTGAACGCGCCCTGACGTTCCAGGAGTTCGCCGAGCGGCACCCCGTCGATCCACTCCGTGACCGTCCACAGCGTGCCGCCCTCCTCGACGGCGTCGACGACGACGGCGACGCGGCCGGGCCGCAGCACGCCGAGGATCTCGTGCGTGCGCACGACGTGGGCGGTGGTCCGCTGGGCGGTGTTCCGGCCGGAGCCGTCGGGCAGATCGATCCGGGTCAGCAGCCGCGGCCGGGCGGCGTGCAGGTCCTCGGCGTACCAGACCACGCGGTTCGTCTCGCGGTGGACGACCTCGACGGGCCGGTATCTCCCGGCCACCGACTCGACCGCCGTCGCTTGCCCCTTGACCATGGTGTCTTCCCTCGCTGAAACCCGTGGCCCCCACGTTGCCCAGAAGTACGGTGCGCGAGAGGGGGATTGTTCAAAGCAAGGGAGATCCGCAGAGGTTACTTACGGGTTGCCGCCGACTTTCGTTCAATATTTACGGCCGGCCGGACGCCGATGCGCTGCGACCCGGCCACCTCGGCCGTTGTCCCGGGGTTCGGCCCGGCGTACGGCCTGGTGTACGGCCCGGCGCATGGCCTGGCGAATTCCGGCGTACGGCCTGGTGTACGGCCTGCGGGCCGCCCGCCGCGCAATTCCGGGCCCCACCTGAAGGCAACCGGAGGTAAACCGGCGGCGGGGTACGGGAAAAGTGATCGTGACGGCCGGGAAGCCGATCGCGCGGGACGGTAATCCGTGGTCCCGCTGCGGAGAACGCGACCACGGAATAGCGGTGTCGACGATTTCGTCAGCTCAATCCGAACCGCTCCGCCCAGTCCCGCACGTCCCCGGTCGTCACATTGCCCCCGCACACCACCAGACCGATCCGGGCGCCGTCACCGACCCGCTCCCGCACCAGCCGGGCCGCGGGCAGCAGACAGCCGGCCGCCGGCTCGGCCCACACCTTGGCGTGCTCGGCGAGGTCGAGGCAGCCGCGCACGGCCTCCCGGTCCGGGACCACGAGCACGTCCTCCACGAGGGCGGCCACATGGTCGTAGGTCAGTTGTGACACGGACGGGGCGCTGAGCGTGGTCACCACCGACGACAGCGGGACGGGCCGCGGTCCGCCCGCCGCCAGCGCCCGCGACATGGCCTCGGCGCCCTCCGTCTCCACGCCCCAGATCCGCAACCCCGGACGGCGGGCCCGCAGGGCGGCCGCCACCCCGGCGATCAGGCCCCCGCCGCCGATGCTGACGATTACGTCGGTCAACGGACCGGCGTCCTCGGCCAGTTCGAGCCCCACCGTGCCCTGGGCCGCGGCCACGACCGGGTCGTCGAAGGGGTGGACGAGGGTGAGCCCCTCGTCCCGCAACGTCGTCACCAGCCGGAACGCGCTGTCCATGTCGTCCGTCAGTCGCAGCGAGGCGCCCGCCTCCTCGGCGAGGCGGATCGAGCGCGCGGGCGCCGTGCGCGGCATGATCACCGTGGCCTTGACGTCGAGCGCCGCGGCCATCTCGGCGAGGGCGATCCCGTGGTTGCCGCCGCTGACCGCGACCACGCCGGCCGCCCGTTCGGCCTCGCTCAGCGAGAGCAGCTTCGCGGTCGCCCCGCGCGCCTTGAACGAGCCGGTGCGCTGGAGCAGTTCGAGCTTGACGGTGACCGGCACGCCGAGCAGGTCCGTCAGGCCGGGGCTGGGCAGCGTGGGCGTGCGCAGGACGTGTCCGGAGATGCGGGCGGCGGCCGCCTCGATGTCCGTGACCCCGATCAGCCCGGCCGTGCCGTGCTCGTCGTTCCCGTCGCCCTTGCCGCTGGTCCCGGTCTTGCCGTTCGCGCCGATCACGGCGGTCACCCTTCCGGCGCGGGGGAGGACAGTACGCGCCCTCGCCACCCTGACCTGCGAAGTCCGCGGGGGTCAAGCCGCGCCCCGCCAGGGTGAGCGGCCTGCGGGTATGGGTGGGTTGGTCGCGCAGTTCCCCGCGCCCCTTCAGGGGGCTCGGGCGCGGCCCACCCAGGGGCGCGGGGAACTGCGCGACCGGCCCCCCGCACCCGCGGACCGCAGGCCCGGCCCGCAGGGCCGTCTCGCGCCCGTCCGCCGGCCGGAGCCGCGTCCGGTCGGCCCGGTCAGTGCGCGCGGTGCAGCAGCTGCCCCACCAGCCCGCGCAGCTCCGCCACCGGTCCCGGCGGCGACGGCAGGGCGTCCAGCGCGGCCGCCACCGCCTCGGTGTGCTCGCGGGCCGCCGTCAGAGCCGCCGCCCGCCCGCCGGCCTCCTCGATCAGCGCGGCCGCCCCGGCGGGGTCCGCCCCGGACTCCAGCAGCGCCGCGATCCGCCGCGCGCCGGGGCCGGGGGAGGCGAGGGCGGCCAGCACGGGGTAGGTCTTCTTCCGCTCCCGCAGATCGCCGTGCACGGGTTTGCCGGTCAGCGACGGGTCTCCCCAGATGCCGAGCACGTCGTCCACCAGCTGGAAGGCGACGCCCAGATCGCGCCCGGCCCGGTCCAGGGCGGCCACCACCGGGGCCGGGGCCCCGCCGAGCGCGGCGCCCAGCGCGGCCGAACAGCCCAGCAGGGCACCGGTCTTGTGCTCCGCCATCACCCGGTACTCCGCGGGCCGCACCCGCCGCGGACCGGTCCACGGGCGCCCGGCGAACACCAGATCGTCGGCCTGCCCGCGCACCAGGTCGGTCAGGGCCGCCGACAGCCGCCGCACGCCGTGGGTGCCGCCCGGCTCGGCGGCCAGCGTCTCCACCGCGAGCGCGAAGAGGGCGTCGCCCGCGAGCACGGCGGGCCCGGTGCCGTACGCCCGCCAGGCGGTGGGACGGCCGCGCCGCAGCGCGTCGCCGTCCATGACGTCGTCGTGCAGCAGCGAGAACGTGTGCACCAGTTCGACGGCGACGGCCGCGGTCACCCCGGCCCGCGCGGGCGCACCGGCCGCCTCGGCGCCCAGTAAGGCGAGCGCCTGCCGTACGCCCTTGCCGCCGCCCGTGTCCGCGGGCGCGCCGCCCACCTCGCACCAGCCGAAGGAGTACGCGGCCATCTCGGCCACCCAGGGATGCAGCCGCCCGACCGCCTCCTCCAGCGCGGGCCGCACCGACGCGGCGCAGCGGGCGAGGAGCCGGTCCGGGGGCGCCACCGGCAGCGCGGAGGGAAGCACGGTCATCGGACGACCTCCGGGCTCTGAACTGCCTCCGCCTCGAGGATGCGGCCGTCCTGGGGGGTGCGGCCGTCCGCGGGGGTGCGGCCGTCCGTGAGGGTGCGGCCGTCTTCGGGGGGCCGGGTGGGCTCCGGCGTCCGCGCGGCCCCCGGCGTCCGGACGGGCCCGGGGACACGGGCCGCCTCCGACGCCAAGTGCGGTGCGTCGATACCGAGTTCCGTCCGGGCCCGGGCGACCATCTCGCCCGCGTGCCGCAGCCCGATCCGCTCCAACTCCGTGGCCAGGTCCGCCAGTTCCGCTGCCGTCTCGGCGCGGTCGCGGCCCAGCCGGGCCAGTGACTTGGCGAGCCCGAGCCGCGCCAGCGCCTGCCCCCGCGGCTCGCTCATCGCGCGGAACTCCTCCAGCGCGCGGGCGTACAGCTCCCGCGCCTCGGCGTAACGGCCCGCCCGGTACAGCACGTTGCCGCGCATCTTGTGGTTGTAGGCCAGCGCGCTGGACAGGTTCATCGCCCGGCATGTCGCCTCCGCCTCCGACAGCAGCTCCAGCGCCCGCTCGGTGTTCCCGTCGCGCGCGGAGAGCACGTCGGCCAGTCCGCGCAGCGCCCACGCGTGTCCGCGCCGGTCCTCGGCCCGCGCCGCGGTCTGCGCGGCCTCCTCGAACAGCGCGTACGCGGTGTCGTAGGAGCCGGTGTTGCGGTGGATCTGCGCGATGCCCTCCAGCGCCCACACCGTGTGCCGCGCCTCGCCGCGCCTGCGGGCCTCGGCGAGCAACTGCTCGTGCAGCCGGGCCACGGCCGCGTAGTCCCCCTGGATGCGGCCCGTCTCGGCGAGCCCCGCCAGCGAGTAGCCCCGCGCCACGATGTCCCCGCCGCGCTCGCCCAGTTCGGCCGCGAGCGCCAGCAGCCGCCGGGCCAGCGGGAAGGCACCGCGCTGGCGAGCGAGGGTGCCGCCGCTCCACAGCGCCCACGCCATCGCGCCCGTGTCGCCGGCCTCCCGCGCGGCGCGGTAGCTCGCCTTCCAGGCCCGGTCCGCCTCCCCGACCCTGCCCAGGCGCCGGTGCGCCTCGGCGACGGCGAGCCCGCAGCGGGCCGCCTCGTCGGGGCGTCCGTCCTGTTCGGCGGCGCGCAACCGCTCGGTGCCCGCGGCGAGTACGTCGACGAGGGAGGAGTTCACGGACAGGGTGCTGAGGGCGCCCTGGTACTCCGGGGCGAATGCTTTGCCGTACATGAAGACCCTTCTGTGCGCGGAGCGAGCGCGCGCTGATAAGCACGTCGTGTATACGCGCTGTGTATACATGCAGTGCATAGTGCGTCGGAAATCAGCCCCGGCTCACAGGAGCCGGGGCTTCGTCTGTTGTCGATCAAGACGTGGTTTCCGCCCTCGGGGTTGCCTGTGCGACCCGGATCACGTCCGCGTCAATGCTGCTGCACCTTCTGCGGAGTGGCCTCGCTCGGGCGCACCACCACGAAACCCTCGCCCTGGAGCATCAGTTGCACCGCTTCGCCCGAACCGCCGCGCAGCATCGAGCCGATGGACTGCGAGCGGTGCAACGAGGTCTGGAGATGCGCCGTCCAGCCGACCACCGCGTCGGTGTCGACGTACACCGGATACTGCGGCGAGACGGGTATCACCAGCGGATTGCCCTCGCACACCAGGCCCAGCCGGCCCTGGCCGGTGAACACGCTGTTGAACAGGCCGCCGCCCGCCATGCCCGAGCCCTTCACCGTCTTGATCTGATACGACAACGAGGCGTCGAAGCACAGCACGTTGCGGCCGTTGACGGTGAACTCGTCGCCGGGATCGACGTCGACGATGAAGCAGTTCTGCGCCTCGTGCGCGAACCACGCCTCGCCCTGGCCGCGCACCGCCATCAGCGGCAGCCCCTCCCCGGTCACCGCGCGCTTGAGCATTCCGCCCACGCCCTGGCCCTTGCGCTCGAACTGGAGGTTGCCCCGAAAGGCGATCATCGCGCCCTGCCGGGCCACCATCTCGCCGTTCACCGCGTACTTGATGCACTTGGCGTTCTCGACGGACATGCCCGCAACGGTCGCGGGCTGCACCATGTGCTCCTGGGAAAACAGATCACCCTTCATGCGGGCATCCTGGCCCGGAGCAGGTGGTTCCGCCAAGATCGGGGCCCGCCACCGTGCCGACGGCCGAATGCCGCCCCTTCGCCGAACGGCGCTCAGCCGCCGAAGAGTTGCGTCCAGTACGTGCCCGACCGACCGCCTCCGGCGAACCCGACGCCGATGTGCGTGAAGTCGCCCTTCAGGATGTTGTCGCGGTGCGCGGGGCTGTTCATCCAGCCCTCCACCACCTCGGCGGCCGACCGCTGGCCGCACGCGATGTTCTCGCCGACGGTGCGCATCCGGGACCCCGCCGCGGCCGCCCGGTCCCAGGGCTGGGAGCCGTCGGGCGAGGTGTGCGCGTAGAAGTCGCGGGCCACCATGTCCGCGCTGTGCGCCTGTGCGGCGGCCGTCAGCCGGGCGTCCACGGACAGCGCGCGCAGCCCGGCCGCGGCCCGCTCCCGGTTGGTGAGGGCGACCACGTCCGCCGTCGTCCGCGCCAGGCCGTCGGGGGTCAGCGGGGTCGCCCACAGCGCCGTCCAGAACATGTCCCCGGAACGGCCCTCGCGCGCGAACCCGAGCCCGGTGTGGGTGAAGGTCGGGTCCTCCAGGGTGCGGCGGGCCTGCCCGGTGCGCAGACAGTAGTCGACGAACTCGGCCGGGTCGCGGGGGCCGGAGACCAGGTGCTCGCCCACGGTCAGATACGTGTATCCCGCGGCCGTCACCCGCTGGTGCAAGGATCTGCCGTCGCGGCCCTCGCCGCCCAGACGCCCCGCCTCGGCCATCGCGCGGGCGTGCGCGCGGGCCGCGTCGGCGAGCCGGGCGTCGAGCGCGACCGGGGGCGAACCGGCCCGCGCGCGGGCCGGGTTGACCAGACCGAGGAAGCCGTCCGGGTCGGCGGAGGGAGGGCCGAACGGTCGCGGGGGAGCCGGGGCTGGGGAGGACAGCTCCTGCCTCAGCCCCGAGGTGGCGGAGGACACCACCGGCGAGGGCGAGGGCGCCCGCGATGGCGACGGCGCCTGCGGGTCGTCGGTCACGTCCACGCCGAAGTCCCGGGCCAGGCCCGCGAGTCCGTCCGCGTACCCCTGGCCCAGCGCGCGCAGCTTCCAGCCGGGGCCGCGCCGGTACAGCTCCGCGAGCAGCAGCACGGTCTCGCGTTCGGGGCGCGGCGGGGAGAAGGCGGCTATCGCGCGGCCCGCCGGATCGGTGACCCGCAGCGTGGGCGGGGGCAGCCGGTGCAGCGGGGTGCCGGGGGCGGCGGCGCTGACCACCACGGTGACCCGCGCGGCCCCGGCACGCAGCCGCGCGGGGTCGACCGACAGCACGCCGTCGCGCAGCCGGGCGCCGGGCGCGGCCGGCTGGTTGTAGAAGACGAAGTCCGCGTCCGTGCCGACCTTGCCGCCCTCGTCGGTGATCAGCGCCGACACGTCGAACGGGCCGGTCACGCGCAGGGTCAGCGGTCCGGCCGGCAGGGGGAGATTGCCTCCGGGCACCAGCTCGCTCATGACACCTCCCTCGCCGTGGTGGGGATCGTCCGGAGAACGCGCGGGCGCGGCAGGCGGTTCCCGCACCTGCCGCGCCCCGAGGACCGCCTTCAGGGCCGGGGGGCCGCCCTCGGCGCCCGAAAGGCCACGCGTACGCCCCCGGAGGCCATGATCACCCTCAGCCCCGGCTCCCGCAGAACGCCGCCTCCAGCGTCCGGCCCAGCGCGGTGAGCACGGCGCCGTTGTTGGACGTGTTCGCCAGCGCGGTGAGGCTGCGGCGGCCGTCCTTCGTGGTGAAGGCGTACGTGTAGTAGCCCTGGACGGCGCCCGTGTGGCCGTAGACCTGTGCGCCGCACGAGAGGGTGCGGCGCCGGAATCCCAGTCCGTACGCCGTCGTGGCGTTCACCCGCTCCCAGTGCTCCATCTGCTTCAACTGCGCGGCGGAGGTGAGCTGTCCGCGGGCGAGCGCCGAGAGGAAGGTGTTCAGGTCGCGGGTGCTGGAGATGATGGCGCCCGCGCTCTGCGCCCACGACACCGTCTGGTCGGTCGCGTCGACGAGCGCGGCGCCCGACCGGTCCGGGGTGAGGTAGCCATGTGCGTGCCGGCCGGGGACGGTCGTGGCCGGGTGGACGTAGAAGGTGTCCGTCAGCCGCAGCGGCTTGAAGATGCGGTTCTCGTACTCCGTGCGCACGGAGTGGCCGGTCAGCTTCTCGATGAGCATCCCGGCCACGACGAAGTTGGTGTTGGAGTAGGAGTAGGCCGCGCCGGGCGCGTTGGTGCGGGGCTCGCGCAGGGACAGGTTCACCAACTGCCGGTAGGTGAACACCTTGTCGCGCACCGACTCGAAACCGGCGACCGAGTCGGAGAACAGCTCGTCGGTGTAGTCGTGCAGCCCGCTGCGGTGGCTGAGCACGTGCCGGACCGTGATCCCGCGGTCGGGCAGCAGGCCCGGCAGGTAGTGGTCGACGGAGGCGTCCAGGTCCAGCCGGTGGGCGTCGGCGAGTTGCAGCAGGACGACCGTGGAGAAGGTCTTGGTGACGCTGCCGATGCGGAACCGGTCGGAGCTGCTGATCGCGCGGTGGGTGGCGAGGTCGGCCAGGCCGCGGGCCGCGGTGTGGACGGTGCCGCCGTCGTCGATGCGGGCCATCGCGCCGGGCGCGCCCTTGGCGAGCACCGCGTCCAGATCGGCGCGCAGGGCGGCGGTGTTCGGGGCGGGCAGGGCGGCGGCCGCGGCGCCGGGACCGGACACGGCCGTCGAGGAGTCGGCCGTCGAGGGGCGGTTCGTGGCGGACGCGGACGCGGACTCGGACTCGGACTCGGACTCGGGCGCGGAAGCGGACCCGGGCGCCAGGTGTCCGCGGTTCGCCGTCAGGGCCGTCACCGCCCCGAGCCGTACACCGGGCGTGGTGGGCGGCTGCGGTGCCGTGTGCGCGGGGGCGGCCGAGGCGACCGGGGTGGCGAGGAGGGACAGCAGGACCGCTCCCGCCAGCGCGCCACCGAGGCGGCCCCGCCCGATTCCGTCGAAGCGGCCCCGTCCGTTTCCGTCGAGGCCGCCCCGTCCGTCTGCGCCGACGCGGTCCCGTCCGTCTGCGTCGACGCGGTCCCTTCCGTCTCCGTCGGCCGGTCTTCTCAGGGACACCCTCGTGCTGGACGCCGTGCTCTGGACCATCCGGTTCCTTCTCCCGTCCATGTGTGCGAGATGGGTCACATCGCCGCCGGGCAACCGGCTCGCGCTCCGTCACATCTCCCCGGGCGGCGCACAGTTGGTCACCCGCTGATCACCGTGCGGCGTGAATGCGCAAAGTATTGCGACGAAAGCGAAGAAAAGCGACTAACCGGGCTTTACATGTCCATGATTAGTCCGCAAGGGTTCTCCCCACGGGGCCCGACCAGCCCCGATGGCACCCAACGGCGCCATGTCCCAGGGCGGTTGGTGATCCCGGCCGCCTGTGAACGAAGGACCCTGATCAGTGCGTAGAGCGCACATACGCAGCTTGGCGGTCGCCGTCGCCGTGACGACCGCCGCGACCGGACTGGCGGGCACCGCCTTCGCCGGGCCGGCCACGGGGGCAGGCCACGGCGCGTCGTCCACCGCCGCCACGGCGGCCACCGTCGTCTCCGCCGCCCGCGCCGCCGCCTTCGCCCACGCGGCGGCCACCGGTGTCGTGCAGGGCGACGAACTCCACCCCCACGACGTCATGATCGACCCGGAGGGCGCCCGGCACGTCCGGTTCGTCCGTACCCACGAGGGTCTGCCGGTCCTCGGCGGCGATCTCGTCGTCCACCTCGACCGCGACCTCGCCTACACCGGCGTCACCCGCGCGGCCGACCACACCGTCCGGCCCGCCACCACCCGGGCGAAGCTCACCGCCCGGCAGGCCGAGGACAAGGCCGCCGCCGTCGCCCAGGGCGACGCGGGCAGCGCGCACCTGGTCGTGGACGCCCGCGACGGCGGCGCCGCGCTCGCCTACCAGGTGCCGGTCACCGACAGCGACACCACCGAGGGCAACGCCTCCCGGACGGTCGTCGTCGACGCCACCACCGGCGAGGTCCGCAGCAACACCCCCGACAACGACGAGTTCCTCTCGCCCCGTGTGCTCGACACCCTGCGCCGACGCGGCGAGACGATCGACCCCGAGACGGGCTCCGCGAGCGCCGGGGACTCCACGGGCGCCGCCGCGCAGTCGCTCGCCGCGCAGTCACTTGCCGCGCCCTCCGCCGCCCGCGCCGCCGCGCACTACCCGGCTCCCGCGGCGGGCACCGGCAAGTCGCTCTTCGTGGGCACGGTGCCGCTCACCACCACCCGTATGGCCCGCACCCGCTACCAGCTGAAGGACCCGAGCCACTACGGCACCGAGACCCGGGACGCCAAGGGGCAGTACACGGAGTCCTTCGCGGACGGCAAGAAGCTCACGAGCACGAGCAACAAGTGGGGCACGGGCACCGTCGGCGACCGTTCCAGCGCCGCCGTCGACGCCCAGTACGGCGTCGTCAAGACCCTGGACTTCTACAAGAAGACCTTCGGGCGCAAGGGCATCAGGAACAACGGCAAGGCCGCCCGCGCGATGGTCCACTGGGGCAAGAAGATCGCCAACGCGATGTGGGACCCGGCCTGCGGCTGCATGCTCTACGGCGACGGAGACGGCCGCCACTTCAAGAAGCCGCTCGTCGTCCTCGACGTCACGGGCCACGAACTCACCCACGGAGTCGTCGACGCGACCGCGGGCCTGGAGCCCACCCGGGTCGACGAGGACGGCCTCCAGTACGGCGAGCCGGGCGCGCTCAACGAGTCGCTCGCCGACGTCTTCGGCTCCGACGTCGAGTTCTCCGCCAACAACCCCAAGAACCCGCCGAACTACCTCATCGGCGAGAAGCTCGGGCTGTCGCAGAAGTTCCTGCGCCGCCTCGACCACCCCTCGCTCGACCGTATGGAGCACACGGTCGACTACTGGTCGCCGCAGCTGTACGACACCGAGGTGCACGCCGGTTCCGGTGTCTCCTCGCACGCGTTCTACCTCCTCGCCGAGGGCAGCGGGAAGAAGACCATCGGGAGCTTCACCTACGACTCGCCCACCTACGACGGCGCCACGGTGACCGGCATCGGCCGCGCCAAGGCCACGGCGATCTTCTACCGGGCCCTCACCCGCTACATGGTCTCCACGACCGACTTCCACGACGCGCGCCTCGCGACGCTGAAGGCGGCCGGGGACCTGTACGGGGCGGACAGCGCCGAGTACCGCACGGTGGACCAGGCGTGGGCGGCGGTCGACGTGACGGAGGCGAACACGCCGGCGGCGCACACGCGTTGACGCGCCGCCGTGCCGACCTACGCGCCCGGCGGCCCGGGCATCCCCGGGCCGCCGGGCCGTGTCACCTCGGTCACCGTGCCGCGCCACGTCGGCTGCCCGATCGCGGCGCGTCAGTCGCCCGGTGCCGGCTCCGGCGTCGCCGGTCCCTCGCGGTACGGGATCAGCCCCTCGCGGTAGGCGATCGCCACCGCCTCCGTGCGGCCCGCGGCGCCGAGTTTCGCGAGGATGTTGGAGACGTGCACGCTCGCCGTCTTGCCGCTGATGTACAGCTCCTCGCCGATCCGGCGGTTGCTGCGCCCGAGGGCCAGCAGCCGCAGCACCTCCTGCTCGCGGGCGGTGAGCACCGGACCGCTCCGGTCGGCCGCCGCGGTGTCGCCGAGGCGGCCGCGGCGGATCAGGGCGTCCACCCGCGCCAGCAGCCGGATCGCGCCGAGCCGGGCGGCCGCCTCGCGGGTCTCGCGCGCCTGGGCCGCCGCCTCCGCCTTGCGGTCGGCCGTCAACAGGGCCTCGGCGAAGCGCAGTCGGCAGCGCGCCTGCTCGTACCCGTCGCCGTAGTCGAAGCTCTGCACCGCCTTCTCCCACGCCGCCGCGTCGGTCCCGGACACCGCGCGGGTCCACTCCGCCTCCGCGCGCGCCAGCCAGGCCAGTCCCTCGGGCCCCTGCGGGCGGCCGCCCCCGTCCCGGCCGGCCGTCGCCCGCGCCAGCTCCACCAGTTCGGTGGCCCGCGCGGTCCACTCCGCCACCCCCGCCGTGTCGCCCGCCAGGCGCAGGTCCCCGGCGCGGTCGGCCACCGCGGACAGGGCGAGCGCCGCCAGCCGGATCGACAGGTCGGGGCGGCGGCCCGACTCGTCGGTGAGCGCCTCGACCGTCGTACGCGTGCGGGCCACGGCCGCCTCGGCGTCGCCGCGCAGGGCCGCCGCGTCGGTCAGCACGATGCCCGCCACCATCGTGGCCATCCAGTCGAACGGGCCCTGCAGCAGGGCTTGGGCGCGCTGCTCGGCGGCGGCCTCGTCGCCGCGCGCCAGCGCCACGCACAGCGCCGGTCCCACCGTGTAGCCGACGGCCAGGGGCAGCGCCTCGGCGTCCTCGGCGGCCGTGCGCACGCACTCGTCCCAGCGGCCCAGCGTGTACAGCGCCAGCAGCCGGACGTAGCGCATCTCCATCGGGTACGGCGAGGAGGCCAGGCCCGCCCGACGGGCCCGGTCCAGCCCCTCGGTGAGCCACGGCAGGCACTCCGTCAGCTCCCCCGACTCGAACCAGCCCACGGCGAGGTTGTACAGGGCGCGCAGCTCCACCGGCGCGTTGCCCGCGCGGTGGGCCAGTTCGCGGGCCTCGTGCAGGCGCGCCCGGCCCGCCGGTGTGCGCCGCCCGCCGCCCTCCAGACCGGCCAGCGAGATCAGCAGGTCGGCCTGCGCGTCGAGCACGCCCAGGCGCTCGGCGACGCCCAGCGCCTCCCGGGCCACGCGCAGCGCGGTCGCGTCCTCGCCGACCTGACGCGCCGCGAGGACATGGGTGGCCGCCGCCCACAGCCAGGTCCGGGACGGCGGCTCGGCGGGGATCATCGCCAGCGCCTCGCTGCTGTACGCGAACGCGGCCTTCAGACTGTCCACGCCGATCAGGTTGCCCGCCAGCGTGTACCGCACCCGGGCGGCGAGTTCGGCGTCCGTGTCACGGCCGGTGCCCGCGAGCGCGGCGCGGGTCAGGGAGACCGCGCGATGCGGCAGCCCGGTGTGCGCGGCGGCCGCCGACGCGCGCAGCATGAGCGCGACCCGGCCCGCGCCCTCGCCGGCGGGGCGGGCTGCGGGGTCGACGGAGGTCCACAGGTCGAGGGCGGCCTCCAGGTGCCGCAGTTCCTCGGCGGGCGCGCCCACCCGCTGGGCGTGGCCGGCCGCCTCCAGGGACGCGGCGAGCGCCTCCGGCAGATCGTGGCTCTCGCGGTAGTGGTGGGCGCGCTCGGCCGCGTTCTCCGGGCGCCCGCCGTGGTCCGCGAGCAGCCGCGCGAAGGTGCCGTGCAGCCGGGACCGCTCGCCGGGCAGCAGGTCCGCGTAGACCGCCTCGCGGGCGAGGGCGTGCCGGAACGCGTACGTGTCGCCGTCGCCCGGGACCAGCAGCCGGCGCCCCACGGCTTCGCGTAGCGCGGTCTCCAGCTCGTCCTCGGGCAGTCCGACCGCGGCGCGCAGCAGGTCGTGCTCCACCCGCCGGCCCGCGACGGCCGCGGTGCGCAGCACCTGCTGGGCGGTGTCGGTGAGCTGCTCGAAGCGGATGAGCAGGACGTCCGCGAGGCCGCTGGGCACGCCGCCCGCCTCGGCGTCGGTGGCGGCGAGCAGTTCCTCGGCGTAGAAGGCGTTGCCCTCGGCGCGCTCCACGATCCGGCGCACCGTCGCCTCGGGCAGCGGGCCCTGGCGCAGCGACCGCACCAGCCGGGCGACCTCCGGGTCGGGCAGCGGGCGCAGTTCCAGGCGCTCCACCGCGGGCAGCCGCACCAGTTCCGCGAGCAGGGGGCGCAGCGGGTGGCGGCGGTGCAGGTCGTCGGCCCGGTAGGAGGCGAACAGGGCGAGCCGGTGCGCCGGCCCGCCGCCCGCCGGGCGTTGCAGCACACCCCGGCTGAGCAGGAACCGCAGCAGGTCCCGCGAGGACTGATCGGCCCAGTGCAGATCCTCGATCACGAGCAGCAGCGGGGTGACGGCGGCGACGTCGGCGAGGAGTCCGGCGACGGCTTCGAAGAGCCGCAGCCGTCCGTCGCCGTCCCGGACCGGCTCCGTACCCGCGCCCGCGCCGAGCAGCCGGCCGGCCGCCGGATGCGCCGCGCAGAGCTTCGCGAACCGCTCGTCGGCGGCGAGCACGCCGAGGATCTCGGTGAACGGCAGATACGGCAGGCCCACGTCGCCGAGGTCGACGCAGTGCCCGGTGAGCACGGTCGCGCCGCCCCGGGAGGCCCGCTCGGCCAGCTCCCCGAGCAGCCGGCTCTTGCCGACCCCGGCGTCCCCCGCGACCAGCACGGCCCGCGCCTCGCCGTCCCGTACGCGCCGCAGCACACCTGCGAGAAGGGCGACTTCGTCGTCCCGGCCGACAAGGGGCGAAGTGAGAGAGACCTGCGACACGCCTCCATCCTGGCATGCCCCCCTGACATTCCCGCCTCCGCCTTTCCACCTGGCCGGTGGAGGCTGAGCGCGCACGGCTGGACGGCGCCCCCGTCAGGGGCGCGGGGAACTGCGCGAGCAACCACGACGGGCCCGCAGGGGCGAGCAGACCGTGTATTTCGACCGCCGGGTCGGTGGGGGCTGGTCGCGCAGTTCCCCGCGCCCCTAGGCGCGCACGGGTGGACCGGCGTCCCGATGGGGGCGCGGGGAACTGCGCGAACGGCCACGACGCACCCGCACGGTGCATCCCGCCCGGACAGGTGCCGAACCTAGCGGAGCGTCTGGGCCCAGTTGGCCGGCACCCGCCCCGCCGGCCCCGGCGCCGGCTGATCCGCCGGATGGCTCACCGGTGGCGCCAACTCCGGCCCCGATTCGTACAGTTCGTCGGTCTCGTAGTTCCAGAACCACTGCTCACCCGGCTCGTAGCTCCGGATGAGCGGGTGGCCGGTGTCGCGATGGTGCGCGGTGGCGTGCTTCGCGGGCGAGTCGTCGCAGCACCCGATGTGGCCGCACTCGGCGCACCGGCGCAGGTGGAACCACCAGCCGCCCGCGGCCTCGCACTCCACACAGCCCGTGCCGCTCGGCGGCACCGCAGGGTCGATTCCGTTCTGGCTGGTCATACGGGCTCCTCGGGGGCCGGGTCGGGTTCCGCGGGCGTGAGCGGCAGCAGCACCTGGAAGCGGGTGTCGCCCGGCACCGACTCCACCTGGAGGGTGCCGTGGTGCTTGTTGACGACGATCCGCCAGGAGATGTCCAGGCCGAGCCCCGTGCCCTCGCCGACGGGCTTGGTGGTGAAGAACGGGTCGAAGATGCGGTCACGGATCTCCGGTGCCACCCCGGGGCCGGTGTCGCCGAACTCGACCAGCAGATGCTCGTTCTCGCGCGCGGTCCGCACGGTCAACGTGCCGTGCCCCTCGGTGCCGTTCATGGCGGCGACCGCGTTGTCGATCAGGTTGGTCCACACCTGGTTGAGCTCCGCCGGGTAGGCGGGGACGTTCGGCAGCGTACGGTCGTAGTCCTTGACGACCGTGATCCGCGGGCCGATCTTCGCGGACAGCATCAGCAGTGTGCTGTCGAGGAGTTCGTGCACGTCCGCGACGCGGTAGGGCGCCCGGTCGAGCTGGGAGTACTGCTTGGCCGCGTCGACGAGATGCGAGATGCGGGTGGTGGAGTCCTCGATCTCGTTCATCAACAGCTCGGTCTCGACCGTGTAGTTGAGCCAGCCGACCGCGTTCGGCAGGATCTCCTCGTCGACCGTCGCTGCGACCTGCTCCAGCCAGTCGATGTCCAGACCGGCCTGCACGAACGTCGGCGCGAGCTGCCAGCCCTGGTCCATGCCGCGGTCCTCCAGCCAGTCGGTGAGCGCGTCCTCCCGGTCGGCGGTCTCCAGCGGGCTGAGCGCGGGCGCCTTGGCCACCAGCTCGGCCGTGCGCTCCTGGATCTCGATCAGCCCCTTCAACGCCTCGGGGGAGAACGGCGCTTCGGAGATGACGGCCAGCTTGTGCCGCATCTTCGCGACCCGCTCGCGCAGCGACGCGGTGGCCCGGACGGCAGCGGCCGCCGGGTTGTTCAGCTCGTGGGTCAGGCCCGCCGACAACGAGCCGAGCGCCAGCAGCCGTTCCCGCTGCCCGATCGCCGCCTGCGTGCTCTTCGACCCGAAGAACAGCCCCTCCAGCAGATGCACGGCCATCGGGAACCACTCGCTCATGACCCGCGCGAACGTGTCGGCCGGCAGCACGAAGAACCGCGACGGCTCGGTCACCCGCATCGAGTTGTTGTAGGCCTGCCGCACCCGGTCCCCGAGGTAGGCCTGCATGGCGCCCGCGTACACCCCGCGCTGCGAGGTCCGTGTGACCTCGACGTCGTCACCGCCGACCCGCCGCGACAGCACCACCGTGCCCTCGACCATCACGTAGAAGCAGGTCGCGGGTTCGCCCTCGGTGTAGACGGGCCCCGGCTCGAACCGCTCCACCCGGCCCTCGCTGCACAAGGTGCCGAGCTGGTCGGCGGAGAGCTTCTCGAACAGGAACAGCGAGCCGATCTCCGCCGGGCTGCACGGCATCACCTGCCCGCTCACGACTGCTCCAGATACCGGTGGACGAGCATCACGGCCATGGCTCCCTCTCCCACTGCGGAGGCGACGCGTTTCGCGGACTCGGCGCGCGCGTCGCCCGCCACGAACACGCCGGGCACATTGGTCTCCAGGTGGTACGGCGGCCGGTCCAGCTCCCAGCCCGCGGGCGGCCGGCCCTCGGCGGCCAGATCGGGCCCGGACAGGATGAACCCGCGCGCGTCGCGCAGCACGGTGCCGTCCAGCCAGTCGGTCAGCGGGGCGGCGCCGATGAACACGAACATCCACTGCGCGTCCACGAGTTCGGTCTCACCCGACTCGGTGTGACGCAGTGTCAGCTGCTCCAGATGGTCGGAGCCGTGCGCGGACTCCACCACCGTGCGGGTGCGCACCGAGATGTTGGGCGCCTCCTCGATCTGCTGGATCAGGTAGTGCGACATCGACGCCGACAGGTCGCCGCCACGGACCAGCAGCGTCACCGACTTGGCGCCCTTGGCCAGGTACATCGCGGCCTGGCCCGCGGAGTTGGCGCCGCCCACGATGTACACGTCCTGGCCCTGGCAGGAGGACGCCTCGGTGAGCGCGGAGCCGTAGTACACCCCGCAGCCGGTGAGGTCGGTGCAGCCCGCGGCCGTCAACTGCCGGTACTGCACGCCGGTCGCGAGGATCACGCTGTGCGCGGCGACCTCGGAGCCGTCGGTGAACCGCACCACCCGCGCCGCGCCGTTGACCTCCAGAGCGCTGACCTCTCGGGCGGTGAGGATCTCGGCGCCGAACTTCGTCGCCTGCCGCCGGGCCCGGCCGGTGAGCTGCGCGCCGGAGACCCCGTCGGGGAAGCCGAGGTAGTTCTCGATCCGGGAGCTCTGCCCGGCCTGCCCGCCGGTCGCCGACCGCTCCACCAGCACCGTGCGCAGCCCCTCCGACGCCCCGTACACGGCCGCGCCGAGCCCCGCCGGTCCGCCGCCGATCACCACGAGGTCGTAGAAGTCCGCCGTGGGTGTCGTCGCCAGGCCCACATGGGCGGCGAGGTCCGGCGCCTCGGGCTCCACGAGCGGCGTGCCGTCCGGGGTGATCACCAGCGGCAGCCGCTGTCCGTCCTGCCCGGCCGCGCTCAGCAGCCGCTGCCCCTCCGGTTCCTCCACGGAGTACCAGCGGTAGGGCACCTGGTTGCGCGCGAGGAACTCCCGCACGTCCGAGGAGCGCGCCGACCAGCGGTGCCCGACGACCTTCGTGGTCGGCACCGCGTGGTAGTCGCTGCCCCGCCACGCCTCCAGCAGATCGTCCAGGACCGGGTAGAGCTTCTCCTCGGGCGGGTCCCACGGCTTGAGCAGATAGTGGTCGAGATCGACGACGTTGATCGCGTCGATCGCCGCGTTGGTGTCCGCGTACGCGGTGAGCAGCACGCGCCGCGCCCCCGGATACACGTCCAGGGCCTGTTCCAGGAACTCGATGCCGTTCATCTGCGGCATCCGGTAGTCGGCGAGGATCACCGCGACCAGATCACCGCGCAGCTTCAGCTCGCGCAGCGTCTCGAGGCCGGACTCGCCGGACTCCGCGCGCACGATCCGGTAGGACTCGCCGTAGCGCCGCCGCAGGTCCCGGGCGACCGCACGGGAGACCCCCGGGTCGTCGTCCACGGTCATGATGACGGTCCGCGCCGAATCGGCGGCCTGTGCCATACGTCTCCCACCCCGAGCGGTCGGGTCAAGGGCACGGCGTCCCCGTCGTCGCCGCGCCGGTTCAGGCCATCGTATGTTCGATCGCCCTGCTTCGCTCGGATATGCGACAGCCGGTGATCAGCAGTGCCGCGGGTGATCAGCAGTGCCGCGGGTGATCAGCAGCGCCGCGGGTGATCAGCAGCGCCGCGGGTGATCTGCCGCGCCGTCGCCGGTGATCAGCCCTGCCGCCCTCGAAAGTCTGCCGCGTCCGCGCCGGTGATCAGGCGCGCCGTGACGACAGCACGCAGAACTCGTTGCCCTCCGGATCCGCCAGCACCACCCAGGTCTCGTCGCCCTGGCCCACGTCCGCGGGGCGGGCGCCCAGGGTGAGCAGCCGGGCGACCTCCGCCGCCTGGTCGTCGGGGCGGAAGTCCAGGTGGAGGCGGTTCTTGCCGGTCTTCTTCTCCGGGACGTCCGCGAAGAGCAGTCCGGGCAGCCGGTCGGGTGCGGGCCGGATCTCGAACTCGTCGGGGTCGTCGTTCACCACCACCCAGCCGAGCGCCTCCGCCCACCAGCGCCCGAGGGCCACCGGGTCGGCGGCGTCGACGATCACCTGCTCCCATTCCAAGGCCATGCCCGCAGCGTAGTGAAGACTGGGCCGCGGCACACGACGACCACTGCGGAAGGCCCCTCCATGACGCGCCCGATCACGGCAGGCATCGACGGCTCGGACGAGAGCCGGGCCGCGCTGGCCTGGGCCGCCCGGGAGGCCGTACGCCGTGATCTGCCGCTGCGGGTGGTGCACGTCTGGCGCCACGAGCGGCACGAGGCGTTCGGCGCCGACGGCCCGGACGGCCGCGAGCGTCCGGGCGGCCGCGAGGACCAGGCGCGCTGGGTGCGCGAAGGGGTCGCGGCGGCGGTCCGGGAGATCACCGAGCGGCACCCGGCGCTGGAGGTCGCCACCGAGGTGATCGAGGGCGACCCCGTCGACCTGCTCGTCCCGGCCGCGCGGGACGCCGAGATGCTGGCCCTGGGCTCGCGCGGACACGGTGCCGTGGTCGGCTTCCTGCTGGGGTCGGTCGGACAGCAGGTGATCGCCGGGGCGGAGCGTCCGGTGGTGCTGGTGCGCGCCGACGACGCGCCCTCCGCCGAGGCGGCGGGCCGCGAGGTCGTCGTCGGCCAGCAGGGCGAGCCCGACGACAGCGCGGCCGCGCTCCGGTTCGCCTTCGAGGCGGCCGCCGCCCGGCGCGCCACCTTGCGGGTCGTGCGCGCCTGGAGCCTGCCGCCCGTCTTCGCCTACAGTCCCGGCTCGCTGAAGCTGCTCGACGACGCCGGCGGCCTCGAACCCTTCGAGCGCAAGGCGCTCGCCGCGGCGGTGGCACCGTGGCGGGAGCGGTTCCCGGACGTGCCGGTGGTCGAGCACATCGAGCTGGGCAGCGCGGGCCAGGTGCTGCTCGAACTGGCCGGGCACGCCCAGCTGATGGTCGTGGGCCGGCGCGCGCGCCGGACCGCGGTGGGCGCCCGCATAGGGTCGGCGGCGCACGGGGTGCTGCACCACGCGGCGTGCCCGGTGGCGGTCGTACCGCACGAGTGAACGCGGCCGGGCGGGCGCACGCGACTCCGAGGGGCAGGCTGTCGCCGCCTCACTCCGGTCCCGTCGGCTCCAGGGTCTCGCGCGCCTTCGGCAGGATGTTCTCGATGTAGTCCTGGACCGCCGTGTCCAGCCCGATGTCGTGCTGCGCCCGCTCGGACAGGTACCAGCGGTGCTCCAGCAGCTCGTGGTAGATCTCGGCCGCGTCCATGGAGCCGCGCAGCTCGGCCGGGACCGCCCGCACGGTCGGCCGGAACACGTCCCGCACCCACCGGTGGGCCAGGACCTCCGGGCGGGCGTCGCGGTCGTCCTGGGTGGCCATCCAGCTCTCCAGGTCGTTCAGCAGCCGCCGGGCCTGGTTCTCCTCGGCGTCCAGGCCGGTCAGCCGGAGCAGCTGGCGCTGGTGGTGGCCGGCGTCGACGACCTTCGGCACGAAGGTGACCGTGTCGCCGTGCGAGGAGTGGTCGATCTGCATCTCGGCGACGTCGAAGCCGAGGTCGTTCAGCCGGCGAATCCGGCGCTCCATGTAGTGGTGCTTGCCCGCCGGATAGACGGACGTACGGGTCAGCTCCTGCCACAGGGAGCCGTAGCGGGCGCAGATCTCCGTGCCGAACTCGATCGGGTCGACGGAGGGGTGCAGCGCCCCGGACGCCTCCAGGTCGAGCAGCTCGCCGCTGATGTTCACCCGCGCCAGGTCGAGGTCGTACTCGCGCTGCCCGGTGCTGAGCCGTGGGTGCAGTTCCCCGGTCTCCGCGTCGACGAGGTAGGCGGCGTAGGCGCCCGCGTCGCGCCGGAACAGGGTGTTGGACAGGGAGCAGTCGCCCCACGCGAACCCGGCGAGGTGCAGCCGCACGAGGAGCACGGCCAGCGCGTCCATCAGCCGGTGCATCGTCGCCGGGCGCAGCGTCGTCTCGAACATGGAGCGGTACGGCATGGAGCCGCCGAGGTGCCGGGTGATCAGCGCCGGTTCCAGCGGCTCGCCCGCGGCGTCGACCCGCCCGGTGACGACGGCCAGCGCGTCGACGGCCGGGATGCCGAGCCGGTCCAGGTCCCGCAGCAGTCCGTACTCGCGCACCGCGGGCCGCTCGGCCAGCTCCTTGACCGCGATGACCTCGTCGCCCGCGCGTGCGTATCGCACGACGTGCCGCGAGATGCCCCGCGGGAGCGGGACCAGATGCTTCTCCGGCCACCGCTCCAGCGGTATGTCCCACGGCAGTTCGAGCAGGAGCACGGGGTGCTCGGCATTGGTGGCGCTGATGTGCAAGGCCATGGGTGAAGCCTAAGTCCCGTCGGGGGAGCGGTGATCGGCCGCGTCCCCCGGCGCTGCGCCTGCCGGTGCGCTCAGTTGGCCCGGTCGCGGGCCAACCCGGCCGCCTCGCGGACCGATCCGCGGTGGACCGGTCCGTGGCCGGGCAGCAGCAGATCCCCGTCGAGCCGCTCGATGGTGTCCAACGAGCCCAGCGCGCGCTCGCGTTCGTGGTGGAACATGCCGTGCAGCAGCTGCGGTCCCGCGAGCCGCGAGGTCGCGTGACCGCTGACCAGCGCGTCGCCGGAGACCACCGCGCCGATCGCGGGGAGGTGGAACACGGCGTGCCCGCTGGTGTGTCCGGGGGTGTGCACGGGCACGGGCCGGCCGGGCAGGTCGAGCGGGCCGTCGGCCGCGAACGCCTCCGGGGCCGCGACGGGGTGTTGTTCGGTGCCGCCGACGCTCATGACGTGCCGCACCCACGACAGCACGCCCGGCCGCCACGCCTGCCGCAGCACCTGGCCCACGGACACCTGCTGGAGGAACTCCCGGCGCGCGTGCGGGACTTCGGCCTCGTGGAGCTGGACGGGGGTCCCGTAGGTGGTGCGCAGATGCTCGGCGGAGCCGAGGTGGTCGTTGTGGGCGTGCGTGATGAGCACGGCGGTGACCGCCTCGGGCGCGGCGCCCACCTCGGCCAGCGAGGCGAGCAGCCGTTCGCGGTCGCCGGGATAGCCGGTATCGATCAGGGTGACGTCGTCCCCGTCCTTGAGGATCACCCAGTTGGTGTGGCTGCCGTGCACCAGATAGGTGTCGTCCGCGACCTGCTGTACGTCCGCCTGCATGATCTCCCCGCCCGCTTGTCGGCTGCACGTCGGGGGACAGCAAAGCAGACCGCCCGGGGCCGGGCGCGGGGTGGGCTCACTGCACGCCGTGCGGCCGGAACTGCACGCTGATGCGCGGCCCCGCGCCCCGCGCGGTCTTCGGCACACAGTGTTCCCACGTGCGCTGGCAGGAGCCGCCCATCACGATGAGGTCGCCGTGGCCCAGCGGCCGCCGTACGGCGGGGCCGCCGCCCACCGGCCGCAGCAGCAGGTCGCGCGGGGCGCCCACGGAGAGGATCGCGACCATCGTGTCCTCGCGGGCGCCGCGCCCGATGCGGTCGCCGTGCCAGGCCACGCTGTCCCGCCCGTCGCGGTAATAGCAGAGCCCGGCCGTGGTGAAGGGCTCGCCCAGCTCGTCGGCGTAGTGCCGGGAGAGCGCCTCACGGGCGGCCGGGAGCACGGGGTGCGGCAGCGGGTCCCCGGCGCCGTAGGAGGCCAGCAGGCGCGGCACGTCGACGACGTGGTCGTACATCGTGCGGCGTTCGGCGCGCCACGGGACCTCGGCGGCCAGCTGTTCGAACAGCGGGTCGGAGCCGGCCAGCCAGCCCGGCAGCACGTCGATCCACGCGCCCGCGCCCAGCTCGGTGCGGCGGACGCCGTCGAGGGGGCCGAGCCGCAGCCGGTCCGTCTGGTCGAAGAGGGAGCCCTGGAGGTGCGTGGTCATGCGTCCAGCGTAACCCCGTAATCGAAAATCTGTTCCCTTTTGCTTCGCGCGGTGTGGATACCGCTCCCGAGGGGCTTCCGGAGCCTTTCGATACACCGGTGTATCCGATACATTCGCGTATCCGACGAGGCGGCGGAGGATGGGACCGGACGATGGCGGTGGACGCGACGCACCCGGCGAGCGCGGGCGAGGCGGCAGCGGCGACGCCGGGGCGCGTCACCAAGCGGCGCGTCCGTACCCGCGCCAAGCTGCTCGACGCCGCCTTCGACGTCTTCGCCGCCAAGGGCTTCGGGAGGGTCTCCATCGAGGAGGTCTGCGAGGCCGCCGGCTACAGCAGAGGCGCCTTCTACTCCAACTTCGCCACCCTGGACGAGCTGTTCTTCGCCCTCTACCGGCAGCGGGCCGACGTGATCGCCGAGCAGGTGGCCGGGGCGCTCGCCCTGGACGGCCCCGACCTGGACGTGCCTGCCGCCGTCGACCGGGTCACCGAGGTGCTCCTGCTCGACCTCGACTGGCTGCTGGTGAAGACCGACTTCCTGGTGCACGCCGCGCGCGACCCGGAGATCGCCCGGACCCTGCTGGAGCACCGCTCCCGGCTGCGGGGCGCGATCGCCGAGCGGCTCGGCCGGGCCCAGGGGCACACCGCGCTGCCCGCCGTGTTCGGCGGCGCCGACGGGGCGGCGCACGCCGTGATCGCCGCCTACGACGGCGTCACCACCCAGCTGCTCCTCGACAAGGACGTGGAGCGCGCCCGCGCCTGGCTGGGACAACTGCTGACCGCGCTGCTCACCGAGGGCGCGCGCACGGACACCGGGCACTGATCGCGATCACGCGGATCGAGCAGTCGAGCCGCCGAGCAATCAAGCAATCGAGTCATCAAGCAATCGAGTCATCGGGCAATCGGGTCATCGAGCCATCAAGGACCGAGGAAGGGAAAGGGTCGTCATGGACGCGGACGTCATCGTCGTCGGAGCGGGCCTCGCCGGGCTGGTCGCGGCGCACGAACTCACCAGCCGGGGCAAGCGGGTCGCCCTGGTCGAGCAGGAGAACGCCCAGAACCTGGGCGGCCAGGCGTTCTGGTCCTTCGGCGGGCTGTTCCTCGTCGACTCGCCGGAGCAGCGGCGCCTCGGCATCAAGGACTCGCTGGAACTGGCCTGGAACGACTGGCAGGGCAGCGCGCAGTTCGACCGTCTGGACGACGAGGACTCCTGGGGTTCGCGCTGGGCCCGCGCCTACGTCGAGTGGGCGGCCGGCGAGAAGCGCTCCTGGCTCACCGGCCACGGCATCTCGCTGCTTCCGACCGTCGGTTGGGCCGAGCGCGGCGACCTGCGCGCGGACGGCCACGGCAACTCCGTGCCCCGCTTCCACATCGCCTGGGGCACCGGAACCGGCGTCGTCGAGCCGTTCGTGAACCACGCCCGGCAGGCCGAACAGGACGGCCTGCTGACCTTCCACCACCGCCACCGCGTCGACGGACTCGTCGTCCAGGACGGCGTCGCGTGCGGCGTGCGCGGCACGTTGCTCGCCGCCGACGACTCCCCGCGCGGCGTCTCCTCCAACCGCGAGGAGGCCGGCGAGTTCGAGCTGACCGCGCAGGCCGTGATCGTGACCTCCGGCGGCATCGGCGCCAACCACGACATCGTGCGCCGCTACTGGCCCGAACGGCTCGGCACCCCGCCCGCGGAGATGGTCACGGGCGTGCCCGCCTACGTCGACGGGCGCATGCTCGACATCAGCGCCGAGGCCGGCGCCCGGCTGGTCAACCGCGACCGCATGTGGCACTACACCGAGGGCATCCAGAACTGGGACCCCATCTGGCCCGGCCACGGCATCCGCATCCTGCCCGGCCCGTCCTCGCTCTGGTTCGACGCGCTCGGCCGCCGCCTGCCCGACCCGTGCCTGCCCGGCTACGACACCCTCGGCACCCTCAAGCACCTGCGCACCACCGAGGACATCGCGGGCTTCGACCACTCCTGGTTCATCCTCACCCGCAAGATCGTGGAGAAGGAGTTCGCGTTGTCGGGCTCCGAGCAGAACCCGGACATCACCGCCAAGGACCGCCGGGCCGTGCTGCGCAGCCGCCTGCTCGGCAAGGGCGCGCCGGAGCCGGTGCAGGCGTTCCTGCGCAACGGGGCCGACTTCGTCGTCGCCGACACCCTGGAGAAGCTCGTCGAGAAGATGAACGGGCTGACCGACAAGCCGCTCCTCGACGCGGAGGCGCTGCGCCGTCAGATCGAGGCCCGCGACCTCCAGATGGAGAACCCGTACAGCAAGGACTCCCAGGTCCAGGGCATCCGCAACGCCCGCCGCTACATCGGCGACCGGCTCGGCCGGGTCGCGAGCCCGCACCGCATCCTGGACCCGGAGGCCGGCCCGCTGATCGGCGTCAAGCTGCACGTCCTGACCCGCAAGACGCTCGGCGGCATCCAGACCGACCTCGACGCGCGCGCCCTCGGTGCCGACGGCACGCCGATCGAGGGGCTGTACGCGGCCGGTGAGGTGGCCGGCTTCGGCGGCGGCGGCGTGCACGGCTACAACGCGCTGGAGGGCACGTTCCTCGGCGGCTGCCTCTTCTCGGGCCGCGCGGCGGGCCGGGCGGCGGCACGGCAGGTCGGCTGAGCGCCGCCGCACGTCGGCCGCCCGTGACCGCAGGGCGGCTCAGCGCCGCCACACCTCGGCTGAGGGCCGCCGCGCGTCGGCGGCGCGTCACCGCAGGGCGACCGCGAGCCACCGCACGCCGGCCGCGCGTCACCCCGCGATCAGGCGCTCCAGCACCGAGGCGTGGCTGCGCTCCGGCTCCTTCACCGCGGTCACCAGGGTGACCGGCCCCGAGGCCGCCAACTCCCGGACATGATCCAGGAGTTCGGCGGCCTCGGGCGCGTCGAGCTCGGCCTCGTAACGCCGTACGAACTCGTCGTACGACCCCTCGCCCGCGTGGTACCAGCGGCGCAACTCCGTCGACGGCGTGAGGCCCTTGGGCCACTCGTCGACGTGCGCCGCGGCCTTGGAGACGCCCCGCGGCCACAGCCGGTCGACCAGGACGCGGACCCCGTCCGCGGGCTCGGGCGGTTCATGGATCCGGCGCACGCGGACGGGCATGGGAGGCCTCCGTCGGACGGGGGAGAAAGGGTCGCGGACAGGGGCGTCCACGCGGCCCGAGCCTACGCGCGGTGACCGGACCGGCCTCGTGACGCCACGTAACTTGACCGTGTACTGACGGCTTTCGGGTGGCAAGGACGCCTAGTCTGTGGGCGTTTGATCATTCGCCACCCCCCCAAGGAGCGCACGTGATGTCACCCCGTCGGCAGACCGCCGGACGCGCCGCCGGTCCTCGCCGCCCCGCCGTCGCCGCGACCGTCCCGGTGGCCGTCGCCGCCCTGCTCGCCGCCGCGAGCCCCGCCTCGGCCGGGACGACCGGCACCGCCGGCGCCGGAGACCCGTACTTCCCGCTGGCCGGCAACGGCGGCTACCACGTGCTGCACTACGGCCTGACGCTCCGTTACGAGCCGTCCGCCAAGCACCTGGACGGCACCGCCGTCATCACCGCGCGCGCCACCGAACGCCTGACCCGCTTCGACCTCGACTTCAAGGGCCTGAAGATCACCCGCCTGACCGTGGACCGGGCGACGGCCGCCTACCGGCGCGACGGGCAGGAGCTGATCGTCACCCCGCACCACGCGCTCGACAAGGGCCAGGAGTTCAAGGTCACCGTCGCCTACAACGGCACCCCGAAGCAGGTCACCGACCCCGACGGCTCCGCGGACGGCTGGATCCGCACCGACGACGGCGCCTTCGTCGCCGGCGAGCCGCAGGGCGCGATGACCTGGTTCCCCGCGAACAACCACCCCCTGGACAAGTCGTCGTACGACTTCACCATCACCGTGCCGTCGAACCGCGCCGCCGTCTCCAACGGCGTCTACCTCGGCAAGCACACCGCGCACGGGCAGACCACCTACCGCTGGCGCCAGTCCGAGCCGATGGCCGCCTACCTCGCCACCGCCACCATCGGGAAGTTCGACATCGAGCGATACACCACCCGCGACGGCATCCAGGTCTACAACGCCGTCGACCCGCGCGAGGCCACCAAGGCCGCCCCCGTGCTCAAGAAGCTGCCGTCGGTCCTCGCGTGGGAGAGCAAGCTGTTCGGCCCCTACCCGTTCCGCGCCGCCGGGTCCATCGTCGACCACGCGGACGTCGGCTACGCCCTGGAGACGCAGGGCCGACCGCTCTACGACTCGGCACCGGACCTCGCCACCCTCGTCCACGAGAACGCCCACCAGTGGTTCGGCGACTCCGTCTCCCTCACCACCTGGAAGGACATCTGGCTCAACGAGGGCTTCGCGACCTACGCCGAGTGGCTCTACAGCGAGCAGCACGGCGGCGCCACCGCGCAGAAGACCTTCGACAAGCTCTATGCCCGCCCCGCGAGCGACGACCTGTGGGCCTACCCGCCCGCCGACCCCGGCAGCGGCGAGAACATCTTCGGCACCCCGGTCTACGCGCGCGGCGCCATGGCCCTGCACGAACTCCGCACGGCAGTCGGCGACCAGGCGTTCTTCCGCATCCTGCGCACCTGGGCGACGCAGCACCGGGGCGGGCACGGCACGACGGAGGAGTTCGTCCGGCTCTCCGAGCGGGTATCGGGGAAGGATCTCGACAGCCTGTTCCAGACGTGGCTGTACACGAAGGGCAAGCCGAGCCAGGCCTAGGCCTGCCGCGGGCGGGCAGGCGGGATGTGACGACAGGGCCCCGGCCCGGGGGTGCGCCGGATGTGCGGCTGCGCCCCGGCCGGGATGCGCGGCTGTGCGCCGGCCGGGGCGCAGCCGGGTTCCGGCCGGGTCCGCGCCGGTGCGGCGCCGCCGATCCGGTGCCGTGCCCTGACGACTTCCTGACAACTGCCGGTCAAGGTCGACTCATGATCAGACGCACGTCCCCCGCCGCCCTGCTCGCCGTGTCCTTCGCCCTCGCGGGATGCGGCAGCGGGGCGGCGGTGCTCCCGGGCGACGCGGCGGGCACCGCGCCGGCGCCCGCCCACGGGCAGCCCGCGGCCCCGTCGGCCACCCCGTCCGCCACGGAGGCGCCCCGGGGGATACCGGGCCTCGGCCCCGCGACGCTGGCCCGCGTCCCCGCCACCACCCGGCAGGCCGTCGTGGTCACCGGCCGCGGGAAGAACTCCCCGGACTCCACGGTCGTGCTCTACCGGCGCACCGGCGCCGACTGGAAGGCGGGCGCGAGCTGGCCCGCGCACAACGCCCTGAAGGGCTGGACCGACCACCACATGGACGGCGACCTGCGCTCACCGATCGGGGTCTACACGCTCTCCGACGCCGGCGGACTGCTCGCCGACCCCGGCAGCCGGCTGCCGTACCACCACTCCTACGGCTTCCACTCGCCCGGCACGGGCTTCGAGGGGGAGTCCCTCGCCGGGTCCTTCGACTACGTCGTCGCCATCGACTACAACCGCGAGCCCGGCACCTCCCCGCTCGACTGGACCCGCCCGCTCGGCGCGCGCCGCGGCGGCGGCATCTGGCTGCACGTCGACCACGGCGGGGCCACCCACGGCTGCGTCAGCGTCTCCGAGCGGCACATGAAGGAACTCCTGAGGGCCCTCGACCCGGCGGCCCGTCCGGTCGTGGTCATGGGGGACGCGGCAGCCCTCGCCCGCTGACCGCCGTCCGCCAGTCCGGCACCGGACGCGCCGGCTCCTCGGTGGTCGCGTGCGGGTCCGCGGCGGCTGATCGCGCGGTTCCCCGCGCCCCTTAGGCAGGCGACGGCCGGCCTTCGAAGGGGCGCGGGGAGCCGCGCGAACGGCCCCACCGGCCCGCAGGCGAGAACCCAGGAGCACCGCCGTCCCCCGACCGCTTAGGATTCCGCCGCGTGTGCGCACATGTACTGGTCGCCGAGGACGACCCGATGCAGGCCGAGCTGATCCGCCGGTCCCTGCTCGCCGAGGGGCACACCGCCGCCGTCGTGCACGACGGCGCGGCCGCCCTCGACGCCGCCCGCAGGCTCGGACCGGACCTGCTCGTCCTCGATCTGATGCTGCCGGTGCTCGACGGCTTCGGCGTGTGCCGGGCGCTGCGCGGCGACGGCCCGCACCGCGCCGACCTGCCCGTGCTGATGCTCACCGCCCGCGCCGACGAGGAGGCCCTGCTGCGCGGCCTCGACCTCGGTGCCGACGACTACATGACCAAGCCCTACAGCCCGCGTGAGCTGATGGCCCGCATCCGCACCGTGCTGCGGCGCAGCGGTCGTGGCGCCGACGGGCGGCGCGGCGACCCGGCCGTACGGGCCGCGGGCATCGAGGTCGACCCGGTGCGGCACGAGGTGCGCTGCGACGGGGTCGCGGTGGAGTGCACCCCGGCCGAGTTCGAGATCCTTCTCGCGATGGCAGCCGAACCCGAACGGGTCTTCACCCGGCGGCAGTTGCTGGAGTGCACCCGCGGCACCGACCGGTCGTCCACGGAACGGGCGGTCGACGTCCACATCATGAACCTGCGCAAGAAGACCGAGGCCGACCCGCGCCGCCCCGTGCGCCTGCTGACGGTCTTCGGCGTCGGCTACAAACTGAGCGGCGGCCGCGGGTGAGCCCCCGCATACCCCTGCGCAAGCGCCTGCTCGTCCGGCTGCTCTTCGCCTCGGCCCTGATCGCCGTGTGCTCCGTCGCGGCCACCGCCTGGCTGGCGGTCGCGACGACCACCCGCGCCATCCGGGAGGAACAGGGCCAGGACCTCGCCCAGGACATGGACATCGTGGCCCGCCTCAGCGGCTACGCGGCGACCCACCGCGACTGGCGCGGGGTCGCGCCGACCGTGCGTGCCCTGGCCGCGAGCACCGGCAGGCGCATCGCGCTGACCACCGCCGACCGCACCCTGATCGCCGACTCCGCGTCCCGCGGCACCCCGCTGCCCACCGGCGCCGCCGCCACCGTCGACCCGCTGCACAGCGACACCTACACCGAACCCGGGGCCCAGCTCAGCGGCATCGACCCGCGCGCGGTGGGGCCGTACCGCGTCACGGCGAAGGAACGCGCGACGCTCGACGCGCTCGCCGGGCGGCGGCAGCGCTGCTTCCGGGACAACGGCATCGCCACCGCCGTCGAGCGCACCCCCAGCGGCCGCCCGGTGCTCACCCGCCCCGACGGCTCGGCGCTGTCGGACTACGTCCCCGACGCCTGCGCCGACGGCAGGCTCAACACCCCGACCCGCACGGAGACACGGGCCCTGACCGACCTGAACGGCCGGGTCAACGCCTGCCTGGACGCACAGCACCTGCCGCACGTCCCGGTGATGCTCTGGATGGAGCCCGGGGCGCAGGGCCAGGACGACCAGGTGCTGCTCGGAAAGTTCGCGCGCCAGGGCGACGCCGCCGCCGAACGCCGGGCCGAGGCCTGCGCGGACAGCGCCCGCCGTGCCCAGCTGGATCCCTACGTCGCCCCCGTGGCCCAGCTGTTCCTGGGCGGCGGCGACCGCACCGGGCCCCGCTTCGACATGTCACCGGCGAACAAGGCGAAGATCGTCGGCGCCGCGGGGCTGGTCCTCGCCGTCACGGTCGCCGTGACCGCCGTCATCGCCACCCGGCTGGTACGGCCGCTGCGCGCCCTGACCGCGGCCGCCCAGCAGCCGCCCGAACGCCATGTGCGGGTACCGGTCACCACCCGGGACGAGACCGGCATCCTCGCCGAGGCGTTCAACGACCTCACCGAGCGCCGGGAGCGCCTGGAGGCCCAGCGCAAGGCGATGGTCAGCGACATCGCCCACGAGCTGCGCAGCCCGCTCACCAACATCCGCGGCTGGCTGGAGGTGACCCGGGACGGCGTCGTCGAGGCGGACGCCGCGCTGCTCGCCTCGCTGCACGAGGAGGCCGTCGTCCTCCAGCGCGTCATCGACGACCTCCAGGACCTCGCGGCCGCCGACGCCGGCACCCTGCGGCTGCACCCGGAGCCGCTGCGCGCCGACGAACTGCTCGGCCAGGTGGCCGCCGCCCACCGCGTGGCCGCCGACGCCGCCGACGTCACCCTGGTCACCGAGGTGTCGGGCACGCCCTGGCTGGCGGCCGACCCGGTACGGATGCGGCAGGCGCTCGGCAACCTGGTCTCCAACGCGCTGCGGCACACCCCCGCGGGCGGCACCGTCACGCTCGGCGCCCGCCGCGACGGCGACGACGTCGTGCTGACGGTCGCGGACACCGGCGGCGGCATCGCGCCCGAGGACCTGCCGCAGGTCTTCGACCGCTTCTGGCGCGCCGAGAAGTCCCGCAGCCGCCGTACCGGGGGCAGCGGTCTCGGCCTGCCGATCGTGCGCCATCTGCTGGCGGCGCACGGCGGCACGGCCGAGGCGGCGAGCGAGCCGGGCGCCGGGGCGGTGTTCACCCTCCGGCTGCCCGGCTCGCGCGCACCGGCGGCGGCGCCGGACCCTGACGGGGCGCCGACGCCGCCCCCGGTCTGACCCCGCCCGCCCTGCTTCCCGTCCGCCCGGCCTCCTGTCTGCCCGGCCTCCCGCGCGGCGCCGAGGTGGGGTCGGTGCGCCTACTGCTCCCGCATCCCCCACGGAGAGCCGTACTCCGTCAGCAGGTCCAGGAACGGGCGGGCCGGGAAGGCCTCCGGGCCGAGGACCCCGCTGCCCGTCCACGCGCTGGTCGCGAGGAGTTCCAGCGCCACCACCGGGTTGATCGCGGTCTGCCACACCACCGCCTGGGAGCCGTACTCCGCCATCGACCACTGGTTGTCGACCACGTGGTACAGGTACACCTCGCGCGGCGCGCCGTCCTTGGTGCCGCGCACCCACGTGCCCGCGCAGGTCTTGCCGTGCATCCGCTCGCCCAGCGTCGCGGGGTCGGGCAGGCAGGCGGCGACGACGTCGCGGGGCGAGACGGCGACCGGTCCGTCGGGGCCCGGCACGGTGACCGGCTCGGTGCGGTCCAGGCCGAGCAGGTGCAGGGTGCGCAGGGTCTCGATGAACTCGGTGCCGAGGCCGTACTTGAAGGTCACGCGGCCCGCGTCGATCCAGCGGGGGATCAGCAGCACCTCCTCGTGCTCCACGTTGACGCACTCGACCGGCCCGATGCCCTCCGGGAAGTCGAACACCTCCGGCTCGCTGAACGGCGCGGTGGTGAACCAGCCGCGGCCCGCCTCGTGCACGACCGGCGGGTTCAGGCACTCCTCGATCGTGGTCCAGATGGAGAACGACGGGGCGAAGTCGTAGCCGTCCACGGTCAGGTTCGCGCCGTCGCGGACGCCGATCTCCTCGATCGTGTCGAACAGCTCGTCCGCCGCGTGCCGGGCGAAGACGTCGGACAGGCCGGGCTCCACGCCCATGCCGACGAGGGCGAGCGCCCCGGCCTTCTCCCAGTCGTCGGCCTGCGCGAACTGGTCGTCGCCGAGCTTGACCCCGCACTCCTCGTGCGGACGTTCCGGGTGCGGATGCGACAGCGACATCGCCATGTCGACATAGTTGGCCCCGGCGCCGCGGGCCGCTTCGAAGAGCGGCATCACGAACCGCGGGTCGGTCGCGTTCAGCAGGACGTCGCACCCGTGCCGGGTCAGCAGCTCCCCGACGGCCGCCCGGTCGTTCGCGTCCACCCGCTCCGCGGTGAACCGGTCGTCGCCGACGGCCGCGACGGCGGCTTCGGCCCGCCCCCGGTCGTAGTCGGCGACCACCATCGCCTCGAAGAACGGTCGGCGCGCCGCGATCCGGGCGATCGCGCTGCCCACCCCGCCGGCTCCCACGAGCAGGACACGCATGGCGAGAACTCCTTTCCTCCGGTTGCTTCGCTTCGACCTCGATGCAATGCCCGGGGTGGCGTAAGGTCAATCGCGTTGGCATAAGAGTTGGCGACAGCGGGTGAATCCGAGGAGGGGCGGTGCCCAAACAGGTCGTACCGGAGGAGAAGCGGCGGCGCAGACGGCCCACCCGCAGCGGCGTCGTGCTCTCGGAGCGCCTGATCGTGGGGACCGCGCTGCGGATGCTGCGCGAGCACGGCAGCGCCGGCCTCACCGCCCGCCGCCTGGGCCTCGCGCTCGACTGCGACCCGAGCGCGCTCTACCGCTACTTCCGCGGCATGGACGACCTGACCCTCGCGATCGGCGACGCCCTCATCGGGCAGGCGCTGGACGGCTGGGAACCGAGCGGGCGGTGGCGCGCGGACCTGCGGGAGATCGGGCTGCGCATCCATGCCGCGTACGTCGCCCATCCGCAGGCCGCGCTGCTGACCACCAGCCGGGTCACCGGGCGGGTCCACGAACTGGCCGCCGACGAGGCCGTCCTCGACGTGCTGCGGAGCGCGGGGTTCCCGGTCCCGGACACGGTGCGGATCTATCACGCCTTCATCGACCAGACGCTCGCGTTCGCGGCGCTCGACTCGGCGTCGCTGGCCCTGCCGAGCGCGACCCTGCGGGCCGACGAGGCGGTCTGGCGCTCGACGTACGCCCGGCTGCCGCGCGCGACGCATCCGCGGATCGCGGAGGCGGCGCCGCTGCTGGCGACCCGGATGGTCACCAGCGCGTATCCGACGGCGCTGGACATGCTGCTGGACAGCGTGTCGGCACAACTGTCGGCCTACGCGACCGCCGTGCCGCCCCGCTAGCGGCTGCCACCGGGCGGCTCCCGCCGGGCGGCTCCCGCCGGGTCGCGGTCGGGCGGGTGCGGGTGCGTCGTGGTTGTTCGCGCAGTTCCTCGCGCCCCTGGGGTGTTCGGCCTGAGCCCCGTCAGGGGCGCGGGGAACTGCGCGCTCGGCCCCCACGGGCCCGCGGGCAGGCACGTGCGGGTGCGTCGTGGTTGTTCGCGCAGTTCCTCGCGCCCCTGTCGGGGCTCAGGCCGAACCTCCCCAGGGGCGCGCGGGCGGGTGTTTCGCGTGACCGCGGCGGACGCGGGCGGTCACCCCGTCCGCAGCGCCCCCGCCGCCGTCGTCGCAACCGTGTCCGCGACCGCCAGCAGCGCGGGGGAGTCCAGGCGCCACTGCTGCCAGTACAGCGGCACGTCCACGGCCCGCTCCGGGGCGAGGGTCACCAGGCGGCCCGCGCGCAGCAGCGGTCCGGCCTGGGCCTCCGGCACCATGCCCCAGCCGAGCCCCGCCGCGACGGCCTCCACGAACCCCTCCGAGGTGGGCACGTGGTGGCGGGCCGCGCTCGCCCCGCCGTGCCCCTGGCGCAGGCCCCGTACGAACGCGTCCTGGAAGTCGTCGCGCCGGTCGAACACGACGACGGGCGCGACGAGCAGGGTGTCCCGCAACGGCCCGTCCAGATACTCCGCGGCGAAGCCGGGGCTCGCGACGGGCAGATACCGCATCCGGCCCAGCGCCCGCACCGAACAGCCCGGCACCGGATCGGCCGACGAGGTCACCGCGGCCATCACCCGCCCCTCGCGCAGCAGGGCCGCCGTGTGCGCCTCGTCCTCCCGGTGCAGCTCGAAGGAGAGCAACGGCCGCCGCGGCACCCGGGTCAGGGCGCGCAGGAACCACGTGGCCAGGGAGTCGGCGTTGACCGCGATCGGGATCCGGGTCGCCTCCCCGGCCCCGGTCAGCCCCAGCTCGGCCCGCGCGTCCCGCTCCAGCCGGGACAGCTGCCGGGCCAGCCGCACCAGCACCTCGCCGGACTCCGTCGGCCGCACCGGCTTGGTGCGCAGCAGCAGGACCCGGCCGGTGCGCTGCTCCAGCGCCTTGATGCGCTGGCTCACCGCCGACGGCGTCAGATGCAGCGCCGCCGCGGCCGCGTCGAAGGTCCCCTCGTCCACCACCGCGAGCAGGGTGCGCACCTGTTCCAGCGGAATGTCCGGGATCACGTCCTCATCACGTCCTCATCACGGGTGCTAATGATACGTAAGAATCTTTAGCTGTACCCGCGGTGATCCATTGCCTAGCGTCGGGAGCATGTCCCACGCCTCGCTCGCCACCGCCCTCGCCGGCTTCGCCACCGGTCTGTCGCTCATCGTCGCCATCGGCGCCCAGAACGCCTTCGTGCTGCGCCAGGGCATCCGCCGTGACGCGGTGCTCGCGGTGGTCGGCATCTGCGCCCTGTCGGACGCGGTCCTCATCGCGCTGGGCGTGGGCGGCGTCGGCGCCGTGGTGGTCGCGTGGCCGGGCGCCGTCACCGCGGTCGGCTGGATCGGCGGCGCGTTCCTCGTCTGCTACGGCGTCCTCGCCGCCCGGCGCGTCCTGCGCCCCGGCGGCGACGCGCTGCGCGCCGAGGGGGCGGCGGCCGGATCGCGCAAGCGCGCCGTACTGACCTGTCTCGCCATGACCTGGCTCAACCCGCACGTCTACCTCGACACGGTGTTCCTGCTCGGCTCCCTCGCCGCCGACCGGGGCGCGCTGCGCTGGACGTTCGGCCTCGGCGCGGTGCTGGCCAGCCTGTGCTGGTTCGCCGCGCTGGGCTTCGGCGCCCGGCTGCTGAGCCGGTTCCTGTCCCGGCCGGCCGCCTGGCGGGCCCTGGACGGCGTGGTCGCCGCCACGATGATCACCCTGGGCGTCTCGCTGGCGGTGGGAAGCTGACGCCCCGGACCCCGGCGCGAACACGGTTTCCATGTGCACAGCAAAAACTGCGATAGTGACCCTGGAAAAAAGATGTAACGAGCAACCAGGGAACCCGTGGACACCAGCGAGAGCAGTCCGGCCGACAGTACCCAGACCCAGCCGCCGTCGCAGCGGCAGACTTCCGAACCCGCCGCCGCCCCGCGCGCCGGCTGGCGCCGGTGGGCCATGGACACCCGCCCGCTGCGCATCCCCGCCTACCGCCGCCTGTGGTCCTCCACCATCGTCACCGCGGTCGGCAGCCAGCTCACCGCGGTCGCCGTGCCGAAGCAGATCTACGACATCACCGGCTCCTCCGCCTGGGTGGGCGCCGCCAGCCTCGCCGGCCTGGTGCCGCTGATCGTCTTCGCGCTGTGGGGCGGCGCGGTCGCCGACACCATGGACCGCCGCAAGCTGCTGCTGATCACCAACTGCGGCATCGCGGTGACCTCGCTGCTGTTCTGGCTCCAGGCCGTCGGCGGCCTGGAGTCGGTGGCCGCCCTGATGGTGCTGCTCGCGATGCAGCAGGCGTTCTGGGGCCTGAACGCCCCGGCCCGCAACGCCTCCATCGCCCGTCTGGTGCCCGAGGCCCAGCTGCCCGCGGCCAACGCGCTCGGCTCCACCGTCATGCAGACGGGGCAGGTGGTCGGGCCGCTGCTCGCGGGCGCCCTGATCCCCGTCATCGGACTGCCCGAGCTGTATCTGATCGACGCGCTCGCGCTGTGCGTGACGGTGTGGGCGGTCTACCGCCTGCCGAAGCTGCCCCCGACCGCGATCGCGGCGGCCCGGCGCGCCGGGGTGCGGGCGATCGTCGAGGGCTTCCGCTACATGTCGATGCACAAGGTGCTGCTGCTGTCGTTCCTGGCCGACATCGTCGCCATGGTCTTCGGGATGCCGCGCGCCCTGTTCCCGCAGCTCGCCGCGGAGACCTACGGCTCCTACGGCGAGGGGCTCGCGCTCGGCCTGCTGTTCGCGGCCATACCGATCGGCGCGGTGCTGGGCGGACTCTTCTCCGGCACCTTCTCGCGGGCCCGGCGGCACGGCTGGATGGTGATCGGCGCGGTCGTCGCCTGGGGCCTCGCGGTGGCGGGCTTCGGCCTCAGCGGCAACCTGTGGCTCGCGACCGGGTTCCTCGCCGTCGCGGGCCTCGCCGACATGGTGTCCATGGTCTTCCGCGGGGCGATCCTGCTGTCCGCCGCGACGGACGAGATGCGCGGCCGTATGCAGGGCGTCTTCACGGTCGTGGTCGCGGGCGGCCCGCGCCTCGCGGACGTGCTGCACGGCACCGCGGGCTCGGCCTTCGGCGCGCGCACCGCCGTCACCGCGGGCGGCCTGCTGGTCGTCGTGGTGATGCTGGCGCTGGCCGCAGCGATGCCGGCCCTGCGGCGCTACCGGATCTGAGCACCGGCACCAGCACCGGCACAGCTACCGGTACCGGCGAACGCGCGGCGCGGCGAGCCCACCAGGGCCCGCCGCGCCGCGCGTCTTCCGGCGGTGGCAACCCCCCACCCGCGGCCTGAGGCGCCGCAAGGACCTCGGGGCCCTGAAGCACCGAAAGGACCTCGGGGCCCTGGGTTTCCAAGGGCTCCGGGCCCCGAGGCACGTCCGGCCCTAGATGACGCTCCTCCCGCGCGACGAGTACTGCTCCATGAGCTTGCCCCGCGTGGTCTCCAGGCGGTGGGCGAGGATCTCGGCGACCGTGCGCACCACCGACAGACCCAGCAGCGGGTCCTCCACGCACACCGCGAGCACGGCCGAGGCGTCGAACTCGTACGCCCGCACCTGGCTGAAGGCCACCGCGCCGAAGTCCCACTGGTACGGCGGGAACAGCCACGACCAGCCGAGCAGGTCGCCCGCCCCGAGACTGGCCACCGTGACCCGCTGGGTCGGCGTGACCTGCTGGTCGAGGGAGACCGCGCCGGAGCGGATCACCCAGAAGCGGTCGGCGTTGCCGCCGGCCTCGAAGATCCGGGTGTCCTCCGGGAAGGAGACCTCCTTCGCCAGTTCCATCAGGCGCTCACGCTGCACTTGCGGGAGGGCGGTCAGCAGTTTGATCGCTTTGGTCATCGCGCAGGGCTCCTCGCCGGTGGTCGGTGCCGGTGTGTTTTCCCTACGCCTATTTCAGCCGCTGCCGCCGCACCGGGCACCTCGGGGGATCCCGGACCGCGCATCCGGCCCCGTCCCGTCGCCTCCGGGCATGGAAAAGCCCTGGCTGGACGGGGGAGACCAGCCAGGGCCGTAAGCGGTGGCACACGAAGGACGGTTCCGGTCGACCCCGTGACCACGTATGAGTGAACGATAAACCATCCGGGCCCGACGCGTGCGCACCCCCTGCGTCACGTGACCTGTCTCACCGTCAGTGCCCCGGCGCCGAACTCCCCGGCGCCCGGCTAGTTTCCCGGCGCCGAACTCCCCGGCGTCAGGATCTCGTCCAGGATGACCAGCACCGAGTCGTACGCCACCGTCCGGATCTCCGCCTCGCGCGCCGCGGCCGGGTCGGCGGCCTGGGCCTCCTCCCGGCGGGTCCGCCACACCTGGCGCTCCGCCAGCGCGCGGGCCCGTGCCCGCTGCATCCGCCGTACCAGTTCGTCCGAGTCCACGACAACCGTCATGCCTGTACGGCTACCCCGAAGACGCGCCGGGATGGCGCCGCGCGCGCACCCCGTGCGACGCGCCGTGCACACGCCGCTCATCCGCGCCGGATGTTTGCACGCGCACGTACCGGGCAGGCGGGTCTCGCGCTCCGGACCGGAGGCGCGCCAGGAGGGGGGGCGGCCGTGCGACGACGCGCGAGGTCCGGCCCCGGCCCCTCCGCGGCGACACCCCTGATCCACCGTTCAGGAGGGACTTTTCCTTGTTTCCCGTGCTGATGCCCCATCCCGCGTTCCTGCGCAGGCTCCTCGACGAGTACGACGCCCTGCGCCCCGAGGACGGCGCCGACGCCGCCCAGGCGCGGCTGCGCGACCTGGAGTACACCCTCTGCGTGTCCACCGGCACCCGTGACGTGACCGTGGCCGTGGCCACGGCGCGCGACCGGGTGGCCGCCACGGCGGAGCCCGCCCCGCTGGCCCGCAGCGCCGCCCGGTGAGCGCCGCGCCGGGAGCGGTCCGCCGGCTCCGGGGCCCGCGTCACCCGCGGCGTGTTCCCGGCGCCTCAGGGCATCCGGGACGCCGGGAGGTCGGAGATGAACGCGACAGTGGCGGCCCGTAGCGGCCGTGTCCGGGCCCGCCGCGCGGCGGGCCCGATGACCAAGGGGGCGGCCCGGGCGGGACTCGCCGCCCGGGGCGTGATCTATCTGCTGGTGGGGACCCTCGCCCTCCAGGTCGCCTTCGGGGACCACGGCAAGCAGGCCGACCGCAGCGGCGCGCTGGAGGAACTGTCCCGCCGGCCGTTCGGCTCGGTCCTGCTGTGGGCCCTGGGTGTCGGAGTGTGCGGCATGGCCCTGTGGCGGCTGTCCGAGGTGGCCTTCGGGTCCGCCGGCGAGGACGGCCGCAAGGCCCGCAAGCGGCTGCTGGCCGCCGTGCGGTGCGTGTTCTACTGCTCCGTCGCCTTCTCCGTGCTGTCCTTCGCGGCCGGCTCCGGCGGCGGCAACCGGTCCAGCGACGCGCAGTCCCGTGACATGACGGCACGCGCGCTGGCCCTGCCGGGCGGCCAGTGGCTCGTCGGCCTGGCGGGCGCCGGCATCGTCGTGGCCGGGGTGTGGGTGGGCGCCCGTGCCGTGCGGCGCTACTACCACGACAAGTTGCGCCTCGGCGAGATGACGCGGCGGCAACGCCGGGCCGTGGACGTGACCGGCGTGGGCGGCGGCGCGGCACGCGGCCTGGTGTTCGCCACCGCGGGCTGTTTCGCGGTGCGTGCGGCGGTCGATTATTCGCCCGACCGGGCGAAGGGCCTCGACGACACCCTGCGGACCTTCGCGGAGCTGCCGATGGGCCCGTGGCTGCTGGCGTGTGTGGCGGCCGGCCTGGTGCTCTTCGGGCTGTTCTCCTTCGCGCTGGCCCGCTGGCGCCGGGTCTGAGGACGTCGCCGCCGACGGGTGCACGACGGGCAGATGGGGGAACATGCGGAAGATGAGCGAAATGGACCAACCACTGCCCGAGGGCGACGAGCCGGTCCGCGTCCACCTCGACCTGCTGCGCCTGCGGATGAGCCCGGAGGACTACGAACTCCTGCTCCGCCTGGTCGGCCCGACGTTGCGGGCCGTCATGGACCAGAAACCGGAGGCGGCCGAGTTCGGTCTGGAGGACGCCTCCGACCCGGCCATCCCCCAGGAGATACGCGACGAGGCCGCGCTGGTCGTGGCGACCGCGCTGACCGGCCGTCTCGACAACGTGGTGATCGAGATCGACACCGAGGAGACCGGGCCGACCAGGGTCGTCACCGACGCGGAGAGCGCCGCCGACCCCGATCGGCGCCGGGAGATCGCCGAGTGCATCGACCAGCGGCACCGCGACGACGAGACGCTGCGCGGCATCGCCGAGGCGAGCGACCTCCCGACCGACCTCTGACCGCCCCGCCCGTCCGCGCCCCGTTCCGGCGCGCCCGGCGCCTCCGGTCCCGCCCGTCCCGCCGCGTCCCGGCCGCCGGCCCGGCGTCCAGGCCGCCCACCGCCCGTCCCGGCCGCCCGCTCCGTGCCCGGGACGGGCGCCCGATGTCCGGGGACCGGCGCGGGCCCCCGACGGGACGACCGGAGCGGCCCTACGACGCCTGCGATGGCCTACGGCGGCTACGGCGGCTACGGCGGCCACGGCGTCTACGGCGTCCACGGCGGCCACGGCGCCTACGAAGCCGTCGCCCCCTTCGGCTCCCCGCGCCCCTCGGCCGCCCCGTCCTTGCCCGAGCGCGTCTGCCGCCCCGTGTCCTCCGGATCGGCCAGGCGTACGCCCAGGGGCCGGGCCAGACCCGTCACCGCCTCGTCGAGGCGCTGGAGATGCCGTAGGACACGGTCGGTGACGCGGCCGTAGCGCGGCGCGTGGTAGCTGCCGGGCTCGAGCAGCGCGGCGATGCTCGGGCCGGACTCCAGCGTCCCCTGCTCGTTCTCGTCGGCGACATGCGCGGCGATCGTGCCGATGTTGCGCACGATCCGCTCGCCCGCGCCGCGCAGCCGCGGATCCGCCGCGATCGACGGATTGCTCGGCAGCAGTTCGGCCGTGGCGGCCAGGGCGCGCGCGTGGTAGGCACAGGTCTCCAGGAGCGCCACCACGTACTGGGCCGTGTTGCGGCGGCCGCGCAGCGGGTTGACGGGGTGCGTCAGCGGCTTCGCGGAGGCCCGCAGATCGGCCAGCGCCTTGTCCAGGTCCCGCGCCTGCTCCACCAGGGCGCCCGGAGGATCGCCGCTGAGCTGGTCCAACGCGGCCCCGGTGACGTCGGCGAGCCGGTCGAGCACGGTCACCAGCAGCTCGTTCGTCCGGCGGTCCGTGCGCACCGGCAGCACCAGCGCCGCCGCGATGACACCGCAGGTCGCGCCGAGCACCGTCTCCTCGATACGCACCAGGAGGACGGACGTGCTGTACGTGTTGAGCAGCGTGTACTGCAGCCCGAGCGACGCGGTGACGAAGAACGACATGAGCGTGTACGACTTCGGCGCCGAGTAGAACATCGCGAAGACGCACAGCAGCATCAGCCCGAACGCGGTGTACGTGTGCTGCCCGACCACCGCGGCCAGGCCGATGCCCGCGATCACGCCGAGGACCGTGCCCAGCACCCGGCGGGAGCCCTTGACCAGGATCTCCCCGGTGGAGGCGGTGTTGAGGAAGACGATCCAGCAGGTGAGCACGGCCCAGTACCAGCGGTTGGGGGAGAGCAGCTCGCCGCCCACGATCGCCAGCGCCGATCCCACCGACACCTGCACGGCCGCCCGGGTGGTCGGCCGCTGCAGGCCGGTCGGCTCGGGGGCCTCCTCCGTGTCGTCCTCCTCCAGCGCGATGGCCACGTCCTCGGCGTCCAGCTCCTCCCGGGACCGGGCGGTGGCGGGCGAGTCGTCGGACTCGTCCTGCGGGCCGTCCAGGGCGATCCGCAGGCCCAGCACCGCGCGGGCGGCCTCGCCGACGCCGCGGCACACGTCCTGCACGGCGACGGGCGCGTCGGGCAGGTTCTCCTCCTCGCGGTAGCCGAGCAGCCGGTTGCGCACCTGGGCGAGCGCGGTGCCGGCGTCGTCGGCGACGGGCCGCAGCACCAGCAGCCGCAGCGCCTCCAGGTCGCGGCGCAGCAGCTCGACCGAGGCGTCGCGCACCGGTTCCCGCCGCGCGGCGGGCATCGGCGCGCCCGGCAGGTGCAGGGTGAGCGTGTCGGCGTGCTCGGCGCTGCGCACCCTGACCAGCAGCAGCCCGAGCCGCTCGGAGGCGATCTCGGCGTCCGCGACCCGGCGCTGCACCAGCCGCGCCAGCTCCGGGTGCGTGGCGCCGTCCTCCAGCCGGCCCTGGATCATCAGGGCGCTCTCGTGCAGCCGGGCCGTCCCGCTGCGGACCTGGGCCAGCACCTTCTCCACGTCGTCGGGGCCCGCGACGAGCAGCTCCTCCTGCGCCGCGACGAGCTGCGCGAGCCGCGCCCGGAAGGCCCGCCGCAGCCGGTACAGGGTGAGCACGGGGGACTGCGGGACCAGCAGGAAGCGGGCCAGCGCGCTGGTGGCGAACGCGATCGTGATGGCGGCGTACAGCTGGGGCAGCGTCGGCGGGCTCGCTCTGACGAACAGCGACACGAAGTAGAACTGGAAGGCGATCATCCCGAGCGCGGTGCCCCGGTCGCCGTACCGCCGGGCGTAGACCGCGCAGAAGATCAGCACGACGAAGACCAGGTCGCTCAGCAGGGGGTGGGCGTGGAGCAGCGCCCCGATCGTCACCGACGCGAGCGCCACCGGCAGTCCGCACGCGAGCGTGCGGGCCTGCTGCGCGGGCTGCTTCTCGCGGATCGCGAAGGTGGCCACCATCCCGGACATGGCGCCCGCCACCATGTGCGGGATGTCCGCGCCGGCCAGCGCCAGGACCGCGAGGCTCAGCCCGATGGCGAAGGCCGTGCGCGCCCCGGCCGCGAGCCGCAGCAGTCCGGGGTCGGACGCCGCGAACCGGTCGAGGAGATCCGCCCGCCGTCGTGCCGCTGTACCCACGCCGCCGTACTCTCTCTTCCGCCACCCGTCGTGATCCCTGCCAGCATGGCACGCACGGGCCGTGACCGGACCGGCACCGCGGGGGCGCCGTTCCGGTCACGTCGTTCCTGCGCCCGTACGGCCCTACTCCAGGGGCTTGAGGCCCTCCACGTGCTCCCGCACCTGATCGGGCGTCATGTACGTGTCCGTGTACTCGAAGTCCTTCAGCTTGGCCGCCTTGCGGGCCTGGAATCCGGTGCGTACGAAATCGTCCCCGGCCAGCGCGTTGAGCGTCCAGTTGGTCAGCACGCGGATCTTCGCCACGTTCGTGCGCAGCGCCGACCAGTGGTAGCCGCGGGCGACGGCCTGGGCGGGCAGTCCGTGCAGCTCGATCCCGAGCGGCTTGGACACCGCGTCCTTGCCGCCGAGGTCGACGACGAGCCCGAGATCCTTGTGCACGTACGGCTCGAGCGGCTGGTGGCGCAGGGTCGCGATGACGTTGTCGGCGACCTTGGGGCCCTGGCGCATGGCGTGCTGCGCGGTGGGCGGGCAGACCGCGCCGTCCTGGCCCTTGGCGACGTCGGGCACGGCGGCGGCGTCGCCGAGCGCGAAGACGCCGTCGTGGCCGGGCAGGTTCATCTTGTCGGTCACCGCGAGCCGGCCGCGCACGGTCTCCGCGCCGAGCGTCGCGATCAGCGGGCTGGCGACCACGCCGGCCGTCCAGATCAGGGTCCGGGTCGGCACCACGCGCCCGTCGGTGAAGGTGACCTCCTCGGCGGCCGCCTTCTCGATGGAGACCCCGAGGGAGATGTCGATGCCGCGCTTGCGGAGGATCTCCTGGGCGCTGCGGCCGAGCTTGTCGCCCAGCTCCGGCATCAGCTTCGGCGCGATGTCGATCAGATGCCACTTGATGAGCGCGGGGTCCAGGCGCGGATAGCGCTTGACGGCGGCGTGCGTGAGGCGTTGCAGGCAGGCGGCGGTCTCGGTGCCCGCGTAGCCGCCGCCGACCACCACGAACTGGAGCCGTGAGGCGCGCTCGGCGGGGTCGGTGCTGGCGTCGGCCAGGTCGAGCTGGGAGATCACGTGGTCGCGGACGTAGGCGGCCTCGGCCAGCGTCTTCATCCCGTAGGCGTGGTCCGTCAGGCCCGGGATGTCGAAGGTGCGGGTCACGCTGCCCGGCGCCAGCACGATGTAGTCGTAGGGCTCGTTCAGCGTCTCGTCGGTGATGGTGCGGATGACGCAGACCTTGGCCTTCAGGTCCACGCCGATGGCGCCGCCCGGGATGATCCGGGTGCGGTACTTGCGGCTGCGGCGCAGGGACAGGGCGATCGACTGGGGGGTCAGGACGCCGGAGGCGACCTGGGGCAGCAGTGGCAGATAGAGCTGGTAGGCGAACGGCGTCACCAGGGTGACGTCCGCTTCGTCGGGAGCGAGCTTCCGCTCCAGCCGGCGGACGCACTCCACTCCTGCGAAGCCGGCGCCAACCACCAGGATCCTCGGTCGTGTCACGGTGTTCTTCCCTTCTGCGGCTCCAGGAGGTCTGTCTCTTCGACGCCATGCGCCTGCCCCTGGATCGCTGCCTCGCACCTCCCCGATCCCGTCGCGCCGGGCGGGGTCGTGCCGTCGGGGCGGGACGGGCAGCAGAACCTGTGCACCAGCATGCCCCCAGATGGCTCGTCGCACCCGGCGAAAAGCGCTGCTTGTCCGTGTTCCCCGACTCCGCCCGGCGGTCGTCGCGGTGCTTTCGCAAGGTTGCAGATCACGGCTCTGCAACCGCTCTTTTGTTTCGTCAACTGAGCACTAGAGTGCGCGCATGGTGCAGACAGATCCCGGTTCAGGGTTCCAGACACGCAATATCGACGCCGGGACGGTGCCCCAGCTGGTGAGCGCCCTCGACCTCCAGGAGGCCAACTCCGGAGTACGGCGCCTGCGCGAGTGGGCCTTCGAGGCCCTCGCGCCCGGCGCAGGGGAGCGCGTCCTCGACATCGGCGCCGGGACCGGCTCCGGCACCCGCGCGCTCGCGGCCGTCGTCGGCGCCTCCGGTTCCGCGCTCGGCATCGAGCCCAACGCCGGGCTCCGCTCGGTCGCCGAGGAGCGGGCCGCGGCCTCCCGCTCCACCGCGCGCTTCATGGACGGCGACGCGCTCTCGCTGCCCCTGTCCGCGGGCACCGTCGACGCGGTGTGGTGCGAACGGGTGCTCCAGCACCTGGCCGAGCCGGAGCGCGCGGTCGCCGAGATGGCCCGCGTCCTGCGTCCCGGCGGCCGGGTGGCGCTGCTCGACACGGACTGGGCGACCACCGTGCTGCACCCGGGCGACCCGGACATCATGAGCGCCCTCACCTCCGGCGCCCTCACCAGCGCGGCGAACCCCTACTCGGGGCGGCGGCTGGTCGGCCAGCTGACCGCGGCCGGCTTCGTGATCGACGACCGCGGCTCGCAGTCGCTGCTCCAGGACCACCAGTCGGTCGCCTGGCCGCTGATCCGGATGCTCGGCGAGGCCGCGGTGCGCCGGGGCCGGCTCACCGAGTCGCAGCGCGACTCCGCCTACAAGGCCCTCTCCGAGGCGGCCGAGCACGGCGGTCTGCACATGTCCGTGACGATGTTCGGCGTGGTCGCCCACAAGGCCCGCTGAGGCGCGTCCGTCAGTCGTCGGCGCCGGTCCCGGGTTCCGCCCCGGGACCGGCCTCCGGCTCCTGCCGCGCGCCGGGCTCCTGCCGCGCTGCGGGCACCTGCGGCTCCCGGCGTCCGTCCAGTTGTGCCAGCGCCTGCTCGGCGTCGGCCCAGACCGGCACCGTGAGGCTCACCCCGGTGAGGTCGAGGACGCGGCGCACCGCGGGCGTCGGAGCGATGACGTGGACGCTCCCGGACAGCTCGCGGGTCTCCTGGTAGACGCGCAGGACGATGTTCATCCCGGACGAGTCCATGAACGGCACGGCCGACAGGTCGAGCAGGAAGTGCCGGCGTCCGTGGTGGAGCTGGTTGGCCAGATGGTGCTGGAACTCGGTCGCCGTGTCGATGTCCAGGTACCCGCCGACCGTGACCAGCGCGGTGTCCTCACGGGGCAGGGTCACTTCCACGGACAAGGGGTTCTGCACGAACGACACGGCTTACCTCCTGCGAACGATGCTGCGGGCCAAGACACGGCTGCCCCGCCGGACGACTTCGATGCACTCGCGTATCGCCGGCCCGTCCGTCATCGCCCACCACCGACCACCCCGGCCGCCGGTGCCGGCCGATGCGCGGCCGTCGGACCCGGCCGCGACACGGGCATCCCCGGCTGCGCCCGGCCCACCCGGATGCCGACCAGACAGGTGTCGTCGTCCGTGTCGGACCTGCTGTACGTCAGCAGCCGGTCCAGCTGCTGGTCCAGCGTCCGGGGCCCCGCCACGGCCGTGGTGAGCAGCTGGGCCAGCGACTCCTCGACGGAGCGGTCCCGCCGCTCGATCAGCCCGTCGGTGTACATCAGCAGCGTGTCCCCGGGCTCCAGGGCGATCTCGCTCTCCTCGTACGGCGCCTCCGGCACGGCACCGAGCAGCATCCCCGAGACCAGCGGCAGCGGGGCCGCCTCCGCCGCCCGGACCAGCACCGGCGGCAGATGCCCGGCCCTGGCCCAGCGCAGGGTGCGCCGCTCGGGGTCGTACAGCCCGCACACGGCGGTGGCGGTGACCGCGCCCGTCAGATGGTGCGCGACGATGTTGAGCCACGACATCAGCTGTCCGGGCCCGGCGCCGGTGACCGCGAGTCCGCGCAGCGCGTTGCGCAGCACCACCATGCTGGTCGCCGCCTCTATGCCGTGCCCGGCCACGTCGCCCACGCACAGCAGCACCAGGCCCGAGGGCAGGACGACGGTGTCGTACCAGTCCCCGCCGACCAGCTGCTCGGCCTCCGCGGGGCGGTAGCGCACCGCGATCCGCAGGTCCGGCACCTCCAGCGGGGCCCGCTCCGGCGGCATGATCGCGTGCTGGAGCTGGAGCGCCAGCCGGCTGCGTTCGCTGGCCTGCTGCTCGCTGTGGGCCAGCTGGTCGCGGGTGGCGGCGAGCGCGACCTCCGTCCAGTGCTGCGCGGAGATGTCCTGATAGGCGCCGCGGACCACGGACAGCCGCCCGTCGGTGTCGAGGACCGGCTCGGCCACCACCCGGATGTGCCGGGTCACCCCGTCCGGCCGCAGCAGCCGGAACGCCGCCGATGCCGGCCGCCGCCGGTGCAGCAGCCCGCGCAGGAACCGGCCGATGACCACGGAGTCGTCGGGGTGCGCGTGCGCGGTCAGCTCCTCCAGCGGCACCGGCGCACTGCCGGGGGCGCGCCCGTACAGGCCGAACAGCTGCCCGTTCCAGGTGATCTCGCCGGTGCGCAGGTTCTCCTCGAAGCCGCCGATCCGGCCGAGCCGCTGGGCGTGCTGGAGCAGGCTCGCGAGGCGCGCCGTCTCGTCCTCGATCCGCCAGATCAGCAGCACGCACCTGCCGTGCCGGCTGATGCTGATGTCCGCGACCGCGGCCAGCGCCACCTGGTCGACGAGGGCGGTGAGGTTCAGCCGGGCGGCCCGGAACGGCTCCCCGGTGGCGTAGACGCGTTCCACCCGGTGGAACAGCTCGCTGTCCCCTGCGGCCATGGGGTAGGCCTCCAGCAGCAGCGCGCCGTTGATCACCGCGCGGGCCCGGCCCGCCGGGTCGAGGAAGCGGGTGTTGACGTGCTGGATGCGGAAGTCCACCAGCTGCCCGCCGGCGTCGACCTGCGGGACGAGCACCAGGGCCGGGTCGTGCAGCCCGTCGGCCAGGTCCATCAGCTCGGCGGCGTCCGGCAGCACGCGGGCGTCCTGGGCCGCGTCCGGTGCGGGCTCGTACGTCTCCAGGGTGTGCGCGGCCAGCTCGGCCAGCGCCTCCACCTGACGGACGACCTGCGGCGGCTGGGGCTCCAGGCGGCCCGGCCAGACGATCTCCAGGACGCCGTGGATCCGCCCGCCGGTCCCCGCCGGGACCGCCACCCGCCCGCCCTCGGGATGCAGCTGGCGGCCCACGCTGGGCAGCCCGGTCTCCGCGAGCGAGGCGATCCACCGGCCCCGCCGCTCGGTGAGCCCGAGCCGCGCCACCGTCGACACCTCGGGCGGCACATAGCGCCAGCGGCCCGCCTCGGCGGGCGAGAACCCGGCGCTGCCCGCGAGGCCGAGCGAACCGTCCGGGCCCACGGCCCAGATCGCGACCGCGACCGCGCCGAGCGGTCGCAGCGCGTGCTCCAGCAGGGACCCGGCGACCGCCTGCGCGTCGTTCGCGGCGAGCGCCCCGCTCTCCGCGGAGCGCAGGCGTACGGCGGCCGCCCCGTCGACCGGTCCGGTCTCCCCGGCGGCGGCGAGGAACGCGCTCGTCACCTCCGACATCCGGTCCCGTGCCGCCTGATTGATGACGTCGACCGCGAGCTCCAGCACGTGCGTGCCCGCCTGCTCGGCGAGTTCGGCGAGCTGCCGGGCGGCCTCGGCGGGCCCGCAGCCGAGCCGGGCCACCAGGATGCCCTTGGCCAGCTCGATCAGGGCCCGCCCCTCGGCCTCCGCCTGCGCCGCCCGCACCTCGCTGCGCAGCCGTTCGACGGTCGCCGCGAGCCGCCCCACCGACGACGGGGCACCGGCCGCGGACGCGACGCCCGCGGGGACCGCAGGGGCGGCCGCGGCGGGTGCGGGGGGTGTCACGGGGGCCCGGCCGGTTCCCGGGGACGGCGCGGGGTGCTCCGGCGGGGTGGACTGCTCGGACGTGCTCACGGTGCGGCTGCTCCTCGGCTGCGGACGCTGCGGGACGCTCGGACGCGGTGCGGGCCGGCGGACGCCGTCACGCCGTCAGCCAGCGGCGTACGCAGGACATGAGGTCCTGGGTGTCGACGGGCTTGGTGACGTAGTCGCTGGCCCCCGAGGCGAGGGACTTCTCCCGGTCGCCGGGCATCGCCTTCGCGGTGACGGCGATGATCGGCAGCTCGGCGTACCGGGGCATCTTGCGGATCTCCGCGGTGGCGGTGTAGCCGTCCATCTCCGGCATCATCACGTCCATCAGGACCAGCGCCACGTCGGGGTTGTCCAGCAGGGTCTCGATGGCGCGGCGCCCGTTGTCGGCGTGCAGCACCCGCAGTCCGTGCAGTTCGAGGATCCCGCTGAGCGCGAAGAGGTTGCGGGCGTCGTCGTCGACGACCAGCACGGTGTGCCCGGCGTCCGCCGCCTCGCCCGGCAGGGGCGCCTCGGGGCGGGGTTCCTCGGGCCGTACGAGCGTGATCACGTCACCCGGGTCCTCCGCCGACAGGTGCAGCGCGATGCGCTCGCGCAGCTCGTCCAGGCTGTACAGGAACTCCATCGGCCGGCTCTCCGCCCGGGAGCGCAGCGCCTCCTCGGTGGCCGGGTCCGGGCGCTGCCCGCTGTGCACCAGCACCGGCAGGTTCCCGAGCGCGCCGTCCCCGCGCAGCGCGTCCAGGAAGCGGGCCGCCTCCTTGTCCGGCATGTCGAGTTCCAGTACGACGACATGGCACGGCTCGGCGGCCAGCGCACCGGCCGCCTCCTGGGCGCCGACCGCCGTCATGACGTCGATCGAGGGGTGTGGCAGCCCGGCGTCCCGGCCGTGCGCGAGCTGGGTGACCACGCTCTCCGCGACCAGCGTCAGCAGTCCCCGCGGCCGCTCCTCCACGACGAGCAGCCGCCGCGGCCTGCCGGTCGCGGAGTCCCCTGCGGCGGTGAGCCGCAGCGGGATCCCGGCCCCGGACGGCAGCTCGATCCCGCCCTCCCGCTCCGGCGCGGGCCGGCCGCCGGTCAGCAGCTCCTCGAACTCGGTGCGGGCCACGGGCAGGAACAGCGTGAACGTGCTGCCGTGCCCCGGCGCGCTGTCCACGGTGACCGCGCCGCCGAGCAGATGCGCGATCTCCCGGGTGATCGACAGACCGAGCCCGGTGCCGCCGTACTTGCGGCTGGTGGTGCCGTCGGCCTGCTGGAACGCCCCGAAGATCGCCTCCAGTTGCTGCTCGGGGATGCCGATGCCGGTGTCCGCCACGCGGAAGGCGACGACCGCGCCGCCGCGCCGGACGCCCTCGGGCACCTCGTCGTCGGCGGCCGGTTCGATGCGCAGCTCCACGCTGCCGTGCTCGGTGAACTTCACCGCGTTGGACAGCAGGTTGCGCAGGATCTGGCGCAGCCGCGAGTCGTCGGTGAGCAGGTCGGCCGGCGCCCCGGCGGCGGTCGTCACCGTGAACCGGAGGCCCTTCTGCGAGGTCATCGGCCGGAACGTGGCCTCGACGTACTCGATCAGCTTGCGCAGCGCGACGCGCTCCGGGGCCACGTCCATCTTCCCGGCCTCGACCTTGGACAGGTCCAGGATGTCGTTGATCAGCTGGAGCAGGTCCGAGCCGGCCGAGTGGATGATGCCCGCGTACTCCACCTGCTTGGGCGTGAGGTTGCGGGACGGGTTCTGCGCCAGCAACTGGGCCAGGATCAGAAGGCTGTTGAGCGGGGTGCGCAGTTCGTGGCTCATGTTGGCCAGGAACTCCGACTTGTACTTCGAGGCCAGCGACAGCTGCTGCGCGCGGGTCTCCAGCTCCTGGCGGGCCTGCTCGATCTGGAGGTTCTTGCCCTCGATGTCGCGGTTCTGGTCCGCCAGCAGCGACGCCTTGTCCTCCAGCTCCGCGTTGGAGCGCTGGAGTTCCTCCTGCTGGGCCTGCAACTCGCCCGAGCGTGAGCGCAGTTCAGCGGTCAGTCGCTGGGACTCGTCGAGCAGCTCGTCGGTGCGGGCGTTGGCCACGATGGTGTTGACGTTGACGCCGATGGTCTCCCGCAGCTGTTCCAGGAAGTCCCGGTGGATCTGCGTGAACGGCGCCACCGACGCCAGCTCGATCACGCCGAGGACCTGCTCCTCGAACATCACCGGCAGCAGCACGAGCGCGGTGGGCTCCACCTGGCCGAGCCCCGAGGAGATGGCGACATAGCCCGGCGGCAGCTCGTCCACCGTGATGGTGTGCCGGCTGCGCGCCGCCTGGCCGACCAGGGACCGGCCGAAGGGGAAGCGGGTGGGCCGGACGTCGTCCAGCGGGTAGCCGTAGGAGCCGACGAGCCGCAGCTCGGGGCCGCCGGGGCCCTCCTCGGCGAGGTAGAACGCGCCGTACTGCGCGGTCACCAGCGGGACCAGCTCGTCCATGATCAGCTCGGCCACGACCGGCAGGTCCCGGTGGCCCTGCATCAGCCCGGAGATCCGCGCCAGGTTGGTCTTGAGCCAGTCCTGTTCCTGGTTGGCCCGGGTGGTCTCGCGCAGGGAGCCCACCATGGCGTTGATGTTGTCCTTGAGCTCGGCGACCTCGCCCGACGCCTCCACCGTGATGGACCGGGTCAGGTCGCCCTCGGCGACCGCGCTCGCCACCTCGGCGATGGCGCGGACCTGCCGGGTGAGGTTCCCGGCGAGCTCGTTCACGTTCTCCGTCAGGCGCTTCCAGGTGCCCGAGACGCCCTCCACCTCGGCCTGGCCGCCGAGCCGGCCCTCGGTGCCGACCTCGCGGGCGACGCGGGTGACCTCGTCGGCGAACGCGGACAGCTGGTCGACCATCGTGTTGATCGTGGTCTTCAGCTCCAGGATCTCGCCCCGCGCGTCGACGTCGATCTTCTTCGAGAGGTCGCCCCTGGCGACCGCCGTCGTCACCAGCGCGATGTTGCGCACCTGGCCGGTCAGGTTGCCCGCCATGGAGTTGACGTTGTCGGTGAGGTCCTTCCAGGTGCCCGCCACGTTCGGCACGTGCGCCTGGCCGCCGAGCCGGCCCTCGGTGCCGACCTCGCGGGCCACGCGGGTGACCTCGTCGGCGAACGCGGACAGCGTGTCGACCATCGTGTTGATGACGTCGGCGAGCGCCGCGACCTCGCCCTTGGCCTCCACGGTGATCTTCTGCGACAGGTCGCCGCGGGCCACGGCGGTGGCCACCTGGGCGATCGAGCGGACCTGGCCGGTCAGGTTGGACGCCATCACGTTGACGTTGTCCGTGAGGTCCTTCCAGGTGCCCGAGACGCCCCGGACGGTCGCCTGCCCGCCCAGGTTGCCGGCCGTGCCGACCTCGCGGGCGACGCGGGTGACCTCGTCGGCGAAGGCCGAGAGCTGGTCGACCATGGTGTTGATGGTGTTCTTGAGTTCGAGGATCTCGCCGCGGGCGTCGACGGTGATCTTCTGCGAGAGGTCGCCCTTCGCGACCGCGGTGGCCACCTGCGCGACGTTGCGCACCTGGTCGGTCAGGTTGCCCGCCATGGAGTTCACGGAGTCGGTCAGGTCGCGCCAGGTGCCCTTGACGCCCTTCACGTCCGCCTGGCCGCCGAGCCGGCCCTCGGTGCCGACCTCGCGGGCGACGCGGGTGACCTCGTCGGCGAAGGCGGAGAGCTGGTCGACCATGGTGTTGATGGTGTTCTTGAGTTCGAGGATCTCGCCGCGGGCGTCGACGGTGATCTTCTGCGAGAGGTCGCCCTTCGCGACCGCCGTGGTCACCTGGGCGACGTTGCGCACCTGGGCGGTGAGGTTGCCCGCCATCAGGTTCACCGAGTCGGTGAGGTCCCGCCAGACCCCCGCGACACCGGGCACCTGGGCCTGGCCGCCGAGCCGGCCCTCGCTGCCGACCTCGCGGGCGACGCGGGTGACCTCGTCGGCGAAGGCGGAGAGCTGGTCGACCATCGTGTTGACGGTCTCCTTCAGCTGAAGGATCTCCCCGCGCGCCGGGACGTCGATCTTCTGCGAGAGGTCGCCCTTGGCCACCGCGGTCGCGACCTGCGCGATGTCCCGCACCTGCGTGGTGAGGTTGCCGGCCATGGCGTTGACCGAATCGGTCAGGTCGGCCCACGTCCCCGAGACGCCGGGCACCTCCGCCTGGCCGCCGAGCGTGCCCTCCGTGCCGACCTCCCGGGCCACCCGGGTGACCTCGGAGGTGAACACCGACAGCTGGTCGACCATGCCGTTGAAGACGGTGGCGATGTCACCCATCAGCCCGGACGCGTCGTCGGGCAGCCGGGTGCCGAAATCGCCGTCCCGCACGGCCGTGAGCCCCGCCAGCAATTGCCGCAGCTCCCGGTCGCCCGGAACGGCCTCGGCGACCTCGGTGGTGTTGCTGGTCATACGCACCTTCGTTCCCGCTCCCCAGGCGTGTCGCGACCGCCCGCGCCCGCGTGGATCGCATGGTCCGGCCGGACGGGAAATACGCCGCAGATTAACCGATCGCAGGTGACGAAAACAAAAGTCCGCCCCAATTCGTGAAGGGCCGAAATCGGCGGCGGAAAGACAGGAATAGAGTTTCCGATCGGGGGTACACGACCCTGTTCACGGTGTGCCGGACGGGCGCCCGCAGCCTTGTTCACCAGGGAAGAAAGACGTGGATGTCCTTTCCGCGGGAATCGGTCACCACACTCACCTGAGCACACAGCGTATGAATGAGATGCCAGCCGATGCCGCCCCCGCCCTCGCGCGGACGGAACGGACGCGGGGCCGGAGCGGTGGAACTCGTGTCGTGCACGGTCAGATGCACACCGTCGAACGTACGGCGCAGGTGCAGCTCGAACGGGCCCGGCGCGTACTGCACGGCGTTCGCCGCCAGCTCGGTCACGACGAGCAGGATGTCGTCCCAGTGCTCCGGCGCCGACGGCAGGACCACCGTGGCGAGGTCGCCGAGGTACTCCTCGGCGGCGAGGCGCGCACCCGTCACGTCGTGCAGCTCGCCCGCGAAGCCGACGGTGCGGCTCGAGATGCCGTCGGTGGCGGGTGTGTCGTCCCGGTGAGGCTCTGTCGCCATGGTGCCGTCCCAGCCCGGCGTGCCGCCCGAGCCCGGCGCCGGCCGGCCGCAGCCTTTCTCGTCCGCTTCACTGGAGCGTGTTCCCATGGCCGCGCGGCCTACGCGCCCCGACGGACATACGGCCGCTTCCACCCGGGACCGGCCGTACGGAGGACCGGTGCTGCCCGGGACCGGTCCTGCCGTGGACCGGTTCCGCCCGGGCGGGGGCCCCGCTCGGCGCCTACCGGAACACGTTGTCCGACTCGTCCCAGCCCGACCACTCCGCCGGGTCCTGCGGGACCCGGCCCGCCGTGCGGCCGCGCGCCTGGTACATGGCCTCGATCTCGTCGGCGTAGTGCCGCGCGATCGCGTCCCGGCGCAGCTTCATCGACGGCGTCAGCAAGCCGCTCGCCTGGTCGAACGGCTGCGGCAGCACCCGGTACACCCGGATCGACTCGGTCCGCGACACCACGCTGTTGGCGGCCGCGACCGCCCGGTTGATCTCCTCGCGCAGCGCGTTCTCCTCGCGCGTGTCCCGGTTCGGCGCGTCGCCCTGGAGGGCGAGGGCGGCCCGCCAGTGCGCCAGGAACTCCGGGTCCAGGGTGATCAGGGCGCCCACACAGGGCCGGTCGTCACCGACCACGACGGCCTGGTGGATCAGCGGATGCATCCGCAGTCGCTGCTCCAGCGTCGCGGGCGAGACGCTGGTCCCGCCGCTCGTGATGATGACGTCCTTCTTGCGTCCGGTGATGGTCAGATAGCCCTCGGTGTCCAGCCGCCCGAGGTCGCCGGTGGCCAGCCAGCCGCCGCGCAGCGCGGCCCGGCTCGCCGCCTCGTCGTTGATGTAGCCCTGGAACACCGACGGACCGCGGACCAGGATCTCGCCGTCCTCGGCCACCCGGATCTCCGTGCCGGGCAGCGGGCGGCCCACGGTGCCGGACTTCTCCCGCCCGAGCGGCTGCATGGTCACGCCGCCGCTGGTCTCGGTGAGCCCGTAGCCGTCGTGCACGTAGATGCCGATGCCCTCGTAGAACAGGGACAGTTCACGGTTGAGGGAGGAGCCGCCGGAGGTGGCGCGCAGCACCCGGCCGCCGATCGCGGACCGCAGTCTTCGGTACACCGTCCGCTCGAACACGGCGTGCTGGAGCCGCAGGTCGAAGCCGGGCCCGGAGCCTCGGCCCAGCCGCTGCCGCTCCGAGGCCACCGCGAAGTCCCGGGCCGTCTCCGCCGCCTTCTCGAACAGCGCCCCCCGGCCCGACTGCTGCGCCGTCCGCAGGAAATTCTTGTAGATCTTCTCGAACAGGGACGGCACGCCGTACAGGTGGGTGGGGCGGAAGGAGCGCAGCGCCGCCGACAGCGCCGCCTCGCTCATGTCCGGCTCGTGCGCCATCAGCAGCCCGCCGCGGATGCACAGGCCCTGGATCATCAGGCCGTAGACGTGACTGAACGGAAGACACGCCAGGATGGACGGCTGTTCGCCCGGCAGCGCCGCGGTGTGTCCCCAGCCGGCCAGCAGTACGTCGCAGGGGCTCGCCAGGCTGCGGTGGCTCAGCGCGCAGCCCATGGCGCGGCCGCCGGTGCCGGAGGTGTAGGTGACCGCGGCCGTGGAGTCCGGCATGACGATCCTGCGCAGCGACTCGACGGTGGTCAGGGGTATGAGCCCGCCGCGCTCGACGAGATGGGCGAGCGCGCCGTCGTCGAGCTGCCACACGTGGCGCAGCAGCGGGAGCCCCGCGCACACGGTGCCGATCGTCATGACGCCCTTGTCGTCCTCGACCACCACGGCCCTGCACCGGGCGTCCCTGAGGATCCACTCGACCTGCTCCCGCGAGGACGTCGGGTGGATCGGCACCACCTCGGCGCCCACCGTCCACAGCGCGTAGCTCAGCGCCGTCCACTCGTAACGGGTGCGGGCCATGATCGCCACGCGGCTGCCCGGGGAGATGCCGCACGCGATCAGTCCCTTGGCGAGGTCGACCACTTCGTCGCGCAGTTCGACCGCGGTGATGTGCTCCCACTCCGCCGAGGCCGCCTCGCGGCGGCGCGCGATCATCGGCACGGTCGGATTGCGGTCCGCCAGCTCGAAGATGCTGTCGGCGAGCCCACCCGTGAGCGGCGGAGCGCCGGTCGGAGCGAGGGCGAGGTCGCGCATGCACGGCTCCTGAGGTGACGGAGTGTGACCCCGTCGATCGGTACTGTTGTCGACGGTGGTCGAATCTAGTGCAGGAGACGGCAGTTGGTGCGCGGAACGGGGAAGAGAGCGGAGTCCGTCGATCCGAGGAGTGCCCTGCGCGGCGCCGCCTCGGGGCGGCGTGCGATCCGGCCACCGGCCTGCCGGACCCCGCGCGCGGTGATCTTCGTCGTGGCGGCCCAGGTGGCGGCGCGCTTCGGCGCGTACGGCGCCGGGAACGCGGGGTGACCTGGCTCACGCCGCGGGGGTGACAGGGCTCACCCGCGCGGCCTCCCCGCCCGCGCCCCCGGGAGCCCCGCGAAGGCGCCCGCGCGCCCGCCGCGCCCCGGCCCGGGACCCGTTCCGACCCTCACCCCTGGGTCTGCCGGACGCACTCCGTGACCACCTCGGCGAGGCTCCCCGTCCGTTCCAGCGCCGCCCGCTGCACCCGGGCGCCGTTCCCGCGGCGGGCCAGCAGGTCGAGACCCTCGTGCACCCGGTCCAGATCCCCGCTGTCGGACAGCGCCCCGCCGACGTGGTCCACCAGGGCCCGCACCACGTCCCGCGCGGGCCGCGGCCGCATGGTCCGCGGGTGCAGCAGGTCCCCGGTCAGGCCCGAGCGGGCGGAGCGCCAGGCGGCCAGCCCGAGCAGGCTCACGCTGTGCTCCAGCGGCGCCGTCCCGGCCCGCCACTCGCGTGCCGCGGTCTCCACCAGGCCCCGGCACAGGGCCGCAACCAGCACCGCGGTGTCCGCGTGCAGACACACGTCGGCGACCCGGATCTCCACCGTCGGATACCGCTCGGACAGGCGGGCGTCGAAGTAGATCATCCCCTTGTCGAGCAGGCTCCCGGTGGCCACCATGTCCGCCACCCGGCGCCGGTAGCGCTCGGGCGTGCCGAACAGCTCCGTCGGCCCGGCGGACGGCCAGCGCTGCCACACCCGGCTGCGGTAGCTCTCGTACTGCGTGTCCTCCCCCTGCCAGAAAGGGGAGTTGGCGCTGATCGCCGCCGGCACGGCCAGCCAGGGCCGGATCCGGTCCAGGACCGCGACGCCCTCCTCGTCGGAGTCGACGGCGACATGGACGTGACAGCCGCAGACCATCTGCTCCTGGGCCGCGATGCCGTACCGGTCGGCCATCCACTGGTAGCGGTCGGCCACGCTGACCGTCGGGCTGACCGGCAGCGGAGAGGTCGCGAGCGCGGCCACGGAGCAGCCGGCCTCCTCCGCGTGCCGGGCCGCCTCCTTGCGGCCCCGCACGATCTCCTCACCGAGCTCCGCCAGGTCGGTCTGCGGCCGGGTGGCGAACTCCAGCTGCTGGCGGTGCAGCTCCTTCTCGAAGACGTCGTCGCCCCGGCCGTCGCCCGCGACGTGGGCGAGGACGGCGGCGGACCTGGCCCGCGGCTCGCCGCTGTCCGGGTCGACCAGGAGGAGTTCCTCTTCCACTCCGACGGTACGCACGTGAGGCAGCCCTTCCGCGACGGCGCCGGGGGAGCGCCCGTAGCTCCCGACTGCCCCCGTGCGCCGCCTTCGAACACCGGGACGAGGCGCAGTACGTTGGATCAGGGGGCGGCGGGAACGCCGTCCGGCGGTACGGGGGACGGGGGCGCGGTGGATCTCGGGGACATCAGGACGCGCGAGTTCGGCTATCTCGACGACGAGGGGCACACCTATCTGGACTACACCGGCTCCGGGCTGCCGCCGCGCTCACTGGTGCGGGCGAGCGCGGAGCGGATCACCGGCGGCTGCTTCGGCAATCCGCACTCCGACAGCCCCGCCTCGCGGGTCTCCACCGAACTGCTCTCCCGGGCCCGCACCGCGGTCCTGGAGCACTTCCACGCCGATCCCGACGAGTACGCGGTCGTCTTCACCGCCAACGCCACCGGCGCGCTGCGCCTGATCGGCGAGTCGTACCCGTTCGCGCCGGGCGGGCGGCTGGTGATGCTGCTCGACAACCACAACTCGGTCAACGGCCTGCGCGAGTACGCCCGCGCGAAGGGCGCGAGCACCCACTACGTGCCGGTGCGCGGCCAGGATCTCCGGGTGGACGGCGACCGGCTGCTCGACGCCCTCGCCACGCGCCGCCCGCGCCGCCTGGCGCGCCGTGCCCGGCGCGGGCTGCTGGCCTACCCCGCGCAGAGCAACTTCACGGGGGTGCAGCACGCGCTCGACTGGGTCGCGGCCGCGCACGAACGGGGCTACGACGTCCTGCTGGACGCCGCCGCCTTCGTGCCCGCCAACCCGCTGGACCTCAGCCGGGTGCACCCCGACTTCACGGTGGTCAGCTGGTACAAGGTCTTCGGGCACCCCACCGGGGTGGGCAGTCTCGTCGTACGCCGCGAGGCGCTGGCCCGGCTGCGGCGGCCGTGGTTCTCCGGCGGCACGATCTACGCCGTCAGCGCCCAGGCGCAGTGGCACGTCATGGCCGACGGCGAGGCCGCCTTCGAGGACGGCACGGTGAACTTCCTGTCCATACCGGACGTCACGGCGGGCCTGGAGTGGATCGGCCGGATCGGCATGAACCGCGTCCACGACCACGTCGGCGCCCTCACCGAACGCCTCCTGACCGGCCTGCGCACCCTGCGGCACCGCGACGGTTCACCGATGATCCGCGTCTACGGCCCCGAGGACACCGCCCGGCCCCGCGGCGGCACGGTGGCGCTGAACGTTCTCGACGCGGAGGGCCGCGTCGTCGACGAGCGGATCGTCGCGCAGGACAGCGCCCGGCGCACCATCTCGCTGCGCACCGGCTGCTTCTGCAACCCCGGCGCGGGGGAGGCGGCGTTCGCGCTGTCCCTGCCCCGCCTGCGCTCCGCGGCCCGCGCCCGCGCCCGGACCCTGGAGGGCTACCTCGACCTGCTGGGGCTGCCGTCGGCAGGCGCGGTCCGCGTCTCGGTGGGCCTGGCCACCCGCCCCGAGGACGTGGACACCTTCCTGGCCTTCGTCACCGACACCTACCGGGACCGCACCCCGGCCACAGCCCACCTGACGGCCCGAGAAGGCTGCTGACCGCACGCCCCAAGGCGCGCGGGGAACCGCGCGACGAGCCCCGACGCACCCGCACACGACCACGGCCCCCGAGCCCCGCCGCAGGCTCACACCGCCCACCCAAGGGGCGCGGGGAACTGCGCGACCGACCACGACGGACCCGCACGGGACAGCGGCGCTCGGCCAGACCGCCCGGACCCGCCCCGAGCCCATGCTCACCTACCCCCGTACGAACGACACTTCCGCACCAGCACCGCCCACGTCCCCCCGAGGAAAACCGCCGCGAACCCCACCAGCACAACCCACCCCCGCACCGCGGGATGCCCGAACGAGTCGCCGTACGACGCGAGCAGTGGCGGCCCCATCGGCGACCCGCCGTCCCGCCACAACGCCGGCAGACGCACCGCGCCACCGAGCGCCTCGAACGCCCACCGATTGGTCATCGCCCAGCTGATCACCCGCCCCCCGAGGGCCATCCGCGGCACCGGCACGAAGGCGCCCGAGAACAGCACCTGGGGGAAGCAGAGCAGCGGCAGCATGAGCGTGGCCTGGCCGGGCTCCGTCACCGCGGCCGAGGTGAGCAGCCCGAGGGCGAGCGCGGCGGCCGAGGCGAGCACGCTGGTCACGAACAGCGAGCCGTACGTCGACCAGCCCGCCGCGGGCAGCCGGTCCAGGGCGCGCAGCACGGCCAGCAGCAGCGCGTCCGCGACGGCGAGCACCGGCAGCACGGTGGTCAGCTTGGCCGCGACATACGGCCCGATGCGCAGCCCGGCCAGGAACTCCCGCCGCAGCACGGGCAGTTCGGTGCAGATCTGGAGCAGCCCGTAGGTCAGCCCGAAGAAGAACGCGCCGAACGCGATCCAGAACATGATCATCGTGGTCGTGCCGGGATCCGGCGACGCCGCGTCGAACGCGCCCGGCCGGAACAGCACCGCGAACATGGCCACGATCATCACCGGCGACCCGGCGAGAACGGCCACCGACAGCCGGTTGCGCACCAGCAGGGCGGCCGTACGCCGGGTCAGCAGCAGCCACTGCCGTACGGCACCGGGCCCCGGGGCGACGGCCTCCGGACACTCCGGTACGGCGCGCTGGGCGGACCCCGCCGCGGACCCTGCCTCAGACCCCGCCCCGGACCTCGCCGGAGGCGCCACCGCGCCGCCGGCGACCGCCGCGTACACCTCCTCCACCGTCTGTGCCCCGAACGCCGCGCGCAGCGCGTCCGGCGGTCCCGCGTAGGCGAGTCGGCCGCCCGGCGCGAGGAACACCACCTGGTCGCAGCGCGGCAGATCGGCCAGGACATGCGTGGTGAGCACCACCGTCGTCCCGTTCCCGGCCAGTTCCCGCAGCGTCGCGAGCAGCGCGGCGCCGGAGACCGGATCGAGCCCGGACGTCGGCTCGTCCAGGAACAGCACCCGGGGCCGGGTCAGCAACTCCGCGGCGACGCAGGCCCGTTTGCGCTCGCCACCGCTGAGCGCGCCGACCCGGGTGGCGGCCCGGTCCGTGAGGCCCAGCGCCGCGAGCACGTCGTCGACGCGTGCCGCCACCGCCTCGACGGGCGTGCCCGACGGCAGGCGCAGCCGTCCCGCATGCACGAGGGTCTGCCGGAGCGGGAGTTCGCGGTGCACCACGTCCTCCTGCGGCACGAACCCGAACTCCGGCCCCGGCGGCAGCGGTTCGGCTCCGTCGTGCCGTACCGACCCGGCCGTCGCGGGCCGCAGCCCGGCGAGCGTCTCCAGGAGTACGGTCTTGCCGGCGCCGCTGCTGCCCGCGATCACGGTGAGCCGCGCGGCCGGCGCCTCGAAGGACACGTCGTCCAGCACCCGGCCGGCCCCGCGCACGTCCTGGATGACATGCAGCGACTCCAGGCGGACGCCGTCGACGCGGGTCGGCTCACCGGTGGGCCGGGGGCGGGTGGGTGTCGGCATCGGTCCAGCATGGCAGCCGCCCGCCCGCCCCCGTCACCGCTTTCACATGGCCGGGGTCAGCCACACCGTCGCGAGCGGCGGCAGGGTCAGCGGCAGCAGCCCGTTCTCCGGCTTCACCGTGCCGGAGTTGAGCACGTCGCCGCCGCCGTAGCGCGCGGCGTCGGTGTTGAGGACCTCGCGCCAGCCGGGCACGTCGCCGGGCACGTGCAGCCCGTAGTCGTGGCGGACGACGGGGGAGAAGTTGGAGACCGCGAGCAGCGGGTTCCCGTCGACGTCGTAGCGCACGAAGGCGAACACGTTGTCGTCGGCCGAGTGGCACGCCACCCAGCAGAAGCCGCCCGGGTCGGTGTCCCGCTGCCACAGGGCGGGTTCACCGCGGTAGCGCGTGTTGAGGTCGCGCACGAGGTCGCGCACGCCGCGGTGGTCGGGCTCGGCACTGTAGCCGGGGTCGAGCAGCCACCAGTCCGGGCCGTGCGCCTCGGACCACTCCGCGCCCTGCGCGAACTCCTGCCCCATGAAGAGGAGTTGCTTGCCGGGGTGGGCCCACATGAAGGCCAGGTAGGCGCGCAGGTTCGCGCGCTGCTGCCACCAGTCGCCGGGCATCTTCGAGACCAGCGAACGCTTGCCGTGCACCACCTCGTCGTGGGAGATCGGCAGCACGTAGTTCTCGCTGTACGCGTACACCATCGAGAAGGTCATCTCGTGGTGGTGGTACTTGCGGTGCACGGGCTCGTGCTGGATGTACTCCAGGGAGTCGTGCATCCAGCCCATGTTCCACTTCAGGCCGAAGCCGAGGCCGCCGCTGTCGGTGGGGCGGGTCACGCCGTCCCAGGCCGTCGACTCCTCGGCGATCGTGACGACGCCGGGCGCCCTGCGGTAGACGGTGGCGTTCATCTCCTGGAGGAAGGCCATGGCGTCCAGGTCCTCGCGGCCGCCGAACATGTTCGGGGACCACTGGCCGTCCTCGCGGGAGTAGTCGAGGTAGAGCATCGAGGCGACCGCGTCCACGCGCAGGCCGTCGATGTGGAACTCCTCGCACCAGTACACCGCGTTGGCGACCAGGAAGTTGCGCACCTCGGTCCGCCCGAGGTCGAACTCGTAGGTCCCCCAGTCCGGATGCTCCGCCCGGCGCTCGTCCCCGGGCTCGTAGAGCGGTTCGCCGTCGAAACGCGCGAGCGCCCAGTCGTCCTTCGGGAAGTGCGCGGGCACCCAGTCCATGATCACGCCGATGCCGGCCCGGTGCAGCGCGTCGATGAGGTACTTGAAGTCGTCGGGGCCGCCGAGCCGGGCGGTGGGCGCGTAGAAGCCGGTGACCTGGTAACCCCAGGAGCCGCCGAAGGGGTGCTCGGCGACCGGCATCAGCTCGACATGGGTGAAGCCCAGATCCTTGACGTACGACGGCAGTTGCTCGGCCAGCTCGCGGTAGCCCAGCCCCGGCCGCCAGGACGCCAGATGCACCTCGTACACGGAGAAGGGCGCGTCGTGCACCGTCGCGCGGGCCCGGCGCTCGAGCCAGTCTCCGTCGCCCCACGTGTAGTGGGACGCCGTCACGACGGACGCCGTGTCCGGCGGGGCCTCGGTGCGGCGGGCCATCGGGTCCGCCTTGAGGAAGCGGGCGCCGTGCCGGGAGGTGATCTCGAACTTGTAGCGGGCGCCCTCGCCGATGCCGGGCAGGAACAGCTCCCACACCCCGGACGCGCCGAGCGAGCGCATCGGGAACGCCGTACCGTCCCAGAAGGTGAAGTCACCGGCGACGCGCACCCCTTGGGCGTTCGGCGCCCACACGGTGAAGCGGGTGCCGGCCACGTCCTGGTGGACCATCGGTTCCGCGCCGAGCGCCTTCCACAGCTGCTCGTGCCGGCCCTCGCGGATCAGGTGCAGGTCCAGCTCGCCGAGCGCGGGCAGGAAGCGGTAGGGGTCGTGCGTCTCCTGGGCGCCGCCCTCGGCGTACTCCACCCGGAGGGTGTACTCCGGGATCGCGTCGAGCGGGAGCAGACAGGAGAACAGCCCGTCGCCCTCGGAGACCAGCGGCCTCGCCTCGCCGTCGACGACCACGCTCACCGCGCGCGCGAACGGGCGCAGCGCGCGGAAGGCGATGCCCCCGTCCACCGGGTGGGCGCCGAGCAGCGCGTGCGGATCGTGATGGGCACCGGCCAGCAGGCGGCCGCGTTCGTCGGCGTGCAGGGCGGGGGCCGCAGCCGGAACGGGCCCGGCCGACTCGGGCTTCGAGGTGTCACGCAGGGCCACGGGGGTCATCCTCCTCGGACGGCGAGTCGTTCGATCGCCGCCATGGGTACGGGCAGCCAGTCCGGGCGGTGCCTGGCCTCGTAGAGCACCTCGTACACCGCCCGGTCGGTCTCATGGGCACGCAGCAGGGCGTGCTTCTTGCGGGGGTCCCAGCCGGCGCGGGTGGCATAGCCCGCGCAGAACGCCTCCCGGCAGCGGCGGGCCCACTCGGGGCGCCACGGCCGGCGCTGGCGGGCGGCGTAGTCGAAGGAGCGCAGCATCCCCGCGATGTCCCGCACCGGGGACTGCGGGGCACACCGCTCGGACAGCGGCCGCGACGGCTCGCCCTCGAAGTCGATGACGAACCACTCGCGTCCGGCCCGCAGCACCTGTCCCAGGTGCAGGTCGCCGTGGACCCGCTGGTCGGGCGGTCCGGCGTCGCAGCCGGCCAGCGCGCCGAACGCCGTGCGCAGCCCCGGCACGAACGGCCTGAGCGCGGGCACGCTGCGCGCGGCCGCCTCCAGCCGCGCGGTCATCGCCGACGCCGTGACGCCGTTCTCGCCGTGCCCGCCGGACGGGAAGGCCGTCGCCAGCGCGAGATGCACGTCGGCGGTGGCCTGGCCGAGCTGGTGGGCCTGGGTGGTGAAGTCGTCACCGGCGGCGAGCGCCCGCAGCGCCAGCGTCCAGCCGTCGGAGGCGGCGGGCAGGAACGGCTGGAGCACGCCGAGCGTCGCGCCGCGCGCCCCGGTGGTGCGGAACCAGGCGACCGGCGCGGGTACGCGCGTGCAGCCCTGCGCGGCCAGCGCGCCGGTGACCTCCAGGTCCGGGTTGACCCCGGGCTGGACGCGGCGGAACACCTTCAGGATGAACGCGTCGCCGTACACCAGCGAGGAGTTGGACTGCTCGGCGTCGAGCAGCCGTGGCGCGAGCCCGGAGGGGATGCGCGCGGCCGGGGCCGTCTCGAACACCAGCGGACCGGCCGTGCCGGGCTGCCGCAGCCGCTCCAGGAGCAGCGCCGCGGACCGCGGGTCGTGCAGGGCGTCGTAGACGAACAGGCCCGCGTGCGGCCCCTGTTCGGCCCGGCCGATCAGCGCCCGGCCGAGCCGCGGGGAGAGCTGCTCGCGCAGGCCGAGCAGCAACTGGTAGCAGTCCCCGGGCGGGGGAGTGCCGCCGGGCGCAGGGACCGGTGGGTGTCCGGTCTGCACCAGCAGGTGCAGACAGCCCGGGAGCAGCTCGGTGGCCGACAGGACCGCGAGGTCGGCCACGGGCCGGTCCTTGCCCGCGAACCAGCGCTGGCGCGGCAGCCATTCGCGCAGCAGCGCCTCCAGCGAGGCCAGATGTCCGGTGACACCGGGGCCTCTCGGGGGGAGGATCACGGTTTTCGGCATGGTGACGCGTCCTTTCCTCGGCGTCTCGGCACGCGTCAGCGGCGTCGGCCGATGCGGGATGCGACTCGGGAGAGCCGGAACCAGTAGAAGCCGTGGCCCGCGAGGGTGAGCAGATACGGCAGTTCACCGATGGCGGGGAAGCGGACGCCGCCGATGAGCTCGACCGGATGGCGTCCGTCGAACTCCCGCAGGTCCAGTTCGGTGGGCTGGGCGAAGCGGGAGAAGTTGTTGACGCACAGGACGAGGTCGTCCTCGTACTCCCGCAGATAGGCCAGGACCGCGGGGTTGGAGGAGGGGAGTTCGGTGAAGGACCCCAGTCCGAAGGCAGGATTCTGCTTGCGGATCTCGATCATGCGGCGGGTCCAGTGCAGCAGGGACGACGGGGAGGACATGGACGCCTCCACGTTGGTGACCTGGTAGCCGTGGACCGGATCCATGATCGTGGGGAGGTAGAGCCGTCCCGGGTCGCAGGAGGAGAACCCGGCGTTGCGGTCGGGGGTCCACTGCATGGGGGTGCGGACGGCGTCGCGGTCGCCGAGCCAGATGTTGTCGCCCATGCCGATCTCGTCGCCGTAGTAGAGGATCGGCGAGCCGGGCAGGGAGAGCAGCAGGGCGGTGAAGAGTTCGATCTGGTTGCGGTCGTTGTCGAGGAGGGGCGCGAGCCGGCGGCGGATGCCGATGTTGGCGCGCATGCGGGGGTCCTTGGCGTACTCGGCCCACATGTAGTCGCGTTCCTCGTCGGTGACCATCTCCAGGGTCAGCTCGTCGTGGTTGCGCAGGAAGATGCCCCACTGGCAGCTGGAGGGGATGGCGGGGGTCTTGGCGAGGATCTCGGAGACGGGGTAGCGGGACTCGCGGCGCACCGCCATGAAGATGCGGGGCATGACCGGGAAGTGGAAGGCCATGTGGCACTCGTCGCCGCCGGCCTGGTAGTCGCCGAAGTAGTCGACGACGTCCTCCGGCCACTGGTTCGCCTCCGCCAGCAGGACGGTGTCCGGGTACAGCGCGCAGATCTCCCGGCGCACCCGCTTGAGGAAGGCGTGTGTGGCGGGCAGGTTCTCGCAGTTGGTGCCCTCGGCCGCGTACAGATAGGGCACGGCGTCGAGGCGGAAGCCGTCGATGCCGAGGTCCAGCCAGAACTTCAGCGCCGCCAGGATCTCCTCCTGCACCGCGGGGTTCTCGTAGTTGAGGTCCGGCTGGTGCGAGAAGAAGCGGTGGAAGTAGTACTGGCCCCGCACCGGGTCGTGGGTCCAGTTGGACGTCTCGGTGTCGACGAAGATGATCCGCGCGTCGGGGTACTGCTTGTCGTCGTCGGCCCACATGTAGTAGTCGCCGTACGGGCCGTCGGGGTCCTTGCGGGACTGGATGAACCACGGGTGCTGGTCGCTGGTGTGGTTCATGACGAAGTCGATGATCACGCGCATGCCCCGCTGGTGGGCGGCGTCCACGAACTCCACGAAGTCCGCGAGGTCGCCGAACTCGGGGAGCACGGAGGTGTAGTCCGAGACGTCGTAACCGCCGTCCCGGAGCGGGGACTTGAAGAACGGCGGCAGCCACAGGCAGTCCACGCCGAGCCACTGGAGATAGTCGAGCTTGGCGGTCAGGCCCCGGAGATCGCCGATGCCGTCCCCGTCGCTGTCCTGGAAGGACCGCACGAGGACCTCGTAGAACACGGCGCGCTTGAACCAGTCGGGGTCCCGCTCCTGGGCGGGGGTGTCCTCGAAGGTGTCGTGCACGGGCTCGTTGACGGTCATGAGGTCTTGGACCCTCCCTTTCGCGGGGCGGCGGACGGAACCCGGACATGGAACACATGCGCGGGCGCCCGGCCGGGCTCGAGGCGCACGTAGTTGGTCCTGCCCCAGTGGTAGGTCTCACCCGTCAGCTCGTCGTGCACCGGCACCGACGCGTGCTGGTCCAGGCCGAGTTGCGGCATGTCCAACGAGACCGTGGCCTCCTGGGTGTGGTGCGGGTCGAGATTGACCACCACCAGCACGGTGTCCGCACCACTGCGCTTGCTGTACGCGATCACGGACTCGTTGTCGACGTGATGGAAGCGCAGGCCGCGCAGCTCCCGCAGCGCCGGGTGACGGCGGCGGATCGTGTTCAGGTCGCTGATGAGCGGGGCGATGCTGCGGCCCTCGCGTTCGGCGGTGTCCCAGTCGCGGGGTCGCAGTTGGTACTTCTCCGAGTCGAGGTACTCCTCGCTGCCCTCTCGCAGGGGGGTGTTCTCGCACAGTTCGTAGCCGCTGTAGACGCCCCAGGTGGGGGAGAGGGTCGCGGCCAGCACGGCCCGGACCTCGAAGGCGGGGCGTCCTCCGTGCTGAAGGTACGCGTGCAGGATGTCGGGGGTGTTGACGAAGAGATTCGGCCGCATGTACGCCGCCGCCTCGCCCGACAACTCGGTGAGGTAGTCGGTGAGTTCCTGCTTGGAGTTGCGCCAGGTGAAGTAGGTGTAGGACTGCTGGAAGCCGATCTGGGCGAGGGTGTGCATCATCGCGGGGCGGGTGAACGCCTCGGCCAGGAAGATCACGTCCGGGTCGGCCGCGTTGACCTCGCCGATGACGCGCTCCCAGAACAGGACCGGTTTGGTGTGGGGGTTGTCCACCCGGAAGATCCGCACGCCGTGGTCCATCCAGCCGCGCAGGATCCGCACGGTCTCGGTGACCAGGCCGTCGAGGTCGGCGTCGAAGGCGAGGGGGTAGATGTCCTGGTACTTCTTGGGCGGGTTCTCGGCGTAGGCGATGGTGCCGTCGGGGCGGTGGTTAAACCACTCGGGGTGCTTCTCCACCCAGGGGTGGTCCGGGGAGCACTGGAGGGCGAAGTCCAGGGCGATCTCCAGGCCGTGGGCGCGGGCCTCGCGCACGAACCAGGCGAAGTCGTCCATGGTGCCAAGCGCGGGGTGGACGCTGTCGTGGCCGCCCTCGGGGGAGCCGATCGCCCAGGGCACGCCGACGTCCTCGGGCCCGGCGGACAGGGTGTTGTTGCGGCCCTTGCGGAAGGTGGTGCCGATGGGGTGGACGGGCGGGAGGTAGACGACGTCGAAGCCCATCGCGGCGATCGCGGGCAGCCGGCGGGCGGCGGTGCGGAAGGTGCCGTGGGGCTGCTCGGGGGTGCCCTCGGAGCGGGGGAAGAACTCGTACCAGGCGCCGTACAG